>NZ_JAHLDV010000037.1 GCF_018861865.1 Clostridium frigoris
TTTAGATATCAATGGGGTTTAAAAAAGATGACTCCTGTTCAATACAGAAATCATCTTCTTAAATCAGCGTAGACTTTTTTTTAGATTGTCCTTGACAAAGGGTACACATTATTTTTATATGACTTTTTATTTATAAAAACAAAAATACGTATATTATAATATTTTAGGTATAAAACTACCAAGTTATTTGCTAACTTAGGGATTAATCAGTTCATATATGACGAAGCTTCAACCTAACCTTAAAACTAATAAAAAGGATATCTTTAAAAAAAATGTTTACATGCTGCTAATCTTCACAATAAACACATAAGTTTTTGGTATATTTATTAAGTGTTTTATAATTATAAACAAATGAAGGAGATGTAATAATGAAAAATGTCCTGAGAAATCTTGCGGTTGTAATAACATTAATTTTTACGTCAAATGTAACTGCATTAGCGGCCCCAGTAAATGAGAAGTTACAACAACAGAAAAATTCACTAATGAAAATTCAGACTGAGAGAGATGGAGTAGAAACGAAAATAGAAGAGTTTGATAATGAAATAGAAAAAATTATGACTAAAACAGAAGAGAATAAAGGAAAGATATCTGAAACTGAAAAGGCAATCAAAAGTGCAAAAGCGCAGATTAAGAAGGTTGAAAGCGATACACAGAAGGAACAAAAATTATATAATAGTAGAATGAGAGTCATGTATATGAACGGATTCGATGGTTATATGAGTATTATACTGGATTCAGAGAGTTTTGGAGATTTTGTATCAAGAGTAGATAATATAAAAACCATTATAGAGTTTGATAAAAAGGTAGCGGCTAGGTTTAAAGCTGCTCAAGATGAATTAAATAAAAAACAGCAAAGTCTAAATACGACAAAGGGAAAATTACAGAGTTTGCAAGTAGAGAATAAGCAGAAGATAGATACGATACTGGTTACTAAAGAGTCACAAAATAAATTAATAACCGAATTAAAGAGCAAGGAAATTGCCGCTAAGGAAGTACAAAATAAATTGATAGCTGGATTAAATAGTAAGAAAGATGTTTCAGTGCAGAAGATAACCAAGCCTCAAGTGTCAATAAATAATAGTATAACGAAACTAAGTAATATAAGGGAATCGGCTCCTAATTATACGCCTTCAAGGGGTGGAGCTACTGTATCGCAAGCTGCCATAATAGCCTATGCTTCTACCTTTCTTGGGACACCATATTTGTGGGGGGGAACAACGCCTTCAGGATTTGATTGCTCAGGATTCACTCAATACGTATATGCCCACTTTGGAATATCTGTAGGAAGAACCACATTTGATCAGATAAATGATGGTGTAGAAGTACCAAGGGATAAGCTTCAGCCAGGAGATTTGGTGTTCTTTGGAACGTTCGCTAATCCTCATCATATGGGGATGTACATTGGGGATAACAATTATATCCACGCTCCTCATACAGGAGATGTAATTAAAATTTCACCTGTGGGAAGAAATGATTATGTTACAGCTAGAAGAGTAAAATAAAAAGTATATTATAATGAAATTAGACATTTTTAACCAATTACAAATAAGATTTATATTATAAGACGATATACCAAAGTTTACTTTACATAAAACAGGGACAAGCTTTCGGTTTAATATTCTTTTTCTTAGTTGAGTATGGCTTGGATTTTGAAAATATTCTGCGATTGCTATGTTACCTAAATTCCTATATAATAATATAAAATAATATTATGTCCCTAAATAATAAGACATACCAATACTTCTATTGAAGTGGTGGTATGTCTTATTATTTTAATATAGCGTTATCAACTAAGTTTATTAGATGAAATAATATTTAAAAGATGATATTATATTGATTCACAATGTGTTTTTAATTACTTAAGTAGTTTTTCCTTATTATTATTATTATTATTATTACAAGATTTGCCTTTCTTTGAACCTTTAAGCATCATTGGGATCATAAAAAGCATCAATATTGGGCAAAGAAAAGGAATTATTGATGCTAATGTAATTCTAAAGGCAGTATTTCCAATCTTCAAAAATGGCAATACTGCAATTAGCAATATTGGAAGACCGCAGCAGAGCACCATCATTAGAATATGTTTTATTGAACTATGGCCACCCTTATTTTCTTTGTTTTCATCATTTATGTTATCTTTCATATGAATCTATTCCTCCTTTAAATCAATTTTAGATGATTATAAATCTTTTCTTATCATTTACTTAATACATATTTTATTAATGTAATAAGCTCTTTATCTATTACTTAATCTATGAACTAAAGCTATATATATTTTTAACTTTACCAGTAAGTATTGTCTCATTAACCTTATCTTTTATCATCTTTTTAGAAATTGTAGTATCATTATATATAATTTTTATTTTCTTTGATTTTAGACTTATTTCTAGGGCTTCTAATCCATGAATATTGCTTAGACACTTAGCTACATTTATTAGGCATTTATCACATAACATATTACATTGTTTAAAATTAACGGTATGATCTTTTATATTATAAACCCCCTTGTTAATATAATACAAAATTTATATGTAGATGATATGAAGAAAGATACAAATTTTATTAAATATTATTTTCAAGAAAAGGTTATAAAACGTAGTGTTTGATAAAAGTGTATTAAGAGATCCAATAATCTAAAATATTTATAGAATTGTGTTTTAACCTCTGATATAACTATACATGTTTATATTAATAAATTAAGAAGTAATAGAGAATAATAGTAAAATTGAAAAGTCTAGAATTGAGGCACAATTTGTGTAATATTCTAAAAAAATCGCAAATCTTCATAACATCTTTATATTATCATGCAATAATGGTAGTTAGATATATTTAAATTGAAATAGTAGGGGGAGAATAAATAATGAAAGAATTGTTTAGTGTTGGGCCTTTTCATGTGTATTTTTTCGGGTTAATGGTTGCAATTGCTATAATATCAGCAACGTTCTTTGCTGAATGGCAAGCAAAAAAAAGAGGAATTAAAGACGATATTATGTTTAACTTAGTAATTGTTGGAGTAATTGCTGGTGTAGTTGGTGCTAGGTTATTTTATATACTCTTTTATAATCCTTCATTTTATTTTAGTCACCCAATGGAGATACTTAAAATAAATGAAGGTGGATTATCTATACATGGTGGTATTTTAGTTGCAGTGGTTGCAGGATACATTTATTCTATTAGGGTTAAAATATCGTTCTTTAAATTGGCAGATATTTTTGTAGTTGCAATGGCCCTTGCTCAGGGTATTGGAAGAGTTGGATGCGATGTCTTTGGTAAGGTAATGACACATATTATGCCATGGGGAGTCAATGTAGGCGGTAATATTATGCATCCAGCTCAGGTATATGAATTTATTTTAGATTATATTCTCTTTATTATCTTGTGGAGAAAAAGCGAAAAACAAAAGTACGATGGCCAATTGTTTGTTACTTATATTATTGGCTTTTCACTAATTAGAGGAATTGTTGAGTTCTTTAGAATTAATCCAGTAATCTGGGGGCCTTTTTCAATATCCCATCTTTTAAGCTTAGTTTTTATAGTTGCTGGTTTAGTAATATATTCTTATTTGAAAAGTAATGATAAGTATAGGATTAAAAATGATGAAGCAATTATAGTACCTACGTATTTAAAGATTATGGCTTTAATACTTCTTATAATTATTTCTCTTATAATTTTTTATATTGTTCAGTGATAAATTTATGAAATAGTTTTTTAAAGTAGATCTTCTTCATAAAATCCACATAACGAAATGATAATATATAATTAAAAAGTATTATCATTTAATATTTTTAAATTGATAATACTTTTTAATTGATAGTATATTTTATCCGTTTATTCTAATCATAAAGTAGTAAAGTGGTTATAAAAAATATATATGAGGATGGTATAAAGATGAAAAATAAAAGAAATATTTTAATATTAATTAGTGCTAGTATGACTATTCTAATATTTGTTGGTTGTAGTTCTACAAAATCACCAACCACCATGAAACCATCTATTACTATGAAATCATCGATGAATACAGCACAAGCTAACTCAACACTAATGTTGAGAACATTTTATTCTGATATTCTCAAAGCACTAGTTACTGCTAAGACAATAACACAGACTCAGTCAGAAATAGTACTTGAAGAACTAACAAGAGATGTGCCACAAGTTAAAGCGAAGATTAATAAATTAAGTGCATTAGTAAAAAGTCGAATAATTACTCAAGCACAATCTGATATAATAAACCAAAAAATTCAAGAAGCTATGGAAAAAATTAAGTATTAAAAGAATTTTGAATTTTTTATATTTGAAATACCTATTATAATATATTTTTCAGTAAGTAATATAATATTTGGTTTGAATTTATTTATATATATAGGAGGTGATACTATAATGTCTTATTTAATAAATAGTTTTATACCAATTTTAATATGTTTAATTGCTTTTGTATTTATAGTATATTTTTTAAATAAAAAATAATATAATTATTACGAAAATACTAAAGATAATAACTCCCGATGACTTTATTTTATTAATAACGTTTTTATTTGAAGAGGAACAATAGTTATAGAATTAAAATGATGAATACATTATGGTACCTACTTATTTAAAGCTTAGGGCATTAATACTTCTTATAATTTTTTCCCTTATAATTTTTTATAATGTTCAGGGATAAATTTATGAAATGGTTTTTTAAAGTAGATTTTCTTCATAAAATCTATATAAAGAAATGGTAACGAAAGAGTGCAGAAGGGTAGTTTAAATTAAGTATACAATAATTGTAACATTAATGTTCTGAAAAAACTATTTATACTATTAATTATGACACTCAATTTTAAAATTAATTATAAAAAATAGAGTATATATCTTATCATATAAATGAGAAGGAAGGGTAGATTATCGTATGAAAAAAATTAAGAATGTTCCTTTTTGGGTTTTGACCACAGTTTTTGTTATTATCGCAGCAACTATGCCTTTAAATACAGGTAAGAATAAAGCAACAATTATTAATTTTAATCAATTTCAAAATGATTGGACAAATAATGATATAAAAAGCTTTGTGGTTCAAGATGATGAGATGTCAGTTTCGGGAACTTTAAAAAACGGAACTACATACAATACTGTTGTGCCTTCTGTTAGATTATTTCAGTTCATTCAAGATCATCCAAAGAGTCCAACGATTGTGGAAACATATGTAAAACCATCAACTAGTTTAATATGGCTTGAGTTATTACCTAATTTACTATTCATATTAATGATAGTAGGTTTTGTGTTTATATTCAAGAAACAATCGAAGGGTGGAGGCGGAAACAATGGTTTAATGAAGCTTGGGAAAAGCAAAGCAAAGCTTGTTGATCCTAATCAAAAGAAAATTAGTTTTGATGATGTTGCAGGAGCAGATGAAGAAAAGGCTGAGCTTGCAGAGATAGTTGATTTCCTAAAGCAACCTAAAAGATATGTGGATATGGGTGCTCGTATACCTAAGGGAGTACTATTAATAGGACCCCCAGGAACAGGTAAAACACTTCTTGCTAGAGCAATATCTGGAGAAGCTGGCGTTCCATTTTTTAGCATTTCAGGTTCAGATTTTGTAGAAATGTTTGTAGGTGTTGGAGCTTCTCGCGTGCATGATTTATTTGAACAAGCAAAAAAGAATTCACCTTGTATAATATTCATAGATGAAATTGACGCTGTTGGAAGACAAAGAGGAGCAGGTGTTGGTGGAGGAAATGATGAAAGAGAACAAACTTTAAACCAACTATTAGTTGAGATGGATGGTTTCGGAGAAAATGAAGGAATAATAATGATTGCAGCTACAAATAGACCAGATGTACTTGATCCAGCATTATTAAGACCAGGTAGATTCGATAGACAAATATTTGTTGGAGTTCCCGATAGAAACGGTAGAGAAGAAATTCTAGCAGTTCATTCTAAAAATAAACCTCTTGCACCAGAAGTTGATCTAAGCATACTTGCTAAAAGAACACCTGGGTTCACCGGTGCAGATATTGAAAACTTAATGAATGAATCAGCACTTTTAACTGTGCGAAGAGATAAAAGGCTTATAGGAATGGACGAACTTGAAGAAGCAGCTACAAGAATAATGGCTGGACCTGAAAAGAAAAGCAGAGTGGTTAACGAAGATGATAGAAGACTTACTGCATATCATGAATCGGGCCATGTAATTGTAATGAATTTACTCCCAAATTCAGATCCTGTTCACCAAATAAGTATAGTTCCAAGGGGTAGGGCTGGAGGATACACTATGAGCCTTCCAGAAGAGGACAAATCGTATATGTCTAGGTCAAGACTTGAAGAAGAGATTGTTGGACTATTAGGTGGTAGAGTTGCAGAGAAACTAGTTATTGGTGATATAAGTACTGGTGCTAGTAATGATATTGAGAGAGCCACAGGAATTGCAAGAAAAATGGTAATGGACTATGGAATGAGTGATACTCTTGGTACAATTGCATTTGGATCAGGTAGCGATGAAGTATTCCTTGGAAGAGACATTGGTAAAGATAGAAAATACAGTGAAGAAACAGCGCACAAAATAGACCAAGAAATAAAGAAACTTATAGATGCTGCATATACAAAAGCTTTGACACTTTTAACTGAAAATAGGAGTAAACTTAATGCCGTTGCTGAAGAGTTGTTAATAAAGGAGAAGCTAGAAGGTGTGGAATTTAAAGAAATATTTGCAAGAAGCTAGTTAATCAAATCGAAAAGCATGAAGGCATTAAGGTATCTACGTATGTAAATATAATGGTTTTAATACTTCTAATAACGTTTTCACTTATTATTTTTTATACAGTTCAGGGATAAATTTATAAAATAGTTTTTAAAAGCAATTTTTCTTCATAAAATCTACACAATAAACGGGTAATATGTAATTATAGAAAGAATATTAATAACTCAATATTTTTTAGGTGATATCCTCCCCCCTATTGAGGGGACCAAATAAAATTCATTAGTTATATATAAATATTAAGGAGGAATTTAATTGAATAAAGATCAAGAGCAAGCAATTCAATCCCTTAAGACATCAAAAGGACAGATTGATGGAATAATCAAGATGATGGAAGATGGTAGATATTGCATTGATGTTTCAAATCAGATAATTTCAGCTCAATCATTACTTAAAAAAGCGAATATGTTAATCCTGAAACAGCATCTAAATCATTGCGTAAAGGATGCATTTTTAAATAATACAGGTGAGGATAAAGTTGATGAAATAATTGGACTACTTGCTAAGTTAATTGGCAATAAATAATATAAGGAGGAATGGACTATGAAAAATAAAATACTTAAGGTTGAAGGTATGACATGTGCGGCTTGTGCAAAAACTATTGAAAGAGTTTCAAAAAAGTTACCAGGTGTTGAAGATGCTAGTGTAAATATAGCTACAGAAAAATTAAATATAAGTTATGACGATTCATTGATAAAATTATCTGATATACAAAATGCGGTTGATAAGGCTGGGTACAAGGTATTAGTAGAAACAACTAATAAAACATTAAAACTTGAGGGAATGACCTGTGCATCATGTGCAAAGAATATAGAAAGAATAACTAGAAAACTTAATGGAGTAATAGAAGCTAATGTTAATTTTGCCACAGAAAAGCTAACGGTAGCTTTTGAGCCATCATTAGTTAAAACGAGTGATATAAAGAAGGCTATAGCAAAAGGAGGGTACACGGCACTAGAGGAAGAAAGTAATGTTGATTTGGATAAAGAAAAAAAGGAGAAAGAGATAAAAGCTTTATGGAATAGATTTTTAATATCTGCTATATTTGGAGTGCCGCTACTTTTAATTGCAATGTTACCAATGATTACTGGAAGGTTAAATATTATGCTGCCAAGTATCATTGATCCCATGATGCATCTAAGAGAGTATGCTATCCTAGAACTTGTACTTGTTTTACCAATAATGGTTATTGGTAGAAGATATTTTATAGTAGGATTCAAGTCTTTAGCAAGGTTAAGTCCTAATATGGATTCATTAATATCAATGGGAACATCAGCTGCATTTTTATATAGTATTTTTGCAGTATATGAAATATTGCTTGGCAATACTGGATATGAGATGTATTTTGAATCAGCAGGTGTAATTTTAACTCTTATTACCCTTGGTAAGTATTTAGAATCAGTAACTAAAGGAAAGACATCCGAGGCAATCAAAAAGCTTATGGGCCTCCAACCTAAAACTGCAATTATAATCAGAAAAAATAAAGAAGTAGAGATTTCAATTGATGACGTAGAGGTTGGAGATATAGTCGTTGTAAAACCTGGTGAAAAAATGCCTGTGGATGGTGAGGTTGTAGAAGGAAGTACATCTGTAGATGAGTCAATGCTTACTGGTGAGAGCATGCCAGTGGAAAAAAGTATTGGAAATAAAATAATAGGAGCGAGTATAAATAAAAATGGTTCTATTAAGTTTAAAGCAACTAAGGTTGGTAAGGACACGGCTTTAGCACAAATTATTACACTAGTTGAAAATGCTCAAGGCTCAAAAGCACCCATAGCTAAAATGGCAGATGTTATATCAAGTTACTTTGTTCCTGTAGTTATCGGACTTGCACTGGTATCATCATTAGCTTGGCTTTTATCTGGTCAAACAGGAGTTTTTGCTTTAACAATATTTATTTCAGTACTTGTAATAGCGTGCCCTTGTGCTTTAGGACTTGCAACACCAACAGCTATAATGGTTGGGACAGGAAAGGGCGCAGAGTATGGTGTACTTATAAAAAGTGGAGTAGCACTAGAAACTGCGCATAAGATTCAAACTATAGTATTTGATAAGACAGGAACACTTACTGAGGGAAAACCAAAGGTAACAGATATAGTTACTGTAAAAGGTATGAATGGAGATTATTTAATTCAAATAGCTGCTACAGCTGAGAAGGGTTCTGAACATCCACTTGGAGAAGCTATTGTTAAAGAGGCTGAGGAAAGGCGTCTGGAGCTAAAAAAATCACAGGGATTTAAGGCTCTTCCAGGACTTGGTATTGAGGTGGTTATTGATAACAATATAACATTATTGGGTAATAAAAGACTTATGGATGAAAGTCATGTTTCTTTAGAGGACTTAGAGAAAGTGTCAGATAGACTCGCTGAAGAAGGAAAGACGCCTATGTTTATTGCTATTAATGGTAGGTTGAGTGGCATAATTGCTGTAGCAGATACAGTAAAAGAAAATAGTAAGAAAGCTATAGAAAGACTTCATAGCATGGGAATACAGGTAGCAATGATAACTGGTGATAATAAAAGGACTGCAGAAGCTATTGCAAAACAAGTCGGTATTGATACAACACTTGCCGAAGTATTACCAGAAGATAAGGCAAATGAAGTTAAAAAGCTCCAAGCAGAAGGTAAAAAAGTTGCTATGGTTGGAGATGGCATTAATGATGCTCCAGCACTTGCACAGGCTGATATTGGCATTGCTATAGGATCAGGAACGGATGTCGCAATGGAGTCCGCAGATATTGTGCTTATGAGAAGTGATCTAATGGATGTACCTACAGCCATTCAGCTAAGTAAGAAAACCATAACAAATATAAAGCAAAATTTATTCTGGGCCTTTGGGTATAATATTCTTGGAATACCAGTTGCAATGGGAGTGTTACATTTATTTGGTGGTCCACTTTTAAATCCTATTATTGCAGCGCTTGCAATGAGTTTTAGTTCAGTTTCAGTATTAACAAATGCTTTACGCTTAAAAGGCTTTAAGCCATTAAGATAGATAAAATTTAAATTCGAAGGGAGAAATAAAAAATGAAAAAGAAAATATTAGTAGAAGGTATGAGTTGTATGCACTGTGTTAACCACGTTAGTGAGGCACTAAAGGAGATTGGAGCAAAAGACGTAGAGGTAAATCTTGAGAAAAAACTTGCTACGGCTGAAATTAGCGATAATATTACCGATGATGCTATAAAGCTTGCTATAGAAGATGCGGGTTATGATGTTGTAAATATAGAAAAAGCATAGTTCAAATAAAAGGTTCAAGTATTATATGAGATGTAGTACTTGGGCTGTTTATTTTATATACCGTAAATTAAAGTATGTTATTAGATTATATATAGTAATAAACAAATTTATAATTGCTACTTGATTCAATAAATAAAAAATTATTATTTAACAAATTGAATAATAAATATAGCTGGTATTTTAGTATATGAGGAAGGTGTAGTAAGATGATAAAAGAGGAAGAAGGACTTATAATAGAAATATTTGATAATAACATTGCAAAGGTCAAAGTAGGTAGGCACAACGAATGTAAGAATTGTGGTGCATGTCCAGGTGATAATTCACTTGTAATAGAAGCTAAAAATCCTATTGGAGCTAAAGGCGGACAACGAGTTTCGTTTCAAATGAAAGATACAAACATGATAATGGCGGCTTTTGTTGTATATATAGTGCCACTCATTGCAGTTGTAATAGGAGTTTTTGTTGGACAAGTACTAGCTAAAATACTTGGTTATTCTGTACGATATTTTCAAATAGGAGGTGGGATAATAACATTTGTATTGTCATTGTTAAATATAAAGAGATTTGATAAATTTGCTCATAACAATGATAAAATGCAACCTGTTATTACTCATAATATATCTTAAAATAAAACTAATATATATTTTAAGATATATATATGATTTAATGTGTTTTTAATATTGAATATTTAGTTCTTGTAGAAAGAAATTCTTGTAATTGTTAATAACATGGTTCAACAATCTAGGAATAGGTTAAATAAATTTGAAATTATTTATGTTGGTAAGGAGATTATTATGAAAATAAATCAATCTAAAAAAGATATAAAAAAAGTTACTTTTAAAGTAAAAAAGACCAATATGTTATTAGCTTCCTTTGTGCTCTTTGTTTTTCCAATAATGGCCGTGGTTATTGGAGTGTTTTTAGGACAATATATAGGAAAATTCATTGGTTCACCTATTCAAGTTTCAAGGATTTTTGGAGGAATCATTGGTTTAATAATAGCTATTATATTAATTGAATTATTTGATAAATCTGCTGCAATAGATGAAAAAAACGAAAGAATATACTGGGAAGATTTATAGAAATTAATTTACAAGTTTTTAAAGTACCATTTTCTACTATTCTTTTCTATTAAAAACTCATAAGGTTGATAAAAAGTAAATCATGTTTTATTATGATAATACAGTAAGTGTAATTATTAACAATACTAACAAAGTTACTGAGACAGTGCGATAGTTAAGGTTGGTAAAACCCATATTGGTATAAGTTATAGGCAGTAAATCAAACAAGAAGGTATTAATTATATAATAAGTTAGAAGGAGATAAATATGTTGAAAATTAGTAGCAAGGTGTTGAATTATGTTCAAGGTAAAGACTTATGTTTTGTCGTAGACATTGAAAAAATACCCATAAACTGTGATTGTTGTAATACTATACTTAAAACTCCTATAACTAAAAGTTTATTAGAAACCGAAGTTCAAGATAAAGAACTTTATGATACTTATGAATATAAAGGTATTAAAGTATTTGTTTTAAAAGATTTAAAGATTGTTGGAGATATGAATGTTTATCAAAAGGCTAAAATACCCTTTACGGAACCTAGGTTCGGCATTAAAGGTATAATAGCACAATAGATTGCGGTAAGATGAAAAAGAAAGTAGAAGGTATGATCTGGGATCACTGTGTAAATCATGTTAGTGAGGCGTTAAAGGAGATTGGAGCAAAAGACGTAGAGGTAAATCTTGAAAAAAAACTTGCTACGGCTGAAATTAGCGATAATATTACTGATGATGCTATAAAACTCGCTATAGAAGATGCGGGTTATGATGTTGTAAATATAGAAAAAGCATAGTTCAAATAGTAAAATTTAAATGTGAAAAAGGTTCAGGTATTATAAGAAGTATAATACGTGGACCTTTTACTATGTAAGAGTTTTTAAAATATTTTATTAAAATATATATAGATTAATATATTAACTTCATAATTGCTCCACAATTGAGTAGTAAAATAAAGATATAAAGAAAAACAATTAGAGGAGTGATATTAAATGAAGAATAAAGTTATGATTTTAATAATAGCAGGAATACTAACAGTAGGTGGTATTTCAGTTGCATATGCAGCAAACAAAACTGTTACTCTCAATGATTCTAACAGATCAATGATGGGCACACAAAAAAGTGGAACTCAATCAAATAATACTTATAATAATATGATTAAAATAATGAAAGACAGTGGCTTCAGTGATGAAGCCACTGCTATGAAAAATGGGAACTATGATGCTATGAATAAATTGATGAATAACTTAAGTGATAAGGATTATAAAAAGATGATTGAAATAATGAAAAAGAACGGATATGCACCTATGGCTAAAATGATGCAATCACAAAATGGAGAAGATATGACAAAAATCCATCAAAGTATGATGGGAAGATAATATTAAAAAATTTAAAGAAATTAAGACAAATCAATGGATAAATAATATATAAATAATGAAAGGATGATTTGATATGATGGGATCTGGGTATGGATATAATATGATGGGAGGACGGTTTGGATTTATGTTTATTTGTATAATTATAATTGCAATTACCGTATTTGTAGTCTATAAGCTATTGAAAAACAATAATATTAAAGATATAGGGTCTAGAGATAATTCCTTAAATATACTAAATGAAAGATTTGCTCGTGGAGAAATAGATGAAGAGGAATATAATAATAAAAAGAAGTTACTCTCAGATCATAAAAAACAGTAAATTACTTCAGTCTATATAATAATAATTCGTTAGCATTGTTATAATATTAGGCATATCAAAAGAGTAGTGAGCACATCTCTTTTGATATGCTTTTTAATTATTTATAAAAATCTAAGAATATAAAAACATGAACAAATAGTTCACTGCCTTCTAAAACTTAATTGATGATTAATCTTCATATTTCCTACATAACTATATGATAAAATAATTATACAATAGTTATTAAAAGATAACGATTATCGGTAAAACTCAATAGGTTTGATGGAGGTATAAAAAATGAATAAGAAATATAATAAATGGCTGCTTATAGCAGGGGTAGGTATCATAGTAGTTAGTTCTATAGTTTTAATTAATTCGATATTGAATTATTTTTCGAAAGGCAATGGGAATGCTATGGTTGAGAATATGAAATCTTTAACAAGCAACGAATTAAAGAGTAAGGTAGTAGAGAATAGTACAAAGCTCCCAATCCCACCACTTTTAGAGAATAAGAGTTCAGACAGTAATACTGCAGACTTTACATTAAATGTTGAGAAGGGCATTACATCTTTTTTTCCTGGAGTTAAAACAGAGACCTATGGATATAACGGTAACTTTCTGGGTCCAGTAATAAGGGTGAAAAAGGGTGAAAAAGTAAATATTCATGTAAATAATCAATTAAGTGAACCAACAACTGTTCACTGGCATGGATTAGAAGTTAATGGAGAAATGGATGGAGGACCCCATAGTCCTATTATGCCAGGAAGCCAATGGAATCCTAGTTTTACTATAAACCAACCAGCTAGTACTTTATGGTATCATCCTCACCAACAGGAAAAAACTGGAGAACAAGTTTATAAGGGATTAGCAGGACTTTTTTATATTGATGATAATATTTCACAAAGCTTAAATATTCCAAAGGAGTATGGTATAAATGATATACCATTAATTATTCAGGATAGGGCATTTAATAGCAATGGAGACATGCCTTATTCCACAAATATGAGTAGCATGATGGATGGAGCTATTGGAGACATGGTTATAGTAAACGGAGCCATTAAACCATATTTAGATGTAAAGAAAATAAAAATGCGGTTTAGAATTGTTAATGGGGCAAATGCAAAGGTTTATCCTATAAAATTAAGTAATGGAGAGTCTTTTTTTCAGATTGCATCTGATGGAGGTTTTCTAGAGGCACCAGTAAAATTAAATAAATTAATACTTGGGCCGGGAGAAAGAGCAGAAGTAATAATAGATTTTTCTAAATATAAAAAGGGCGACAAATTATCTTTACTTGGCGATGGTATAGGAATATTAAACTTCAATGTAAAGGAAGATGGAATAGATAATACTGAAATACCAACACATTTAACTGATATTAATAAAATTCCTGAAACAGCTACTTCTAAAATTAGAATTTTCCAGCTAGAGGGTATGGGTAGTATGGTAAGCATAAACGGTAAAAAGATGAAAATGGGGAGAATTGACGAAAAAATAAAATTAAATGATACGGAAATTTGGGAAATTACAAACCCTAGTAATATGATGGGGGGAATGATTCACCCATTTCATATACATGGTGTACAATTTCAAATTTTATCAAGAGATGGAAAGGAACCACCTAAGAATGAGCAAGGGTTTAAGGATACAGTATTAATTAATCCTAATGAGAAGGTTAGAATTATAATTAAGTTCACTCACAAAGGAGTTTTCATGTACCATTGTCACATATTAGAACATGAAGACCAAGGAATGATGGGACAGTTTCAGGTTACTGATAATTAACAATATTACTTGGGTAACAATGATACGAATGGATAATTAAAAAGATTTTAAGGTAAAAAATTGTATATTAAATTAGTAATAATAAAGCTTAAAATTGCGAATGTAATTTTAAGCTTTATTATTTTGGATTCTAGATGTTCATTCTAAGTAATGTTATACATGTCTTTTAATTAGTTAAATATAGTAACAAATGTTACCGACAATATAATTATTAATTGATATACTAATATCATAAAATGTGAGTGAATATTTTGGTAAGCGTATAGGAAAGACTATTAAGTAGTTTATAATGTAAAATCCATTAAGAAGAGGTATTTTTATGGATAAGTATAATGGCACAATTATATTTGGAAGGATGGTAAAAATGTTTAAAGGAAAATTTATAAAGTCAGTTGGAATCATGGTTATATTAACTTTAACGTTAGCTGGATGCAGCGGTGGACAAAAAAAACAGTCACAAAGTTCTACTCAAGTACCAGGAAAGAAGGTAATCTCATATTATTTCACAGCGAATGAAGGAGGTACTATTACAAAGATAGATACAGCTACAAATAAGGTATTAGAAACTATAAATGATGAAGGTGAACCACATAATGTGCAGGTTTCACCAGACGGTAAGATAGTGGCCTACACTTCAGTAGTTATGGATAAAGTAGGGATGCCAATGCCTCAAGATGAAATGTCTGAAGGTGGAGCTATGGGTACAAATGGTTCGGCATTTTTTTATAATATAGATACAGGAAAGTTAATTAAAAAGGTTGAAGTAGGTAGGCATCCAGCACATATAGTATTTACTAATGATAGCAAATATGTATTAGTTACAAATAATCAAGACAATAACATATCAGTTATTAATGCAAAAACCTATAAATTAATTAATAACATTTCTGTAGGCAAAGGACCACATGGTTTTCGTATATCAAAAGATAGCAAATTTGCTTATGTAGCCAATATGGGAGAAGATACAGTAAGTGTTGTGGATATAGCAAATAATAAAGAATTGAGGAAAATTAAAGTAGGTAAGACTCCAGCAACTACCGGAATTACAAGCGATGGAAAGACTTTAATTGCAAGTATAAACGCAGAGAATTATTTAGCTATTATAGATCTCTCTACAAACAAAGTTGAAAAAATTGCAGTAGGAGTTGGCCCGGCTCAAACTTATATAGAGTCTGATGATAAGTATGCGTTTGTAGCTAATCAAGGAACTGAAAAAAGTCCATCTGATACAGTAACAAAAATTGATCTTGCTACTAAAAAAGTTGTAGCAACTATAAAAACTGGCAAGGGAGCTCATGGAGTTGTAACTAGTCCAGATAATAAGCTAGTATATGTGACTAACATGTATGATAATACAGTAAGCGTAATTGATAACAACACTAATAAAGTTATATCAACAGTTAAGGTTGGTAAAACACCTAATGGTATAAGTTATAGGCAGTAGAGTATGATGTTATAGGAAAAGAAAAAGGTTTAGACACAATATAATTATAAAATTTGATTATTTAAAAGTCCAGTATTGCCTAAAAAACAATGCGTGGGCTTTTTATTAATTTATATATGTTCATGTTCAACATAAAATCTACACAATTAAATGCTAAAATAAATTATAAAATATATAAGAAATATATTAAGAAAGTAAATTTATATTTAGAGAATAGGAGCAAAAACATGCTAGAAGCGAAAAAGGTTCTTATAGTAGATGATGAAAATAAAATAGTGGATGTTGTAAAATCATATCTAGAAAAGGAAGGCTGTGAGGTATTTGAAGCATTTGATGGGAAACAGGCTCTGGAGATTTTTAAAAGAATTAATCTAGATTTAATTCTGCTTGATCTCATGCTACCAGATATGACTGGGGAAGATATTTGTAAAATAGTAAGAAAAGAATCTAGAGTACCAATAATAATGCTTACGGCAAAAATTGATGAGGCAAGTATAGTTGCAGGCTTAAATATTGGTGCAGATGATTATATCACAAAGCCCTTTAGTCCAAGGGTACTTATGGCTAGAATATTCGCTATATTTAGAAGATTAAATGAAGAGATAGTGCCACTATCCAATATAATTTCATTGAAAGATGATGATTTGGTAGTAGATATTCTTAAGAAAGAGATAAAAAAAAATGGTGAGAATGTAAAGTTAACTATAACGGAATATAAGCTGCTTATGACGTTATTAAAGTACCCACACAAGACATTTTCAAGAGAAGAGCTCATAAATACTACATTCAGAGAAAATTATGAAGGGTTTAATAGGACTATAGATACTCATATTAAAAATTTAAGACAAAAAATAGAAACTAACCCTAAGGAACCCCAGTACGTAATTACTGTGTATGGAACAGGATATAGGCTTGGAGGAGAAGAAGATGAAAAAAAGCCTTAGGAAAAAACTTTCTCTTTCTTATATATTTGTAACAATGATTTGTGTAGTGCTTATTAGTATTCTTTCTAATTTTTTTCTGAATAAGCAGTTTAAAAACTATGTTATTCAGGAGCATGAGAGAAAAAATCAAATAATCGTTACAGCTGTAAATCAACAGTATTCTACAAATAAAAAGCATAACACTGATGTAATTAAAAGTGTTGGAATAGAGGCAATTGAAAATGGAGTGTTTATTACTGTACGTGATGCATCAGGTAAAACAATATGGGATGCTGAGGCTTACGATAACAGTAAATGTGAAGAGGTTAAAAATCATTTGACTAGTACTATGGAGACACTTTTTCCAAATTGGAAGGGAATATATACAAAGGATGACTATAATATAATAAATAACTCTAAAAAAGTAGGAGTTATAGAAATAGGATATTATGGACCATTTTATTATAATGATAATGATATTTTGTATTCAAAAACACTTAATAAGATACTGATAAGTGTAGGTATAGCATCCTTGTGTATTGCTTTAATAGTGGGACTATTAATGGCTAAAAGGTTAAGTAAACCTATTTTAAATGTAATAGACACAGCAGAGATGATTTCTAAAGGAGACTATAGTCAAAGAATTGAAAAAAAATCTGACATAGAAGAGATAGATAAGCTTACTAGATCAATTAATAACCTTGGAAAATCTCTTTATGAACAAGAGAAATTGAGAAAAAGACTAACTAGGGATGTTTCACATGAACTTAGAACACCACTCACAACATTGCAGAGCCATATGGAGGCATTAATAGATGGGATATGGGAGCCAACAACTGATAGACTGATAGGCTGCCATGAAGAAATACTAAGATTAAACCGTCTTGTAGGAGATTTGGAAAAGCTTAATCTGTATGAAAGTGAAAATCTTATATTAAATAAGACTAAATTTAAATTAGGGGAAGTTATTAAGAATATAGTTTTCAATTTTGAGAAAGAAATTTTGACTAAAGAAATAGAATTAATTTTTTATGATAAAGAGATTGTTTTGTATGCGGATAAGGATAAGGTAAGACAGGTTATAGTAAACCTGATATCTAATGCACTAAAATACACTCAGAAAAGTGGAAAGGTTGAAGTTAAATTATTTCAAGATGGTCTTTATACTAAAGTAAGCGTAAAGGATTCAGGCCTAGGGATATCAGAAAAGGATCTACCATATGTATTTGAGAGATTTTATAGGGTAGATAAATCAAGAAATAAATTAACCGGTGGAGCAGGAATAGGACTTACAATAACGAAATCAATTGTTGAAGCACATATGGGTACTATAAATGTAGAAAGTACAATAAATCAAGGAACTGAATTTATTATAAAATTGCCTATGAATTCATAAACCTTTTCATTTTATGTCAATACAAGAAAATAAATTATGGATATAAACACTTGTATAACGTACGGAAATATATTAAATACTGTTACCGACCTTATTAACAGGGGTTGGTAATATTTTTAAAAAGTGTTTATTTTATAATATTCTAGGATAAGGTTATCAAGTTCTTTACTTAAATTCAGTGATTTATCAGTAAAAACATGAAAATTTTTATAATAGTAGATTTCTTTATAATATCTTCACAATGATTAGTTATTATATATATATAGTAATTAAAACAATATATAGGTATTTTGCGGAGTTTGTTAAGTCCAATTTTTATTCTAATAATGGTTTGAGATTGGAAGCTTTTAAGATATTTTTGAAGGGAGAAATAAAATGAGAATGAAAATATTTGTGGGTGGTATGAATTGTTTCCATTGTGTAGAGTGTGTTAGTGAAGTGTTGAAAAATATAGGTGCAAAAGATGTGAAGGTAAGTTTTGTAAAAAGTGCTGCAACTATTAACATAGCCAGTAGTATTACTGATAAATTAATTAAGTCGACTATTGAGGGCGCTGGTTATGAAGTATTGGCGATAGAAAAGAACTAGTTAAAATTGAAATATAGGAACACCATATAAGGTTTATTCTAATAAATTATATTAAATATTACAAACCCCGTAGAATTTTAATTCGTACGGGATTATTTATGTCTTAAATTATCTAAATTTTCTAGTAGGTTTATTATTCAAGATTCGATTTTCCTTAAATGCTGAAACTATGTGTAGATCCGTTACAGTTAAGTAAGAATATATTTTGCGCAGTGGAGTTGAAAAAATTCATTGGTATTGTTTTCATAAAAAAACATCAGTAGTGTCGACTAAACTCATATTAGCTGTAAATAAAATGGGTAGTGCTAATATTGATACAGGAGATATGGAGCTACTAGTAAAGGAAGCAGAGGTGGCTAAAATACTGCCTGTAGATATTGTATTGTAAGTGCTTTTTCATAGATATTTTCCTATTTAAATTTTGTATATTTTGAAATACAAGAGGGTAGAACATTTTGTTCTACCCTCTTTGTAATAATTATTAAAAGTAATTAATTAAATTTTACAATAGTATTAATCACTTATATATTTTTCCCTAATTTTTTCTAAATCTGCATTTTTTAAATCATCTACTACAACTACACCACCTACAATATTGCCATCTTTTATAATAGAATAGATGCCGCTTGCATTAAATGTGGTAGTTAATTTAACAGTTCCATTTTCACCTTTAAAAGTAGTGATATTGTTCCCAGTGTCTGATGCAGCAATTTCAAAAGTTCCATTTGGATTGTCAAATTTATTTAAATCAAAGCTTAAAATTGTATTAACATTTTTTTCTGCAACTACAATTACTGGTTCAAATTCATATCCTGTACCCTTAATTGAAAAAGCCTGATTGTTTCCGGAAATCACAGTTTTTTGGATTAATCTACTGGTTTCAACTTTACTCAAATCTGTACCATAAATACTTGCTTTTTTAGGGGTAGTAGGTGCAGCAGTTGTTCCACCCATGCCGCCCATGGTACAACCAGGCATTCCACTGGATGGAGCTGGTATAGATGAATCGGGTTTTGTGGTGTCTACTGAGGCAATATTATCAACTACTTTAATTACTCCGCGAATCATACCCATTCCACAGCTGAAGCTTATATCTTTATCTTTTGGTGTAAATTCAATTATGTTTTCACCGGATTGTAATGTCTTATTAATATTTAAGGAAGGCACTACAATTTGTCCATTGCAGGAGTTTAATGCCTTGCCATTTATTATCCATTTTACAGGCATATTTTTTTGAACATATAGGCCATTTGGAGTATATCCTGAACCATCTGCTGTCATTCTAATTATCTGAACTCCATTTACTATAGTTGGTTTAGCAGCAGGTGGAGCTGATGTTAATGTTTTATTACCAGACAAACTAGCAGCTATTGTAGACGTAGAAGGCACGTTTATACCAGCTAATGCAAGTCCACGAGTTCCCATAACAATACCCAAAATGACAACTAGTATTCCACTGAATTTTAAAAGGGTTTTTGTATAGCCTTTAGTAATGAGACCTGATAATGCTCCAAAGGTCAACATTAGGGGTACTGTGCCGAGAGAAAATAACAGCATAGATACGGCACCATTAAAAGCACTTCCAGTTCCTAAAGCATATAGTTGCATTGTTTGAAGTGGCCCACAGGGTAGAAGTCCATTTAGAACACCAACTAAAAAAGGAGTCTTCGGTTTCTTTTTAATAGAACAAGCTGACCAAGGGAGTTTAAAATTAAGCTTTCTAAATAAGCTAAACCCACTCATATTAAGCCCCATTATTATCATAAATACACCAGCAAATATTTGAAGTCCAGCCTTTGCAGATATTGATAGTGAAAGTATTGAACCTAGAGCACCGACTATTCCACCAATTACAGTGTATGATAGAACTCTTCCTGCATTGTATAGAAGGGCAGGTCTTACAGAATCAAATTTACTTTTGCTATCTTTAGTTATGCTTTGTGATAGCATTATTCCGCCACACATACCTACGCAATGTATTGAGGTAAGAACACCAACAATGAATAGAACAAAATATGTAGCACCGTTGAGTTTTGAAGTCATGTCAATACCACCTGATGAATTTCCAATTAATATAATTGCTGCTACGATTATAAATATACCTGCTATTTTGTAGCTACCTGAATCTTTAGTACTATAACCAGCAACGTTTATAGCGGTTCTGATTTTTTCAATATTACAGAAATCCGTATCATATTCTATAGTTAGAGATTGATTACTGAAACTTGCCAAAGCGTTTTTAACACCATTTAATTTTGTGACTGCTCTCTCTACTCTTGATTCACAGGATGTACATGTCATGTCAAAGACTTTTATTCTTTCCTTTTTAACGCTCACATTATTGCCTCCTACAATTTTTAATATAATGTTTAATGTTATATTCAATGAATTTTTATTTTGAAAGTTTTATAAGTAATAGGGGTATGTTTTTAATTCTATGAATATAGACCGTGACTTAAATTATACAAAATATATGTGTAGATTTTATGAAGATATTAGTAGTTTTAAAATAAAAATATATAGTTCATAAATTTAAAAATAAAGTACACTATAATTCATACGTTGCATACCATTATAATTGCTCAATATTAATAAGTCCCCATTCCTTTTAATTTAATAAAAGAAATGGAGACTTATAATTTTTAGGTGTGCTTTATTAAGTTGTCAAAATAAGAAAAACAAAGTAGCAAAAGGTTATACAATAGAAATATGAAATTATGTAGTAAACTACTCGTTATTTTTTTGTTTTAATGTTAATTAAGTATTCTTCTTCCTGTTACAAATGATGTTCTCCAATAACCGCTTAAGTCGGTTATATGTACAACTGTACCAGTTTTTTGTGCTTGTATAAACTTATTATTTCCAATATAAACTCCTTCATGGGAATTGTCTATAAAAAAGAGTAGATCTCCTACTTTAAGATCATTTATACTAACAGCACTGCCTTCCTCTACTTGAGTATACGTTGTTCTAGACAAAGTAACACCGATAGTTTTATAAATATATTGCACAAATCCTGAGCAATCGAAACCAGTGGAAGGTGTTGTGCCGCCATATGTATAATGTATTCCAAGTAATTTATTTGCACTCGACATTAGAGTGCTTATTTGAGACGCTGTACTTGATACTAATGGTATTGTAGCTATTAATGAAGGTGTAGCTGTACTTACATATGACTTGGCAATATATCCCCAATTATTATTATATTTAATTTTGTAATAACCATTTAGCGATCCATATAAGCTTATATTATTTGTTGCATTAAGTGAACCAATAGTATTATTTCCTATAGCCGCTGTTTTACGCACGTTTAAACCCCATGCTTTGGTACTGCCTACCCCAGTTTTTGTTGTGCTAGATGGTGTAGCAGATGCTACAGCAGTAGCTTGTACTATTTTCACATATGAGCTATACACATATCCAGTTTTCCCCTTGTAATTTATTTTGTAAAACGCACCGCTTTTTCCTAAAGTACTTATCTTCGTATTATTTGGTATTGAAGATAAGATTGAGGATGAGAGTGAAGGCTTCTGCCTAATGTTTAACGAACTTGCATTTATTACTCCACTATCAGCAAATACAGTATGAGAACTTGCTAGAGTTAATAGAATTGTTACTAAAGCTAATCTTTTTTTCATTATTTACCTCCAATATTTATTGAACATTTATATTATAGCAGAAAAATGGAGTTTTAAAAGTAACAATTTTCTTTAATTACCACGCTTAGGAAATGTGATAAAAAAGGTACTTCCTTTCCCTAAGGTGCTGGTAACATTAATGCTACCTTTGTGAGCCTCAACAATAGCTTTTACAATGGTTAGACCTATACCTGAACCACCGGTGTTTTTATCGCGAGACTCATCACTTCTGTAAAATCTTTCAAAGATGAAGGGCAAATCTTTTTCTGAAATCCCAATGCCGTTGTCCTTTACTTCTATAACAATGCTATCATTTTCAGACTTTAGAGTTAAAAAGACTTCTGGATTTATTTTGGAATATTTAAGTGAATTTGAAAGCAAATTATACATTACTTGCTTTAATTTATCCTTATCCATTAACACTTCCACACCTGGGATCAAATTTGAGTGAATTTTTGAGCCTATATTTTCATATTGGGGTTTAAAAGAAGTTGTTATTTTTTCTAGTTCTAAGGATAAGTCAAATTTTGATTTATTTAAATTCAGATCTGCTTGCTCTAATTTTGCTATGTTGTTAAGGCCTTCAACTAATTTTATTAATCTTTGTATTTCTTCATAAAAACTTGTAAGCATATCCTCTGTGGGCTACCAAACCTTGTCTAGCAATGCCTCTATATGTGATTTTAAATTTGTAAGAGGGGTTCTAAGCTCATGAGCCATATCAGAAGTTAATCGTTTCCGAAGATGCTCTTGCTTTTGCAGGGTTTCCGCTAGATAGTTTATAGAAATTGTTAAATCATCTATTTCTTTGGTTTTAGATACAACTCGAGATCTTGCCTTTAAATCTCCATTTCGTATTCTATTGGCTGTATCTGTTATTTTTGTCAAAGGTGATGATATTTGTTTTGAAAGAAAGATACTAATTATAAATCCAAAGATTAATGCGATAAAAATGGAAAGAAAAAAAGAATGATTTAACGTTGTTTTGAAGGTTAGTGCTCCCGCATTCAAAAAAGAGGTTCCATAATATCCGAAAACTATAGTTCCTAATTTTTTATTGTTTTTAATTAATGGGTAACTATCTTCAGTATATTGCCCTGGTTTAATTGAAGAAAAATCATTCATCATTGAACCCATCATTGAATCCATCATTGTTTTGTTTTGTACTTTTGCACTACCTGAGGTAAAAACAATGACTCCCATTGTATTTTTAACTTCAATATACAGTTCTTCTGCATTTGAATATCTTAATATTTCTGCTTTGTTATTAGTTGAAATGCCTGTTTGTTCGTCGTATAATCCATCTATTACAGTTGCGATTTTATCTACTTTTGTTTTGTGCTCATCAATTAAATAATTGTTAAATTTTTTACCAATCATATAATTTGAAACTAAGCCTGCAATTAATATAGATACAAATGCAGTAAGAAGAAACCCTATGGATAATTTTTTCATTAAGGACATTTTCATTTAAAACCACCTCTTATCTTCTTAAATGTTAAGTTCTATAGCAATTAACCCTGAAATTTATACCCCATTCCATATATTGAAATTATATATCTTGGGTTTTTGGGGTTGCCCTCTATCTTATATCTTATATTTTTAATATGAGTATCCACAGTTCGGTCAAACCCATCATAATCTGTACCAAAAGCTTTATTAACTAATTGTTCTCTTGAGAATACTTGCCCAGGATTAGTTAAAAGTGCAATCAAAATTTTAAACTCATTAGAAGTTAAAGTAATAGGTAAACCCTGTTTTTTTACAACCATTTTTTCAATGTTTATTTCTAAATCACCATCATTAATAATTAATAGTTCTGCTAGGGGACTATTATCTCTATACGTTCGTCGTATAATAGCTTTAACCCTACTAACTAGTTCCCGATTGCTAAATGGTTTAGTTACGTAATCATCGGCTCCAATAGAAAGCCCGTCTATTTTATTATCTTCTTGAATTTTTGCTGTAAGCATAATAATTGGCACTGAAGATGTAGCTCTGATTTTAGTGCATACTTCTTCACCGGACATTTTAGGAAGCATTAGATCTAATATAATTAAATGGATTGGTTCATTCTTAAATATGTTTAAAGCATCTTCTCCGTCCATGGAAGTTAAAACCTCAAAGCCTTCTTTGATTAAGTAGGCTTCAATTACATTTAGAACCTTCTGTTCATCGTCAACTACTAAAATCCTAAAATTTTCATTCATTTCATCACTCCAATATTCTTAATTGATATCAAGTTTATACCAAATATATAGTTAATTCAACATAGCTTTATAAAAACTAGGAGCATACCCCTTGTTTTTATCTGGGAATGCTCTTAGTTTTTTAGTATAGTCTTCCTCATTAATTTCTCTATTAGCATATCTTTCATTTAATATATTTATACTCTTAATATATTAAATTATAAATTGTAATGGTGTATAATATAACTTATTCAATTGAGAAAATTCATACATTTAATATTTCTTCAAGTTCAATTTGCATATTAGCAGAAATAATATGAAAACCACCAAGAATAAATCCATGCATAAATTGAGGTTTAGGTGGATGCGTTTCTACAGGTTTTACAGATAATACATACTCACGGGTTGCTTTAGGTATTATTAAAGGCTTAATATATAAAAGTGGCGAATGTTTACCAAGGTGTGCAAATGTGCAGGCTGCTAAATTATAAGCCCAGTTATTTGGAGTTCCAAAACAAAATGCCCATCCTCCTTTAGTTTTGACGTTCCAACCGAACATGCTTTCATTTGAATAGTATTTTGAAAAGTTTACAGCAACGTCATAACATGTGCTACCACCGATCCTATCTACTTTTGATTTTGAAATATCTTGTATTTCATTGAAGACTTCATCTGAAATTGTATGTTTACCCCCAATAACAAGCATATTTATATTATTATACTTAATTAATTGTTGTTTTGTAATCTCTGGTAATTTATCTCTATAAGTAAACAGTATAGGTACGCCCATATGTGCAGAATAATATGCTGCAGGTATACTTTCAGTATGATCATCAGCAGAGACTATCATTATATTCTTATTACCTTCCATAGAGTCCGGTGCCATTGTATATCTAAACTCCATTGCTTCACTTGCAGCCCTTATAGGGTTACTTCCAGTAATTCTTATAACTGACAATCCTGCATTTAATAATTGCAATTCTATAATCGGAGCTATTGGACCAACTATAAGTATCTTTGCCGGTACATTTTCACCAGTTGGAGATAATCTGATAATCTCATTAAAGGTTTCTTGCGAAAGGTAGCTTTCATTTGTGAAGACTAGTGGTGCATTTATGGGGAAATGTATTAATGGTGATGCAAGCAATCCATAATGATAGGAAGTCAAAGGTACAAGTATAATCGCATTAGGTCTCCATTTTACTTTGGGGCTTGGATATATGACCTTCGTAACATAATTATTAAATGTAAGTGGAACATCACCTAATATTCGTGTTGTATTAACTGTATCTATTGCAGGAGTGTAATAAGAGAAATTTGAATGCATAAATATCTCCTTTCAATAATTAATTGTTCAGTATATTATATTATTACAAATATGTTCGATCTCAATAAGTAATGTATAAACACCATTATTTGTCTAAAGTTATAATGTATGCCTTCATTTGATCAATATTCATACCACCAATGTTTTTAGAAATGATGTTTCCATCTACATCAATGAAATATGAAGTTGGAATTGATGTTATATTATATTGAGCAGCAACTTTCTGATCTGGATCTATAAGAACTTTAAAATTATATTTGTTACTATCAATAAAAGGTTTAACCGTGCTTAAAGGCTCTCCTATCTCTACGGCAACTATAACTAAGTTACTATTTTTTGTCTCTTGATATAATTTTTCAATTTCAGGCATTTCTGCTTTACATGGTGGACACCATGTTGCCCAAAAATTAAGGAATACTTTTTTACCTTTCAAGTCACTTAAAGACAATTCTTTACCGTTAAGATCCTTTAATTTGAAATCTATAGCTTTGGTCTTAGTAGCGTTAGGGGTAGTTTCAATAGGTTGAATAGATGTATTATTTTGAGTGGTACTGTTTTTGTAAGTGCTTCCCACAGATGAGTTATACTTAGAATTTGATGTATTATAGTTGTTTAAAGTGTAAATAGAGCCTCCGACAACGATGGCAAGTATAAGTACTATTAGATATTTTTTCATTTTTATTCTCTCCTTTAATTAAAAATTAATAAAGTTTGTGTATTGACTTAATATTGCTAATTTGTTCATGAAAATCATAACTCCCATTATTATCATTAATAATCCGCTTATTGTAGAGATTATAGGAAGATATCTTGAAAATTTTCTGAATTGTTTAGTAAAACTTCCTATGGCCATGGCAGTTACAATAAATGGAACAGCAAGTCCAAGGGAATACATTATCAAAAGTAAAACACCTTTACCTACAGAGTTCATACTTGTAGCATAGATGAGTATTGAGGATAATATAGGGCCAATGCACGGAGTCCAACCTGCGGCAAAAGCCATTCCCATTATTACTGAGCTAAATGGGCCTTTAATCTTATCTAGATATAAAAATCTTTTCTCACGATAAAGTAATTTGATTTTAAACACTCCAAGGGTATGGATGCCAAAAATAACAATAAGAGTGCCTCCAACTTTTCTAAACAAATCTTTATGGATAATTAGTAATTTACCAAGTGAGGTTATAGAAACTCCCATTAGTATAAAAATAATAGAAAAGCCTAATACAAATCCAAAGGATTTATATAAAGTAGAAAATTTAGCTTTGTCATCCTTTAATTCTTCTATAGAAGAACCAGTTAAATAGCTTACATATGCAGGAACAAGTGGAAGGACGCAAGGTGATAAAAATGATAGAAGACCTGCAGAAAAAGCTAACAATATTGATATGTCATTCAAAAATAAATCACCTCCGATTTAGCATTATAATACTGATTAATTAAACCAATATATAAAACTATCAATTAATCCCAAGAAATAAGTTGTAACTGTAAATATTATACTAAAAAAATATGGAGATTTAATGTGTTTTACATAATTTTAATGATATAAATTTAAATTAGGTCAATTGTCCCTCTTTAAACTACTTATCAAATTCATTTTTTATAAATATTTTTTAAATACTTCATATCTACATAAAATCTTTATAAGTATTTTTTATAATAAGTTATAATAAAAAAAAGAATGGAGAGATAAATATGGGAACAATAATATCAATATTAATATTTATGGGTGTAATGTTTGTAATGTCTAAATTAGGACTTGGATGTTGTGGAGGACATGCAGGTCATGATGAAAATAATAGTAAAAAAAGTTGTTGTAGCTCAGAAAAGATAAAAAAATGATCTCTAAGGATGGCTTTATAAAATAATTCTTATGGGTGAATTGAGTAGTCAATTTTAGATTAGAAGATTTATTATAATTCAGATATAGAGGTGTATAATTTGAAATATCATGAGAAACAGATTGAATTAGATAATCCGCTTTCATTCTGGAAGCATTTTGAGAACGAGGAAAGGTTTTTATTTTATAATCCTTTAAAAAAAGAGTTTATTCTTGGAGCTAAACGGTTAAAAACTTTTTCTATTGATGAAAATTTAAAAGATTATTTATATATCTTTTCATCAATGACATTCTTTGATTCAATTAAAGATGAAAAATGGGCCGGGTTTGGGAATGAAAATATTGCATTTGAATATTATCTTGTTGAAAAAGATGGGAAACAAACATTGTATTACTTTAATGATTTTGTAGAAATTGAAAATCAAGCGGTAGAGATTTGTGAACATTCTTACAAATATGGAATGGATGATTATAAAGCATGGAGACAAATGTTTTCTGCGGCAAAAGATGCAATATCCAGTAAAGAGGTAAATAAAGTTGTTATTTCTAGAGAAGTCAAAGTTCAATGTAATACTTTGATAAATGTAGAAAGTGTTTTGCTAAAGATTTTGAAACACAACATAAATAGCTTTGTATTTGGCTACTATAAGGATGAAAAAACATTTGTAGGTGCAACGCCAGAGATTTTGGTGCAAAAAGAAAAAAATATGGTGATAAGTTATGCACTTGCTGGCACTATTTTGCGAAGTGATGAAAATGATGAATTACAGAAGAAAGTCTTGTTAAAGGATATTAAAAATCGTCATGAACATCAAATTGTTATTAATTCAATAGTTAATGTTATGAAGAAATTTACAGATGAATTGATAGTAGATGAAACTAAAATTTTAACACTAAAAAATCTTCATCATTTACAAACAGCGATTCATGGAAAAGATAAAAATAGCACTTTACTTCAATGGGTAAAAAGGCTTCACCCAACACCTGCTTTAGGTGGGTATCCGGTAGATAAAGCTCTGGAATTAATTAAAAGATATGAAAAACATGAAAGAGGTTTGTATGCGGCACCTATTGGAATAATTGATAGAAATGGAGATGGTATATTTCTGGCAGGAATAAGATCTGCTCTAATTGAAAAAAATATAGCATATGCATGCGTTGGCTGTGGCATAGTTGATAAATCAAATTGTGAAGTTGAATACATTGAAACAAAAGATAAATTAAAAACAATAATCGAAAGTTTATAGTGAGGAGGAGAAATGAATGACAAATTATATTGCTGCTTTAGTTGATGAACTATATCAATTAGGTGTGCGTGAGGTTGTAATTAGTCCAGGTTCAAGGTCAACACCCTTATCTATATTATTTTGTGAACATGATTTTAATATTTTTATAAATGTTGATGAGCGTTCTGCAGGTTTTTTTGCACTTGGAATAGCTAAAGAGCAGGCAAGACCTGTGGTATTAGTTTGTACATCAGGTACTGCTGTGGCAAATTATTTGCCTGCAATTGTGGAAGCTAAGTATTCAGGAGTACCATTAATTGTGTTAACAGCTGATCGTCCGCCTGAACTACGTAATGTTGGGGCACCACAAACAATTGATCAAAATAAGATATTTGGTAATTTTACAAAATACTATGAAGAACTGGCATTACCTGAAGAAAGTGACAGTATGTATAGATATGTACGCGTGGTTATGCAAAGAGCATTTGCAAGTGCTATGTCAAAAGAATATGGGGTAATCCATATTAATGTGCCCCTACGCGATCCATTAATTCCAGATTTAATTAAGCTTGATTTTACTGTAGGACGCTCAAAAAATAAATTCGAATATATTCAAGGAGAAAAGAAAGTTTCATTAGATAACTCAATTCTTAAAAATAAAAATGGAATTATAATTTGTGGTGGAGACGCCTATTCAAACTATCATAAAGAAGTGATAGAAATGGGAGAACGCTTAAAAGCACCCATACTCGCTGATCCAATTTCAAATTTGCGTAATTACTCAAATGATATTATTATCGATAGTTATGATGCCTTTTTAAAAAATGATGATATCAAAAGACAATTAGAGCCTGAATTTATTATTCACATTGGTCAAGTACCTGTTTCAAAACGGTTGCAGCAGTTTTTGACCATGCATCATGAGGTCTTATATATACAAGTAGGTGAAAGTTTTAAGTATTGTAACCCATCATTGTCAACCAAAATATTTATCGCTACTTCACCAAAATTGTTTGCTGAGTCTATTTGTGCAGAGAATAGTAACAGAGAATATTTAGATAAATGGTTAAGATATCAGAAACAAATGCGTGAACAACTGAATGGTGCAAAAGGTGAAGAGCACTTGTTTGAAGGAAAACTAATTCAGAAGCTACAAGGCATGCTGCCAGAAAAAAGTAGATTGGTCGTAGCAAATAGTATGGCAATACGGGATATGGATTGCTTTTTTGAAGCCCGTAATCAAAAGGTAAAGGTGTTATGTAATAGAGGTGCAAATGGCATTGATGGAACTGTTTCCACTGCACTGGGTATATCTGCTTCAAATCATCCAACGGTTCTTTTAACAGGGGATTTAGCATTTTACCATGATTTAAATGGATTATTGATTGGAAAGACACATAAATTAAATTTAATTATACTGTTAATGAATAATGATGGTGGAGGAATTTTTAGGTATTTACCTCAAAGTAAAGAAAATCATTTCGAACACTTATTTTTAACACCACAGGGTATAAATTTTGAGGGTATAAAGACTTTGTATAATACAATATATTATGAAGCGAAAAATTATAAACTTTTTGAGGAGTACTTGAATGAAGCATTAACGCTAGAGGGAATTAAGTTAATTGAGGTAAAAATAGATTCAGAGTTAAGTAAAAAATTACATGATAAATACACAACATTATAAATATAAAATATGTAGGGTGAGAGTATGTTTATTAAAATTGAAAATATTAAATATCACATTGAAGTAAAGGGCGAAGGAAAACCAATTATTTGTTTACATGGGTTTTCGGAAAATCTTAGTACGTGGGAATTTATTCAATTACAGGGGTATCAATTAATATTAATAGATGTAATTGGGCATGGGAAAAGTGATAAACCAAAGCACCGTAAATATTATTCTTTGAAAGTAATGGTTAGGCACTTAAATAAACTTATTTCAAAGTTAGGTTTAAAGAGATATTCAATGCTAGGTTATTCTATGGGTGGTCGCATTGCATTAGCATATGCTTTGACTTATCCAAAGGAAATAGATAAGCTAATTTTAGAGAGTGCATCTTATGGTGAATATGGATTTTTTAATCGATTAAGACGTCGCAAAAATGATTTGAATTTAGCTAGAAGCATAGAAAGAAATGGAATACAATGGTTTAATCAATATTGGAGTGATTTAAGCATTTTTAAATCACAAAGGAGATTATCTAAAGCAATCATTAAAGAAATAGGTGAAAGACGTTTATTAAATCAAGCACATGCACTTTCAAACACACTACAAAGCACTGGACAAGGAAAATTTCCATGTTTAAAAAATAAAATAGTTAGGCTATCTATGCTTATATTATTTATAAGTGGGGAATATGATAAAAAATACGAAGTTGTAGGTAAAAATTTTAAAAAATTGAATAGCAGAGTAAAACATATAGTAATAAATGGATGTGGGCATAATACTCATATTGAAGATAATAGTGCATTTGAGAAAGTTATAAATGATTTTTTATAAATAATTTTGAGGAGTGAAAATATGAATAAATTTGATTGGAAAGATTCAAACCGTAATTATGAAGATATTAAATATGAAACTTATGATGGAATTGCAAAGATTACAATTAATCGACCTGAGGTACGTAATGCTTTTCGGCCTAAAACCATTATGGAATTAATTCATGCGTTTACTATGGCTCGTGAAGATAGTAAAATAGGTGTGGTTATTTTAACTGGTGCTAATCATGGAAAAGGCGTAGAGAATGAAGCATTTTGCTCAGGAGGAGATCAAAAAGTACGTGGAAATGGAGGATATGTTGGTGATGACAATATACCACGTTTAAATGTTTTAGATTTGCAACATTTAATTAGAATTATTCCAAAACCAGTTATCGCAATGGTCAATGGGTACGCAATTGGTGGTGGTCATGTGTTACATATAGTATGTGATTTAACAATAGCTTCTGAAAATGCTAAATTTGGTCAAACGGGACCCAAAGTAGGTTCTTTTGATGGTGGATATGGTGCAGGATATTTAGCGCGTATTGTGGGTCATAAAAAAGCACGCGAAATTTGGTATTTGTGTCGTCAGTATTCAGCTAAAAAGGCTCTAGATATGGGACTTATAAATACAGTAGTACCATTTGATAAGTTAGAGCAGGAAACAGTTAAATGGGCAAAAGAGATAATGCAGCATTCGCCAACTGCACTACGTTTCTTAAAAGCATCATTAAATGCAGATACAGATGGATTAGCTGGTTTACAACAATTAGCAGGAGATGCTACTTTATTATTTTATACTACTGAGGAGGCAAAAGAGGGTCGAGATGCATTTAAAGAAAAACGAGATCCTAATTTTGATGAATTTCCTAAATTTCCATAAATAAATTTACGAAGGTGATATACTATGAACTGGATTAAAGAACAAAATTATAAAAGCCCTAATAAAAGGTTTATTAATGATTTAACCTTTCATGAAGTTTATGAACAGGTAACAGACCTAACTGGGAAACTATCTTCCTATGTAAAAATGGAGACAAGAGTTGCAATTTATTCAAATAACTCAGTTGACATGGCACTATTTTTTTTGGCACTTCAACTTTTGGGTAAAGAAGTACTGATGTTAAATATTCATTTGACAGAGAGTGAAATAAAAAGACAATTAGAACTTACAAAGGTTCAGGTTGTATTTTCCGATAATAATAAATTTATATGCTTTAATGAAGTGCAGCAAAGTGAAAGAGAAAATATAAAATTAATAGAAGAGTTTGAGGCGGAAAGAATTGTTGTTATCATGAATACAAGTGCTACAACAGGTGAATTCAAATCAGTTCCTCTTAGGTGGAAACAGTTTTCTGCTCATGTAAAAGCATCGCAAAAAAGTATTGGGGTAACAACGAGGGACAATTGGCTACTAGTATTACCTATGTATCATATTAGTGGATTAATTATTCTAATGCGTAGCCTATACAATGGAACTCAAATTACTATATTAGAAAAATTTGATGAAGAACAGTTATTAACCTTAATTGAAAGAGGTATCATAAATATGATATCCATTGTTCCAACTATGTTAAATAGGATTGTTGAGAGAATAGAGAACCATAAACTACGTGTGGTACTTTTAGGTGGTGAATTTATTCCTAAAGCTTTGGTTCAAAAAAGCATAATGAGGAACATTCCTATATATAAGACCTATGGTATGACAGAGACAACAAGCCAGTCTACTACTTTTTCAGTATTAGATTATCCAGAAAAAATTGACTCAGTAGGAATGCCACTTGAAAATGTAGATATCCTTATTAGTAATCCAGATGAAAATGGAGTAGGTGAGGTTTTACTTAAAAGTCCTATGTTAATGGATGGATACCTAGGTAAAGTAGATATAGCTGGTTATTTTAATACAGAAGATGTGGGTTATATAGATGAAGATGGTTTTTTAAATATAGTCGCTCGTCGCACAGATATAATTATATCTGGTGGTGAAAATATTTATCCAAAAGAAATTGAAAATATTCTATATACGCATCCGCTTATAGATGAATGCGTTGTAGTTGGGCATATTGATAAAAAGTGGGGACAGATTCCTATACTTTATGTAGTTTCTTCATTAAATGAACATGAGATATTAAAGTATCTTTCAAATAAATTAGCTAAATATAAGATCCCCAAAAAAATTATTTATTTGAAGGAACTTCCTAAAAATTCAGTAGGAAAAATATTAAGAAAGAATTTAGATAGTGTTAACTAACCTATGAAAAAACTAGATTGAAAATTTTAAGATTTAAATTGTACTTTGAAAAGTGAAAATATATCTAAAAGGAATGAAACATTAGTTTTGTTATCA
>NZ_JAHLDV010000038.1 GCF_018861865.1 Clostridium frigoris
GAAACATATTTATTAAAACATTAATTTCTATTGAACCGCCGTGTACCGAACGGTACGCACGGTGGTGTGAGAGGTCGCTAAATAAACTAATTATTTAGCTCCTACTCGATTGACTAAGCTGACTAATTAATTTAGTATTTTGATTATATGTATTAATAGGTATTGTATTTCTAATGCTTGTCCAATATCAGCGAAATAAGTATATTTAGCTATCATTGTAAAAATTTATTTATTATATGAATATGAAAATTAATAATTATTAAGCATAACATATAATAAAATCACCAATAATATTTTGATATTTCTCTTCTGTTCCAATTAAGTCTATGCCAATAGTGCTTAATCTAGATACTCTAGCTTGTGTAATATTACCAAGAGTGTTAGATATGTCTTTTGAGTTGAAATTGCACAGGCTCCTCATTAAAACAACTGCTAAAGCTTTTGCATTAACAAAATTTCTACTGTACTTCGTGTGAAAATGAATTTTTGATATATTCATTTCTGATGCTATAAACTCTAATATATCATCTGATTTAAAGTTGCGTACTAGTATCTTCCTTTCGCTATTATAATCTGTCTTTTCATCTTCAAATTCCATCTCCTGTTCTAATTTTTCTTCATTACATTTGAAAAGAAGCTCATAGTAATTTTTTCTTGCACTTTTAAGGTTAGTGCCGAAGAGACTCATAACGAATACATAATCAACTAGGTGAAAAGAATCGGGAGTTTTTCCTAAAAATATTGATAGACTAGAAAAAGTGTATTTTTCAGGAGAATCTTTATACTCGACTATATCTGTAGGATTATTGTGCATGTAAAGAGATAAAGTCCTTAAATACCTGTCGCTATAAACTATTTTACTCTTAAATCTATCTTTAAAAAGGTGTCCTTCTCTTTTATATTTTCTATTAAAGTACATTGCATAAGAAAAATTTATCCCGTGCATTATTTTTGATATATCACATCCATTAGCATCAATCATTAAATGTACGTGGTTATCCATAAGACAGTACCCATAAAGTTTGAAATTGTGGAGGGTTTTATACTTCTTTATAAGCAATAAATACCGTTTCTTATCTTCATCGTCTTTGAATAAAGTTACTTCACTTATACTTTTGCACATGATATGAAATATCGACTCATCTGTTTTTACTCTTGCCGCTCTTGGCACAAAAATCACCTCTCCTGATAAAGTATTATTTTAATTGTTTCCAAGGAAGTGTAATGATATTCATTTTTTAGGTAAATATTTATTAGTTGTTAACCGTCCCCGCCTTATCAGCTTTACTTAAGAAATCAATTAGTTGTTAACCGTCCCTATCTAGGGTCATTTAAGTTTTACAATGATATTGACACCGCCCTTTAAGTATAATAAACTAATAGTATAATAGAATATAATTTTAGGTGCCTAGAATATTAGGTGAAAAGGGAATGTGGTTAAAATCCACAGCAGCCCCCGCTACTGTAATTGAGAAATCAAAAGCCAGGAGACCTGCCTAAATGATGTTAACAAAGCTTTCGGAGGGAAAGAACTTTTTAATGCAGTTAATTTATTACGAATTAATTAAAAAGTAGTCGCTATCTTAAGTGAACTACTTTTTGTTTTTTGAAAAGATATTAAGAGCAAATAGAGTTCAAAATTCCGGAAAATACATGATAAGGTGGAAGAAAACAATGAAGAAAGCAATTTTAGTTGTAAGTTTTGGAACAACATATGAAGATACAAGAAAAGTAACTATTGATGTAATAGAAGATAAAATTAAAAATACCTTTGTAGATTATGATATAAGGAGAGCGTTTACTTCGCATGTTATTCTTAAGGTTCTTAAAAATAGAGATAATATTTATATAGATACACCAGAGGAAGCTTTGGAAAAACTAAAGAATGAGGGGTATAATGAGGTAATTGTTCAGCCTTTGCATGTTATTCCAGGAGCCGAATTTGATTATGTAAATAATGTAGTTAAAAGATATAAAGCATGTAATGTATTTGATAACATTTTGGTAGGAAGACCTCTTATATGTTTTAAGGGAGAACAGGCTGGCGTGCCGGATGATTATACAATAATGGTTGATGCTTTATCAAAGCAATTGCCAAAAGACGACACAGTAATTTTAATGGGCCATGGTACAAGTCATATTGCGAATGCAGTATATTGTTGCTTCGAAAGTGTTCTGAGAGATAGAGGGTTTAAAAATGTTCATGTAGCAACAGTTGAAGGATATCCAACATTGGATAGAGTAATACCAAATGTTATAGCCGATGGAATTAAAGAAGTTATTCTAATGCCACTACTTTTAGTTGCAGGGGATCATGTTAAAAATGATATGGTAGGAGAAAAGGAAGAGTCTTGGAAAAATATTTTAGAATCAGAGGGATTTAAAGTTAAAATATATCTACATGGGCTTGGAGAAAATATTGGCGTTCAAGATATTTATATACAGCACATCAATGATGTAATTGATGAAAAGTTTAAAAATGTAGGAAAAACACATAAGGGTATTTAAAATCCAGTGTGAATACTTGTAGACAAAATAGCAAGTATAGTGGGGGTGCCCGGAAGAAAGGAAGGTATTCAATGATACATGGTGGAGATATTTATACTAATGGGTTACTTGAGGGAAAAGAATTAATAGATTATAGTTCTAATATAAATCCACTTGGAGTTCCTAAAAGTTTTACTGATAATATTAGTGGTGCAGTAGATGCGTTAACTAGGTATCCAGATATTCAATACAGGAATGTACTAGGGGCATTAGGTGGTTACATTAGTTGTCCAGAAGAGTATTTTGTTTTAGGAAATGGAGCAGCTGAAATAATTGATTTAGTTATATCTTGCCTTAGAAGTTTACTAATTGTAGTACCTTCCTTTGTAGAGTATGAGATTGACGCTAAAAAGTGGGCTTGTAATATAGAATATTCACACTTAAAAGAGGATTTTAATGGAACTGTTTTGCTAAAGCATAAATATGCGCAGCTTTCTTATGATTATGAGGATATTCTTAATAAATTACGAAGTGTAGAAGGGGTAATTTTAGCTAATCCTAACAATCCTAATGGTAATATTATTGATAAAGCTAAGTTCCAAAACATTCTTGATTATTGTGAGAGCAATAACAAAGTTATAATAATAGATGAGGCTTTTATAGAATTTACGGGAGATGATTTTCACAGTTTCGCGCAGAGTGTTAAAACATACAAATGTTTATTTATAATAAGAGCTATAACAAAATTTTTTGCAATGCCTGGAATAAGGTTTGGTTATGGAGTGAGTAGTAATGCTAAACTAATAAAAAGGATTAAAGATAAACAAAACCCTTGGAATATAAACTGTTTTGCGGAAGTTGCAGCAATTAATGTTCTAAAGGATGTTGAGTATATTGAAAAAAGTAAACAATGGATAAAAGATGAAAGACCTATTTTGTTGAAATCGTTAAACAATATTTCATTTATAGACAAGGTATTTTTAACTTATGGTAATTTTGTATTATGCAAATTAAAAGGACTAAATTCAGATGAATTATATAAACTATGTCTAGATCAAGGATTTGTCATAAGAAAAGCAGACAATTTTAGGGGACTAGACAAACAGTTTATAAGGCTGGCTATTAAGGATAATGGTAGAAATGAAAAATTGATCCAATGCTTAAAAAAATTAGAACATTAGGCGAAAATTTGGGGGACGGTTAACAACTAATTGAACTTAAGGGTTGGGTCAAAACTTGAGGGACGGTTAACAACTAATTGATTTCAAAGGCAAGTCCATAAAAGGATGTGAGTGTAAATGAAGAGCATAGTTGTAGCTTCAAATTCCAGTGGTGGTGGTAAAACTACAGTAACACTTGGAATTATGAAAGCTTTAAAAAATAGGGGCCTTAAGGTGCAGGGTTATAAAGTAGGACCTGATTATATAGATTCAGCTTTTCATTCAAAGATAACGGGTCAAGATTCAAGAAACTTGGATCTATATCTTATGGGTGAGGCCGGAGTTAAGGCTAGTTTTTCTAGAGGGCGTGGTGATTTAGCAGTAGTTGAGGGTGTAATGGGATTATATGATGGCAAGGGTATAGATACAGCATATTCTACGTATCATGTGTCTAAGGTTTTAGACCTACCTATTATACTTGTACTGTCTCCAAAAGCTCAAGTAGCAACCTTTTGTGCCGAAATAAATGGAATAGTTAATTTTAAGGATGCAGATATACGTGGCATAATATTGAATAATATAACACAGAGTTACTATAAGTTGCTTAAATCGGCAATTAATAAAAACTGTAATATAAAGGTTTTAGGGTATCTTCCGAAAGATGAACGATTATCTTTAAAAAGTAGGCATTTAGGGTTAATTCAAAGTAGCGAAATAAAGGATCTTGAAGAAAAAATTGAAATTTGCGCCCAATTATTAGAAAAACATTTAGATATGGATCTATTATTAGAGCAATTTAAAGAAAATAAAAAATACAGAGATGATTTTCATGTTGAAAATAAGGGAAAAAAAATAGCTGTGGCCTATGATAAAGCTTTTAGTTTTTACTATAAAGAGAATTTAGAGCTTCTAGAGGAATTGGGGGAAGTCATATACTTTAGTCCACTTATTGATAAGGCGCTACCTGATAATATTGATTTTCTTTATCTAGGTGGGGGGTACCCCGAGGTATTTGTAGAGCAGTTAGCGAGGAATACATCTATGATTCAGAGTATAAGAAAGGCTTTAGATAATGGGCTGAACTGTTACGCCGAATGTGGAGGATTAATGTATCTTACTTTAGGGGGAAAACCTCTAGGCGAAGAACAAATTGCACATAAAATTGTTGGTTTTTTTAATGGATATTATACCTTAACCACAAAACTTCAGAATTTTGGATATGCAGAAATTAAGGTAGAAGTAGAAAATACTATTTTGCCTAAGAATATGAGCATAAATTGCCATGAGTTTCATAAGTCTTTCGTTGATTTACCAGAAGAAAAGATTTTTAAGCTTTCTAAAGAGGTTTATGATGGAAGCAAGAAAAGTTGGTTATGTGGATATATTAAAAAAAATACTATAGCGGTATATGGACATGTGCATTTTTTTGGAAACCTGTCATGGTTTACAAAAATTTTTGAATAGGGGAATTAGGTCAATTAGTTGTTAACTGTCCCCACCTATTTATAGGTGAGATAAGTCAATTAGTTGTTAACCGTCCCCACTAAGGGGACACTTATCTTAAAACAAAAGGAGATTAAAATATGGAGTACATAAAAATTCCTATGGATATAGAAAAAAGAAGTTTTGAAATCATTGGACAAGAAATGGGAGAACATTATTTTTCGGGTAGAGAGCTTTCGATAATTAAAAGAGTAATACATACTACGGCAGATTTTGATTATAAAAATATAGTGTACATTCGTGAGGGAGCAATAGATTCGGCTTTAGAATTACTTGAAAAAGGAGTAACTATATACACTGATACAAAAATGGCACTAGCAGGCATAAATAAAAAAGCTCTTAAAGATTTGAAGTGTAATGCTTTATGTTTTGTCAGTGATGAAAAGGTGGCTGAAATAGCAAAGGATCGTCACATAACGCGTTCTATGGCAGCGGTTGAGAAAGCGGTAGAAGATGGAGTTGAGTTCTTTGTTTTTGGTAATGCACCTACAGCTTTGTTTAGATTAAAGGAATTAATTGAGGAAGGGAAATGTAATGCTAAATTTATATTAGCAGCGCCTATTGGGTTTGTGGGAGCTGCGGAATCTAAAATGGAAATAGAGCAATTGGACATCCCAATGATTGTTGTCAGGGGAAGAAAAGGTGGAAGCACAGTGGCTGCATCTATATTGAACGCATTAATGTATATGATAGTAAACAGAAGTTAGCACGCAGCTCGAGAATTTTTTTAATTCCGAATTAATATAATAATAGGGAAGAGGAGATATAATATGGATTATTTAATACTCTTTGTAATTGTGCTTTATATGTTAGTACTTACAAGTAAGATAGATTCATTGCAAAAACGTATAACTCGCATGAACTCAAATTTAATTAAGATTGCGAACCAGGTTGGAGTTCCAAAAGATCCTTTAGACGATGAGCTAAGAAGTATCATAGAAAAAAATGGAAAAATTAAGGCGATAAAAAAATTAAGAGAGGTTACTGGACTTGAATTAAAGGAAGCAAAAGATTATGTCGATAACCTAAAATAAATAACAACCTTAGCAGGGGGTATAGAATAATGCTTGATTTATATGTTAATTTTAATGGTAAAAAACTTAGATGTGGGTATACAACTGGATCTTGCGCAGCTGCGGCTGCAAAAGCGGCTACACAAATATTGTTTTATGATACCGATATAGATGAGATAAAGATAGACACCCAAAAGGGCATAGAATTATTGCTTCCAATATATAAGGTAGTAAAAGGGGAAAACTTTGTTGAGTGTTGCATTATAAAAGATGGTGGAGATGATCCTGATGCAACTCATGGCATGGAAATTTGGTCAAGGGCTGAAAAATCACAATCAGGATATACCTTAAAAGGTGGAATAGGCGTTGGAATAGTTAGAGGAGAAGGATTATACGTACCTAAGGGAGAATGGGCAATTAATCCGGTACCCAGAAAAATGATAGAAAAAGAAGTAAAGGAAGTGCTACCGAAAGACGCTGGAATTAAAATAACCGTATTCGTACCCAAGGGGGAAGAGGTAGCTAAGAAAACATTTAACCCAAGGCTTGGAATTGAGGGTGGTATATCAATACTAGGAACTACAGGTATAGTAACGCCAATGTCACAAGAAGCCCTTACAGAATCCATTAATATAGAAATATCTCAAAAAAGAGCTGCTGGGCATAAAGATCTTACATTAGTATTTGGTAATATGGGAGAGGATATGGCGTCGAAGATAGGTCTTAAATCGGATAATATAGTAATGGTTTCAAACTATATAGGATTTGCTTTAAATAGCTGCATGGAAAAACATATAAAAAACATTTTGCTTATAGGACATATAGGTAAAGCATGCAAAATTGCAGCAGGATGTTTTCAAACTCACAGTAGGGTATGCGATGTGAGGCTAGAGGTAATAGCTCTTGAATTAGCCTTAATAGGTGCACCTACAGATATTGTAGCTAAGGTTTATAAAGAAAAAACTACTGAGGGTGCAATAAATTTATTAGGTGATGATTATAATGAAATATATATTAACATTGCAAATAAAGTAAAGAAAAAATTATTCCAGTATACATATGAAACTATACCTGCAGAAGTTATCATGTTTTCTATGAATAAAGGAATTTTGTGTGACACTAGGGAAGATAAGTAGGGACGGTTAACAATTAATGAGCACAATGCTTGTCCTAGCATGCAATCAATAAAACAGATAATCAATCAGTCAAATAGGTGGGGACGGTTAACAACTAATAGATGAATAAATAGTGAAAGGTTGCAGAAAAATATGGTTTATATAGTGGGCATTGGGCCTGGAAGCACAAAATATATTATTCCTTTGGCAATAGAGACTATGGAAAAAGTGGATGTGATTTTAGGGTTTGAAAGAGCGATGGCGAGTATACCTAAAACTGATGTTCAAAAGATAGTAGTTAAAACATTAAAGGACATTATGGATTATATAACAGAAAACATTGACAAAAATATCTCAATAATAGCATCCGGTGATCCATGTTTTTATGGTATAGTAAACTATATAAATAATAACTTTAAAGGTGAAATAGAGGTAGTACCTGGTATAAGTTCTTTTCAATATTTAATGTGTAAACTCAAAAAACCGTGGCAAAATGCCCATTTAGGTAGTATGCATGGTAGGCAAGAAGATTTTATAGAAATTGTGCAAAGGCATGAGATATCTGTGTGGCTCACAGATAAAAGTAATTCACCGCAAGCTTTATGTAGAAAACTTTTTGATAATAATATAACAGCTACGGTATATGTTGGTATGGAATTATCATACGTGGATGAGAAAATTGTAAAAGGTACAGTATCAGAAATTAAGGATAAAGTTTTTGATGATCTTAGTGTGGTTGTTATAGAAAATATGAATTAAGTATCTACAGACTATTTTACTAAGGATGGAGGGATAACCATGGCAAAATTGTATGGGGTAGGAGTAGGACCTGGAGATAAGGAACTTCTTACTATAAAGGCAATAAAAACTATTGGTAAATGTGATGTTATAGTAGTTCCAAGCGCAATGAATGGTGGGAAAAGCATAGCCCATGAAATAGCTGAGGAATATATTAGCAAGAACTCAGAAGTGTTAGTTAAACATTTTCCTATGGGTGGAGCAGAGCAGGAAGCGAAGATTTATGAAGCATTTAAGTCTATTGAAGAGAAATTAAAAGCTGGAAAAGATGTAGCTTTTTTAACTATAGGAGATCCATTTATATATAGCACATATATATATTTATTGAATTACATTAAGGAAAGTGGATACGAAGTTGAGACGGTTCCTGGTATAACTTCATTTTGTGCTTGTGCAAGCATTGCCAATGAGTATTTAGTGATTGGAAATGAACCGCTCTTAATACTTCCAGCATCAAGACTTGATACTATAAAAGATGAAAAATTTCTAGTAATTATGAAGGTTTATAAAATAGAAGAAAAAGTTTTAGATTGCCTTGAAGCAAAGGGTTACAAATATGTATATGTTAAAAGAGCTGGTAGAGAAGGACAAGAAGTCCTTCGATGTCGCGAAGATATATTAAAAAACAAAGAATATATGAGTTTAATAATAGCGAAGAAAGAGTAAGGAAAAACAAGTTTAAGGCGGGGACAGTTAGTAACTAATTAAACGATAAGGTAGGGACAGTTAACAACTAATTGGTGAAATCCATGGAACAACGTGGGGACGGTTAACAACTAATTCAACTAATTCAACAATATAATAACAACAATAATAAATGAGAGGTGATTTTAATGGTTTATTTTATTGGCGCAGGCCCAGGTGATGTGGATTTAATTACAGTTAAAGGAAGAAATGTATTATCGACTGCAGATGTGGTTATTTATGCGGGATCACTTGTAAGTGCTGAGCATATAACATTTTGCAAAAAAGATGTAATAGTTCACAATTCAGCTTCTATGACTCTTGAGGATGTTATCGAGGTTATGAAAAAAGCAGATAGTGAAAACAAAAATGTGGTAAGACTTCATACCGGCGACCCAGCTATATATGGAGCAATAAAAGAGCAGATGGATGAACTAGATAAATTAAATATAGATTATTCTATTGTGCCAGGGGTAAGCTCCTTCTCAGCAGCAGCATCAGTTATCAAAAAAGAATTTACGCTACCAAGTGTAACTCAAACCCTAATACTCACAAGGGTTGAGGGCAGAACTCCAGTGCCAGAAACTGAGGACTTGGAAAAACTTGCATCAATTGGGGCGTCAATGGCCATTTTCTTATCTATAAGTATGATTGATAAAGTAGTTGCAAAACTTAAGGCAGGTTACGGTAGAAACGTTCCAATAGCTGTTATTGAGAGAGCTACCTGGGCAGATGAAAGAGCTATTATTGGGACTTTAGATGATATAGCAGAAAAAGTAAAAGAAGCTAAAATAACAAAATGTGCTCAAATTCTTGTAGGTGATTTCATAGATTGTGAATATGAAAAAAGCCTTTTGTATGATAAGACATTTACACACATGTTTCGAGAAGGAAAAAAATAGACAGTGAAGGGGACGTTAGATTGGGGAAATTATATGTAATTGGAATAGGCCCAGGTGGACTTTCGCATATGACAATAAGAGCAATGGACGCCATTAAAGAAAGTGATATAGTTGTAGGTTATAACAAATATATAGATATGATAAAGCCGTTACTTGCTAGCAAAGAAATTTTCTCAACAGGTATGAAGGGTGAGGAAGAGAGATGCAAAAAGGCATTAGAGCTTAGTCATGATAAGATTGTGAGCGTAGTAAGTACCGGAGATTCTGGCATCTATGGAATGGCTGGACTAATTCTTCAGCTTAGGGTTGATGAGGAAGTGGAGGTTATTCCAGGGGTTACAGCATCCTCCGCAGCTGCATCAGTACTTGGTGCACCGTTAATGCATGATAACTGTAATATAAGTTTGAGTGACTTAATGACGCCATACGAATTAATTCAAAATAGAGTAAGTCTGGCTGCAGAAGGTGATTTTGTTATATCATTATACAATCCTAAAAGTAAGGGTAGACCAAATTATTTAAGAGATTGTGTAAATATAATAAAAATGCACAGAGATGGAACAACTCCAATAGCTGTAGTTAAAAATGCACTCAGAGAGGGTCAAGAAGTAAGTATATCAACATTAGATACTTTTGACGAGAACATAGCCGATATGTTATCAATTGTTATAATTGGTAACAGTCAAAGTTACGTAAAAGATGGTAAATTTATAACACCTAGAGGATATAAAGTTTAGAACAACAGAGCAAGTTCGGGATGGAAAGTAGAGGGACAGTTAACAACTAATGAACTTTTAATAAATAAAAGCGGGGGGACGGTTAACAACTAATGAGCTTTAACATAACAATAAGCAGGGGAAAGTTATTAACTGTCCCCGCTTTTAATCGTGTTTTAAATTACCGCTTTTATCCGTAATTTTAAACATCATAAACACTAGTTAGTTGTTAACCGTCCCAAGCATGTCCTCACATATCCCGCTATTTTCTAGCGAACACTATTAAGGTGGACAGGAGTGAATGATGATGATAGGTTTAATTGTAGGTACTTCAGAAGGGAAAAATATTCTCTCAGGGTTAAATAATTTTACAGAGGATATTTTTATATCAACAGCTACTGCATATGGTGCAGAGCTTTTGAAAGATTATAAATATAAGGTTTTTAATGAGAAACCATTGGATTTAGTGGGACTTATGCAAGTTATAAAAGAGAATGATATAAAAATTTTAATTGATGCATCCCATCCATATGCACTAGAGATTACAGAAAATGCAATTGAAGCGTGCAAAGCCTGCGGAGTAGAATATGTTAGATATGAGAGGCCACCAGTTCTTAAGAAATTTAAAGATAACAAAAATGTTGTTATTGTTGAAGATTATGAGAGCCTTTATGTATATCTTAAAACCATAGATGGAACTATCCTTAATACCACTGGTAGCAGAAACATTGGTAAAATTTTAGACTTTAATTTAAAGAATAGAGTAATACATAGGGTACTGCCTTCAGTTAAGGTATTAGTAGAGATGTTAGACCTTGGAGTTGAGGTAGATGATATAGTAGCAATGAAGGGACCAATAGGGTATGAACTTAATTGTGGCTTTATCAATGAATATAGGGCTAAAGCGATACTTATGAAAGATAGCGGAGTTCAAGGTGGAACTTACGATAAAATAAAAGCTGCTATTGATAATAATATAATGGCATTTATAATTGGAAGAAAACCTATGGAGTACTCAAAAGTATTTTACAGTGAAATGGAAGTTGTAAAATATATTTCTGGCTTAATGGAAGTACTTGGGTGAGATAACAAGACTAGTTTTAAAGCAATTAGTTGTTAACCGTCCCCGTTTTTTTCACCATTTTAAAGGAGAAGAATACTATGCTAACATTGCTGTTAATTATTATTTATTTGGCATTTATTAGCCTTGGTTTACCGGATTCATTATTAGGTTCAGCATGGCCTGCTATGAAGACTGATTTATCTGTAGGACTTTCTAGTGCTGGCGTGATATTTATGATCGTATCATTTGGGACAATTGTTTCAAGTTTATTCAGTGATAGATTAATTAAAAAAATTGGTACAGGAAAACTTACATTTGTTAGCGTAACTATGACAGCTATGGCATTATTTGGATTTTCAGTCGCGCCCTCATTTATATGGTTATGTATAATGGCTATTCCATTGGGCATTGGTGGAGGCGCAGTAGATGCATCTTTAAATAATTTTGTAGCATTACATTATAAGGCAAAGCATATGAGTTGGCTTCATTGTTTCTGGGGAGTTGGGGCTACAATAGGGCCAATCATTATGTCATTGTTTATATCTAATAATAATCAATGGAAAAAAGGATACGCTACAATTGCGATAATCCAGTTATGTTTGGTATTTATACTTTTTATAACTCTACCATTATGGAAAAAAGTTGAAAAGAGATATGATAAAGAAAGTGAAGAAGAGAAAATTACAAAGACTACCAATGTTTTTAAAATACCAGGTGTAAAATTGGCATTGGTTTCCTTCGTATTCTACTGTGCAACGGAAAGTACAGCAGGACTATGGGGAAGTAGTTATTTAGTGAATTATAAGGGGTTATCCCCAGGAAAGGCCGCAAGGTGGATTTCACTATTCTATGGAGGAATCACCCTAGGAAGGCTACTATCTGGATTTCTTACAATGAAACTTAATAATAAAATACTAATTAGAGCAGGACAAATTACTTGTATAATAGGAGCAGTATTCCTATTATTGCCTTTACCAATTTATTTTTCAATGATTGGGTTAATTCTTGTGGGGCTAGGTTGTGCACCAATTTTCCCTTGTATGCTCCATGAAACACCCCAGCGCTTTGGAAAGGCATCATCACAATCAATTATGGGAATACAAATGGGATTTGCATATATGGGAAGTATGTTTATGCCTCCTATTTTAGGATATATAGCATCTAAAACAAGTATATCAATTTTCCCGTACTTTTTATTATGCTGTATGTTAATCATGTTGTTAGGCTCTGAGAAAATTAATGGATTTATAAGAAAAAGGCGATTAGCATAAACTTATACAGATAGATTAGATACTTTTAAAAAAGTGTTTAGTCTATTTTTATTTTTTTGTGTAGTTTATTTAGAAAAATAAGACGATAAATTAGTAAAAATATATGTTAAGTTGTTTTAAATAATCTCGATAATAAGAATAATGTTTTATTCAAGTATGTTAATAAATGTTTTGTATTTTATGGATTTTTACATAAAATAATAGAAAAATGCAACTAAATTACAATTGTAAGCGTTATTTAAGTATAAACTTTTGAAAAAATTTATTATTCTTAGCTTATGAAGACGATTCAAATATTACTAATATTTTACTTGAATATTAAATAAAGAGTAAAAAATAAAGAAAATCAAAATTAGAGCATAGAAAATGGGGGTACAGGTTAATGAATAAGAAAATTACAAGCTCAATTATTGCTGCTTTAATGATGGCAGGTTCAACATCCATCACGACATTTGCATCAATGGGAAGTGGCAGTGTTGTTATAGGTAATAAAGCTTTCGACTTAACGTATGCTAATGATCAGGCAAATGCTAGTGAAATTGCCAGTGCAATAATAGCAGGTGGAGAAGTTTATGTTAAAGATTTTGAGGGGAATTGGAAAAGCAATATTACAGAAGCTACAATTAATGCAAACATTATACCAGCTGTAACTTATAAGAATGATGATGGGACATCAAATTTTGATGTTGGAGATAAAGATCATGTGGCTGTAATAACAGTTAAATCTGTTAGTTCTATTGCTACTAAAAATGTAATATATGGAGTAACTGCTGCAAATATTGGTCTACCAACAACAGTTACACTTAAATTAAGTGACAATACAACTAAAGACGTAAGTGTTACTTGGACAAGCCTCAATTATGATGGGATAAAACCAGCAACATACATATTTACCGGTGCTTATACACTTCCAAATGATGTAACTGGAACAAAACCTTCTGTAAAAGTTAATGTTGTAGTTGGAGCAAAGCCTAGTTTAGCGGATACAACTGCAGCAAAATTAGTCGATACTAAAATAATAGCATTGCCAACAGTAAATGCATTAACATTATTAAACCAAACAGGGGTAGTAGCAGTGAGAAGTGCTTATACGGCAATAACTAGCACACAAAAGGCATTAGTTACAAAACTTAATACATTAGTAGCTGCAGAAGTGCAAATAGTAGCTCTTCAGACAGAAGCAAATGAAGGAAAAGCAGAAAATGCGGCAGAAACAGCAATAAGCTTTGCTGAGAATTCAAAAATGGATGTAGATGTTACTAAAGCAAATGGACTTATACAAGCAGTTAAAGATGCTAAAAAACAAGCTGAATTTAGCAATAGAATATCTAACATTAATATATTAGATGAAATAGTATCAAAGGGGAATAATACATTTAAGTTAACAAATTATAATACATCAGTAAGTGGTCTTATCACCCAAGAAATGCAAAGAACTCCAGCAGCGGCCATTGGTGGACAATGGTGTTATGCTGCTGTAAAAGATGGAAAATGCGGGTATTACTTAAATATAGGTAAAACTAATCAAAAATGGGTAGCATCACAAGAAGTTTATGATAACATTAAAAGTCAACTTACAAGAAATATAGATCCCCAAAATATACAAAATGATTCAGTTAAAATTTATGAATTTGTAGAGCTTAATTATTCTGATTGTATAAGTGCTGAAGAATTAAACACAATGTTTGGAGAAAATAATGCATTAAGTGGCAAAGGTCAAGTATTTATTGATGCAGCAAAAGAGACTAATGTAAATCCTTTATATTTAGCGGGTCATGCAATACTAGAAACAGGACATGGTACTTCAGTTTTGGCAAATGGTGGTACAAAAAAGCTTACAGGAGAGAATACTTATGGTGTACCTGTATATAATTTGTTTGGTATTGGTGCAATCGATAGTGATGCGGATGCAGGTGGGACAAGCACTGCATACAAAAACGGATGGACAAGTGTGGATTTGTCAATTTATGGAGGGGCATCATTTATTTCAGGAAAATATATAGGCCAAGGTCAAAATACGCTTTATAAAATGAGATGGAATGCTTTAAATATATCTCATCAATATGCAACAGATGTTAATTGGGCAAATAGTCAAATAAGAATTATTAAACAATATTTTGACGCATTTCCTGACGCTAAGTTAACATTTGATATTCCAGTTTATAAGTAAGACAAGCATTAGTTGTTAACCGTCCCTCAAGTTTGGGGTATTAAAACAAGCATTAGTTGTTAACCGTCCCTCAAGTTTGGGCATTAAAATAAAAGCATTAGTTGTTAACCGTCCCTCAAGTTTGGGCATTAAAATAAAAGCATTAGTTGTTAACCGTCCCTTAAGTTTGGGCATTAAAATAAAAGCATTAGTTGTTAACCGTCCCTCACATTTCGCCACATTTTATAAATTGTATATATTTATAATTTTTGGACAAATTAATATATAAATGAATATATATGTATCAGTATTGATACACATTTATTATAGTGATATAATGATTATAATATTTAATGTAGGAGGGGTTAGTTTGGACAAAATAGCGCTTATAACGGACACTACAAGCGATTTGCGAAGTGACGTAACACAGAAATACAGTATTAATGTATTACCCTTTAGGATTATCTATTCTGATAGAGAGTATTTGGATAATGTAGATATAACACCGCAAGAAGTTTATGATAATATGAAGATAGAAGTACCTACATCATCATTGCCATCAATGAAGGATATGGAGGATTTATTTCTAAGACTCGAAGATGAGGGTTACACCCATGCTATAGCAATAACTTTATCTACTGGGTTATCTGGTATATATAATGCAATGAAACTTACAAGTGACAATCATCCAGGAATTATAACTCACGTATGTGATTCACAATCAATAGCACTTGGTGAGGGATTGATAGTTACAGAATGTGGAAGGCTTATACAAGAAGGTAAGAGCTTTGAGGAAATAGTTAATGCTATTCCATCTATTAAAGAAAGAATTCATCTATATTTTGTAGTGGGTACTTTAGAGTACTTAAAAAAAGGTGGAAGAATAGGGAAAGTTTCAGGAACAATAGCTGAGCTTTTAAACATTAAACCTATAATATCTTTTGATGATGATGGTAAGTATTGTACTGTCGAAAAGGTACGTGGTAGAAAACAATCTCTTAATAAACTTATAGAACTAACAAATAACATTTTGGATAATAAGAAATGTAGGGTCTATATGTTGCATGGTGATGCAATGGATGAGACAAAACAAGTAATGGAGAAAATAGGAAAACATCCAAATGTTATTTCCATAGAATTTGGAGGATATATAAGTCCTGTATCAGGTGTTCATAGTGGACCAGGTTTAGTAGGAATGGTTTGCATAGAAGAACCTTAGATAAAAAGCCTACTAATGAAGTAAGTAAAGAAAATGAGATAGACATTAAAGCCGAGGAAAAGAGATTATACATTGAATACAAGAAAAAACTTTTGGAGCTTCGAAAAGTTAAAAAGGAAAAAGAAGCAGTGGGTCAAGTATTCACAAAAGGATTGTTACCTTTGTATGTATTGTATACTCTAAGTCTCGGAGAAACTAATGGGAACGATATATCTCATAAGATAGGCGAAAGAACAGATGGTCATTGGATTCCTAGTACAGGCGGAATATATCCTCTATTAAAAAAGTTAGAAAAAGAAAAACTAGTAGTTGGAGAGTGGAATGAATCTAAAAAAGTACAGAAAATTTACAAAATCACAGAGCAAGGTAGAAACGAGCTTGAAAATAAGAAATACTTACTGCAAGATAAGATTGAGGAAGCGTTAGAAGTATTTAAAATTATTTATAGTGATTTGTATAATTAAATCATCTCCTGTGGAGCTGAAAATTAACAACTTTGGAAGCAGATTTAGACTGCCACCAAAGCAATTTTACTGGGCTAGACAATTGCCACTTATAGAAGATGGCAGACTTGAAGCTTCCAAAATGTTGTTAAAACATAAAGGGTTGTAGGTGAATTATAATAGATTCATCTGCAACCTTTAGTTGTAGAAAAACAAATTATCTAGCACTTAATGTTGCTACGAGAATTGTCGCCAGGAATAGAATATGATATTATCAAATGTGAAAGAGATATTAATATGATGATAATATATAGTAAGATTGTAAATAAATATGCTAGTGCAGGAAAAGAGGAATAGACTTTGGCAAATATGAATGATGTTGCAAAAAGAGCGAATGTTTCTAGAGGAACCGTTTCAAATTATATTAATAATGTGAGAATAAAAGAAGCTTCCCGTATTAAGGTAGAAGAAGCTATTAAAGAATTAGCCTATATACCTGATGTAGGTGCACGAGAATTTAAAACAAATAAATCTAGTAATGTAGTGTTTATTTTACCTACTGTTTGGAATCCGTTTTTTTCAGAGTTAACTTACCAATTGCAAATTAAATTAAAAGAAAAAGGTATGAAATTGATATTATGTAATTCACAAGATGATTATCGTGCAGAAATAGAATATCTTGAAATCGCCCAACAAAACAAAGTTTTTGGTATTATTTCAATATCTTATAGTGACATTATGCCTTACCTAACTTCTAAAATACCATATGTCGCTATTGAGCGTTACTATAATGAGGATATTCCGTATGTGACAAGTGACAATGAAGGTGGGGGTAAAATGGCTGTAAACGAACTAATAAAAAAAGGTTGCCAAAAACTTCTTCATGTAACGAGACAAGTGGATGGTAATAATGCTTTAATAGCTAGAAAAAAAGGTTTTGAAGAAGCTTGTAAAGAACAAAATGCGGATTATGAAATATTTAATCCAAAGACTTCTTCTGCAGCATTTCACGAGGATATAGCTATATTTTTGAAAGAAGCGTTTAACAAAGGCAAACAATTTGATGGTATATTTTGTGCTACAGATCGTTATGCAAGTTATTGCCAAGATGCATTGAGTGATATGGGAATTGATATTCCAGAGGATGTTCAAATAATTGGTTTTGATGGATCTCAAAGCTATGCAACAGAAAAGTTGAAAATATCAACTATTCGTCAGCCTGTTGAGAAAATTGCACAAGAGGCGGTTAATCTTCTAATTGCTGTTGTTAATAAAGATAAACAACAGAATAGTATAGTACTCCCTGTAACATTTCTTGATTTAAAAACTACTAAATCTAACTAAAATATTTATGGAAAGCTATGAAGATTGGTTGATGATTTGATTATCGGACAATCTTTTTTTTGAGCTGTTTTTTAAATTAAAGTGGAAAAATTTCTGTAAAAAAAAGATGTAATAATAAAATGAATTCGTTTTCAAAAAAAGTGTTGCATTTTAGAAAAAATTACATTATAATGAAATTGACATATATGGAACGTTCCAAATAAATAACAAATAATAGATAAGTAACAAATAATAGATAAATAACAAGTAACAAGTAACACGTAACACGTAACAAGCAAATAACAAATAACAAATAACAAATAAATAATGTTAAGGGGTGTAGATATGGATTATAAAAAAATTGCAAGAGAAGTTTTAGAAAATGTTGGAGGGAAAGATAATATAGCAAGCGCTGCTCATTGCGTTACTAGACTTCGCCTAGTGTTAAAAGATACAACAAAATGTGATAAAACAGTAATTGAAAATATTGAAGGAGCAAAGGGGGTTTTCTTTAATAGTGGTCAATTGCACGTGGTTTTTGGAACTGGTTTAGTAGACATGGTTTATGCGGCATTTATTGAAGAAGCAGGGATAAAAGAATCTTCTTTAGAGGATGTTAAAATAGAAGGTAAGAAAAATGGTGGAAAATTAAAAGAAATGTTTAAAGCTTTTTCAGATATTTTTGTTGCCTTGATTCCAGGAATTGTTGGTTGTGCTATGATATTAGGTCTTCGTGCAATTCTTATGACGAGTGGATTATTCGGTTTAGAAACAACTTTAGCTAAAACTTACAAATGGGCTAGCGATCTATCTTCGTTTTTTAATATTATTGCAACTGGCTTAAATTTCTTACCAGTATTTATTATGTATTCAGCCACAAAAAGATTTGGTGGAAATCCAGTTTTAGGTATTATTATAGGTTTAGTCCTTATTCATCCTGAATTAGGAAATCGTTTTGACTTTTTACAAGGAAAATTGCCTGATGTGAGTTATTGGAACTTTTTTGGAATAAATATTCCTGAAGTAGCCTTCCAAGGTGGCGTTTTTCCAGCTATCCTAACTTCTCTATTTTTAGCGAAGTTTGAAAAATTTCTTACTAAACGAGTACCACAGATATTATCCTTTATTTTAGTACCAACGTTAACAATTATTGTTTCAGCAGCTGCACTCTTCTTAGTTTTTGGACCTTTAGGAGATGTTATTGCATCAGGTTTAGGTTTTGTTATTGAGTTATTATATATAAAAGGTGGAGTTGTAGGAGCGTTTGTTTTTGCTGCAGTTTTACAACCACTGGTAATAACAGGTACACATCATGCTATTGGTGGTATAGAAGCTCAATTGATTGCCAGTACTGGTTTTAATTATATACAACCTTTGTGGGCAGTATCAATTATTGCTCAAGGTGGAGCTTGCGTAGGTATGTTTTTACTAGCAAAGAAAAAATCAAAAAGAAGAGAAATAGCAATATCTAGTTTTATACCAACACTAGTAGGCGTTTCAGAACCCGCTATTTTCGCCGTAAACATTAAAGATTCGATTATCCCTTTTGCTTGTGCGGTACTTGGTGCAGGGTTTGGTGGAGCTTATATGAGAATATTTAGTGTAAAGGCTCTTGGTTTTGGATTAACGGGTATTCCGGGTGTGACTATTGTAAATCCTCCTGTTATGATTCATTACGTTATTGGAAATATAGTTGCCTTTTCATTGACTATACTTTTCATAATAATTTACGATAAATTAAAAGGAGTACCAGGGGCACATGAATAAGATAATTTATAAAAATAAAATGGAATTTCAAAAATTTGAGACTTACACATATGTGGAGGATAAACATGTATCTTATTTAAAACAATTAGAAGATTTTGTGCAAAAAAGTTCTTTTTTACCTCACTATCATCTTTATCCAAAAACAGGATTGATGAATGACCCCAATGGACTTGCTTATTTTAACAAGCAATACCAGTTTTTCTATCAGTGGTTTCCACTAGAACCTCATCACGGCATGAAGCATTGGGGACATTATAAATCAAGTGATTTGGTTCATTGGGAAGATAAAAAAATTGCACTTATTCCTGATGAAGAGTATGAAAAAAATGGTTGCTACTCTGGTAATTCCATTGAAAAAGACGGGTTATTGTATCTATTTTATACCGCAAATTACAAAACGCCTCAAGGTAAAATTCCTAAACAAGCAGTGGCCATTATGGATAAAGTAGGTGTTATTCAAAAGTCGAAAAAAAATCCGATTATTGATGGAGCGCCAGAAGGAATGTCGGGTGAAATACGAGATCCATTCGTGTTTAAGCGAGATGGAAGTTATTATATGTTGTTAGGTGCAAAAGATGAGCATGAGGTAGGTCAGTTATTGCTTTATACTAGTCAGGATTTAATTGATTGGGTATATCAAGGAATTATTTCTCTTCCAATTGATAAAGGTTATATGCTGGAATGTCCGAGTCTCATTCAAGTTGAAGGAAAAGATGTCTTAATTGTTTCAGTAATGGGACTTGAAAAAGAAGAAACTCGTTATCAAAATCAATTTTCTACGATATACTTGGTTGGAAAATTAGATATATCAAATAAAGTTTTTTATGAGGAATATAGTGATGAAGTGGATTCAGGATTTGATTTTTATGCTTCGCAAGCATTTTATGGTAAGAATAATGTTCCTATGATGGTGGCGTGGTTTGGATGTGGGCAGCAAGAACTTCCATCGGATAAAGATATGTGGAAACATGGATTAACTATGCCATATGAATTAAAATTAAAACAAAATCGATTAACTCATTTCGTTGCTTCTGAGTTACTGGAACAATTTAAAAAGAAACAAAGCTTCCATAATGAAAAGATAACGACGAAGTCTAATACCTATCACCTTAGTTTTGAAGTTTGTAATCATAAAGATGAAATGTCAATTAAATTTGGTTATTTAAAAGACTATTGGGAATTGAAATTCGATTTTAACAGGGACCATATTTCTGTGGATCGATCTAATTTGGACATTCCTGTGGATGTACAAAATGGGAAAATTAGAAAAACTAAAGGATTAAATAAAAATAGATATCAAGTTGATGTATTTGTTGATAATAGTTTTGTAGAGATCTTTATAAATGAAGGTGAAAAATCATTTGCTTTTCGTGCATTTAACATGACCACCCAGCACCATGACGTCATCTTTGGATGGGAAGCTATAGGTGAAATTGCTTACTATCAAGCGGTTGGGTTCTAAAATAAGGATTAGAATGTGGTATGGACGGGCAACTAAAAAGGTAATAATGGTGAAAATCTTGAATAAGTTTCTGAAAGGAGTTTACAGTGATGAAAAAGAAATTGATGATTTTAACCTTATCGGTTGTAATCGTCATTACTACATTGATACTTATGACGAGCTATTCATTTGCAACTACTTACGGTGAAAAATACCGTGGACAATTTCACTTTAGTCCATCTTCTGGTTGGATAGGAGATGTATGTGGTTCTCTTTATTATCAGGGTAAGTATCATATGTTTTGGTGGGGGAAGGCAACATCCACAGATCTAGTTCATTATGATGAGGAAACTTTGAACGCAATGACTGGCGAGCCTCAAGGAAATCAATATTGGACGGGAAGTACTGTGGTGGATAAAAACAATACTGCTTCTTTTGGAGCAAATACTATGATACCTATTTATACAATGGGTGGTGGATCAATACAAAAACAGGGGATTTCTTATAGCACCAGCAACGCATATACTTCATTTCAATATAACAGCGCAAACCCAGTTTTAGATATAGGAAACTCGGATTTTCGCGATCCTACTGTATTTTGGTATGAGCCTTCATCAAAATGGATTATGACTGTATCTTTGGCAGCAGAAAAGAAAATACAGTTCTATTCTTCTACAAACTTAAAAGATTGGACATGGATGAGCGACTTCGGTCCAATAGGAGCACAGGAAGGTGTATGGGAGTGTCCAGATATGTTCCAGGTTTCCCTTGATGGAAATGTGAACAATAAGAAATGGGTCATGGTTATTAGCGTAGGCCCCAACCTTGAACAATATTTTATTGGAGATTTTAATGGCACAACTTTTATCCCCGATTCCCAGACAATGAATTATTTAAATCAAGGAACTGGATTAGATGGTTCCTTGTACATGGGTTTTGATGGAAGCGATTATGGCTCATGGGCCGCGACTGGTAATGCTTTTGGAACAGCACCTCTAAAGAATGAGGGTCCCGTAAACATAAGAGCTGGGATGGCAACTTCGTGCATGACTAGTGACAGTGATACCGGAACATTAACTTCTCCATCATTCACCATAAATAATACAGCTATAAACTTTTTAATAGGGGGTGGTAGTCACCCCGATCAGACATGTATAAACATGATTGTTGATGGGCAGGTTGTACGTACAGCCACCGGCAATAACTCTGGCATTCTAAAATGGAATGGCTGGGATGTAAGTAAATTAATCGGAAAGACTGCAACCATTCAAATTGTAGATAATTATACCGGCACAGACTGGGGTCACATAGATATCGACCACATTATGTTCTCAGATATTTTACATTCCGAGAACCGTGAACACGCTCTATGGGTTGATTATGGTTCAGATTTTTACGCTTCACGAGCATTTAGGGATTATGATGGAACCCTTACTAACACCACATGGCTTGGCTGGACAAATAATTGGGAATATGCAACATCAGTACCGGGTTCCTGGGGACAAGGCCAGTGGTCTATTGCCCGAAATTTAAGCCTTAAAACTTATCCTGAAGGTGTTCGCTTAGTACAAAATCCAATTCCCAAGTTACAGTCATTGCGGCAAACACCATCCTCTTTTACGGATAGGACTCTTTCGGCAGGAACATTTGCAATACCTGAATTCAAACCGGATAAAAACACATATGAGATTGATGCTACATTTTCAACAACAAACCCAAATAAGTTTGGCTTTAATTTATGTGTTGGCAGCGGGAGAAAAATTGTAGTAGGGTATGATACAAGAACCTCTTGTATGTATATAGACAGATCCAATTGTACAGATGCTACGATTCCTAATTTTTCAAAAATACTTTATGCACCAGTTGCACCAGAGGATAATAAGATAAAGATGAGGATATTCGTAGACAAATCGAGCATTGAAGTTTTTGCGAATTCAGGAAAGGCTGTACTGACGATGCTAACATATCCTGGCGAAGCTCAGACGGGACTTGAAGTGTTTTCTGAAAACGACACAGGGACTAAACTCGATTTTTCAGCATGGATAATTAGTTCTATATGGCCTAAAATGGTTACACTAAAGGTAAATGATACGGATCCAGGAGTATTATATAACGGAATATGGAATTATTATACCAATGACAGCACTTATTACAACAATGATTGCCATGTGATCAATACAGGTAATGTTCAGTACACATTTAAAGGAACAACAGTAGATTGGTACGGTCTTAAGAATACTGATCTGGGAATAGCAGATGTATATATTGATGGGGTATTGGACAAATCTGGTATAGATTGCTACAGCACTACCCGTGAAACACAGAAAATGTATAGCAAATCAGGCATGTCCAACAGTAGTCATACAATCACGGTTGTAGCAACAGGGTCAAAGAATACAGCATCAAAGGGGATTTCCATTGTGCATGACTACTTTCAAGTTAATTAACAATGGCAATTAAGTGCTTCATCCCAGGAGGTTTCGGCAACTGCGCAAATATTAAATTCCATGACTGGGGAAATACTTGATATAGGTAATAAATTCAAATTATAGAACTAATTATTATTAATTATTCTCGTTAAATAGTAAATTTATATTTATTGTTAATAAATATGGCATGTTTATAAATTTTACAATATAATATAAATAAAGTAAATATTAGGGAGTGATTAAAATGATTAGTAAAAAAAATAGAAAAGGTTTTTTAATTACGTTAATAGCCATTTTAATAACAATTAGCATTCCGTTTATGGGTAATGTACATGCAAGTGTTTTAAAATCAATAACATCAATAGAAGATATAAATACAACAGTAGACGTAAATGATAGGTATACATTGCAAAAGACATTAGCAGCAACAAAAGGTGATGGAAGTACAAAAGCCGTGGCAGTAAAGTGGAATCCATCAAAAGCAAGTACAAGCAAAGCAGGAACATTTACGTATAGAGGCACAGTGGCTGGATATGATGAAAAAGTAAATTTAATATTAACAGTAATTGGTATAACATCAATGGAAGATATAAATGAAACGGTAGACCTAGATGATAGTTATACATTGCCAAAGACATTAACAGCAACAAGAAGTGATGGACGTATAGAAACTGTAACAATAAAGTGGAGTCCATCAAAAGCCAGCACAAAAAAAGCGGGAACATTTAATTTTAAAGGAACAGTGGCTGGATACGATAAAAAAGTTAATTTAAAATTAGTGGTAAATAATACAAATACAACTGTTTATAAATCCACTTTAGAGTTATATAAACCAACAAGTAATGATGATGCAGATAGCATTGTAGCTGATGCATTAAAGAGTGACTTCTCTGTTAATACATCAATTGATGTTTCAGGTGACAAATATCTAGCTTATCAGTTAGAGGAATACAACTCAGATAACGTCTCATTAGGATTTGATTCTAATCCAGATATAACTATAGCAACATCAAGAGCTGACGTTGTTACTGTAGAAGTAGTTGATAAAAAGATAGTTGTTATTGCAGGTAAAGCAGGTATTGCTACAATTGTAATAACAGATTCTAACACCAATACAAAATACAAAATAAAAATTACTGTTGTTGATGAAGAAAATATAATTAAATCAGTAAGTTGGAAATCAGTAACTAATCCTACTCATGCTGTGAAATATGATTACACGAAAGTACTAACAACAACTAGTTCAGATAATGATCCTAAAGTTAGTGGAATCAATTTAAGTAAATCATCTTCATATACAATTCGTATACAATTGGTAGATATGGTATCTGGAATGTTGTATGTTGATAAAAATGGAAACGGTACTTATGACTTGAATAGAGATACTACAATTGGTACATTATCAGTTTTAGTACTCGGAAGGCATATGCCAGCAGATGATAACTATACAGATGGTATTACAGTAAAATCTGGAGAAGATTGTAATATAATATTCGTAATTAAAGATAAAAATGGGAATGCTGTTCCTTCTAAATCAATAATTGATAATTTCTAATACAAATAAATTAGAGCATAAGAAAACCCTCGACTATTAATTAGTCGAGGGTTTTACTGTTTAAGCTAAACATGTCACTTACTATATCAAGTGATGCCTGCCACTATAGCTTAAGTTTCATGTCACCGAATTTTATCCACCCTTTCTTTCTCATGATTTCTGAGAAAAGTAGAGTTAAAGCAGCAGGAGCTATAAAATGTAGAAGTAATATTTTTAAGACTATTATAGATGTTGGTGCGCTTCCTTGCATAGCTGCAAGTGTTCCAAACTGACCTACAAGGCCACTAGTTCCCATACCTGCACCTAGAGAATTATTTTTCATTGCAAAAATGGTAGTAGATAAGGGTCCAAGAATAGCACCGGCAAGTGTTGGAGGTATCCAAACTTGAGGGCGCAGTATTATGTTTGGTACTTGTAGCATAGAGGTACCCAGTCCTTGGGAGACTAAACCACTTACCTTATTCTCTCTATAACTAGCTACTGCAAATCCTATCATTTGAGCGCTACAACCAACAGTTGCAGCTCCAGCTGCAAGTCCGGACATGTTTAATGAGATTGCAATAGCTGCACTACTAATTGGAGCAGTGAGGGCAAGCCCCATTAAGGTTGATACAGCAATACCCATTGGAATAGGCATAAGGGTAGTTGCAGAATTTATTACTGAACCTAAATCAGTCATAAACACTGAGATATAAGGTCCAACAAATTTACCCGCGATACTTCCAGTTAAAATAGTAACAATGGGAACTATTACTATATCTAATTTTGTTTTACCAAATACTAAGTTTCCAAGTTCTGCTCCGACTACTGCCGCGATGAAAGCTCCAACTGGGCCGCCACCCATATACATATACCCAAAAGCACCAGTGGCCGCGGATGAGAACATTGCAAGTGGAGTAACTTTTAAACCCCAGGCTATAGCAACACCTATAGCAGCTCCTACAACTGGAGATTTAGCAGAAATGATTTCTGTAAATTCCTTAAGAAAAGCGAGTCCGGGAACTTTTGATAATTGACTTAAAATGAGTCCGATAATTAATGAAGCGAATAGGCCGAGTGCCATGGCACTTAAAGCATCTAAGAAATACCGTCTAGCGGCTTTCTTTGCAAATAGTTTGAATTTTTCCATGATTTCCCCCTAATAAAATACAAAATTTAATGCAGATGGATATAAAATATACGTTTGTAGTATTAATATATATTGTGTTAGTATTAACATAAATAATTATAATATGTCTACATAACGGTATGCTACCATAGATGTATACACTTGCATATATACCTGTGTATATACACTTGTAACTGATGTTATTATAACATCTTATTTTAATCACAGCAATAAGCAATTTACTAATAATAAAAGGAGGTGAAAAGATGGAATTTATTATTTCAACTCTTAAATTTGTAGTAACACTTTTAGTAGTTTTTTATCCTGTTCAAATTATTCTAAAAATTATTAATGAGAAATTTAATATATTTACTCCTCTTCAGGAATTCATTAAGAAAAGTGGTAATGAAAAGCCGATAGATAAATTTGTTTTTATAATATCAATTGTTTTATTCCTACTTATTGGTAGTTATATTAATCTTAATGATTTACAGTTTGGAATTATAGCTGGAGCTTACTATGCAGTATTATTCACTATATTCCCATGGCACTAATATCCTAATACATAATCTTAAATAAAAATACCAAGCGAATATTCGCTTGGTATTTTTCAGTTCCCCAGGAGATAATTACAGCTCCCCAAGAGATGATACAGCTCCACCGGAGATGATTACAGCTCCTCAAGAGATGATACAGCTCCACCAGGAGATGATTAGTCTAGAAGTTTTAATTTTGTGTTTGAGATGCATAAAACAGTATTCTTGGTGCCATTAGGTTTAGATTATGAATTAACTTCCGTTTATGCCATAAAAACGGCATTTCGTGAGAATTATGTTGTTTTATAAAATTTTATGGGGTAATATGAAAATGAAGTATAATAAATGAAAAAATTAATTACAATAAATAAAGAATTAATTATAATAAATGAAAAAATTAATTATGTAAAATAAGGGGATAAAACATTGGGATACAAAAAAATGTTAGTTAAGCAACTAGATGCAACTGATTGCGCGGCTGCATGTCTTGCTACGATATGCATGTATTATAAAAAAGAAATTACAATAACAAAACTTAGGGACATTTTAGGTACGGATATTAAAGGGACAACACTTAAAGGATTAGAAGATGGAGCTATTAAACTTGGATTTGATACAAAAGCCATTAGGGTTGATAAGGAAGGCTTTTGTAGTAAGTACACATTGCCAGTAATAGCTCATATTATTACAAAGGATGGACTTAGCCACTTTGTAATTGTTCACAATATAAAAAAAGATGTTGTTATAATACTAGATCCGGCAAAGGGTGTAATAAAAAAAACTATAGATGAATTCTTTAAAGAATTTGACGGAGTACTTCTTTTACTTTTACCTAGTCATGAGTTTAGTGTAAATAAAGATAAAAAAGAGAATATGTTATTAAAGTTTGTAAGTATTCTTTTGCCTCAAAAGGCATTGTTCGTATATACCATAATAGCTTCAGTATTATTAACGATTCTTGGGATAGCCTCATCGTTTTTTAACAAAATTTTAATGGATGAAATTCTCCCTTACAGTTTGAAAAATGAGCTTATGATTTTTACTATAGGGTTTCTAGTAATTGGAATTACTCAAATATTAATAACTGCAATAAGGCAACAAATGCTTTTATATTTGTCACAGAAAATTAGTATTTCATTACTTCTTGGTTATTTCCGGCATGTATACAAATTGCCCATGAAATTTTTTGCTAGCAGAAAGGTTGGAGATATTCTCACAAGATTTAGGGATGCCACAACTATACAAAATATATTAACATCTGTTTCCTTGTCACTAATTATGGATGTTACTTTAGCATTAGTTTCCGCAGTAGTACTTTACATAATGAATCAAACGCTATTCATAGTAGTTTTGATTCTTACAATTATTAGTGCAGCACTTATATATATATTTAAAAGACCATACAAAACAATTAATCTTGAGCAAATGGAAGCAGAAGCAAGACTTAACAGCCATATAATTGAAAGCTTAAAGGGAATAGAAACAATAAAGGTTAATGCAGCTGAAGATAAGTCTTTGGAAAAGCTGGAAATAGAGTATGTAAGAAATCTTAGAATCGGATTTAGAACGGGAGTACTTTCCAATATACAAGGATCATTATCCTCGGCGATTACAACTATAGGGAATTTAGTACTTATGTTTTTGGGAGCAACAATGGTAATTGACGGTAAAACTACTTTAGGAAGTTTAATGGCATTTACTTCATTATCAAGTTATTTTATGGGGCCAATAGGGAGACTCGTAGGGCTTCAACTTAGCATACAAGAGGCAGGCATATCTCTTAAGAGAATATCAGAAATATATGAAGTGGAAAAAGAACAGGACGGGTCAAAGGAAGATAAAATTAAAATAGATAAAATAAATGGAGACATAGAACTCAATAATATTACCTTTAGCTATGGGAGTCGAGCCCCTGTTTTAAATAATCTAAGTATAAAGATACCAGAGGGTAAAAAAGTTGCTTTAGTTGGTGAATCTGGTAGTGGGAAAAGTACTATATCAAAGATGCTCCTAAAATATTACTCACCAGATGAAGGAAATATAAAAATAGCTGGTTATGATATAGAAGAGCTTGATATATATGATCTAAGAAGGCAAATAGCATATGTACCTCAAAACATAGAATTATTCTCTGGCAATATAAAAGAGAATGTAACTTTAGGCGCAGAAAGTTTCACTTATGAGGATGTTAAGGTTGCATGCGAAAACGCAGGTTGCAGTTCATTTATAGATAAGCTTCCTGGAAAATATGATACATTTTTAGAGGAAGCAGGAGGAGGGTTATCTGGAGGAGAAAGACAAAGAATAGCCCTTGCCAGAGCATTTATAAAGAAAACAAACTTTTTAATACTAGATGAGGCTACAAGCAACTTGGACTTTATAAGTGAAGCAAAAATATATGACACCCTTTTTGTAAAAGGCAGGGATATGACAATGCTGATTATTGCACATAGGCTCTCCACCATAAGAAATTGCGACATAATCTATGTTATGGATAATGGTAGTGTAGTTGAACAAGGTAGTCATGATGAGCTTTTAAGTAAAAAAGGATATTATTATAAGCTTTATATAAGTCAGGTTGGAGAAATAGAAAAACCAGGTGAAAATATAGTAGTAAAGGATATTGAAAAAGAAACAAGTGATGAAACATTAGTTACCAAAAAGGTTACAGGAGATGGTGAAGAGTATGAATACAAGTGAAAAAATAGTAATAAAAGAAAATAAGATATTAAAATTAAATAATGTACTTGTAAGAAAGGTAAGTCAAGATGAGCTAGTAGATATAAATAAGATTACATATATGATGGATAGTTATATAAAGTCAAAGGGAAATTCTACATTGGGGCCAATGATTAATTATTCGTCTGTAGAGGGTGATGCTAATGGTCAAGCTAAAATAATAATAAAAATCATGTTACAACTTAAAAATCCAATTCATAATATAGAAGCACCTTATGAATTAGAAAGCCAAATCAGAGTAAAAAATTGTTTGTTTGCAAGATTTACTGAAAAAGAGGAAAATATTCAGTTTGCCTATTCTAAATTGGAATTATTTGCATTTGAAAATGACATTAAATTAAAGGGCGATAGCTACACGGTATTTGTAAACGAAAATGAAGAAGGAATTGTAGCCGACGTCTTTATGGAGTTAAATCATCTCCTTCGGAGCTGAAATATTAACAACTTTGGAAGCAGATTTAGACTGCCACCAAAGTAATTTTACTAGGTTAGACAACTGCCACTTATAGAAGATGGAAGACATGAAGCTTCCAAAATGTTGTTAAATAAGGAGTAGATGAGCTTGAAGTTATATAATTTAAATGAATTAACAGACAGTAGGGTTCTATATGATAAAAATCCTCCCAAATTTATGTTATATATTATTATGCTAGTAACAATACTATTAATAATGTTTTTGGTATGGGCAAATCATTCGGTGAAAACTTATATGGTAAAAGGCCAAGGAATTGTTACTACAGAAAATAAGTCGCAAATTATGGCAGCTGTTTCAGGTGGAGTAGTTAATGTATCAGCTATTGAAGGTAAAGATGTAATAGCAGGTGACACACTGGTGACGCTTAATCCTGTTGAATCAAATCTGCAATCAGGAGAAGTAGATGATCAGATTAAAATGTTTAATAAGAGGATAGCGTTACTAACAAGAGCAGAAAAGGATGCTACTGCTTTAACAAATAGCTTTGATAAGAATAAAGATGACGAAGCAGAGTTTTATAATAAATTAACTAACAGTTACACAAAACGAAAAGAATTTGTAGTAGATGAAGTCGCATTAAAATCTGAAGCGGCAACAAAAGAACAGATTAATCAATATAAAATATCGCAAAAAATTAAATCAGATGGGAATTACTATGATACGATTTTACAATTCACTACCGAGAGAACGCAGCTTGAATTAGAAAAAGAAAAACTTGATATTCAAAGGAAAGCTTTAGGCAAGAGTTCCAGCGAGTATAAAATTGTTGCGCCAAAGGATGGCAAGCTGCATTTAACCGCACCAATTACAAAGGGAATGGTGCTGCAAGCTGGAAGTTCAATTGGAAGTATAACTAATAAAGATGAAAAATTAATAATAGAAACCTTACTTCCATCAAGTGAAAGACCAAGGATTAAGACGGGGGATGAAGCCTCAGTTGCTGTAGCAGGACTTAATCAAGCAGAATATGGCACTATTAAAGGAAAGGTTTTAAGCATAGACCAAGATGCCACTATTGATAGCGAAAAAGGAGATGTGTTTTTCAAGGTCAAAGTAAAACTTGATAAAACGTACCTTGAAGATAAAAAAGGAGAAAAGGTTAATCTTACACTAGGAATGGTTACGGAAACTAGAGTTAAGTATGAAGAGATAACATATATGAAGTATTTTATGCAGCAAATTGGTGTTAAATTTAATTAGCTATTTTGGGTATCTGCAGGTGCCTTTGATATATATAATTCAAATAATATGATTGTCAATTGTAGTAAACAGTTAAAAATATTATAATAATGATGAAGGAGATTAAAAAAATGAGCGAAATGACTTTAAGGTTACCAAGTAGTTATGTTGATGTTGAGAGTGATGAGATGGAATATATTGATGGAGGTTATAGTTTAGACAAAACCAAATCAATGTTATATGGTGCTATCGGGTTTGGTGTTAGTAAACTAGCAAGTCAAAGTATATCTGGAACTATGATTAAAGCGGTGATGGCAACTGCAGGTGGTGAGGTGTTATTTGCATTTGACACAGCTGTACTCGCAGCAATATCAAGCCCATGGACTATCCCAGTACTAGGAGCGGGATTGGTCGCAGGTATTTATTCATATGGTCATTTTAGTTTACATAAGTGGTAATAAGAAGTTAATTATATAGGTTTTTAGTTAATAAAAAGCTCGGTAATCAAAAAACGAGCTTTTTTTAAAAAACGGCTATTAGTTGATTAGAATAAATTCTATATGATTTTAAAATAATAATAATAAAAGGAGGTAAAAGAATGGAACTTATTAGCTCAGTGTTTAAATTCTTATTAGCACTTTTAATAGCTTTTTTTCCTGTTCAAATCATTTTAACTGTTATTAATAATAAATTTAATATATTTACACCTCTTCAGAAGTCGATTAAGAATAGTGGTAAAGAAAAGTTGATAGATAAATTTGTTTTTATTATATCAATTGTTTTATTCCTACTTGTTAGTAGTTATATTAATCTTAATGATTTTAAGTTTGGGATTATAGCTGGAGCTTACTATGCAGTGGTATTCACTATTTTACCAAGGAAGTAGAATTTAGATGATATTAAAAAATAATATATGATTTAGATCAATAACATGCTGCTTTGTGTTTTTGTTGTTATGATTAGGTCAGTTGCGAGGGATATATGAATATGAATTATAAATGTGAAATAGCTAAAAATAGAAAATCTAAAAGTATAATTAATATATTTGCTATAGTTATTTTATTATCTTTTACGATTTGGGGGGGCAAAGAGCTTCTTGATATTATGATACAATATCAGAATCCTAAAAATTTAATTTTTTCAGAGATTGTATTTAAAATTATTATAGTTTATTATTTTTCTATATATGCTCACGAGGCTGGTCATTTAATAGTTTTAAAGTTATGTAAATATAGTTTTAAATTATTTATTGTAGGTCCATTTATGATAATAAATGATAATAATAAATTAAAGGTCAAATTTAAGATCAGTAGATTAGTTACAGGTGGAGCGATAATAATAGATGTAAATAATTCTATAACCTGTGAAAAAGATTTCAAAAAGTTCGCCTTAAATTTAAAATTAATATTAAGTGGTGGGGTTCTATTTAATATAGTTTTAATATTACTTGGAGTAGCATTATTGTTTTTTAAATTAACTATAGATATAGGAGTTATTTTATTAATACTAAATATTGATTTCATAATTTCATGTTTATTATCCAATGGTGATATAAATAGAGTTATTAAATTAAATCAAAATCATGAAGACAGTGTGATTTTTTTTATGGAAGATTTGGTGACAAATTATGAATTTAATGATTTTTGTAAGAAAAAGATAGATAAGTATATTGAAGAAATTTTAACAAGTAAAAAATATAATTTAGAGCTATTAAGTTGTTTAATTCCTATTATTGAACATAATCTAGTACATAATGAGAAACAATTAGTTCAAGTTAATAAGTTTATTAATTGGTTTGTAGATAATTATGAGCAAGTAAAATCTATAAAAAATATAACTATAAGAATAAAAGCAGATAAGCTGATGTATAAAATTATATTATATAAAATGGTATCTAAAGATAGAATAGGACAAATAAGAATAACTAACAATATTAAAAAGTTAAACAAACATCCCTTAGATAATATTTATAAGGAATTTGAAGGCTATACAAAAAAACAATTAAGTTTAGAAAATATTAGTCGTTGAATTATGCTATATATAAAATAGGAGATGTAGTTAATGAAAAAAGCTGTTTGTTCCAAGAGTTTAATTTTAAGTTTTTATCGAATAGATATATATTACAACAAGTTATACCTTCTTCATTCTAGTTAAATATAAAATAAAATATGGTAATGATTAATGATTAATGAATAATGAATAATGAATAATTAATATGATAAATGTATATAATATATATACAGTGTATTTACAAAAGTAACTTTTTGTTATACAATGTATATAATATAATATAATGTAATGAAAGGAGTGATACTATGGCTCTAAAAACAGTTAATATTCGCATTGATGAAGAATTAAAGAAACAAGCAGAAATCCTTTTTTCAGATTTTGGTATGAATATGACAACCGCATTTACTATCTTTGCAAAAGCAGTTGTTAGAGAACGAAAAATACCTTTTGAAATTACTGCAAGCGAACCGTTTTATAATGAATCTAATATGACACATTTGAAAAAATCTATTAATCAACTTAAGCGAGGAAAAGGTACAATGCACAATATTGTTGAGGTAGAAGATGAACAAAGTATGGAAGAAGACTAGGTATAGAAAATATATCTAATCTTCTTTTTTATGTTATGGTGCACTTTAAATGTAGAATATTATTCTATATGGTATAATTTATAAGGAATGAAATGTTGGTAATTTGAGTAGTCACGGAAACTAATATGTAAAACTTGAATTTGTATGAAGTAATATCGAACTATAATTTTTGTGTTAAGAGAGCAGTTAGTAATAAAAATAGGCATAGCAAA
>NZ_JAHLDV010000039.1 GCF_018861865.1 Clostridium frigoris
GCCTTAGAATAATTAATTTTATTCTCATCTTTAAATAGTCTCAGGCAGTTGAATCTTTAGTAAATTCGTTTCGTAGTTGCATTTAACACAAGCATTTCCTTGTGTAACTGTTTTAAGTCCTTGAAGCTCTATAGTTTTATGCCTAGCTTTATAGAAGTCTTCTTTCCATGCAAAATGCTCGTTATATAATGTATGCCGAGCTTTAAATAGTCTCTTAGTACCAAAACATGATTTTACTGCCCTTGTATTAAGTCTTGCAAGTTTTTGTTTTTGATAACCTATACCACGCTTAATCATATTCAGTTTATTAGTTAATCTGCTAATTTTTTTTATAACAAGAGCATGCTCAAAATCATATATATTATATATAATTGATTTATTTTTATAATTAGCCTCAACAAAAATCTTATCATCTGACATATAAAAATAATATGGTCTATAATACTTAAATTTAGGGAGGCTTTTACTATTTTTAATAGCCTTAGATATATCGATAATATGAATATGAATTTTACTCCAAAATTTAATTTTATTAATTAAATCTTTAACAGATTTCTCTCTATGGTTAATGTTCTTCTTTAAATCATCTATGTACATTTTGTTTAATTCAACATTAGAAGATTTATTCCATTTAGCTTCACAAACAGCATAGTTTGTATAATAAGTATTAAGATTAAACATATTTTTAATAGTTAAATGAATACTCTGGGAAAGATCTTTCTCATGATTGTAAACAAGAATTGAATAAGCTTTAATTTTAGCTTCATTACCAATATACAGTATATTCGATAGATTGTTGAGATTTTCAAAGCTAAGCTTATCTTTATATATTCTTGTAGAAGAATTAGTTTCTATTCTCAAAATATTCACCCTCTTTTTTTATAACTTCTACTATATATTATGCCGTAATAGATCCTATAATATTAAGTTATATAAAAATAATTTAAAAGCGGAATTCATCTCCATCTACAGAGAACGGAGTCTTCTTTTGCAAATAAAGATAAAAAATGCCCTCATTAAATAGTTATATTTAATGAGAGCGTTTTGTCGAAATACAATATATTAAAACTTTTTCACAAAAATCGACTTTTTTTTACAAAATAAAGCAGCCCTTGGGGTTGGGCTGCTTTATAATAAATAAAAAGGGGGCTATTTATCTCTCTATTTATCTTTGCACCTTAATTATATTAAATTTCACTAATGTTTGCAAGTGTTTTCCACTAATTTCATTATAAATAATTTGTAAAACGAATATATACTATTCATAATTCGTTCATTTTTGTCGCATATTATAATATTTCTAATTAAATTATACTTGTTTCAATAAATCTATCTCATCTTCCGACAATTCTCTACAATTGCCTTCAACTAGATCTTTATCTAATTTTAATGGACCAAAACTAACTCTTCTTAAAAACATAACATTCTTATTTACACTCTCAAACATTCTTTTTACTTGATGAAATTTGCCTTCTTGAATAGTAACCATTACCTCTGATCCATTTTCATTTGCAGTTAACACTTCTAATTCCGCTGGCATACATTTATATCCGTCGTCTATTACAATACCCTTCTTAAATGCATTTATGTCACTTGCATCTATAAATTTATTTATTTCTGCATAATATACTTTATCAACATGGTTCTTGGGTGCAATTAATTTATGATTTAATTCACCATCATTAGTAATTAAAAGTAGTCCTACTGTATCTTTATCTAGTCTTCCAATAGGAAATGGTTTAAATGCACGGTACTGCTCATCTATTAGATCAATTACAGTCTCATCATTTCTATCTACAGTAGCTGAAACTACACCTGAAGGCTTATTCATAACTAAATATATATATTTTCTATAGTTAATTTCATCACCTGATACCTTTATTACACACTTTTCTGGATCTACTTTCATAGCACTATCAGTTGCTATTACTCCATCAACCTCTACTTTTTTCTTCTTTAATAATGCCTTTACTTCTTTTCTTGTTCCATGACCTAAGTTTGACAATATCTTGTCTATTCTGTCCATCAGCATTCATCTCCTCATGTAGTTATTTAGATTTTATTTACCCCTCTCATAGGTCGATGTTAATCATCCCCTGTGGAGCTGTATAATTAGTATAAAGTATTTTAATTATAAAAAAACAGCTTTAAAAGCTGTTTTAAATTTATTCTTTAACTTCAAACTCTATTATATCATAGTCTTCATACGAAATACTCTTATAGAAGCTTTTTGACAATACTAACATTCTGTATATTCCTTTTAATAAAGGCATAAAGCAATAATCATCTTTTTTGCTAAACTTTTGAATTAAGCTCCAGTTCCCTTTTTTCATAAGATAAAACTCATATATAACATCTTTCCCACCTATACTTTGTGACTTAAATATTATAGTTTCATTAATTGTAAAATTTTCATTTTCACATAAAATCTTTGTATCAGTTACAGGAAGTATTGTATGAACTTCTATTTTTACCTCTTTTCTACTATCATATGCACTTGTACTTAATTTGTTTTTTGCAAGTATTTCTATTACATAACTACCGCTACATTTAGGCTTAAGCTCATAATTTTTATATTCTATAAAACTTGTTTGTTCAACTACTTTACCGTCTATTTTTAAAACATAATTTATTAATGTATCTCTTGTATTTTCTACTATTACTTGCACATAAATTGTATCTCCTACCATATAATATTTGTTTTTAGCCATTAGAACATAATCTATTTTAGCTGGTATACATTCTAATGCCTTAATATATATAATTTTATTAACATCAAATTCGCTCTTTGAATATTTATCTTTTACTCTTACCTCCAGTTTAAAATTTCCACTCTCTTCTGGAGTAAAGTCTACAAAATCATGTACCCCGAATTCTATTTTTTCTGTCTCTTTCTCATCCTTAAAAACTACAAAACTGTATCTTAGAGAATTTCCTCCTATTGCTTTTACTATTAAATGAATTCGGTCACCTATTAGCACAGTCCCTTTCTTATCTATTATTATATCCTCGATACTCACGTTTTCTTTGCACTTATCTTCAATTTTAAAGTTCAGGGATTTCTTTTGTTCATATTCCCCACTAAAAGATACATCCTTTACCCATAATGTTACTTCATATTCTCCCTCTTCTTTGGGTGTCCATATATAAAAATTTTCATTTTTATAAGCAGTATTTTTAGGGCATCTCCCTTTTATGTTAAATTTATACAATAGTTCTGTCCCACCTCTAGCAACACACTTTAGAATAATAGGAGTATCACATAACTGCGGCGAACTCAAATCGCTAGTAAAACTATGTATATTTATTTCCTCATATGGATTCACATTATAATAAATTAATGCTCTATCATCAAACTCCTTAAGCGAAAACATGTCCTTCGCCATACATAATAACTTATAATCCCCCTTATTTTTTTCAACATAACTAACTAACTTCTTAGTTGAATAGTCTTGTATACAGCTTCTATTTCCCTTAAAATCTATTTTCACAAATTTATATAAGACCATTCTATTGTCCTCATACTTTGACTCAACCTCAAAAACTATCTCCTTGCCTTCTAATATACTCTCAGTTAAACATTTAAAGCTCAGAATTTCTAAAGATTGTATGGCTTGTACATTAAATTGTATCTTCATGGAATCGTCAAACATGTTTTCAGAATTTAGATTCTTGCATTCTACCAAAAACTCTTTTTCTCCAGAGTATTTCGAAGTCCATGTCATTATATTTTCCGGTGAATAATCAGCTATAAGTTGCCAATCATCTTTTTCATGTACCCAATATCTATACATAATGGGTACCATAATTGTTTCTACTGTTAAAGTAATTTTTTCGCCTACCATTATTTCCATCTTATCTATATAAATATCATTAATTAGCTTGATGCATGCCTCACCAACTATATAATCCGTCTTTGACATAAAATCAAAAGGCTTATTACTTTCTTTTCTCTTAGCTTGTACCATTATGGAGTACTTACCGTCAACTTCTGGTTTCCAATTGGCAACACTTTCTCCACTTGATTTTTTTAAAGTAGTCCACGTTCCCTCGAGACCTACTAGAAATTTGTAATCTAAATTATTTTCTAATTCATTTTCAACACTGATTTCAATTTCTTTATATTCTTGCTTGGCGTTATCTAAACTAAACAATATATTCATTTCATTCATTTAAATTTACCTACCTTTATAAATAAGCATTTAATAAAAAAACATTATCATAAAATTTATCTCTATAATAATATATTATACTATAATTCCATTATATGTAACAGTATATATTTAAATTTTTTTCTCTTATTTATAAACATAAACTTTCTTAATAATCCCTGTTTTATAAGTTTCATAGCTTATTTTATATCACATTTGTTACTATAAAATAAATAAAAATAGCTAGCAACTTTCGTTGCTAGCTATTTTTAATGTTTAAAATGTAAGACACAAATTGCCTTAATATTATTGATTATCTTTTAGAATAAGTTTAATTAAGTTGTTATAAAGCTTGTCATCATCTTCACTTGTTCGCTTTTTAGGACCAAAGGTTTTACCACCACTCCGCCTTAATTTACCAGACAAATGCCTCTCAAACAATAGTTTATCAATATTATTATTATCATATATATGCCCCTTAGGTCCAATAGCATAGGAGCCTTTAGCTAAAACCATAGCAGCTACTCCAAAATCTTGAGTAATTATTATATCATTTAGCTTTGCCTCATTAGCTACTTTCATGTCAACAGTTTGAAACCCGCTATCTACATATCTTATTGAGGCGTAATCACTACTAAGTACATGATTAATATCACAAAACATAATGAGCTCTATAGAGTTATCTTTAGCAGCCTTTTCTATTAGATGTTTACCAGGGCATCCATCTGCATCTACAATAATTCTCATATAATTTGTCTCATTTCTTTAAAGTCTTTTTTCAAGTTCTGCTTTGATATCTTCATACCCTACTTTTCCAAGAAGAGCAAACATGTTTTTCTTATATGCTTCAACTCCTGGTTGATCAAAAGGATTCACGCCTGATAAGTATCCACTTATTGCTAAAGCCTTTTCAAAGAAGTAGATCATATGTCCGAAATTATATGCACTTAAAGTCGGTACGTTTAAAATAATATTAGGTACATCTCCATCATTATGAGCAAGTACCGTTCCCTCAAAAGCTTTTTTATTAACAAAATCCATAGTTTTACCTGCTAAAAAGTTTAATCCATCTAGATCTCCACTTTCCTCATTAACTACAACTTCTCTTCTTGGCTTTTCAACATTAATAACTGTTTCAAATATATTTCTTACACCTTCTTGAATATATTGTCCCATAGAATGCAAATCTGTAGAGAAGTTAACGGATGCTGGGAATATTCCCTTTTGGTCTTTTCCTTCACTTTCACCACAAAGTTGTTTCCACCACTCACCAAAGTATTGAAGTGCTGGCTCATAGTTTACTAAAATTTCTGTAACCTTTCCTTTCCTATATAATGCGTTTCTAGCTGCTGCATATTTGTAACAATCGTTTTTATTTATATCGTCGTCATTATATACTTCTCTTGCATCTGCCGCACCCTTCATCATCTCATCAATATTAATTCCTGCTGCCGCTATTGGTAGAAGTCCCACTGCTGTAAGTACTGAGAATCTTCCTCCTATATCATCTGGAATTACAAACGTTTCATAACCCGCTACATTTGCTGATTTTTTTAGAGCTCCACGAGCCTTATCAGTAGTCGCAAAAATTCTTTCTTTTGCTCCTTCTTTTCCGTATTTCTTCTCTAATAAGCCTTTAAAAATTCTAAAAGCAATAGCCGGCTCTGTTGTAGTTCCAGATTTTGATATTACATTTATAGAAAAATCTTTTCCTTCTATAACATCAATTAAATCTGCCATATATGTAGAACTTATATTATTTCCAGCAAAGAATACTAAAGGAGATTTTCTTTTATCGCTTGATAAACTATTATGAAAGCTGTGACATAATGTTTCTATAGCTGCTCTAGCTCCTAAATATGATCCACCTATTCCAATTACTATTAAAATTTCAGAATTACCTTTTATTTTTTCTGCTGCTTTTTTAATTCTTGCGAATTCAGTTTTATCATAATTTACAGGAAGGTCTATCCATCCTAAAAAATCATTTCCAGCACCTGTTTTTTCTGCTAGCATTTTATGTGCAGTAGACACCATTGGTTGAAAATAAGAGATTTCATGTTCTTTTAAATATGGAACTGTTTTACTTAAATCTAAAGATAAGATTTTTTTCATTAATATTCCTCCTTATTTATAGATGATACAAAATAATTATTATATTATTTAATCTTTTTATTGAGCTATTTAAAATAAAATTATTAGCTACTTTATATGATATCATTTCGCTAAAACAACATATAATAATTTTAGTTTATTCAAGGAAATAAATCAAGTTTTTAAATAAAATTTAGTTTTTTTTACATTTTTTTCTTAATAAATATAAATATATCAAGTACCTACTTGTGTTAGTCCGCATATACTAAATTATATTACTATATGAGGTGTGATTTTTTTGATTATTCATGTTGTTAAAAACGGAGAAAACTTATATGGGATTTCAAAATTATATGGAGTTTCATACAATAAAATTGCTGATGATAATGAACTTACAAACCCAAATGAACTTGTGGTAGGCCAAACACTTGTAATATTACAAGGTACTCGTAAACACAGAATTCTTCCTGGCCAATCACTTTATGGCATAGCTAAAGCCTATGGCACAACTATTGCAAATTTATACGCTGCAAATCCTATCCTTAATAGTTCTATTATAATTTACCCTGGTCAGATTATTAATATACCACCATCAATACAAAAATTAGGTTCTATTGAAGTTAATGCTTATGCTCTTCCCAGTACAGATATGGACGTTCTAAAAAAAACTCTTCCTAACTTAACATATTTAAGTATATTTAGTTACCAAGTGCAACCTAACGGAACACTAAAAGGCATAAATGACGTCCCTTTAATTGAGGCTGCTAGAAAAGCTAACGTAGCTCCTATGATGGTTATTACAAATCTAAAAGAGGGTGGTGGCTTTGATAGTAACCTTGCACATACCATACTCACAAATCAAACCGTACAAAATGAATTGTTTAGGAACATCCTTACTATATTAAAAGATAAAAATTATTATGGTTTAGATATAGATTTAGAATACATCTTTCCAGAAGATAGAGAAAACTATAATGCATTTCTGCGAAGATCTGTAACCAATCTAAAAGTTCTAGGCTATCCTGTTACCACAGCCCTAGCCCCTAAGCCCTCTGGTGATATAAAAGGATTACTATATGAAGCTCATGATTACCCTGTTCATGGAGCTCTCACAAGCCATGTTATACTGATGACTTATGAATGGGGGTATACAGCTGGCCCACCACTTGCAGTTTCTCCAATTAACGAAGTTAAAAAAATCCTTGATTATGCTGTAACCGTAATACCAAATAAAAAGATTTTTATGGGAATACCTAATTATGGTTATAATTGGACACTTCCTTATGTAAAAGGTACTAGAGCAACGGCACTTGGCAATGTAGAAGCAGTAGATCTTGCACGAAAAGTATTTGCCTCTATAAAATATGACTATACTTCCCAGGCTCCATTTTTTAATTACTATGACGCTAACAAAAAAGAACATGTAGTTTGGTTTGAAGATGCCAGAAGCATGAATGCTAAGCTTACGACCGCTGCGAAATACAACCTAGGCGGAGTAAGTTATTGGACAATAGGCAAATATTTCCCTCAAGCGTGGTTAGTTCAAAATTCACTTTTTAATATTAGAAAATTACTTTAATGAGATAACAAAAGGGTATGATAAATTACTAATTTATCATACCCTTTTGTTATAAAAACTATTTTATATAACTCTTTCATCTAATAAATCTAAATCTCTAAAATGTTGTTTTAAATTCATCTTAAAATTATCATCTATATCAATTTTATCTTCTTTTTTATAATCATCAATTTTTTCAAAAACTTTACTTTTATTTATATATTTACATATAGCTATACTTAACTTAACATTTTTTATATTATTCATACATACCATCCTCCGATAAAATAATTTTTACATAAAATCTATCTTATGAATTTATTATACACTAAATTACATCAAACGACAAATTATTTAATTGTTTTTTATAACACATTTATAAATTCGACATTATTTGAAAAAATCAAATTTTAATCACCTATTTATATATATTTAAGTTAATAACACTCACATATTGTTAACACTCCACCTTATAAAATTAGTTATAATTTGAGCACTAAAATTCAGATAAACTATTAACAGAAAACTTGTATTTAATTAAAAAAAACAGATGAGAATATTTATTCTCATCTGTTTTTTTAAAAAAATTATTCAATATTTTATATTACAAATAACACAACATAATATATGCCCATCATAACAAGTCCTAATGGAACTCCTAATTTAATCCATTCACTACTTGTAATTTTTAATTTACCAGCAGAAATAATATTAGGTATATTACCTGGAATCATCATTCCTCCACTAATAAGCAATCCGATAAGTACAGCTTCAACTTGTACTTGTGACATTTTAACACTTATTTCTGCAGCTGCAAGTGTTGCATTATCTAATACTGCTGAAGACATATTAACCCAATATAAATAATGATAATCTAAAGTTATTATATATTTATCAATTATTGGTTTAAATCCTTCACCAAGTAATTCTAAGGCTATAATAAATAGGAAAATTTTAATTGCTCTTATAAGAATTAATTTATTTGTTTCATCTTCAAGTTCTTCATCATCATTCATTGTTTTAGTTTTGTCTAGAGAAGCATACAACGCTCCAATAATACCAAGTATTAATATACCAGGTATAATATAAATACCAACTCTATGTAAAAGATCCCAAAATCCTAAACCAAGTTTAGAAACTACGATCGTGGATAATGGCTCTCCTATTGGCGTTAATATTGACCCAATACCAATTGAAAAACAAGCAATTATATTAATATTTATTTTATTTTTTCTATTAACCGGAAGTATACTAACTATTTCTACTAATAGAAGGGCCGCTATAATTGCTGTTATTACACTTGATAAAAGCCCTATAATTACTACTAATAAAAACACAAAAATCCTTAATGGAATACGATTTAAGACATGCTCTAGTCCTATTTTTATTGGGTTATTGAGTGCTTTGAATAAAAATCCACCTATTAATACAGCAAAGGCTATAAAATACATGAATTTATTTTGTGCAATACTAAGTAAAAATGTTTTGTTTAATACACCTGAAGTAATAGAAGCTAATAATCCTATAGTAAATAAAAAAACTTCTAGATTACCTTCTACTTTTTTTGATATAAGTGGTAACACGAATGTTATTACTAAAAGAATAATTAATATAAAAAGCATTATTATCACGTCCTTTGTTAAAAGTTATAATGAATCAAACATTAGCTTGTCCACCCGTTAAAATATTATATAAAATTATACCATAAAATTTATATTAATTCAATTTTTACCACATATAACCAGCCGAACAATAGCCTATCTAAAGGGTTTTAATATAAATTTAACCATCCATTTGTGCTAATATATATATTAGCACAAATGGATGGTCTTTTTAAATACAAAAACACTAAACTACAAATAAAATAACATAATATATAAGCATAATAGAAATTCCGATTGGAGCTCCTACCTTAATCCACTCTTTACTTGTAATTTTTAATTTACCAGCAGAAATAATATTGGGTATATTACCTGGAATCATTATTCCTCCACTAACAAGTAATCCGATTAACACAGCCCTAATTTGTTCTGGTGACATTTTAACGCTTATTTCAGCTGCTGCAAGTGTTGCATTATCTAATACTGCTGAGGACATGTTAACCCAATACAAATAACGGGTATCAAGTGGTAATATATAAGCCTCAATTATTGGTTTAAATCCTTCTCCAAGTAATTCCAATGCAATAATGAATAGGAAAATTTTAATTGCCCTTATAATGATTAATTTGTTTGTTTCGCCTATAACAGTTTCTTCATTGTTATCTGCTTTACTATCTTCTTTTGATCCATAAGCCGCTCCCATAATTCCAAGTATTATTATACCAGGAATAATATAAATACCAAGTTGATCTAAAAGCGACCAAAAATTAAGTCCAAGCCTAGAAACTACAATCGTAGATAACGGCTCCCCTATTGGAGTTAATATTGCACCTAGGCCAATTGAAAAACAAGCAATTATATTGATATTTATCTTATTTTTCCTGCTAATTGGGAGTATACTAACTATTTCTACTAATAGAAGGGCAGCTATAATTGCTGTTATTATACTTGACAAAAGCCCTATAATTACTATTAATAAAAATATAAAAATTCTTAATGGAATACGTTTTAAAACATGTTCTAATGCTTTGTTTATATGAGTAGTTAATGTTTTGAATAAAAATCCACCTATTAACACAGCAAAGGCTATAAAATACATGAATTTATTTTGAGCAATACCGAGTAAAAACGTTTTATTTATTACACCCGAAGTAACAGCTGCTAATACTCCAATAGTAAAAAGAAAAATTTCAAGATTTGCTTCTACTTTTTTCGATACAATTGGTAATATAAAAGTTATTGCTAAAAGAAAAATTAGTATATAAATCATAATTATCACATCCTCTTTGTTATTGTAAATTATATTGAATTAAGTCCAAATTATTATTGTTTTTTTCTCCTTCCAAAATTAGTGATATGTAATAGAATGTATTTTAAACATTATTAAAACAAAAAATAATAGGGTGGTAAACTCAAATAAGAGTTTCCCACCCTAGAAACAAATTTCTTGGAATCAAACGTTTGTTTGTCCAACCGATAAAAATATTATAATTAAACTATATCATAAATTTTATATTAACTCAACAGTATTTCATGCAAAAACTCATACTATTATATTAAGTTAAACTATACTGCTCTTACTCATTAAAAAGCTATATTATAATTAATTAAATTTTAGCATTGTATAATATGTTTCTTTAAACGAAAGAATAGTGTTGAAAGAATATGCATCAATAGTTTATAATACATAAGTATAAACAACTATTTAATTCTGAAAGGAGTTTTGTGTAAATGGGATTTATGTCCATACTATTTATTATAATAGGTCTATGTGTATTCGAAATAGTGTCCAGCATCGATAATGCTGTAATAAATGCAGAGGTTCTTGGAACCATGTCTGAAAAAGCAAAGAAATGGTTTCTGTTCTATGGTATATTGTTTGCAGTATTTATCGTAAGAGGCATGTTGCCATGGATTATAGTCTGGGTAACTAATCCAGGACTCGGTCCCATAGGAGCTCTTACTGCCACATTTTCAAATGATCCACACATAAAAGAATCATTTGAACTCTCCACACCTATTCTGATGCTTGGAGGAGGAGTATTTTTATTATTCCTATTTCTTCATTGGCTATTTATTGAAGACAAGCACTTCGGACTTCCAGGTGAGGAATTCTTTGTTAAACACGGTGCATGGTTTTATGCAATAGTTTCCGTGATTTTAGTTGTAATTGTTGCATTAGCTTTGAAACATAATTCAGTATTGGCACTCTCTGCTGTAATCGGATCTTCTGCATTTTTTATTACTGACGGATTTAAAAAGAACGCAGAATCAAATGAGCAACAATTGTTAAGTAATACAAGTGGAATGTCTGATATCAGTAAGATATTATATTTAGAAATAATTGATATGACTTTCTCCATTGATGGTGTATTGGGTGCTTTTGCATTTACAACCTCAGTACCACTAATAATTTTGGGAAATGGTTTAGGAGCAATTGTTGTAAGGCAACTAACCATGGGTAATATAGAAAATATTAAAAAGTATATTTTTCTTAAAAATGGAGCAATGTATTCAATCCTATGTCTAGGTGTAGTGATGATACTTGAAGGATTTAAAATAGAAATACCAGAATATATTACTCCTTTAGTCACAATATTAATAATATTATTCTTTTTCTTTAAATCAAAAATTTATGCTAAAAACAATGTTATATCTGAATAGAAAAACATTTAAAACTCATATTTTTAACCTAAAATGTATTAGAAGCAGGAATCTTTTCTGCTCCTAATTAACTCATAGAACTCAAATCTCATAAACCTTAATTAATATTACATAAAATTATTTTTCATCTAATACAAGAATGTTATTTATAAGTTAACTGCATTATCTATATATTTAGAAAATAACTCTCCCTTGCTTCTAAATTTATCTTCATTAACTATTTTACAATCTTCCCTTAGCGTTACCTCCGGATTTCTTAAAATTAACTCTATGTTTCTTCCGTGCCTATTGATTAAACTATTGTAATTATCTTTTACATATTCTAACGAATACAACATATCACTAATGTCACAATTACCCTTTAAAACTTTTTTCCTTAAGTCCATTCCAAAATCATCTTCTATACATAAATTACCTGCGAAATACTCCTTATTCTCCCTACACCAGAGATCCTCATTTTTCAATGAGACATCATCTTTTAAAACGCTAATTGGTATTTCTAATAATATCCTCACTTCATTTGAAGTGAGCTCCCCTACTGAATATCTTATTTCGTCAATTATGGTTGCTACTGTAATTAAATTAAAATCACCTGTTCTAAATTTATTACCTACTTTTAAAAATCTATTTCTTAAACTTAACTTATTCATAAATTCTCACCCCCATAATTTATATTCAAAGTACAAAAGTTTTATAACCTTAATTTTATTTTTAATATAACCATTTTTCCTTGGTTATGTGCATTGTAAATAGCACTATAATATTCTAAATAAAAAACAGATGATCAGGAAATTCTCTTCCTGATCATCTGTTTTTTATTTAATTTTAGTTATCTATTATTTAACACCCATCCAACCAGCAATTACCATCATTTGAACTTCTGATGTTCCTTCGTAAATTTCTGTTATTTTTGCATCACGCATCATTCTTTCAATTGGATAATCACTTGAATATCCATATCCACCAAATAATTGTAAACAACGTCTTGTTACATCGCTGGCATTTCTAGAAGCAACTAATTTTGCCATAGCAGCGAAATGTGTAAATCTTTCATGATTATCCTTTGCACATGCAGCTTGATATACTAAAAGTTTTGAAGCTTCTGTATTTGCACGCATTTGAGCAAGTTCAAATTGTGTATTTTGGAATTTTGAAATAGTACGTCCAAATTGAACACGTTCATTAACATATTTTATAGTTTCTTCTATTGCACCTTCTGCAATACCAAGAGCTTGCGCTGCAACACCAATACGTCCTCCATCAAGAGTTGCCATTGCAAGGCTAAAGCCTTTACCTTCTACTCCTAAAAGATTTTCCTTTGGAACTATGCAATTATCAAAGAATAATTCACATGTAGAAGATCCCTTAATTCCCATCTTAACTTCATGAGTTCCAACAGTAAAACCAGGGAAATCTTTTTCAACGATAAATGCTGAAATACCCTTTGTTCCCTTACTCTTATCTGTCATAGCTAAAATAATATATATATCTGCAAATCCTGCATTAGTAATAAAAATCTTGCTACCATTTAATACATAATGGTCTCCTTCGAGTACAGCTGTTGACTTTTGGAGTGAGGCATCAGTTCCAGCAGAAGGTTCTGTTAATCCGAAGGCACCTAATTTTTCACCTGAAGCAAGTGGTTTTAAATATTTCTGTTTTTGTTCCTCTGTACCATATGTGTAAATTGGTGTTGCACAAAGACTTGTATGTGCTGAAACAATAACGCCTGTTGTTGCACAAACTTTAGATAATTCTTCTACACACTGTATATAACTTAATGTAGTCATTCCAGCTCCGCCGTATTCTTCAGGGAATGGAATTCCAAGTAAACCCATTTCAGCCATTTTTGGTATGTTTTCTGCTGGGAAACGCATATTTTCATCAATTTCTTTTGCGATTGGTTTTACCTCTTTTTCTGCAAACTCGCGATACATTTCTTGTAATTGTTGGTTATTTTCATCTTGTATAAAATTCATATTAATTACCTACCTTTCATTTTTTATTAGTTGACACCATCTATTGGAGAGCATACTTTACCTGGATTCATAATAAAATTCGGATCAAAAGTTTTTTTAATGCCTTTCATTAATTCCATATTTACTTTTCCAACGCACTCTTCTAAATAGCTAATCTTTCCACTACCTATTCCATGTTCTCCTGAAACAAGTCCGCCACAATCTATCGCTTCTTTATAAATAATATTAAAGAATTTCTCAACTCTTATTTTAAATTCTGCTTCATCTAAATCATTACTACATTGATATATGTGAAGATTTCCATCTCCTGCATGTCCAAAACTCTTAATAGTTAATCCGCACTCTTCTCCAACTTTATTTGCAAAAGCAAGATAAGAAGCAATTTTATTTATTGGAACTACCACATCACATTCATCCAATAATTTTGTTTCTGCAAGAATTGCATCTAAGAAACTAGAGCGTGCAGCCCATGCATCTTTAATTTTAGAAGGTGTATCAGCTACAAGAACATCAATAGCTCCTGCTTCTAAAACTATTTCACTAGCTTGTTCAATAAGGTCATTTAATTCATCTTCACTACTTGCATCTAAAGTAACAAGTAAATAAGCATTTGCAGTTACTCCATTAATTACTTGAGGGAATACACTCTTTCCAATATATCTTTCACTAGATAAAACAATTTCTCTTTCCATAAACTCCAATGCTTGTGGATTCATATGTTCCATTTTAAATTTAGGAACAGCAGAAATACAATCATCTAGATTTTCAAAAGGAATAATTAAACTTGCAACTTCCTTTGGTGCTACAATAGTTTTTAAAGTAAGTTCTGTAATAATTCCAAGGGTACCTTCTGAACCAATCATTAAATTTAAAAGGCTATAACCTGAACTTGTTTTTGATACTGTAGCTCCAAACTTAGTAATCTCTCCTGTTGGAAGAACAACTGTCATTGCACGTACATAATCACGTGTTGCACCATATTTAACAGCTCTCATTCCACCAGCATTTGTTGCAACATTACCACCTAAACAAGCGAGCTTTTCACCAGGGTCTGGAGCATAAAGTAATCCTTGTTTTGTACAATCCTCTGCAAGATCCTTGAGAAGTACTCCTGCCTCTACATGAACAACGAAATTTTCTAAGTCATAAGAAATTATTTTATTCATCTTTGTAATATCAATTAAAACTCCTCCGAGTAGTGGAACTGCTCCTCCTGCAAGTCCTGTTCCTGCTCCTCTTGGAGTTACCGGTATCTTATTTTCATTACATATTTTAACTACTGCAGCAACTTCCTCTGTGGAGTGTGCTATAAATACAACTTGCGGAGCTTTTTTTCCATAAATAGGCATTTCATCGTGGGAATAGTCTTCATTGATATCATCGCCTGTTAATATATGTCCCGGAGCTGCCTCCTGTAATTGTAAGATTAATTTTTCTGTCAATTGATTATACTTAACCATAATAATCCTTCCTTTCTAAACTTTTTCTTACTAGCTATTATTTATTGGTACTATGGTACGACCACTTTATTTAAGTTTATCACAATATCTAAGACAATTCAATCATTTATAGAAATTTAAAGTAAACATTTACATTACGAATGTTAAAATAAAGGGAGATCATGCTTGCACCGCTTTACCAAATGATAATGTAGCAATTAATGCAACATAAAATACTCCCTTTAACTTTATTTTGCTTTTATTTTCTTCATTTCTTCAATCATAACTGGAAGAATTTCATTTACATTTCCAATAATACTTATATCTGCAATTTCAAAAATCGGAGCTTCTTCATCTTTATTTATTGCCACAATATACTTAGCACCTGTCATTCCAGATGTATGTTGTGTTGCTCCAGAAAGACCACACGCAATATAAAGTTTTGGTGCTACAATCTTTCCTGATTGCCCAACTTGGTGTGTACGACAAATCCATCCATCTTCAATTGCTGGTCTTGTTGCACCTACTTCACCACCAAGTACACGTGCTAATTCTTCAACAAGTTTGAAATTTTCTACATTTCCCATTCCACGTCCACCAGAAACAATAACTTGTGCTTCTTCTAAATTAACAGTTTCACAACTGTCTTTTACTGTATCAACGATTTTTGCCTTAATAGCACTAGGTGGAATTTCTACTTTGTTCTCTGTAACACCTGCATTTGAACCAACCTCTGGCTTTAAAAAAGTTCCATTTCTAACTATAACTACGGCTGTGCCATCTACTTCAATATGTTCTAAAATTGTACCACCATAAGCCGGCCTTGTGTATATAACTTTACCATCAGTTTTATTCATTCCTATTACATCACTTACAAATCCTAAGCCCATACGTCCTGCAATACGTGGTGAAATGTCTTTAGCTAGTGTTGTATTTGCGAGTAGTACAATATCTGGGTTTTGCTGCTTAACAGTTTGTGATAATACTTCTGTCAAGGTATCACAGTCTGTAGCAGTTTCTGTGAAAATAACTGGGATTCCTAGTGCTGCTACAGTATCTGCGGCAGCCCTGTTACCTACTATAAGAGCTGTTCCTTCTGCATCTAACGCTTTTACTGCACTAATCAATTCAAGACTTCCGCCTAATACTTTTTCTCCATCAGTTTCAATAAACAATAATACTTTCATAATTTCGTTTTCCCCCTTAATTAGATTGTCTTATCTTTTTTCATTTGCTCAATAGCAGCACTTACTGCTAGCGATGCATCTTTTTCATTAATCTTGATACCAGCCTCTTTCTGAGGAGGCTGCACATATTCAATGCAACGTACTTTCGCTTGTTTTACCTCTCCAATTTCTGCTGCGCAGTAAGTTGGAATGATTGCCTTACGACTTGCCATCTTAGTTCTAATACTAGGATAACGTGGATCATAATTTGGTTTACTTACTGTTACTACAGCTGGAGATTCTATAGAAACTATATTATATCCTTCTTCAGTTTCTTGATGAACTTCCATGCCACCATCTTTCAAATTGATTTCAATTGCGCTACTAACAAAGCTTGTCTCCAATTTTTCAGCAAGTATTGCTCCTACCTGACCAGTAATTTCATCTGTGGATTCCTTTCCACAAAGAATTAAATCAAATTTTTCGCCTTTGTCTTTTTCAATTTTATGAATAGCATCTACCAAAACACCAGCTGTGGAAATAGCATCTAAATCTGCATATAAATCATCTTTTACACAAAATGCCTCTTTAGCTCCTACAGAAAGACAATTTTTTAATGTATTTAAAGAATCCTCTGCTCCAACAGTTAATACACTAACATTTCCTCCATTAGCTTCCATAAATCGAACTGCTAACTCTAAAGCATATGTGTCAAATGCATTTGCTACCAAACTGACTCCATTCAAATTAGGTTTTTTCGTCTTATTATCCAAATGGATTTCAATAGAATCATCTGGAACTTGTTTTACACATAACAAAATATTCATACTTTCCCTCTCCTTTACACTTTGATATTATTAAACAGTTTTTTTTGATAGAACCATAATATATTTAAATTTTTTATAAAGAACTATTTTATTAAAATTATTTTGATTAATTTTATAGAAGTATTGTTTATTGGTAGTATGGTACTACCACCTAATTTAATTTTACCACACTATTTAAAACAACTCAATCATTTATAGAAATTTATTGTAAACATTTACTTAACAAATATTGAAATAAATGAATACCCTGCTATACTAATCCAAGATTGGTTCAATGAATTTCCTTATTTCTAAGGACCAGTAAAATAGAATCAAGAAACAAAATAAAAGCCCACGCCCCTTTATTATATAAGGGTTGTGGACTTTTTATAATTTATTCCCACTCAATAGTGGAAGGTGGTTTTGAGGTTATGTCGTAAACAATTCTGTTTACTCCTTTAACTTCATTAACGATTCTACGAGACACTGTATCTAAAACCTCATATGGTATTCTAGCCCAATCTGAAGTCATTGCATCAGAACTTGTAACAGCTCTTAAAGCTACTGTGTGACAGTATGTTCGCTCGTCACCCATAACTCCCACGGACTTAATGTTAGGAAGACATGCAAAATACTGCCATATCTCACTTTCAAGTCCTGCTTTAGCTATTTCATCTCTAAAGATTGCATCTGCCTCGCTAGTTATAAATAATTTTTCCTCAGTTATTTCTCCAAGTACTCTTATAGCGAGTCCTGGTCCTGGGAACGGTTGCCTCCACACTAAGTGATGTGGTATTCCAAGTTCTTCTCCCACTGCTCTAACTTCATCTTTAAATAATTCTCTTAAAGGTTCAATTAGTTTAAAGTGCATGTCTTTTGGAAGTCCTCCAACATTGTGATGGCTTTTTATAGTAGCTGAAGTAGCAGTACCACTCTCAACTACATCTGGGTATATTGTTCCTTGAACAAGGAAATCTAATTGCCCGAGTTTATTTGACTCTTCTTCAAAAACTCTTATAAATTCTTCTCCAATTATCTTTCTCTTTTTCTCTGGGTCACTTACGCCCTTAAGTTTACCGAGAAACCTATCTTTAGCGTTAACTCTTATTATCTTCATGTCGAATTCACCGTTAAATATAGTTTCAACTTGGTCGCCTTCATCTTTTCTAAGTAGACCATGATCTACAAACACACAAGTTAACTGATCGCCAATTGCTTTATAAACAAGTACTGCAGCAACTGAAGAATCAACTCCACCTGAGAGAGCACAAAGTACTTTTTTATCTCCAACCTGTTCTCTAATAGCCTTAATTTTCTCCTGTGCAAAAGAAGACATTGACCAATCGCCCTTAACCTGACATACATCATATAAGAACTTTCTAATCATTTCTTCACCAAAAAGAGTATGTTTTACTTCTGGGTGGAATTGAACTCCATAAAGGTTTTTAGAAACATTTGCCATAGCAGCTACTGGGCAATGTTTAGAAGTAGCAATAATCTCAAATCCGTTTGGCACTTTAGATATATGATCCGTATGACTCATCCAACATTGATTTTCACTTATTCCTTTGAAAATAATAGCATCCTTGTTTAGGTCAACCTCTATTTTTCCGTATTCACGAACATCTGATGTTTTAACTTCTCCATCAAATGCTTGCGCCATTAATTGAGCACCATAACATATTCCTAAAATAGGAATACCAAGTTCGAATACTTCTTTTTCAATTTGTGGAGCACCCTTGGCATATACGCTATTAGGTCCACCCGTGAATATTATACCTATTGGATTCATATTTTTTATCTTTAGGGCAGAATATGTGTATGGTACTATTTCACAGTAAACACTATTTTCTCTAACTCTTCTTGCAATAAGCTGATTATATTGACCACCAAAATCAACTACTAAAACTAATTCTCTATTAATCAATGTTTTTCCTCCTGTACATTTAAGCCTTAATTTATCTATTGTTACCTATACTAGCTGTTCTTGTCTATTCTAGCCATTCATCATCTATTCTAGCTGTTTTTGTCTATTCTAGCCATTGACGCTATAGTTTGGTGCTTCTTTTGTAATTGATACATCATGTGGATGACTTTCGCGAAGTCCTGCTGAACTCTGAACAACAAATGTTGAAGTTTCAAACAATTGTACTAGTGTTGCTGAACCTAAATATCCCATACCTGATCTTATACCACCTATCATCTGGAATATAGTGTCTATAACACTTCCTTTAAAAGGTAATCTTCCTTCTACACCTTCTGGAACTAATTTTTTATTACCTTCCTGAAAATATCTGTCCTTGCTTCCACAAGCCATAGCACTTAATGAACCCATGCCTCTGTACACCTTATAACTTCTTCCTTGGTATATTTCTGTTTCACCTGGTGCTTCCTCACAACCTGCGAACATAGAGCCAATCATTACTACCTTAGCACCTGCTGCTAATGCCTTAACTATATCTCCTGAATATTTAATACCACCATCTGCAATTACAGGAATTCCATATTTATTTCCTTCTTCAACACAATCCATAACTGCTGTAAGTTGTGGAACACCAACTCCCGCTACAATCCTCGTAGTACAAATTGAGCCAGGACCTATACCAACTTTAACACAATCTGCACCCGCTTCAATTAAATCATGAGTTGCTGCAGCAGTTGCAATATTTCCTGCAATTATTTGAAGCTCTGGATATGCAGTCTTTATTTCACGTACAGCCTCAAGAACTCCTAAAGAATGACCATGAGCTGTATCTATAGTTATTACATCTACTCCAGCCTTTACAAGTGCAGCTACTCGTTCTAACTTATCAGCAGTTACGCCAACGGTAGCGCCACATAATAATCTTCCGCGAGAATCCTTTGCAGCATTTGGGAATCTTATAGTTTTCTCTATATCTTTTATAGTTATAAGTCCTCTTAGATTGTTTTCACTATCCACTAAAGGTAACTTTTCTATTTTATGCTTTTTAAGAAGTTCTTTCGCTTCTTGCATACTTGTTCCTTCTGGTGCTGTTATTAAATTTTTACTTGTCATTATATCTTTAATCTTTTTACTATAATCAGTTTCAAAGACTATATCTCTATTTGTAATTATTCCAACTAATTTACCATCTGTTGTAATTGGGACTCCTGATATTCTATATTTTTTCATTAATTCTAAAGCATCTTCTAGAAGATTTTCTGGTGATAAATAGAATGGATCTGTAATTACACCATTTTCTTGTCTTTTAACTCTGTCAACTTCAATAGCTTGATTTTCAATACTCATGTTCTTATGTATAATACCTATTCCGCCCTCTCTAGCCATGGCAATAGCCATTCTAGATTCAGTAACAGTATCCATCGCTGCACTCATTAGTGGTATGTTTAGTTTTATTTTCTTTGTAAGGTAAGTACCTAAAGTAACATCTCTAGGTAAAACTTCAGATTTATTTGGTACTAATAATACATCATCAAATGTATACGCTTGTTTTAATATCTTTGCCATTTAATCCTCGCCCCTTCGCACTTCTATTTTAGGTACATAAAAATAAATATCATATCAAAACGATATTATATTTAATTATATGTTCCTTATATTCATTTTTATAATTGGCATAAAAACCTATATATATACAGCATTTTAAAATAAGGTATAAAGTATAGAAAAGTATACTAATCCTACTTTAACCAAAGTAAAATTAGCATACCTAAAATAAGTTCATACTAAGATTACCCATAGTGGTCAATTTGCGGCTGACCGTAGATGCTCCTTGCCATATTCAAGGGATATATGAGTAGAGTTGTTGTTTTTTGTAGCTATTATAACTATGATAGTTAATGTTTAAAGATTTGTCAATAACTATCTTGTGATCGCTCGTTTACATAATAAAAACATTTTTTTTATTATGTAAAATAAAAAATTAACTAGATATAATCTAGTTAATTTTTTTATTATAATATATTTTATTTTAATTAATTAAAATATTAATTTTTCCTAGTACATTCCATCCATTCCCATTCCTGGAGCTCCACCCATTGGTGCTGGATTTTTCTCTGGAATATCTGCAACTGCAACTTCTGTTGTTAAAAATGTTGCTGCAACAGATGCGGCATTTTGAAGTGCTGATCTTACAACTTTTGTTGGGTCAACAATTCCTACTTTATTCATATTCACTAACTTATCATGTAACGCATCATATCCAATTTCTCCAGCGCTTTCTCTAACTTTTTCTATTATAACTGAAGCTTCTGCACCAGCATTGGTAACGATTTGTCTTAATGGTTCTTCTAAAGCTCTTTTTATTATGTTGATACCTACTTGAATATCCGATACATCTGAAGTTAATTTAGCAATCTCAGTAATTGCATTAATATAAACTGTTCCACCACCTGGAACTATTCCTTCTTCAACTGCTGCTTTTGTAGCTGCAAGAGCATCTTCAATTCTTAATTTTTTCTCTTTTAATTCAGTTTCAGTAGCAGCTCCAACTTTTATTACAGCTACTCCTCCTGCAAGTTTAGCAAGTCTTTCTTGTAATTTTTCTTTATCAAAATCTGATGTAGTATCTTCAATTTGTTTTTTAATTTGAGATACTCTATCATGTATTTCAGTCGTATCACCTTTTCCATTTACTATTGTAGTGTTTTCTTTAGATATTTTAACACTTTCAGCTTTTCCAAGCATTTCAACAGTAACATCTTTTAATTCTTTTCCTAATTCTTCACTTATAACTTCTCCACCAGTTAGAGTTGCTATATCTTGAAGCATTTCTTTTCTTCTATCGCCAAAACCTGGTGCTTTAACTCCTACACAAGTAAAGGTTCCTCTTAACTTATTAACAACTAATGTACTTAAAGCTTCTCCCTCAATATCCTCAGCAACTATTAACAATTTTTTACCTTGTTGAACAATTTGCTCAAGTATTGGAAGTATGTCTTGTATATTTGTTATTTTCTTATCAGTTATTAAAATATATGGTTCTTCAAGATTTGCTTCCATCTTTTCTGTATCTGTAACCATATATGCACTTAAATATCCACGGTCAAACTGCATTCCTTCAACTACGTCAAGTTCTGTTCCCATAGATTTTGATTCCTCTACAGTTATAACACCTTCATTACCTACTTTTTCCATAGCGTCAGCTATTAAAGCACCTGTCACTTCATCACTAGCTGATATAGAAGCAACTCTAGCTATATCTTCTTTACCACTTACTGGTTTAGAAGCTTTTTTAATCTCTTCAACTGCTTTATCTACAGCCATTTTTATACCAGTTCTAATCATCATTGGATTAGCTCCAGCTGTAACATTCTTTAAACCTTCTCTTATTATAGCCTGAGCAAGTAATGTAGCTGTAGTTGTTCCATCTCCTGCTACATCATTAGTTTTAGTAGCAACTTCTTTAACAAGCTGTGCTCCCATATTTTCAAATGGATCTTCAAGCTCTATTTCCCTTGCTATAGTAACACCATCATTTGTAATTAATGGTGATCCGAATTTCTTATCTAAAATAACATTTCTACCTTTGGGTCCTAGTGTTATTTTTACTGTGTTTGCAAGCTTGTCTACACCTCTTTGCATAGCTCTTCTTGCTTCTTCTCCAAACAATACATTTTTAGCCATTTAAAAACCCTCCTTGTGCGTTAATGATTAAATATAATTAATAATATTTAATCATTTTTGCAATTAATTAAATATTATTTTTCGATTATAGCTAATAGTTCTTCTTGTTTTAATATAATATAATCAATACCATCATATTTTATTTCATTTCCTGAATATTTAGAGAATAATACTTTATCCCCTGTTTTAACTTCCATTTTAATTAGTTTTCCATCTTCTGTTTTTCCTGGTCCTACTGCAATAACCTCAGCTTCTTGTGGTTTTTCCTTTGAAGCTCCTGCAAGAACTATTCCGCTTTTCGTAGTTTCTTCTGCTTCTAATCTTTTAATTAATACTCTATCACTAAGTGGTCTAATGTTCATTTTAAACCCCTCCTTTTATATTTTTATTTCTTTTGTTAGCACTCAACACATCTGAGTGCTAATATGTTCTACAACTTATATGATAATTAATAATCAGTATAATTGCAACTTCAATTGGTGTACACATTATTCCATTTATAACCATACAGTCAAATTAAGTTTTATAATCACTGTATTTCACAGTTATTCTCTCATTTGCTTTATTAGCTTTAATTTATGTAATTATTATAAAATTATTTACAAATGCATACATTTATTATTGTATACATTTATATATATTTGTTATACTTACTAATAGAGGTGATTTTGTGAAGGTTTTAAATAAATCAATCATTAACTGCTTTTCTGTAGACTTTTTTTTTAGGAATATAAAGAGCTTAATTAAGTTTTTATCTAGAGTAGTTTTTATTTCAAGTTTTATATTTTCTTTTTTAATTTTAAGTGTAAATTTCACTTTACTCTTCAAACCCTTATATTATATGGATATCGGAATATTAAAAATCGAACATTCTTCGGGCTTAAATAAACTCGAATTAAAGTCCAATTATGATTATGTTATCACATATCTAACCGAAAATAAAAATGAAGAATTTAATCTCCCAACACTGTCATCATCTATTCATGGTAAAATTCATTTTAAAGAAGTTAAAACAATATTTGATAAACTTAGAATAATTCTATTTTTCACAATATTGATAAGTATTATAGGCATAGTAATAAATAAAAAACGAAAAAAAACAAAATATCTATTAACTAGTTCAATTTGCCTTATTGTCATACCCGCACTATTACTTATACCCTTTCTAATTAATTTTGATAAAAGCTTCACGACTTTTCATCACATCTTCTTTAACAACAATTATTGGCTTTTTGATATAAAATTAGACCCTATAATAACAATCCTACCTCAGAATTTTTTCTTTCACTCTGCCATATTAATGATTTCTTTAATAACAATGTGCAGCATAACGTTAATTCTTATATATAAAAGAACTAAAAAATCACATTCTTTATAAGGTATGTGATTTTAATATGTTTTCCTCTTTTTAATCATATTTTTTATTATAATATTACCCTTTAAAATCCCTATAAGAAATAAAAAACTCATTATTACGCCTATAGTTATTAAACTTGTAACATCTTTTGAATATATTTTTTCTCCAAAATAAGATGATATAAAAATTCCTGGAATTCTACCTAGTGTTGAATATATGAAGAAATCTTTAAAAGATATATGTGATACACCACATATATATGCTAATGCATCCTTAGGTATTCCAGGAATTAAATAAAACATGAATACAACAATCCTTTTACTTCCCACATCTAATATTTTTTTAAAGAATTTTATTTCTTTTTTTAACATCAGTTTTTCCACTAGTGGTTTGCCATAGTCCTTAGCAATAAGATATACCATCATGCTTCCTAAAGTAATCCCCATTAAAGATATTACTCCACCCCAAAAAGCACCAAATATATATCCACCCGCAATTTGTATAAATTCTCCTGGAATAAAAAAAACTACTACTTGTAAAACCTGCATAACTATAAAGACTAAAATACTGAAATTACCGTAAGAAAGAACAATTTCTTTCATTATATTGGGATTTTTTATTATATACGAATACTTGAAGGAATACTCATATCCTATATATATGAAAATCAACAAAGCTGCTATTAATACTACATGTTGCTTATGTCTTGATACCTTTGTTCTTATATAATCCCATGTTCTTTTCATAGTTCTCCATCCTCTTCATTTTTATAAGATTCAGTAGTAGTCCATATTTTTATCTTTCTTTTGTTATTTTGCTTAATTCCCATTAATTTATTCTATTTTAATATTATTTTCTCTTGCATAATAAAATAAATACTGTTGTGCAAAACCTGATAAGTTTTCAAATTTATCTCTAGCAAAAATTCTTATTTTGGGTAGTGACACATCTGGTGCTAAATAAAAAAACTGCATTGCTCTCTTAACCCATACATCCACTGGAAAAGCAGAATATTTTTGCATGGAAAAAAGCATGATACAATCAGAAACCTTTGGTCCTATACCACTTAATTTTTGTAATTCTTGGTGACAAATATCATCATCACAGGATTTAATAAATTCCAAATTTACATCATCAGTATATATTCTATGTACTGCATCTTTTACATATTTCGATCTAAATCCTAGACCACAACTTTGAATTTCATCAATAGATGCTTTATCTAATTCTGCTGCTGTTGGGAATGCATAGTATGTTTCACCCTTATATTCTATTGCTTTTCCCCATTTTTCGCTTAACCTATTTATAGCTCTTTTTATCATAGGTATCCTATTATTTGAAGAAATTATAAATGATATTGTAAGTTCAAATGGCTCCTGCTGAAGTAATCTAATCCCATAACCAAAGTTAACAGATCTTTCAAGAAGTGGATCTTTACGAAATCTTTCTTTAATAACTGTATATTCTCTTTTAAGATCAAAATAATCACACCAAATCATTTGAAATTCTTCCTCATTTATATTATATATTTTCACATCCATCTCATTTTTTTCTAATTCTATTACCTTCCCATATGCTATTCCTATGTAGTTGCCACTCTCTTGTTTATTCCATCTAAAACATTGCCCACATTCGAATATATGGTCTAACTCAAAGTTATCTACACCTTTTATGATAATACCCTTATTAAATGATTCAACCTTTTTATAATCCATAGTTTTTCCTTTCCTTAAGCCTTATTATTAACTTGTAATTCACGAGTCACAATTTCATCTAATATTTGCCCTGCTGTTTCAAACATAACTCTTACGGCGACGTCTTCCTTTTTATATTTTGCTTTAAGTATTGTACAATTATTCGTACCAAGTTTCGTCTCAAACTTTTTCCTTATATTTAACCTCTTATGACAGACAATATATAATAATATAATTTATTTCTTAAAAAAATAACTCCATAAACCTTTGTTTATGGAGTTATTCATGTTAGTCATCTCTTTCAGAGCTGCTGAGTCATCTCTTTCAGAGCTGCTGAGTCATCTCTTGCAGAGCTGCTTGTTACTTTGATAACATTTCATCTATAGCTTTAGCAGCTTTTTTGCCCGCTTCCATAGCTAATATAACTGTAGCCGCTCCCGAAACTGCATCTCCACCAGCATATACATTCTTTTTAGATGTTAAACCAGTTTCATCCTCTGCAATTATACACTTGCGTTTATTAATACTTAGACCTTCTGTTGTCAAAGGAATTAACGGATTTGGTGATGTTCCTAAAGACATTATAACCGTATTAACATCCATTGTGAATTCTGAACCTTCAATAGCTATAGGTCTTCTTCTTCCTGATGCATCAGGTTCACCTAGCTGCATTCTTACACATTTCATTCCTATAACATTACCTTTTTCATCTCCTAGGATTTCAATTGGATTAACAAGTAGATCCATTATAACCCCTTCTTCTTTTGCATGGTGTACTTCTTCAGCTCTTGCTGGGAGTTCTGATTCTGATCTTCTGTATACTATGTGTCCTTCTGCGCCAAGTCTCACTGCTGTACGTACAGAGTCCATAGCAACATTCCCTCCACCTACAACCGCTACCTTTTCACCTGTTCTTATAGGGGTCTGATATCCTTCTTTATATGCTTTCATCAAATTGTTTCTAGTTAAATACTCATTAGCAGAAAACACTCCATTTAAATTTTCTCCTGGTATTCCCATAAACATTGGAAGTCCTGCACCTGAACCAATAAATACAGCCTTAAAATCTTCATCTTCCATCAATTTGTTTATTGTTACAGTTCGTCCTACTATTACATTTGTTTCTAATTTTACGCCTAATTTTTTTACATTTTCAACTTCATGTCTAACTACTGTTTCTTTTGGAAGTCTAAATTCTGGTATACCATATACCAAAACTCCACCAGCTTCATGAAGTGCTTCAAATATAGTTACATCATATCCAGCTTTTGCTAAATCTCCAGCGCAAGTAAGTCCTGATGGTCCACTTCCTACTACTGCAACCTTAATACCATTTTTAGGTTTAGTTTCTGAAAGATCAACATTATGTACCCTGGAGTAATCTCCTACAAATCTTTCAAGTTTACCTATAGCTATTGCATCTCCCTTTATTCCTAGTATACACTTACTCTCACATTGAGTTTCTTGCGGACAAACTCTTCCACAAACAGCTGGTAGAGCACTGTATTTAGCTATCACTTTAACGGCTTCTGAAAACTCTTTATTCTTAACATGCTTAATAAAACCAGGAATATCTATAGCAACAGGACATTTACTAACACACATTGGTTTTTTGCAGTTTAAGCATCTTGAAGCTTCCTCAACTGCTTCGTCCTGAGTATATCCTAAACATACCTCTTCAAAGTTAGTTGCTCTTATTTTTGGATCTTGCTCTTCTACTTTCACTCTTTTCATTCTATCCATTATTTAGTACCTCCTAAACCACAGCCGGCTTTAATTCCTTCATTTGTAGAAACTTCTTGTTTTTTGTACATTGCTTGTCTTCTCATTGCTTCATCAAAATTAACCTTATGTCCATCAAATTCTGGTCCATCAACGCAGGCAAATTTAGTTACGCCATCTACAGTAAGTCTACAAGCTCCACACATTCCTGTTCCATCTACCATAATAGGATTCATACTTACAATAGTTGATATTCCAAGTTCTTCAGTTAATTTACATACAAATTTCATCATTATCATAGGTCCAATAGCAACAACTAAATCATATTTTTTACCATCATTTTGGACTAGTTCTTTCAATTTATTTGTAACCAGTCCCTTATATCCATAAGAACCATCATCTGTACATGGATATACATTTCCTGCTACTTTCTTCATTTCTTCTTCCATAATCACATATTCTTTAGCTTTTGCACCTATTATTACATCTGCCTTTACCCCTTTAGAGTTAAGCCATTTAACTTGAGGATAAACTGGAGCTGTTCCAAGACCTCCTGCTACAAATACTATGTTCTTTTTCTTTAATTCTTCTATACTTTCACTCATTAATTCCGATGCTTGTCCTAGTGGTCCTACAAAATCTTCGAATGAATCACCAATTTCATAATGTTCCATTTCCTTTGTCGAACAACCTATTGTTTGAACTACTATAGTAACTGTACCTCTTTCGGCATCAAAGTCACTTATTGTTAAGGGTATTCTCTCACCTTTTTCATCCATCTTTATTATTATAAACTGTCCAGGTTGTGCTGATTTAGCAACTCTTGGTGCCTCAATCTCCATTAAAAATATTTGTGGTGCTAATGCTTTCTTTCCAACTATTTTATACATTTTTTTGCCTCCACATCTTTCTATAATTTTAGTTTACTTATGTACCCACATTAAAATCTTTATTATTCTGCGATATTTGTTCTATCTTCATTCTACCACAAAAACTACAATATATTAAACTGTTAAATTTAATTTTAAATGAAATCTTATAATAAAATAGACAGATAATAAAAAGCATAAAATACTAATGCTATTACTACCTGTCTCCTTCTTAATTGTTAATTACTATACATTGATAAAATTATACAATTATTGTTTAATTACTCATTTTTTATGTTAAAAATTTACTTTTTGTCCTGTAAATGAACATGTTAATACTTTTTTCATTTCATCTAAATTTATTGGTCTTGGGTTAGATCCTGTACATGCATCTTTTAAAGCATTTTCAGCTATAAAATTCAAATTATCATCAAACTCTTGTTTGGTCATACCATTTTCAGAGAAAGATAATGGTATATTTAGCTTCTTATTTAAATCTCTTATCATATCAGTTAATGAATTTATTAATTCATCATCTGTATTGCCAGATAGTTTTAATGTTTTAGCAATTGTAGCATATCTATCTCCACAAGATTTTTTATTAAAATCTATAACGTGTGGAAGAAGTATTGCATTTGCGAGTCCGTGTGCAACGTGGAATACGCCACCTATTTTATGTGCCATGCTATGAGATATTCCTAGTAATGCATTTGAAAATGCCATTCCAGCAAGGCATTGAGCCATATGCATCTCGTTTCTTGCTTCTACATTACCTTCAAATGATTTTAATAAATTTTCTTTAATCATAGTTATGGCTTGCATTGCAAGGGGGTCTGAGAAGCAAGAATGAAGTCCTGCAACATAAGCCTCAAGTGCATGAGTTAATGCATCCATACCTGTATGTGCTGTTAATTTAGCTGGCATTGTTTGAGCAAGTGATGGATCAACTATAGCTATATCTGGAGTTAAGTTGAAATCCGCTAAAGGATATTTTATTTTTGCTTTGTAGTCAGTAATTACTGAAAACGCAGTAACTTCTGTTGCTGTTCCACTAGTTGATGGTATAGCTATAAATTTAGCCTTTTGTCTTAAATCTGGAATACCGAATGGTATAACAGCCTTCTCAAAAGTAAATTCTGGATATTCATAGAAAATCCACATAGCCTTTGCTGCGTCAATTGGTGAACCACCACCGATTGATACTATCCAGTCTGGTTCAAACTCTCTCATAACTGCAGCGCCTTTCATAACTGTATCAACTGATGGATCCGGTTCCACTCCAGTAATATGTTTAACTTCAATTCCGGCTTCATTTAAATAAGCTTCAACCTTATCTAAAAATCCAAATTTTTTCATAGAACTTCCACCAGTAACTATTACTGCTTTTTTACCCTTTATGGTTTTTAACATTTCCAAAGAATTTTCTCCAAAATAAATATCTCTTGGTAAAGTAAATCTATTCATTATATATCCCTCCATTTTTAATATAGTAATAAGTACTTTTAATTTATTATATTTAGCAATGCTTGTACTTATTTTTATAACTTCATTATATTGTTAATAATATATCATTATGGGTATAAAGTCAATATTCATACAATTTAGTTTAATATTTGTTTACATATTATTTATGCTTTTCTACATTATGTATATAAATAAAATAAAGAACAATATAACACTTTATAGGTTATATTGTCCACTATATCTAATTGTTAAAATTAATATCTTATTTTGAATAATCAAAGATACCTTTTTTAGTTTTTCTTCCAAGTAATCCGCCTCTAACATATTTTCTTAGAAGACTATGAGCTCTGTACTTAGTGTCTCCAGTTTCAGTATATAAAACATCCATAATAGCAAGACATACATCAAGACCTATAAGATCTCCTAGTGCTAGAGGTCCCATTGGATGATTAGCGCCAAGTTTCATTGCTTTATCTATATCTTCTGCAGATGCAATACCTTCTGCCATAATTCCTACAGCTTCGTTGATCATTGGAATTAATATTCTATTTACAACAAAACCGGGAGCTTCAGCAACTTCTACTGGATCTTTACCGATAGAAATTGCAATTTCTTTAACTGCATCAAAAGTTTCAGTTGATGTTCCCATTCCTTTGATTATCTCTACAAGTTTCATCATTGGAGCTGGATTAAAGAAATGCATTCCTATAACTTTATCAGCTCTCTTTGTAGCAGCTCCTACTTCAGTTATAGAAAGTGATGATGTATTTGATGCTAATATAGTTTCTGGTTTACAGATTGTATCTAGTTCTGCAAAAATTTCTTTCTTTATTTTCATAATTTCTACAGCTGCTTCAACTACTAAATCGCAGTCTGCTGCTAATTTCATATCAGTAGTTCCTGTAACTCTTGCAAGTATTTCTTCCATTTCTGCTTCTGTCATTCTTGCTTTTTTTACTGATCTTTCTAAGTTCTTTTTAATTGTTGCAAGTCCTCTATCTACGAATTCATCTTTAATATCTCTCATTATTACTTCGCATCCATTAGCTGCAAATGTTTGAACAATACCTGCTCCCATAGTTCCAGCGCCAAGTACAAAAATCTTTTTCATAAAAACACACTCCTTAAATTTTATTATTTTAATGCTTGTACCTATTTTTATAACCTTCTATTGTTAATAATATATCATTAACTATATAAAGTCAATATTCTAATAATTAATTTTTGCGGTTTTTTACATTTTATTTGTCAATTTTTATATTTAATATTATAAAAAGTGGTAATTATGATGTTATTTACTAATTTATATAATAATGTTAATGTTTACATAATAAATAAGTACTTTAGTAGTTTGTTAATTATTATTCAATGTATGCCTCCATATAAAATTATTTTCGCGGAGATGTACCTAAAAACAAAAACATAGAGGACATTATAACCCTTACAAGTTATAATGCCCTCTATGTTCAATATTCAAAATTAAATCCTATTTTGAATAATCAAAAATACCTTTTTTAGTTTTTCTTCCTAGTAATCCGCCTCTAACATATTTTCTTAGAAGGCTATGAGCTCTGTACTTAGTGTCTCCAGTTTCAGTATATAAAACATCCATGATAGCAAGACATACATCAAGACCTATAAGATCTCCAAGTGCTAGAGGTCCCATTGGATGATTAGCGCCAAGTTTCATTGCTTTATCTATATCTTCTGCAGATGCAATACCTTCTGCCATAATTCCTACAGCTTCGTTGATCATTGGAATTAATATTCTATTTACAACAAAACCGGGAGCTTCAGCAACTTCTACTGGATCTTTACCGATAGAAATTGCAATTTCTTTAACTGCATCAAAAGTTTCAGTTGATGTTCCCATTCCTTTGATTATCTCTACAAGTTTCATCATTGGAGCTGGATTAAAGAAATGCATTCCTATAACTTTATCAGCTCTCTTTGTAGCAGCTCCTACTTCAGTTATAGAAAGTGATGATGTATTTGATGCTAATATAGTTTCTGGTTTACAGATTGTATCTAGTTCTGCAAAAATTTCTTTCTTTATTTTCATAATTTCTACAGCTGCTTCAACTACTAAATCGCAGTCTGCTGCTAATTTCATATCAGTAGTTCCTGTAACTCTTGCAAGTATTTCTTCCATTTCTGCTTCTGTCATTCTTGCTTTTTTTACTGATCTTTCTAAGTTCTTTTTAATTGTTGCAAGTCCTCTATCTACGAATTCATCTTTAATATCTCTCATTATTACTTCGCATCCATTAGCTGCAAATGTTTGAACAATACCTGCTCCCATAGTTCCAGCGCCAAGTACAAAAATCTTTTTCATAAAAACACACTCCTTAAATTTTATTATTGTAGTATACTTTTTTGAAACCTACTTTAATACTATATTTTAGCATTAAAGTAGGTTTTGTTAAATTACTATCATAAAATAAAACTATTTATTTTTTAATGTATTAATTTGAGCTATCATTTCTGGGATTACTTTAAGGAAATCTCCAGCTATTGCTACATCAGCAGCTTTCATGATAGGTGCAGTTGCATCTTTGTTTATAGCTATTATGAAATCAGAATCTTGCATACCAGCTAAATGCTGTATAGCTCCTGAAATACCACAAGCTATATATACAGTTGGTCTAACAGTTTTTCCTGTTTGACCTACTTGTACTGCTTTATCTATCCAACCATTTTCAACTGCTGCTCTTGATGCTCCTACAACACCATCTAAAGTAGCTGCAAGTTTTTCAAGTAGTACGAAGTTTTCTTTACTTCCAACTCCACGACCACCAGATACTATAATATTAGCTTCTCCGATATCTGCTAGCACTGAAGCAACTTTTACAACGTCAACAGTTTTAGTTCTGATATCTGATTCTTTTAAATTTATAGTAACTTTTTCAACTGGACATGTTCTTGATGCATCTCTAGCTAATTTTTCAAAA
>NZ_JAHLDV010000040.1 GCF_018861865.1 Clostridium frigoris
GTGGTGCAAGTAAGACTCCTGGAAGACCACCAGGTTGATAGGTTAGAGGTGTAAGCATGGTAACATGTTCAGCTGACTAATACTAATAAGTCGAGGGCTTGACCAAGATAATATAAGTAACACAATTAATATTAATTTTGTGATATATTTCTCTTTCGTTAGAAAGAGATAAAAGCTTCGAGCGTAAGCGAGAAGATTAACTGTGCAATTTTCAGAGAATATTTATATTCTCATCTGGTGATTATGGCCTGAAGGTAACACCCGTTCCCATACCGAACACGAAGGTTAAGCTTCAATGCGCTGATGGTACTGCAGGGGTAACCTTGTGGAAGAGTAAGTTGTCGCCAGGTTATAAAAAAACACTAAGTTTATCTTAGTGTTTTTGTTTTGTCCTAATTTAAATGAAACTCGATTTTTAGAGGATATTTATATTCTCATCCGTTCCCATACCAAACAGGTCGGTTAAGCTTCAATGCAACCATGGTACTGCAGGGGTAACTTTGTGGAAGAGTAGGTTGTCGCCAGGTTATAAAAAAACACTAAGTTTACTTAGTGTTTTATTTGCGTTAATATATACTATATATATAATTTTATTAGGAGATGTATAATGGAGAATTTATCGAAAAAGTATATAGCTTATGTTGGAACCTATACTAGTAATGGAAGTCAAGGGATATATTCATATAATCTTGATATAAAATCAGGTCGTTTAGAACAAATAGGTGTATCTTCAAAAGTTGATAATCCAAGTTATTTGAATATTAGTCATGATAATAAATTTTTATATGCAGTTTTGGAGAATGAAGTTTTTAATGGTGAAGCTGGTGGGGCAGTTGCAGCTTTTCGAATTGATCAAAAAACTGGTGAAATAAAGTTATTAAATATTAAGGGTACTAAAGGAAAGGCACCTTGCAATGTTTGTATTGCTCGTGATAACAAATATGTTTTTGTAGCTAATTATAATGAAGGCACTGTATCTGTATTTCAGGTTAATGAGGATGGGAGTCTTGGATCTATATCAACAATTGTGGAACATGAAGGCTCCGGTCCAAATAAAATAAGGCAAACAAAACCTCATGTGCATTATGTAACACTAACTCCAGAAGAAAAGTATTTATGTGTCGTAGATCTTGGAATTGATAGCATTAAATTTTATGAGGTTGATAGGAAACATGGTAGTTTGATTATTAACGACAAATTATCATTAATAATCAAACCGGGTAGTGGTCCAAGGCATATGGAGTTTGATCCTAGTGGAAAAACTGCTTATATTATTACGGAACTTAGTTGCGAAGTTTTAGTAGTACAGTATTGTGTAGAGAAACAAACGTTTGATATAATACAGCATATTTCAACGCTACCTAAAGGATATGTAGGCGAAAATATTTGCGGAGCTATTCATATTTCACCAGATGGTAATTATCTTTATGCTTCTAATAGGGGAGATGATAGTTTAGCTATTTTTAAAATAGAAAAGACATCAGGCATACTAGAATTAGTTGGTCATTCAGCAACATATGGGGAGTGCCCAAGAGATTTTGGAATTGATCCTACAGGCAAGTTTATGTACGTTTTAAATCAGGATTCAGATACAATTGTAACTTTTAAAATTGTTTCTGAATCAGGGAAACTTGAAGTTTTAGCAGGAGATATTAAAATATTAAGTCCTGTTTGTATAAAGTTTATAAGTTTATAAACAATGAATTAGTATATTTTATTAACTTTATATCCTTCTTTATCTAATGCATTTATAATGGCATTAACATGATTATGACCATTTGTTTCTACAGTAATTTCAAGTTGAACTTGCATAAAGCGGTCATTAGTTTTAAATTGATTATGGTCTAGTTTAACTACATTAGCATTTGCGTTTGCTAGGATAGTTGATACTTTGACTAATTCTCCAGGTATATCTGACATTTCTAAACTGAAGCAGAAGAGGCGGCCCCTTGAAACTAAACCTTTATCTATCATTGAAGATATTGTAACAACGTCGATATTACCACCACTTAAAACGCAGGCCACTTTTTTACCTCGTTCTTTTATTTTCTTAAGTCCTGCAAATGATAAGGCGCCAGAAGCTTCTGCAATAAGTTTATGTTTTTCGAGTAGAAGAAGGAAGGATTCCATAATATCAAAGTCTGAAACCGTTACAATTTCATCTACATAATTTCTGATAATCTCAAAAGAAAGGTCTCCAGGTTTTTTTACAGCGACACCATCAGCTATAGTACAAACTGTTTTAAGGTGGACAACTTTTTTACAGTCAATAGAATCCTTCATTGCTTTTGCACCCTCAGGTTCTACACCTATTATCTTAATATTTGGATTGAGGGCCTTTGCTGCAAGTGCAATTCCTGCAATTAAGCCACCACCACCAACAGGAACAAGTATACAATCAATATCTTCAATTTCTTCTACGATTTCGCAGGCGATGGTAGCTTGTCCATACATTACATCCAAATTATCAAATGGATGTACAAAAACATAATTATGTTCTTTCTCTAATCTTTTTGCTTCTGTATAAGCTTCATCATAACAATCTCCAAATAAAACTACAGTTGCGCCATAGCTTTTAGTGGCTTCAACTTTAATAAGAGGGGTTGTTTTAGGCATTACTATGGTAGCTAAAATACCTAACTTTTCAGCAGAATATGCAACTCCTTGTGCATGATTTCCAGCAGATGATGCAATTACACCTCTTTCCCTTTCAGAAGATGTTAAGCTGCATAACTTATTATATGCCCCACGAAGTTTAAAGGCGCCAGTTATTTGTAAATTTTCAGGCTTAATATAAACGGAATTTCCAGATTCATTACTAAATACATCACTGTATATAAGGCCTGTTTTTAAAGTTACACCTTTTAAATTTTCCTGTGCCTTTTGAATCTCTAAAAGATGATGTTCTAATGTTTGATTTGATAATGATTTTAATGCTAAGTTTTGCATATATAAGCCTCCTAGATTTTTGGTATATTATGTTTTAATAAAAAAAACTCGCCCTTGGAAATAAATCCAAGGACGAGTGTTAATCGCGGTACCACCTTAATTGTATCTTAAAAAAAAGACACCTCTCTTTTCGGTTCGTTAAAACCTAAGCCTTTTATCGAGACTAACCGGCTTCCCCTACTTTGTTCGGGGAAGTAGCTCTGGAGTGATTTGTAACTTTTACTTAGTATCGATTCTCAGCGAACATCGACTCTCTGTAACTGAAGTTTGTAAAATTATACTCTCCATCAACGCATTTACAATATACTAATTTAAAAAGAAGCTTAACATTAAAATTCCCAAAAGTCAATAAAAATTAAATATTCTGTAATTTGAATATAGGATAGTATATAAAATCAATACAAAAAATAAACGATTGCATCTTACTTTTGATTAATCCATAACGTATGCTAAAAGTAAAATAATAATTGGTTTAAAGGGATTTACTATAGATGCATAGAATATAATAAAAGCTATAATATTTTAACACTATAGGGGGGAGACTTACTTGAAAAAAGTTTTAATTATCACAGTATCTTTAATATTTATATGTTTAAATATTTCTGTAACTGCAAGTGCATTAGAGGGTGAAGCGCCACTATCAACAACAAAAGAAACAGTGTCAAAAGCTGAGGTTAAGCAAGCAAATACATTAAAATTATTTGTAGAAACAAATGATACTGAGGCAGGACAAGTAAATAATTCTGATAATGTATTCTTCGACTCAAATGGGGGATTAGAGGTACCAGTTCAAATTGTTAAGTATAATGGAAAAGTAATTGCACCACAAGACCCAACTAAGTCAGGCTACACATTTGGAGGATGGTACAAAGATAATACTACATTTGTAAATCTATTTGATTTCACAAATACTTTAATAACCAAAGACACGACAATATTTGCTAAATGGACAATAAATAAATACACAATTTTATTTAACAGTCAAGGCGGAAGTTTAGTAAGTGATATAGGCGCCGATTATAACACTAGTATAACGGAACCTATATCTCCAACAAAGACAGGGTATATATTTGGTGGTTGGTACAAAGAAGCTAATTGTTTAAATGAATGGAATTTTACAACAAGTAAAGTGACATCTAATACATCGTTATATACAAAATGGATAGTTGCTTCACCACCAGCGACTCCTACAAATATTAAAACCATTATAATTAGCGCTACGAGTATTAAACTTACATGGAGTGCTACAAAAGGTGCAAGCGGTTATGAGGTATATAGAGCTACTTCTAGTAGTGGCGTTTATAGCCTATTAACAAAAACAACATCTTTATATTATACAAATTCAGGTTTAGTAACAGGTAAAACGTATTATTATAAAATAAGGTCATACCAAAATGTAGGAAAAACAATATTATATAGTAAATGGACTGTTGTAACTTCTAGAATGACTTCAAGTATTGTATATAATAGTTTAGTACAGCCAAATCCAGTATACGGAAAATATGCAGGATTAAAAGTAGAGATTAAAGATGAGAGTAGTAGTCGTTATTTAATTAGAAAAACTAATGGTTCTGAGTTGTGGGTAGCCTGTAACAAGGTCTCTGTATCAACCAATCCAGCTACTAATACAAAATACTTAACTAAGGATCAACTTCAAACTTATGTGAATGTTACTAGTAGTTTTATTAGCAATACTAAATACTTTACTTGGGTTGATTTGAATAGGCAAAGAGTTAATGTATTTACTGGATCAGCAAAGCATTGGACATTAGTAAAGTCATATTCATGTGCAACGGGAAATAATATAACGCCATCAAAGAGGGGAGTATTTACGATTCAAGATAAAGGGGCTTCATTCGTTGCAGGTAGCGGCACAATAGTAAAATATTGGACAAGGTATAGTGGAAATTATATGTTACATTCAATAATCTTAACTACCGGGGGAGCAGTCTGTGATTCAACGATAGGGAAAAGAGTTTCCCATGGATGTATCCGTATGCCGCTAGATATGGCTAAATGGTATTATAATACAATACCTAAAGGCTCATTAATATGGGTAAATTAAAGATAGGTAATTATTATATTATAAGTTGAAAAAGTTATATTAATTATATAAGGATTTGTTACAAATGTGATATGGCATTTGTAACAAATCCTTTATTCTTTTTCTAATCTTATATTTTAGTAGCACTTAGATTATAAGAGAATATACTGTTGGAAAATGCACTAATCTTAAAAAAAGGGGTATTAATATGACTAAAAGGCATTTATTATGTGTTCTTTTTATATGTATGATAATTTTAAGTGTATGTACTTTGAATAATAAAGTGGGAGCATCTGTAAAGTATCCTGTTACTCAGTCAAAAGCATATCAATATAATGATATATTAGTTCAAAATAATATTATCAAAACAAATGTAAAACAAGCTGTGTATAAGGCTGTATCTTATAACAATTCGTTAGAAAAAATTATAAATAGTAAGAATATTTGGAGTGCTACTCCTTATTTTATATGGATCGATACACATCATCAAAAGGTAAATATATTTAAGGGCTCTAATAAGAAATGGCATCTTGTTACATCAATGGTGTGTTCTACAGGCAAAGCAAGTACCCCTACAATAAGAGGTAATTTTAATGTGGGGATTAAAGGTAGTTATTTTATATCATCTGGTGGTGCCAGGTGTAAATACTATACTCAAATAAGGGGTAATTATTTATTCCACAGTGTCCTATATGACAAATTTGGGAACTACGTTATAGATAATACACTTGGAGTTCCTGTCTCTCACGGATGTGTAAGGTTATCTTTAAAAAATGCTAAATTCATTTATGATTATATTCCAGCTAAGACTTTTATTTGGAGCAACTAGGAGTATATATAATTTTTTTATACAATATCACATAAAAGTAAATAAATACTACAATTGCTTCCAATTTATGGTATAATACTTTGAGTGAGCAACTTAGTAGGAGGAACAAGATGAAATTACTTTGTAAATGTGGTAATGTTGAAGATATAAAAACCGATAAGAAAATTGAAAAGTACGAATTTAAAACGCGTAATGATGCTACTTTAATTTTAGTTTGTAAGAATTGTAACGAAGTGGTGTTTATAAATTAAAGAAAAGTTAATGAGGCTCTGGGGTATATCCTTGGAGCTTATTTTTCAGCTAATATACAAATGTTGGAAAGTGGTTTGAGTGTAAACATCAGGTTATTAGTACACATTAAAAATAATAGGAGATGTTAATATGAATTATTGGTGGATAAATGCTAACCCTCATGACGATAAAAATCCTTGGAGCTGGACTAAAAGCATAGATATTGGTCAGATGGAAGAATGGAATTCACAAAATGAACAAGGAGGGACTAGAAAATATTTTTCAAAGGTAAAAGTAGGTGATTTGGTTATTGGATATAACTCGGGAAAACAGAGGGAACTTGTTGCACTGGGTAAAATAACAGAAGAAAGACATTCAAATAAAAATGGAATACAGGTAATCGATGTAATAAAAACTAAAGATATTCAGTTCCCTATAAGTATTGAAGAAGTAAAGCAAAATGATATTCTTAAAGATAAGTTTTCAAATGGCATTAAAGTCCGAGGAACAATTATATCATTAACTAGAGAACAATATGATGAATTAGTAAAAATGATAGTATGAAAATAACATAAAAAATTTACATGGAATTTATATTTATATAAGCATCAGTGGCTATAACAATAGTTACTGGTGTTTATTTGTTTTAAATAACTAAGCTTTTAAATGGGGGGTGTTTTACTTGACATAAATTTCTGATTTATAACATAAGAATAGTGGAGGTGATATACATGTTTAGAACTATCGTATGTAGAAATTGTGATAATAACAAAGTAACTATCGAGAAAATTAGGCAGCAATTATACATAAAATGCTCTAACTGTGGGAGTATAATATTGCAAGTGATGCATTTAGAATATTGGGGTAAAAGCGATAAAAGTATATATAAGCTTAAAATTAACAATGGTAATGATAGGTTAATTGAAGCAGATAAAATTACAAAAAACATTGATAATGAAGAGGAGAAAATTTTAGATCAAAAGGAAACAAAAATACGATTTATGTATATAAAAGAATATGAATACATAAGGCAACTTGAGGAAGACGAATATATGGAAATATGTTATTTAAAAACACAAATAAATACACAAAATTAGAAATTTTTATATAAAATGGAGGGATAGTATATGTCAATTTATGATTTTAAAGCAATTACAATCGATGGGGATGAAGTATCTCTAGAACAGTACAGGGGAAAGGTGATTGTTATAGTTAATACAGCAAGTAAGTGTGGATTTACACCACAATACGAAGGCTTAGAGAAGCTTTATGAACAATATAAGGATACGGGTTTTGAAATACTAGGTTTCCCAAGCAATCAATTTGCTGGGCAAGAACCGAGTGAAAACATTGAAATACAAAATTTTTGTAAAAGAAATTATGGAGTAAGCTTCCAATTGTTTGAGAAGGGTGATGTAAGGGGCGAGAATATACTTCCACTCTTTAAATATCTTACAGAAAAAACAACTTTCAAAGGCTTTGATTTAAACCATCCTATTGGAAAAAAACTTAATGACATGTTTAAGGGAAAATTCACTGAATTTATGGAGGATAGTTCAATAAAATGGAACTTTACAAAATTTCTTATTGACAGTGATGGAAATATAGCTAACAGATATGAACCTACAATTGAACCATCAGGCATGGCAGTAGACATTGAAAAATTAATATCACAGTCTAAGGCAAAGCATATTCATAGTGTTGACAAGCTTGAAAATGAGTTAGGTGATAAAATGATGTACATTGGTGAAAATGATGAAGAAGTTTTAAATTGCGAAGGAGGACCTTGCAATTTTGTATATAATGAAGAAATTGATTAGTAAATTAGAATAAAATAGCTTGAGAAACAAATGGAGAAGTGAACTTGATTCACTTCTCTATTTGTTTGCTAATTTAAAATTAAACATGCTATAATAAATACAATATAAAACATTTATGTATATTATTACAGTTAACATAAATGTACAGATAATATATTGGAGGAGAATATGTATAAATTAATTTTAGTTGATGATGAAGAAGAAGTAAGAAATGGTATAACACAAAAAATAAATTGGGAGTTATATGGATTTAAACTAGTAGGTGAAGCTGAAAATGGAAGAGAAGCTTTAGAAATGGCAGAAATATTTACTCCAGATGTAGTTATAACAGACATCAAAATGCCATTTATGGATGGGCTTCAACTTTCTGAGGTTTTAAAGAAAAAATTTCCTACAATTAAGATAATAATTCTAACTGGATTTGATAAATTTGAATATGCACGAAATGCTGTAAAATTAAATGTTGTAGAGTATGCATTAAAGCCAGTTTCTTCAAAAGAATTGATTGAAGTACTTTTAAGAGTTAAATCTCAGATTGATGAGGAAATGCTAAAAAAAGAAGATATGGAAGTTCTTAAGGAATATTATATAAAGAGTTTGCCTATTTTGAAAGAAAAATTTCTTACATATTTAATTACTAGTAAGTTAAAAAAAGAGGAAATACAAGAAGAAGTTAAGAATTATAATATTAACTTAAATGGAAATAGATTTGTTGTAGCAGTTATAAATATAGACTACAAAATTACACATCAAAACTTGAAAATGGATAATAGTAATGAAACAGATTTGACCAAATTTGCAGTCTTTAATATAGTTGAAGAAATCGTTTACCGAAACCAGAGTGGTACTGTGTTTATATATAATAATATGATTGTATTAATTAGTCCATTTTTAGAAGAGGATAGGGATGTTATTTTTAATAAAATCCAATCTATACTTGAAGAGATAAGACAGAGTATAAAAAAGTATTTAGAATTTACTATTACAATAGGTCTGGGAACAATTGTGAATGAAGTATCAGGCATAGCTGATTCATATCAGAATGCTATTTATGCATTAGATTATAGATTTATAATGGGCAAAAATCGTATTATTTGGATAGAAGATATTGAACCAAGTAGTAAAGAAAAAATAGTCTTTGATGAAATTATGGAACACGATCTTAGAAGCTCAATTAAAGTAGGAACAGAAGCAGAAATTATTAAAACAATAGATAGTTTATTTTATCAACGTGTAGATATAAATGTTCCAATAAGACATTATCAAATATATTTATTAGAAATTCTCACAACTATAATTAAAACAGCTGAAAGTTTGAATGTAGATATGACATATATTTTTGGAGAAAATTACAATTTATTTGTAGAACTATATGGATTTAATGATTTGAATGAAGTAAAGAATTGGTTTGAACATATATCTATAAAAATAATGAATTACATTATAAAAGATAGGAAAGATAGTTGCACGCTTTTAGTTGAAAAAACTATGGCATATATAAATAAATTTTATAGTGATAGTAGTATAAATATTAATAGTATTTGTAGTTATTTATATATAAGTCCAACTTATTTTAGTTTTATTTTTAAAAGAGAAACAAAAATGACTTTTATAAATTATTTAACTAAGATTAGACTTGATGCTTCGAAGGACCTAATAAAAACCACAAAGATGAAATCTTTTGAAATAGCATACAAAGTAGGATATGCAGAACCAAATTATTTTAGTTATTGTTTTAAAAAGAAGTTTGGAATTTCTCCATCTGAGTATAGAAATAATTAATAGCTAAGAGGAGATGGAATTTTGAATAATAGGATTAAAAGATTTTTAAATAACCCAATTAAGACAGTAGTCTCTACCTTTAAAGTAAGAGGAATACAATTTATTATTACAATATCATTTACATTTATTACGGTATTTGCCATGCTTTTTGTTGGAATTTTAATTTATAATAAATTTTCAAGTTTGCTTGAGAATAATGCTACATTAAGTACAAAACAATTAGTTAATCAAGTTAATTCTAATATTGAGTATTATTTAAAAAGTACTAAGGAAGTATCTAACTTATTAGAAAAAAACATTTACCTAAATGAAAATATTCCCAATAGCAAGTTGCAAGACCAAATGAATGTAATACAAAATATTAGAGAAGATATCACAAGCGTAGCTGTATTTTCAGATAAAGGGGAACTTATAATTGAATCTCCTTCTTTAGTATTAAAAAACAAAGTAGATATTATAGATCAGGATTGGTTTAAATCGGCAATAAATAAATCGGATAACGTAAAGTTCTCACTACCACATGTACAAAATCTTTTTAATGGAAAACATGATTGGGTTGTTTCATTAAGTCGAGGTATATATTATTATAGAGGGGCTAAAAAAGTACGTGGAGTACTTTTGGTTGATATGAATTATAGCACAATAGGTCAGCTATGCCAAAATATATCAATAGGGAAAAGAGGTTATATTTATATTGTTGATTCTGACAATAATATAATATATCATCCACAACAACAACTAATTAACATTGGTTTAAAGTCTGAAAAACGTGAGGATTATTTAGGTAGTTATTTAGAAGATTCCGATGAAGGAAAAAAACTTGTTACAATTAAGACAGTTAATTATACAAATTGGAAAGTTGTAGCAGTAGCATATATGTCAGAAATATCTGATTTTAAAACAACAAGTGCAAATTTTATAGGTTGGATTTTCTTTGTTTGTATTATATTGATTATATTTATATTTGGGTTTATTTCGGCCAAAATATCACATCCAATAAAACAACTTGAGGAATCTATGAAAAGAGTAGAAGAAGGAGAGTTTAATATATACATTGATGTTAAAGGTGAAGATGAAGTGGAAAGATTAGCTACAGCATTTAATTTGATGATTTCTAAAGTAAGGCAACTTATGGGACAAATAGTAATAGAACAGGAAGCAAAAAGGAAAAGCGAATTAGATGCTTTGCAAGCGCAGATTAACCCACACTTTTTATATAATACATTAGACTCAATAGTGTGGATGGCTGAGAATGGGAAAACTGATGGTGTAATAACAATGGTAACTGCCCTTGCTAAACTATTTAGAATAAGTATAAGTAGGGGAAGAAATATTATTACAGTCCGTGAAGAAATAGAACATGCAAAAAATTACTTGATAATTCAAAAGATTAGATATAAAAATAAATTTAAATTTGAAATTATAACGCAAGAGGAAGTTTTAGAATATAAAACCACAAAGCTAATATTGCAACCTCTCATAGAAAATTCAATTTACCATGGTATTGAGTATATGGTAGATGAAGGGCTTATAAGAATATCTGTTTCCATTACTAATGGTAAATTGTTATATGAAGTATATGATAATGGGCTTGGAATTGATTCAGAAAAATTAAAGCACATACTTGAGTACAGAGTGAAAACAGATAGCGGTTCAGGTGTTGGGATTAAAAATGTACATGAGAGAATTCAGATAAGATATGGAATGGAATATGGGCTTGAAATACAAAGTGAAATTGAAGAGGGCACTACAATTAAAATATGGCTGCCTCTTATAAAAGAATAAGGAGGTTAGTTCGCATTATGTTTAAAAAAAATATTTTAATATATATTTTGATTTTTATACTTCTTATTTCACCATTTTTATTCGGGATTGTGAATTTAAGTACAAAAAATCATGATGAGCCTAAAAAAATATCATTAATATTAAAAACACAAAGTGGTGACTATTGGAAGAATGTCAGAATGGGTGCTGAAGTTGCCGCCAAAGAATTTAATGTAAAGGTAGACTTTACGTCAACAGGTGATGAAACTGATATTGATGGGCAGGTAGGACTTGTAAATGCTGCTATTCAAAGAAAAACAGATGCTTTAATATTGGCCTTAGGTGATAATAATAAAATTGTAAATGTAACTGAAAAAGCGGTAAGTAAAAAAATACATGTATTGGTCATAGATAATAAATTGAGTAGTAATAAAATCAATAGTTATATAGCTACAAATAATGTAAAAGCCGGAAAAATAGTAGGGGAAAAGCTTGTTTCTTTGTCTAATGTAAATTCGCGAATTGCAATTATTAATTTTACTAAAGATTCAAGTAATAATAAGGAAAGAGAAGATGGCTTAATGTCGATAATCTCAAAACACCCGGAAATGAAGGTTATATATAAGGCACCTGTCGATGCGGATTCAGAGAGTGCCTTGGTGCTTACAAAAAAACTTGTGTTAGGTAGTGAAAAAGTTAATTCAATAATAGCATTAAATTATATAAGTTCTATTGGAGTAGCACAAGCAATTGATGAATTGGGACTTGCTGGTAAAATAAATGTCATTACATTTGACAATACTCCAGAAGAAATAGAATATTTAGAAAAAGGAGTTATAGAAGCAATTGCTACTCAGAGTCCCTTCGGTATGGGGTATTTAGCTGTTAAGTATGCGGTTTTAAGTTTACAAGGAAAGAAAATTCCAAAGTATGTTGATACAGGTTTAGTAGTAATAGACAGGAGTAACATGTATTTACCCAAAAATCAAAAAATATTATTTCCATTTACTCAATAAATATATATAAATATATAGGGAGAATTCTAATGAAGAATATAAAAAAAATTATAATAGTTTTTACTATAATTATTGTATCAGTCGTTTTAATTAGGTATGTATATAATTATAGTAATAATTCAAATATCGGATATAAGGGTAGTCTTCCGAAAGTTGGTGCAGCTATTTACAAATATGATGATGAATTTATGTCTTATATACGAAATTCAATGGAAGATGCTTCATATGGGAAAATAGCATTAATTATGAATGATTCCCAAAATGATGAGAATATACAATTGATGCAAATAGATGAGATGATTTCAAAGGGAGTATGTGCTCTTGCAATAAACCTAGTTAATCCAAAAGCTGCACAAATTGTAATTGATAAAGCAAAAGCGTGGGACTTACCAGTTATATTTTTTAACAAGGAACCTGACGCATCAGTGTTAAACAGCTATAATAAAGCATGGTTTGTTGGAACAGATTCAAAGGAATCTGGAATTTTACAAGGGAAAATGATAGTTGATCTTTGGAATCAGAATAAGAGTAAATGGGATAAAAATCACGATGGCAAGATATCATATGTTTTACTTAAAGGGGAACCTGGACATCCCGATGCAAAGGCCCGTAGTAAATACGCTTTAGATGAAATTAGAAAGGCAGGTATTCCTGTAGAGAAGCTTGATGAGGCAACTGCAATGTGGGATGCGGCAAAAGCAAAAGAAAAGATGGATGGATGGATATCAAAATACAATAATAAGATAGAATTTGTAATTTCTAATAATGATGTTATGGCGCTGGGGGCTATAGACTCTTTAGAAAAAAATGGATATTTATCTGGTAATAAATTTATACCCGTAGTTGGAATAGATGCCATTCCAGATGCTATAAAAAAGATAAAAGAAGGAAAAATGGTGGGGACGATATTAAATGATGCTAACATTCAAGGTAAAGCAATAATTGATTTAGTTACAAATGCAGCAAAAGGTAAAAATGTTTTTAACGGAACCTCTTGGAGGGGCAATAGTGATAAGTCTGTACGTATTCATTATGTTATCATAATTAAGGATAATATTGATGAAGCAGAGCAGGCTTATAAATAACAACTTGATACCAATAAATGTAAAAATAACGTGGAATTTTAATATGTCATAGTAGCATTTTGTATTAATATTAAATGTTTTTGATGGTATTATTAAGCCAGGTTAACGTTTACATTTAAAAATCGGGGGGGAAAATTCATGAAAAAAGCAATTACAATGATTCTAGTATCAGCAATGGTTACTTCAATGTTAGCAGGATGTTCAACTAGTAAAACTGCAACAACAACTACTACAAGCAGTGATGTTAAAAGTGTGTCAATAGGATGTACAATTTACAAATTTGATGATACCTTCATGACTGGTGTCCGTAATTCAATATCTGCAGCTGCAACTACTGCTAAAGCAAAGGTGGAAATTGTTGATAGTACGAATTCATCTGCAGTTCAAAATGATAAAATAGATTTGTTTATTACTAAAAAAGTAAATTCATTGGAAATTAATCCAGTTGATTCTGCATCTGCAGGTGCGATCATTACTAAGGCAAAGACTGCTAACATTCCAGTAGTATTCTTTAATCGTATGCCTTCAACTTCTGATATGAATACTTGGGATAAGGTTTACTATGTAGGAGCAAAACCTGAACAGTCTGGAATAATGCAAGGAAAGATATTGGCTGCATATTGGAAAGCAAATCCAAAAGCAGACACGAATAAAGATGGAATTATGGATTATGTTATGATTACTGGTGAACCAGGACATCCAGATGCTATTGCTAGAACTAAAGCTTCAATTGGTGAAATAGTTAAAGAAGGAATAAAAGTTCATATGGTAGCTACAGATACTGGTATGTGGGATCGTGTTAAAGCACAAGATAAAATGCAATCTATTTTAGCTGCGCAAGGTAATAAAGTTGAAGCAGTTCTTGCTAATAACGATGACATGGCTCTTGGTGCAATATCTGCATTAAAGGCTGCTGGATACTTTAAAGGTACTAAATATATGCCTGTTGTGGGTGTTGATGCTACAGCTCCAGGAATTGCAGCTTTAGCTGATGGATCTATGCTTGGAACAGTATTAAATGATGCTAAAAATCAAGGAATTGCTACATTTAATATTTCAAAATTACTAGCTGAAGGTAAAGTGCCAACCACTGCTAATGCTGGATATACATTAACAGATAAAAAATATGTATGGATAGATTACAAACAAATAACTAAAGAAAATATGAGCGATGCTAAATAAGCTTATATACTTATAAATTATTAAATATTTTAAAATTGACTAAAGTGCAATAGAAAGTTTATTGTACTTTGGTTTATTAATGAGATTAGCTATTTTAAGGTATATAGGGGGCGAAAAAATTATGGAAGATAATTATTTGTTAGAATTAAATAATATATCCAAAGAGTTTCCCGGTGTTAAGGCATTAGATGATGTAACACTTAAGGTACGGGCTGGAAAAGTACATGCACTAATGGGTGAAAATGGTGCTGGTAAATCTACACTTATGAAATGTATTTTTGGTATATACACGCAGGATTCAGGACAAATATTATTAAATGGCCAAAATGTTGTAACAAATAGTTCAAAGGATGCTCTAAATCTTGGAATTGCAATGATTCATCAGGAAATTCATCCTGTTAAATTTAGAAATGTAATGGAAAATATGTGGCTTGGACGTTTGCCAATGCATGGAATTGGACCTTTTCAATTAGTAGATGAGAAAAAAATGTACAAAGATACTAAAGAACTTTTTAAAAAGCTTGGACTTGATATCAATCCGAATACAATAGTGGAAAATTTATCGGTTTCTACAGTTCAACAGATGGAAATAGCAAAAGCGGTCTCTTATAATGCAAAAGTTATAATTATGGATGAGCCTACATCATCTCTTACCGAAACTGAAGTAGGTCATTTGTTTAGAATAATTCGTGATTTACAAAAGACTGGTGTTGCAGTGATTTACATATCCCATAAGATGGAAGAAATTCTTCAAATTTCAGATGAAGTATCTGTAATGAGAGATGGAAAGATGATCGGTACCTGGGAAGCTAAGGACCTAACTATTGATATGATTATTAAAAAGATGGTTGGACGTGATCTAACTAATAGATTTCCAGAAAGGAAAAATGTACCTGAAGAAGAAGTTTTAAGGGTTGAAAAATTCACTTCACCATTTCCAAGATCTTTTAAAGATGTTTCTTTTAATTTAAGAAAGGGAGAAGTACTTGGTGTAGGTGGACTTGTTGGAGCTCAAAGAACAGAAATTATGGAAGCAATTTTTGGCCTTAGAAGTTTGGAGTCAGGCAAAATTTTTATAAATGATAAAGAAGTTAGAATTAAGTCGCCAATGGATGCAAAGAAGCATAACATGGCTCTACTTACAGAGGAACGTCGTGCAACTGGTATATTTCCAGTACTATCAATTTTGGAGAATATTGTTGTAGCAAATCAGTCAAAATATTTAAATCCTATAGGCATTTTGACTGATAAGAGCCGCAAAGAAGATTCAAATAAGAGCATAAAGCAGTTAAATATTAAAACACCTTCGTTTAAAGAACTTATACAAAATTTATCTGGTGGTAACCAGCAGAAGGTTTTACTCGCAAGATGGCTTCTTACAGTTCCGGAGATACTAATTCTTGATGAACCAACACGTGGTATTGACGTTGGTGCAAAATTTGAAATTTATACAATTATTACGGAACTTGCAAATCAGGGCAAAAGTATTATAATGATATCCTCTGAAATGCCTGAACTTTTAGGCATGTCTGACAGAATAATGGTAATGTGTGAGGGACATCTTTCAGGTATTATTGATGGAAAAGAGGCTACAGAGGAAGCAGTAATGGGACTTGCTAGCAAGTATATGTAATAGTTAGGGGGGGAAGGTAAATGGAAATAAGTAAAAAGAAAAATATAGGTGCTTTTTTCAAACAAAACGCTATATATGTTGTTTTAGTAGTATTAATAATAGGAATTGCTGTAAAGGATCCACGATTTATTTCATTTAGTACATTTCGTGATATATTGATTCAAAGTTCAACAAGAGTCATAATTGCACTTGGAGCATGTTTTGCTATTTTAACAGCGGGTGCTGATCTTTCAGCAGGACGTGTGGTAGGGCTTGCAGCAGTTATATCTGCATCAATGATTCAAGCTGCTGATTATACAAGTAAATTTTATCCGAATTTAGGCCATTTGCCTATGGTAGTTCCTATTTTAGCAGGTATTTTAGCTGGAGGTATAGTTGGTCTTTTAAATGGTTTTATTGTATCGAAGTTTGAGGTACCACCATTTATAGCAACCCTTGGAACGATGGTTATTGTTTATGGAGCAAACTCAATTTATTTTGATCTTCCTCCTAATAAGTCACAGCCTATAGGGGGTCTAAGGGCAGATTTTTCTGCACTTGGAACAGGATCATTATGGGGAATTCCATATGTAATAATTATAGCGGCTATAGTTACACTAATAATATATGTAGTTTTAAATAAGACAAAGCTTGGTAAAGATGTATACGCTATAGGTGGGAATAGAGAAGCTGCAATTGTTTCAGGTATTAATGTGAAAAAATGTTTATTAATAATATATGTTATAGCAGGTGTTCTTTATGGTATAGCAGGTGTTCTTGAAGCGGCAAGGACTGGAGGAGCTACAAACAATTATGGTAACGGTTACGAATTAGATGCAATTGCGGCCTGTGTTGTTGGTGGTTGGTCAGTAGCTGGTGGTGTTGGTACAGTACCAGGTATTGTAGTAGGTGTACTTATATTTAGCGTTATTAATTACGGACTAACATTTATAGGCATTAATCCATATTGGCAACAAATAATAAAAGGTTTAATTATAGTATCAGCAGTAGCAGTCGATATAAGAAAATATATTCGTAAAAAATAAAGAAATTTTATTACTGATTATACTTATATAAAAGTAAAATTAAAAATAAGGAATAGTATATTTCTATACAAGAAATATACTATTCCTTATTTTAGCCTAAATGTTGGACAAGTTGCAATTGATGCTTTATCATATAGTTATAATATAAAAAATTATAAAATAAGAACTAAAGAGGAGCATACAACATGAAAAAAGTTATATTCTTTGACATAGATGGTACATTAATTGATTGTACAAGAGGCATTACAGAGATTACTAAAGGCGTTGAAAAATCTATTAGAGAATTACAAGCGCAGGGTAATTACATCTTTATTGCAACGGGTCGACCATATGCGTTTATAAGTGAAGAGCTGTTGAAATTTGGGTTTGACGGTTTTGTGTTTACTAATGGGGCACAAGTAGTAGTTAGAGAAGAATTAATTTACAAACAAGCAATTAAGAAAGATGTTGTAAAAGAAATAATAAATAATTTTGAAAAATTTAATATTGAGTATATATTAGAAGGTGAAAAATATTCATATATGAAGAGTGAATTTGAAGAGTTATATGAGTATTATGATAGTTTTGGTATATCAAGTAAGTACATAAAGAGTGATTATAATATAAATGATATTAACATTTACAAAATGGAGATGTTATGCAAAAGTAAAGAGGCAGAAGAGTATTGTTTATCACTACAGGAGAATGGATTTGATTGTAATCATAATATATCAAGTAATATCTTTGAAGTTTATTCTAGCATGGAAACAAAAGCATCTGGAATAATGCAAGTACTCAATCATTTAAATATCCCTATAGAAAACAGTTATGCATTTGGGGATGGTATAAATGATGTAGAAATGTTAGAAGTTGTTGGATGTGGTATTGCTATGGGAAATGCAAGCCTCGAAGTTAAAAGCCACGCTAAAAAGGTAACAGACGATGTTGCACGTGATGGGATAACAGTAGGAATAGAAAAATTTATAAATTAGGTTTCTCTATATAACTCATTAAGTATTTATTATAGAATTCAAGCACAGCTCTTGTTATGGGCTGTGCTTGAATTTCTTTATGTTTACTTATGAAAAGTATACAAAACATCTTTATATTTTAATTTAATATACTGAGTAAAAGAGGAACATATGTATTTTATGTAGAATACATATACATAACTTGAAATAAAAAGTAGAAAAACACATAAAAAGTAATCGGCTTTGGAGTAAACAATGTATATAATTTTTTCGTTAGGAGTTAATTCATATATGACCTATAATAAATACATAAAACATTCTATTTTCTTAATATCTTTTATTATATTTTTTCTTTTTTTACCAAGTCCTGTTTATGCAGAGAATACAGCTCAGAAAAATGTACTGATTTTAAATTCATATGGAGATAATAGGAGTATTACTGCTGGGAATCAATCAATAGACTGGACTGGTCAAATTACATCTGCAATAAATTCAGAGTTTATAAATAGTAAAAAAAATATAGATGTTAAAATTCAATATCTGGACACAGGTTATAATTTTGAAGAAGGGTATTCTCAGATAGCCTATAAATTATTTAAATATAAATTCAGAAACACCAAATTTGATGTTGTAATTACTTTAGATGATAACGCATTTGAATTTTTACAGAAATATGGAGATGACTTGTTTCCGAGTACTCCAGTTGTATTTTGTGGAGTGTATAACTTTAATAAGGCTATGATTAGTAAACATCCTCTTTTTACAGGACTTTCAAAAAGTCAGGATGTTCAAAGGACTATTGATGTTGGTTTAAAACTTCATCCTAGTACAAAGCAAATATTTATAATTACAAATAAAAACTCAAGAGGAATAATAGCTAAAAATCTTATAGAAGATTTAGTACCTTTATATAAGGATAAAGTTAAGTTTTTATTTTGTGACGAAGAGAATATTACAAAACTTAAAGAAAAAGTAGATAATTTACCTAAAGATACTATTATTTATTTCGATTCTAGTGGAACAACTAAAAATAATAATGGTAATGATATTTCAATTGAGGAAACTGTAAATATTATTTTTAAAGATATAAATATACCTATATATTCTACTGGGTATATACAGAGTAACAAACAAAGTGTTGGAGGAGTTGTTACATATGGTAATGAATTAGGAAAAGAAGTAGGTAAAATAGCTTTAAAAATATTGAATGGTACAAAAGTTTCTGATATACCTGTTACTGAGGATTCATCTCATAGATATGTATTTAATTATGATAAATTAAAACAATTTAGTATTGATATGAAAGATTTACCTAAAGGATCAAAGATAGTCAATAAACCTTATAATTCTTATAATATGTCTAAAAGACAAATTATATATGTTATATCCATTGTTATATTTATAATTATAGGAGCAATAATCTTTGTGATGATTAATATAAATAAACGAAGGCATGCTGAAAGATTGTTATCTGAAAGTGAGAGTTTGTTAAATACATTAATAAATTCTACCACCAATATAATTTACTTTAAAAGTGCACAAGGTAAGTTTCTTGATATGAATAATGCAATTTTAACATTATTAAATATCGATAAAAAAGATTGTAAAAATAGAAATATCGATGAATTAACTAATATATCAGTTGAGGCAAAAGATGTATTAGAAAGTTGGTCAAATAAGGATGAAGAGGCATTAAAAACAGGCACTGTATTTAGGAGCGAAGAAGTAGTGCAAGATGAAAGAGAGAATATTAATAAAATTTATGATACATTAAGAATACCTTTATTTAATGATGATGGAACTTATAAAGGGTTGATTTTGTTAGGGTTTAATATAACCGATTATAAGGATAATGAACAAAATGAAAAGATGATTATAGAACTTATGAATTATGATAAATTAAAAACAAACTTTTTCTCGAATATCTCTCATGAACTTAGAACACCTCTAAATTTAATTTTTAGTGTTCTTCAAGTTGTTGAATTAAAAAATAGTTCAGTTAAAGAAGAAAATAAAAATATAGAAAAATATACAGGTATAATGAAACAAAATTGCTATAGGTTACTTAGAATAATTGGTAATCTTATAGATATAACAAAAATTGATTCGGGTCATTTTTTTATACAAATGCAAAATAATGATATAGTTAATGTAGTAGAAAACATTGTATCATCAATCGTTGATTATGTAGAAAATAAAAATATTTCTATTGTTTTTGATACAGAAATAGAAGAAAGAGTTATGGCTTTTGATGAAGAGGCGTTGGAAAGAATAATACTCAATTTATTATCAAATTCTATAAAATTTACTCATAGTGGTGGGAAAATAGAAGTTAATATATACAATAAGTTAAACAGTGTAGTTATATCTGTTAAAGACACCGGAATAGGAATACCTATTGAAAAACAATCCTCTATATTTGAAAAATTTATTCAAGTAGATAAGTCATTATCTAGAAACAGAGAGGGAAGTGGAATAGGTCTTTCATTAGTTAAGGAGTTAGTAGTTATTCATAATGGTACCATTGAATTAGAAAGTACTCTAGATAAGGGAAGTGAATTTAGAGTTGAGATTCCTGTGAAACTGCTACCTGAAGATGAAAAACTTGATGAAAGCAGTATTTATACAAAAGCAAACAAAGAAGAACGAATTAAAATCGAACTTTCTGATATATATGATTAAATCATCTCCTGCGGAGCTGAAAATTAACAACTTTGGAAGCAGATTTAGACTGCCACCAAAGCAATTTTACTGGGCTAGACAACTGCCACTTATAGAAGATGGCAGACTTGAAGCTTCCAAAATGTTGTTAAAAAAGTAAAGCAAAAGGAATAGTAAAGAGATATGTTTTAGTTTTGTTAATAGTGTTAGAATTAATTAACTTGGTATATAATGAAGTTATTAGATAGAAAATCGGTTAAATTATGAGGAGTGCAAAAAAATGGAAGAATTAAAGAAATCAATTGATGAAATAGTTAAGCAAGATATTATAAAGGTAGTTATTAGCAATAAAACCAATAAGGATGTAGAGTATAATAAAATTACATTTACATTAAAACAGGACGCACAAAAACAATATTATCAAATAGAAAAAAGCACTGATAAACAAGTCTTTCATGAAAATATTAATATTGAGACTTTAGGTGAAAAGCTCTTGGAATATGTACAAGAAAAATATAAACAAGTTGATGCTTGGTCGGGTACTACAACTTTTGATTTGAAAATATCTAAAAAAGGTAAGGTTCATTTAGGTCATAAAAAAAGTGATAATGAAAGGCTTACAAGTAAGGGTCATAATAAAGAAAAAAATTATATCCTTAAAGAGGGTATGATAATCGAGCCTCTTATAGATTTAGGTATTTTCACAAAAGAAGGTAAGGTTGTTAATTCAAAATATGATAAGTATAAGCAAATAAATAGGTTTGTTGAAGTTATTGATGATGAAATTAAAAACAAAGATTACAAGGAACTTACTATAATAGATTTTGGATGTGGTAAATCTTATTTAACATTTATATTATATTATTATTTTGTGGAAATCAAAAGAATTAATGTGAAAATGATAGGACTTGATCTTAAAGCGGATGTAATTGAAAAATGTAACGATATAGCTAAAAGATATAATTATGAAAATTTGAGGTTTGAGTTAGGAGACATAAATGGCTTTAAATATGAAAATAAGGTCGATATGGTAATTACATTACATGCATGTGACACTGCTACTGATTATGCACTGTACAATGCAATAAAGTGGAATAGTGGAATGATTTTCTCTGTTCCTTGCTGTCAACATGAATTTAATAGTCAAATTAAAACAGAATCATTATCAATACTCACAAAGTATGGAATAGTAAAGGAAAGAGTTTCCGCACTTATGACAGATGCAGTGCGGGCGAATCTTCTTGAGTGCTCTGGATATAAAACACAACTTTTAGAATTTATTGATATAGACCACTCACCTAAAAATATATTAATTAGAGCAACAAAAGCTAAAATACCTTTGGAGATAAAAGAAAAAGCTTTGTCTGAAGTTAATGATTTAATGACCCAATTTAATTTAAAACCAACATTATATGATCTATTAAAGAAGGATAATTTAATATAGTTATCATAATAATAGTTTAAGAAGAATACCTAAATTAGGAAGGTGGATGATGCTAAGGTGTTAACAATATATGCGGTATCGGATTCTATAGGGGAAACAGCAGAACTTGTAGCAAAATCAGTAGAAAGTCAGTTCCCGGGCAGTATTGTAATAAAAAGAGTGCCATATATTAAAACAGCTGAAGATGTTAATAAATTTATTAGTAAAATAGAAGATAATTCAAAAGCAATGATTATCTCAACTATTATTATGGTGGATGTGAAGGAATTTTTAGTTCAAAGATGTGTAGAAAAAGGGATACTTATATCAAATATTTTAGGACCAGTAATAGGCCTTGCTTCTAAGTTATTAGATAAACAGCCAGAATATATTCCCGGGGCAATATGGAATATGGATAAGGAGTATTATAAAAGAATAGAAGCTATGGAGTTTGCTATACAGTTTGATGATAGCCGTGATTATAATGGAATAAAGCTTGCAGATGTAGTTCTCATTGGTGTCTCAAGAACTTCAAAAACCCCCTTATGTATGTATTTAGCTAATAAGGGAATAAAGGCTATAAATATACCTTTAGTTCCTGAAGTTCCTGTTCCAGAAGAATTATATAATATTCCAGGAAGAAAGATTATTGGGCTTACAATAAATCCGTTTGAACTTATAGAAATAAGAAAAAATAGAATGGATAAGTTTAACGGACTTAATTCTAGTTTTCAATATGCTAATGATGCAAGAATATTAGATGAACTAGATTTTGCTGAAAAAATAATGAAAAAGACAAGATGTTTAACTATTGATGTCACTAAAAGAGCTATAGAGGACACGGCTTTAATTATTATGAAGAGTATAGGAAATACCAATTAAACTAAATTTTAAATTTGGATGAATAAATGGAATAATTACTACGCCCTGTAAATATCATTTTAAAAGAGATGACAGTTACAGGGCGTTATTTTATAGTATGTATTATTTAATATTAAAGGATGAATATTGATATATAGCAGATATTTATTATTATTATTATTATTATTATTATTATTATGAGGTGATAAAGTGAAAGAATTAGATGTTTATGACTTTGGAGCTATAGGAGATGGAGTAACAGATGATACGCTTGCTTTGCAAAGTGCAATAAAATATTGTTTTGATAATAATATTAATAGACTAAGTTTTGGAAATGAAAAAGTGTACCTATGTAATAAAGAAATTGTATTATATGGAAATAATTTAACTGTTAATGGTAACAATTCAACAATTAAGCGAACTACGAATTTTATAGGTGTCTTTGGAGCTATATTAAATGTATATGGGTTAACACCAAATTTAAGTTATCCATTACTTGGAAAGTATGTAGGTGAAATAATTCCTGCGCAAAATATTGTTATTAAAGATTTAAATATATTCTGCTTTGATGGTATTTTGAGTTCTACATATATAAATGGAGTGGCAGTATGTAATTCTAGAAATATAATGCTTCAAAATATTATTGTTACAAATGCACCACAAACAGCTTATGCTATTGTTTCATCTTCCATTAATAATAAAAATTTAATAATTGATAATGTAGTATTAGATAGTTGTATATCAAGGAATAGTAAAAAACATTCATTTAGGCTTAGTGCAATAAAGGATAGTAATATATTTACTGCTAGGATGATTAATTGCTTAGCGATAAATGTTATAGAAAGAGAGTTTGGATATAATGCAAAAGGTAGAAAAGTACACTTGATGTGTAATGTGTCATCAGATAAGGGTGGTTGTTATAAAATTGTAATTGATTGTTGTCATTTTGATGAGAGTGGAGAAGTCTATATAGTTCAGAATTGCACTAATATAACAATTCAAAACTCACAATTAATCGGAGGACTCGAAATATATAATCCTAATAAAATGATAATTAACAATATACTCATAAAAAATAATGAATTTTATTATGCAACCAGCAACAATATTTATAAAACTTCATTACTATTATGTAATATAAAAAATATCAATATTGTAGAAAATATATTTGTAAATAGTTTAAAGAAAATGCTAGATGAGTATAATATATATGTATATAGGTGTGAGGATATTATTTTTAATGGAAACCAAAATTTCAATTTATTAATCACAAGTAAATAAATAAATTATCAAATAAACTCTAGTTGATATTTATTATCAATTAGCATATAATATTAATAAAGAAAGGAAGTTTTTGTATGAGAACAAAAGGAAATAAAATATCCATTATTGGAGCTGGATTTGTAGGATCAACTACAGCATTTGCTTTAATGAATGGAGGACTTGCAACTGAAATTGTAATTGTAGATATAAATAAAGACAAAGCTGAAGGAGAGGCAATGGATTTATCCCATGGCGTTTCTTTCGTAAGGCCAATAGAGATAACTTCTGGAGAGTATTCAGATACAAAAGATTCAGATATAGTAATTATTACAGCCGGGGTTGGTCAAAAGCCTGGGCAGACAAGGCTTGATTGTATTTCTAAAAACTTTAAAATATTTCAAAGCATAGTCCCAGAGGTTGTAAAATTTAGCCCAAATTCTATATTATTAGTAGTTTCAAACCCTGTGGATATATTGACTTATATAACTTATAAGTTATCAGGTTTTCCAAGTAATAGGGTAATTGGTTCTGGTACAGTTCTTGATACATCAAGATTTAAATATTTGCTTAGTAAGCATTTTGAAATTGATGCAAGAAATATTCATACCTATATAATGGGTGAACATGGGGACTCAGAAATTGCAGCTTGGAGTATAACTAGTATTGCAGGTATGAATGTTGATGAGTTCTGTGCTGCTTGTACTAATAATTGTAATGGAGAGATCAAGTATAATATATATAAGGAAGTAAAGGAAGCAGCTTATACTATTATACAAAAGAAAGGTGCAACTTATTATGCGGTTGCCTTAGCTATAAGAAGGATAGTTGAAGCAATATTAAGCAATGAGAACTCTATTCTTACGGTATCATCTCTATTAAAAGGTGAATACGGAATTGATGATATTTATATGGGAGTGCCAACAGTGGTAGGTAGAGGGGGAGTAAAAAAAATATTAGAAGTTAAACTTAATGAGCAAGAGAAGACAGAACTTCTTGAATCTTCAAAGGTACTCAAGGAAGTTATAAAGGACTCAAAAATATAGGGTTTATCGTAACTGTAACTTAATTACAATGAAATATCCTGTAAATATCAGGGTTAAAATAAAAACAAGTCCACATCAAAATGTTATTGATATGGACTTGTTTTTATTTGAATCCAAAAGAATAATAAAATATTCATAGGTTGTCTTTAGTATAATAAATACATCATAAGGACATAATTTAGAAACAAATACGCGAAAAGGAGCGGTGACCTTATGATGTTTAACAAAGTAGAAGTATGTGGGTTAGATTCTTCAAAATTACCGGAATTAGAAGAAAAACAAATACAGGAGTTATTATTTAGGATACAAAATGGAGAGTATGAATGTAGAGAAAAATTTATTGAAGGAAATCTTAAATTAGTGTTAAGTGTGTTGCAGCATTTCGGTAACAGTGACGAAAATTTAGGAAATTTATTCCATGTAGGTTGTATTGGGTTAATGAAGTCAATTGATAATTTTGATTTAAGTAAAAATGCTAGGTTTTCAACATATGCAGTTTCAATGATAATTGAAGAAATAAGAAGGTACTTAAACGATAATAATTCAATGAAAGTAAGCGAATATTTAAAAGATATTGCATATAAGGCATTGCAAGTTAGGGATCGATTATTGAAACAAGACAATAAAGAGCCTACCATATCTAAAATAGCCAAAGAACTTAAATTAACTAAAGAGGACATAGTATTAGCTTTAGATACTATTAAAGATCCTATATCATTAATTGAACCAATTTATCATCAGGATGTGGATGAAATTTACGAAATGGATCAAAAACAAAATACTAAAAATTTAGAGGATAGTTGGTCTAAGAATATATCAATTAATGAGGGAATGAAAAAATTAAATGTTAGGGAGAAATTAATCGTGAATTTAAGGTTTTTCAATGGAAAAACTCAAATGGAAGCAGCTAGTGAGATAGGTATATCAAAAGAACATGTAGCTATGATAGAAAAAAATGCATTAAAACATTTGAGAAGATATATATAGGGTTTTCTTTGAAAACCCTATTTTAAATATTTCATTTTAGATAAATGCTTTATTTTTTTAGTAGATAGTAGTACTATTAATTATAGTAAAGGTAATAAGGTTTATGAAAATTTAGTAATCGTATTCATAAACTCAAATTTTAGGAGGTAGATATATGGTAAACACAGTATTTCTAAATTTAGAAAAACTTAACTTTGACAATAAATTAGACTTTTCCTCTATAACCAAACTAAGTACTTTCACAAAATATGATAAAAATATTGACGAGAAAATTTTGGAGCGAGTTAAAGATCAAACTATTATAATTACGAAGGAATTACCTTTGAGTGGTAAATTAATATCAGAGTTTCCATCCTCTGTTAAACTTATATGTGAAGCTGGGACAGGTTATAACAATATTGATATTGATGCTGCAAGAAAAAAAGGTATTACAGTTTGCAACGTTCCTAGTTATAGCACGCAAGCAGTAGCAAATTTAGTAATCACATATATATTAAATTTTAGTTCTTCATTAATACAACAACAAATTATGCTCAAGGAAAAAAACTTTGATAATTTTAATAAACATTTACAGTTGCCACATTTTGAACTTCAAAACAAAACACTTGGAGTCATCGGTGGGTATGGTGCTATTGGTCGTGAGGTTATAAAAATTGCATTGGCAATAGGAATGAATATTCTTATATATAGTAAAACAGAGAAAACATGGGATAATCCTAATGTTCACTTTGCATCACTTGAAGATTTACTAAAACAGAGTGATTTTGTATCAATTAATTGTCCTTTAAATGCAGATACATTACATCTTATTGATAAGGACAAGCTTAAGCTAATGAAGCCTTCCGCTTTTATAATAAACACATCAAGGGGCGCGATAATAAAAGAAACTGATTTAATAAAAGCTCTGCAAAATAGAGGGATTGCTGGGGCAGCGCTCGATGTTCAGGAACCAGAGCCACCAGAAACTACTAATCCATTGTTTGATATGGAAAATGTAATTTTAACTCCACATATAGGTTGGAGACGTTTTGAGTCTAGGCAAAGGTTAATAGAACTTATGGCGGTTAATATAGAATCATTTATAAAGGGAAAACCAATTAATGTTGTAAATTAAAATGGTATATAAAAGCTGACATCATTTTATGGTGTCAGCTTTATTATTATAGGCTAATGAAAATCATTTTCTTTTATGATGTTATTAGTTACAAACTCTTCTAATACACTCATTATTTGTCCTTTGCTTAAGGTGTTATACCAATCCATTCTTTCTATGGAAGTTGAATCCATCATATCTTTATTGTAAAAATTATCACCTTTTTTAATTCTTATAAATATCTGCTTCATTGTTATCCTCCTACTAAAATATAATTAAGTTATTATGGGTACATAGCTACTTTTATTAAAATCATTCTAATTTCAACTATGCCCAATTTAAGATAATTTATTCTTAATTAGGATATTAAAGCAATAAAATCATTCTATATTAGAAAATGAAATTATTAACAAGCCAGCATCCGGATACTTCTTAAATATTTACAAGTGTAGGCTATAATATCGCGAATTCTATATAATTCACTTTCTTTATTTCGTGTTCTCCATATCTTAGTAAAGTCATAGAACCACACTTCAAGATTTTCAGCGAGATCTCTTGGCGTGAATACTGTATTTATTTCATTCATGCCTTTTTCATTTTTTAGTAAGTTTAAGAAGAAGCTATCTACTAATTGTATTGCCCTTGCTGAGACAATAAATTCTTGTAGATCAAATGTGTTTATGCGTACTTTATTAGATAATCTAGTGAACTTATCTTCTATTTCACAAGCTAGGTTATACCCATCTAAAATCTTTTTCCAATCAAGATTACTAAAATCCTTTTTATTATCTAAATCATTACTAAAATTTTCTTTCCATTCAACTAGTTCATACCATCCAACAACTTGATTCTTTGATAATTGATTAAGTAGCGACACAAGTTTAAGTGAGTCATCGCCATACTCTATTATAGAGATGGCTTTATATACATTTTCAAAGCCTTTTTCTCCTTCTGGATTCCATGATAAAGAGGCTCCGTATGCCATGCCAGGAATTGAGGTGCTTAAAAAATTTATATGACCAAAGTCACCCCAGTCAGTGTTTAAAACACCAGTTGCGCCATATTTAACGCCGTAAGCTACCATTCTTTTTATATTTTCAAAACCTTTATCGACTTTATTTACTAGTTGATTCCAACCCCATACCCCTGGGCATACGTATTGCTCCATACCTGATTCAGTTATTGCCTTTGTTCCATCTTCTTTGGCATCTTCATTATAATCCCAATTAAGACAAATGGCATCTTTACTTATATTACTTAAAAGTTCTGGATGATGTAAAATCACATCACCCCAAAACATAACTCGCTTACCTTTTTTCTTTACTATATCTATAACTTTGTTCAAAAATTCAACGTACAACATTCCAACTCCAACTTCATCAGCACGGGCCTTGCTTTTACCCTTACCTAATTCAAAGGTTTCATCACAACATATATTGAATGTGTTTGAACTAAATAGAGGTATATACTGCATAAGCATTTTTTCAACAAGTTTTATACTACCTGCATTAGTTGCATCAAGTGTGTGTGAATTCATTCTGTGCTCAAAGGAATATTCTCCCCCTTCGCTATTTTCTAGCTCACAAAATTCATTGAATGATTTTGATCTAAGCACTTCATACATGTGACCGAATGTCGATAATGAAGGAATTAATTCGACATGTCGTTTATTACAATATTGGTCTAGTATTAAAATTTCTTCAGCTGTTAGTGGATCTTTGTCCATCCAAATTTCACTCATGCCCTTAAATGCAAAAGTGTGCTCTATATATAGTTGTAATTGATTTATTTTATAAAAAGAAGCCCTATCAACTAGTTCCATAAGCATTTTAAGTGTTGGTACTTTACCCCTTGTAACATCATGATAGAATCCACGATTAGTGAAATAAGGTTCATCATCAATTTTAAGTTTTGGGAGTAAAGCCCCATTTTGTCTTATAATCTGTCTTAATGTCTGTAATCCATAAAATATGCCTATTGAAGTAGCACCACATATTTCTACGCGATTTCCATAAATATATAAACTATAAGCTTCTTTTGGACCTGATGTTTTTTTAAAAGTAATTATAACTTTATTGCTATTACAGTCAAAAGCCTTATTTATTAATAAATTGAATCCTAATTGCTGTTTAATTTCATCTTGTAATAAGATAGCTGTATTTAGGTCATCAAAACTACATTGATAATCTAAGACTATCTCTGTATCTCTTTTAAGTTGTACTGTACCTTCGTTTATATCTAAATGTTTTGGACTTGGTATTAAAAACATATTGTGCACTCCTAAATTTTATTTGGTTATGGGTTTATTATTAGTTCTAAATGCCCAGCAAATTTCACTTTTTAATAATAATTATATAAGGTAATGTTTGCTAAAAAAAGCACCCTTTTTATAATGATTTTCTTATAAATTCAACATAAAAAGATGCTAATAAAATGAATGAAATATATTCAAATTAAATCTGCATCTATTTCTTTACGTTATACCATATTGGACAAAAAATCAATAGTCTAAAACAGAATAATAAAATTAGCAAAACAACATGTATAAAAGGAAGGGTAACTTGTAAATAGAATTGTAAAATTTTATTTATTGCTAATAACTATAGTAATGGTGTAAAATGTACCGGGTAAAGGTAGTTTTTACGTGATAAAAGTAGTGAGGTTTTTACTTCACTTAATAGTACATATCTTATACTAATATTAAAGGGGTTTATAATGAGTGAATTAAAGACAAATGAATTAGAAACGAATCAATTAAAAAGAGGATTAAAATCTCGTCATCTTAACATGATTGCTATTGGGGGAGCAATAGGAACAGGATTATTTTTGGCTTCAGGTGGGACAGTAAGTGAGGCAGGCCCTGGTGGAGCGTTAGTAGCATATACAGTTATAGGAATAATGGTATATTTTTTAATGACGGGGCTTGGCGAGATGGCTACATTTATGCCAGTTACTGGTTCTTTTGAAACATATGCATCAAGATTTGTTGACCCAGCATTAGGTTTTGCTTTAGGTTGGAATTATTGGTATAACTGGGCAATTACTGTTGCGGTTGAAATGGTCGCAGGAGCTATGATTATGAAGTACTGGTTTCCAGGGGTGCCTGCACTTGTTTGGAGTATATCTTTTCTAGTATTACTATTCGGATTAAATATGCTTTCAGCTAAGGCATATGGAGAATCAGAATTTTGGTTTGCAGGTATCAAAGTTGTAGCAGTTCTAGTGTTTTTGGCAGTAGGAGTTGCAATGATTTTTGGAATAATTGGGGGACATCATATTGGTCTTTCAAATTTTACGTTTTTAGATCCTAAAAGTGGTGCTAAAGGACCATTCCCTTTTGGTTTTAAAGGTATATTAATGGTTTTCTTAATTGCAGGCTTTTCTTTTCAGGGAACAGAACTCGTAGGTATAGCGGCTGGTGAAAGTGAAGATCCAGAGAAAAATGTACCTAAAGCAATAAATAGTGTATTTTGGAGAATTGTAATATTTTATTTAGGGGCAATATTTATTATCAGTGCATTAATACCCTTTACACAAGCTGGAGTTACGACGAGCTCTTTTACCACTATTTTTGAAAGAGCAGGTATTGCTGGAGCTGCAAGTATCATGAATGCTGTAGTTTTAACATCAGTTCTTTCTTGTGGTAATTCTGGAATGTATGCTGCTAGCCGTATGTTATATGCAATGGCAAGAGAGGGAAGAGCGCCAAAAGCACTTTCCAAAGTGAATTCTCGCGGTGTTCCTATAAATGCATTATTACTTACTACATTAGTAGCTTCCGCATCTTTCTTAGTAGGTTTATATGCGCAAGAAACAGTATATATGTGGTTAGTTGCAGCTTCAGGACTCGCTGGATTTATTGCATGGGTAGGAATTGCAGTATGTCACTATCGCTTTCGTAAAGCATTTGTAGCACAAGGAAAAGATAGTGATTTATTGAAATATAAAGCGAAATTTTTTCCGTTTGGCCCAATTCTTGCACTAATATTATGTGTTATTGTTATATTAGGACAAGGTGTAACTTATTTTACAGCTGATTCAATAGATTGGAAAAATGTTATTGCATCCTATATCGGATTACCTTTATTCATAGCTTTATGGGTAGGATATAAGGTGAAATATAAAACTAAAATTGTGAATCTAAAAGAAGCTAGTTTTAGTACAGAGCCAATAAATAACGAAAAATAATTCTTTATTATAATGTAGATATAAAAAGTTGCGATGAAAATTCATTGCAACTTTTTATTGTTTATAGGACTATAATTTATATTAGGTATAATATAAGTGAGTAATATTTCGAATATTAGAAATATTAAAATCATTTTACCATGCGTATCCGAATGAGTAATATTGAAATATTTAGCTATATATGTAGAAATATAGAGCTAATCTTATTAGAATCTATTTATGGAAAAAGTGACTTGTTATATATATGATACAATATTCCTTGTCGTCACATACGAGTGGCACACGAAACTAACCGTTAATTATGATTTAATAGATTTTAATTAAAATTTATTTTAAAGAAGTAGTTGACAAAACAAGAAAAACCTAGTATTATAGTAGAAGTCGTCACATGATGACAAAGCAAATTGGTCTTTGAAAATTAAACAGAGAAATAGGTAAAGAAATGAAATAATATTTTATTTTAACCAGTCAATTACTTTAGTAAAAGTAATATTTTAGTCGTAAGGCTAAAAAGTATGTAATGAGCTTGAGTAACAACTTAACAGTTGTCTCAGATTAATTATTTCAACAAAAAAGTGTAAACTTTTAAATTGAGAGTTTGATCCTGGCTCAGGACGAACGCTGGCGGCGTGCCTAACACATGCAAGTCGAGCGATGATTCGCCTCTTCGGAGGCGTTAATTAGCGGCGGACGGGTGAGTAACACGTGGGTAACCTGCCTCAAAGAGGGGAATAGCCTCCCGAAAGGGAGATTAATACCGCATAATATGTTTTGATCGCATGATCGAAA
>NZ_JAHLDV010000041.1 GCF_018861865.1 Clostridium frigoris
TTCTACAGACTTGTCAAGTGTTTTATGCAAAAAAAATGGGGGAATCAATAAAAATTAATGATACTAAAAATGAGTAATCACAGGAACTAGGGAGTTTCCGTGAAATCTCAGTATATTATAGGGAGGAAAAACAATGACTAAACAATGGAATGGTTTCAAAGGAGATTCATGGAAAAATAAAATAGATGTGAAAGACTTTATTCAAAAAAACTATACCTTATATGAAGGTGATGATAGTTTTTTAGTAGGAAAAACTGATAAGACCAATAAAGTTTGGGACAAAGCTAATTCCCTTATATTAGAAGAAATAAAAAAAGGTATTATAGATGTAGAAACTAATGAGATTTCAGGAATAGATAACTTTAAACCTGGATATATAGATAAAGATAACGAGGTAATTGTTGGACTTCAAACAGATGCCCCTTTAAAAAGAATAGTAAATCCATTTGGCGGCTTTAGAATGGTAGAACAATCACTTAAAGAATATGGTTATGAATTAAACAAAGACATAAAAGAATTTTTCCCAAAATATAGAAAAACTCATAACGAAGGAGTTTTTGATGCATACACCGATGCTACTAAAGTTGCAAGAACCGTTGGATTATTAACTGGACTTCCAGATGCATATGGTCGTGGACGAGTAATTGGTGATTATAGAAGAATTGCTCTTTATGGATTAGATTTCTTAACTTTACAAAAGAAAAAAGATTTAAAAGAACTTACAGGACATGCAACAGACGCTTTAATAAGACATAGAGAAGAAGTAAGTATGCAAATAAGAGCACTTGGTCAAATAAAAAGCATGGCTCTAAAATATGGTGTTGACCTATCAACCCCATCAAATACTGCATGCGAGGCTGTCCAAGCAGTTTACCTAGGTTATCTTGCAGGAATAAAAGAAAATAACGGCGCTGCAATGTCACTAGGCAGAACTACTACCTTCCTAGATATTTATTTTGAAAGAGACTTAAAAGCTGGATTAATAACTGAAGATGAAGCTCAAGAAATCATTGATCAATTTGTAATTAAACTTAGGATGGCAAGACATCTAAGAACTCCTGAGTATAATGATTTATTTGGTGGAGATCCTAACTGGGTAACTGAATCTATTGGTGGTGTTGCACTTAATGGTACTCCAATGGTAACTAAGAATTCTTTTAGATTCCTTCATACATTAACAAACCTTGGATCAGCACCAGAACCTAATATGACAGTACTTTGGTCAGAAAAATTACCAGAAACCTTCAAAAAGTATTGTGCTAAAATGTCCATTGAAACTGATGCACTTCAATATGAAAATGATGATATAATGAGACCTATTTACGGAGATGATTACGGCATTGCTTGCTGCGTTTCTGCTATGGAAATAGGAAAGAGAATGCAATTCTTTGGAGCAAGGGCTAATCTTGCAAAATCATTATTATTATCACTTAATGGTGGAGTTGATGAATTAAAAGGTAAACTTGTAGTGCCTGGAATTGAAAAAATAACTGATGAAGTTCTTGACTACAAAACAGTTAGAAAAATGTATTCAAAAGTATTAGAATATGTTGCTGCAATGTATGTAGATACAATGAATACAATACATTATATGCATGATAAATATGCTTATGAAGCAGGACAACTTGCTCTTCATGATACTGATCTTAAATACTTTATGGCATTTGGAGTAGCAGGACTTTCAATTGCGGCCGATTCATTAAGTGCTATAAAGTTTGCTAAGGTATCTCCAATAAGAAATGCTGATGGCATAACAATTGATTTCAAAACTGAAGGAGATTTCCCTAAATACGGTAATGATGATGATAGAGTTGATGATTTAGCTGTTGAACTTATAAAGGAATTCAGCGATGCTCTAAAGAAACATCCTGCATATAAGGGAGCAGAGCATACTTTGTCAGCACTTACTATTACATCAAATGTTGTTTATGGTAAAAAGACAGGTACAACTCCTGATGGCAGAAAACAAGGTATACCACTTGCTCCTGGAGCAAACCCAACACAAGGTAACGATGAAAATGGAGCACTAGCATCATTAAATTCAGTTGCTAAGATTCCTTATAGAACCTATTGCCAAGATGGAGTTTCAAATACTTTTTCAATAGTACCCGCTGCACTTGGTATGGACGAATCTACAAGAATAAATAATCTAGTTTTCCTTTTAGATGGTTATTTTGCACAAGCTGCACATCACCTAAATGTAAATGTATTAAATAGAGAAGTTTTAATAGATGCTATGGAAAACCCAGACAAATATCCAACACTCACAATAAGAGTTTCAGGATATGCTGTTCATTTCAACAGATTGTCTAAAGAACAACAACTTGAAGTTATAAGCAGAACTTTCCATAAAAAAATCTAGTTAATTTTAAAATATTATATAATTGAGAAGTACTTATAATAAGTACTTCTCAATTAATATAAATTCAATAAATAATTTCATTCCATATTAAAGCAAAAATACTTTCCATTTTTGTTTTAATATGAAATGAATATAAATAATCTTCACATAAAATTGTTTCATTCAAAGCTAAGGGGGAATATATATGGTAAAAGGTAAAATTCATTCTATCGAAACTATGGGACTTGTTGATGGTCCTGGAATAAGAGTAGTAGTTTTCTTTCAAGGTTGTAAATTAAGATGCGCCTATTGCCATAATCCTGATACTTGGCAGTTAAATGGTGGAACAGAAATGACTCCTAGCGAGATTGTTCAAAAGATCATTCGCTTCAAACCATATTTTAATAGATCTGGTGGAGGAGTTACTTTCTCTGGTGGTGATCCACTACTTCAACCAGATTTTCTACTGGAGTGTTTAAAACTATGTAAACAAAGCGGAATTCACACAGCTCTCGATACTGCTGGTTTTGGTGATGGTAACTACGACGAAATATTAAAGTATACAGATTTAGTACTACTCGATATAAAACAAACAACTGGTAAAGGTTATATTGCACTAACTGGAAAAGATACTACAGATGTTAATATATTTCTAGAATCCCTGCGAAAATCAAAATCAAGGGTTTGGGTAAGGCATGTTGTTGTTCCTGGTATTACCGATTCAGAGGAACATATAACAAAACTTGCAAAGATTATTAAGGAAGAAGTACCTAATTTGGATAAAGTAGAACTTCTTTCATATCATGTTTTAGGAGTTAGTAAATATGAAGAATTGTCTATACCTTATAAATTAAAAGGCGTGGAAGCAATGGATAAAGATAAAACTAAAAAACTTCAAGCATTAATAGATAATCTGCTAAATATCAAATAATACTTATTAATTACTACCTCATTCATATAATAATGATATAATTTATATATATTTGGGATCATTGCCTAGGAGGCTATTATATGAATGCAAAGAATAAAAATTTAATGGAAATTCATTTAGCAGTTTTTTTATTTGGTTTATCAGGATTATTCGGAAAATTTCTTATGCTTCCGTCAACAATAATAGTTCTTGGACGAGCTTTCTTTTCAAGTATTTTTTTATTGATACTTATACTATATGTTAAGAAGGACATAAAATTAAAGGAGAACTCCCATTATATTTATTTGATAATAATGGGAGTTCTATTAGCAATTCATTGGAGTACCTTTTTTGAGTCAATTCAAGTGTCAACAGTAGCAATAGGATTATTAACATTTTCGACATTCCCTGTTTTTGTAACTTTTTTGGAACCGTTTTTTTTAAGGGAAAGGCTTAAATTGTCAGATGTTTTAATTGCGATTGTTACATTGTTAGGAGTTATGCTTGTTATTCCAACGTTTCAATTGGGAAACAGTTCAACAAAGGGAGCTATGTGGGGAATAGTATCTGGATTTACATATGCTATTTTATCAATGCTTAATAAAAAATTTGTAAAAGAATATTCAAGCCTTGTAATTGCTTTTTATGAACAATTTATTGCTACTATTGTACTAATTCCTTTTTTATTTTTGAATAAGCCAATTTTTAGTCTTAAAGATATATTAATACTCGTATTATTAGGTATTGTTTTTACTGGAATTTCTCATTCATTATTCATAAATGGTTTAAAAAACATTAAAACGCAAACAGCAAGTATTATTACTAGCCTCGAGCCAGTTTACGGTATTGTTTTGGCTGCTATTCTCCTCGGAGAAATTCCAACATTAAGAGAAGTCCTAGGAGGCGTTATTATTTTAAGTACTGTTTTTTACTCAACTGCTAAAATGTAATCCATATTTATTTATATAGGCAAAGTACGTTAAATCCTTTTAACGTACTTTGCCTATATTGCTTAAATTAGAGGGGAAAAGATAACTCGTAGATATTTTCGTTTTCAGCAAAGTCTTTTATTAATAAATCTGTTATATGTAATTCTCCACTTCTTACAAATGTATAATTTTTATTTTTTGCATATTCACTTAATGAATGTTTTGATTTAATATTATTTGCATCAATTGATGCATAAAGCGAATATATATTTTGTTTTTTTATTACTTCAACAACATTATCAATTAGAATTTGAGCTAAGCCCATTTTTCTAAAATCAGGTAATACCGCCATTTGCCATATGAAAAATACATCATTGAATGATTTTATCGAAGTTATAAAACCTACAATCTTATTATCATAGGAAATTTTAAACGAACACTCACTAAAAAAATTAGCAATTACCCAGTATGTATACGGTGTATGCATATCAAGTGGTGAACATTTACTAACGCACTTACGAATTTCTGGAACATCATTAATTGTAATATTATCTATCTTAAAATTACCTATATCTTTTGTAGGCAAACCACTTATACTTACCTCTTTTGAAAACCCATCATAAATACCCATATAAAGTCCTCCTATAATTTTGCTTTCCTAATTATACTTTGTAAAAAAAATAAAACATATTTTACTTTTTATATAGTGCAACTTTTCTTGATAAAGTTGACTTATTAATAATGTAAGCCTCCATTTGGAGCTTACATTCACCCATATTATTCGAAAGATACTCTCTGTCCTTTCACCGAACTAGAGAATTTTCTTCGTCAATGCTAACAAAAGTATATATTGCGCAAAATGCATTCGAACAAATCGTAGTAATTCTTAATTTGTTTTATTTGCAATTGCGTAAAGAAAAATGCATGTTTGAGCAAAGCGAGTTTGCATTTTTCAGTAAATGGAAATAAAACAAATTTTAGAATTACACGCTGACGTGAGCGCATTTAAGCAATATATACTTTTAGTTATAGCATTCGAGAAGAAAATGGATCCCCTCTTATTTTATGTTTCTGCTTCCCGGTTTTATGTATGGTGATCCACTTTTACAAAGTGGGCATTCTTTCGGATCGTAACTTTCTATATCTAGCTTTATAGCGCTGTATATAGGGTAGTCAATGGTACTACTTCCTCTATCTACTATGCAACATATACCAACTACTTCAGCTCCAAGTCCTTTTAATACTTCTATTGTTTCTAAAGAAGATTTGCCAGTTGTAACTACATCCTCTGTAATTAAAACCTTTTGTCCCTTTTTAATTTCAAATCCACGCCTAAGTTCGAAAGTGCCATTTACTCTTTCAGTAAATATAGCAGGTTTTCCAGTTTGTCTACCTACTTCATAAGCTACTATTATTCCACCCATTGCAGGTCCTACTACTATATCGAAATCTATATCTTTTATTTTTTGTGCTACTATGCTAAGTACTTTTGCAGCTTCGCCAGGATATTGAAGAAGTTTTGCACATTGGCAATATCTATTGCTGTGTCTTCCTGAGGATAACAGAAAATGTCCCTCGAGTAATGCTCCTGATTCTTTTAATATATCTAAAACATTTATATTCATAATATCTCCTCCTATTTTAAGTACATGGCTCATAAACTTTTTATATAATACCTCTGATTTCACTTAAATCCTTAATTCCCTCTTTTATCATGTAATTCTCAATTCCCTCTATTATATCAATGCAAACATCAGGTTTTACAAAATTCGCTGTTCCAACTCCAACAGCCGTGGCTCCAACCATTATAAATTCTATAGCATCTTCGAAGGTTGATATGCCACCCATTCCTACAACCGGAACATTTACGGCTTTACATACTTCATGTACCATTCTAAGTGCCATTGGTTTTATTGCCGGTCCCGATACCCCTGCATATATGTTATTAAATATTGCGCGCCTACTATGTATATCTACTACCATTCCTTTAAATGTATTCACTAAAGATAATGCATCTGCTCCAGCTTCGCAGCATTTATACGCCATATCTACTATATCCTCAGCATTAGGTGATAACTTAACCATAAGAGGTTTCTTACATATACTTTTTACCTGACGTACCACGTCATATGCTACCTTTGATTTAATTCCAAAAGCCATACCTCCGCATAATACATTAGGACAAGATATATTTAACTCAATTATGTCTACAGCCTCATTATTTAATCTTTCTATTGCGGCCATATATTCCTCAACACTACTACCACCAACATTTGCAATTATACCTGTGTTGTATTTTAACATCAAGGGAAGTTCTTTAGTTATAAACTTTTCAATGCCTGGATTTTGAAGCCCTACACTATTTAGCATTCCACCACGAGATTCATAAATTCTTATTCCATCATTACCTTGTTTACTATGTAGAGTAAGACCCTTGCCAGATATACCACCAAGTCTTCCTACATCGTAATAATCTTTATATTCATCGCCAAATCCAAAAGTTCCAGATGCAGCTATAACAGGATTTTTTAAAACTACTCCACATAATTCTACTTTAGTCATTAAATCATCTCCTTTGGAGCTGTATTAACGACTTCAGAAGGAGATTTGTATTCCCACTGAAGTTTCGTTTTTAATATAGTAGTTAACTCCCACTTAAGAAGTGGGATACTTTCCTTCTGAACTGTCGTTAAATATCAAATCCTTTCCTTTAAACACTGGGCCATCTTTACATGTTCTCTTATTCCCACCCTTGGTTTTACAAGTACAAACAAGACATGCACCTATTCCACAAGCCATATGATTTTCCATAGACACATATACTGGAACTAAGGCATCATTACACATAGTTATAACTTTTCTCATCATAATTTCTGGTCCACAACAAATAACTGTTCTATAATCTTTTGGATTTAGTATGTCTGTTATGTATCCTTTATGACCAATTTTACCACTTTCTGTGGATAAGTTTATTTTATTTACATATTTTTCCACAGAATCCACAGAATAATCCACAGTTTTAAACCCTGAGTACAAATCTATTTCACAACCAGTAAGCTTTTTGATCAAATAAACAAGTGGTGCTATACCAATTCCACCAGATACAACAGCAATTTTCCCTTTAATTTTATCTACCTCAAATCCATTTCCCAGTGGTCCCATTATCTGAAGTTCGTCATTCTCTTTAAGTTTACTAAAATGTTTTGTCCCTTGCCCTACTATTTGATATAAAAAACTTATTTTCTCATCATCTACATCATATACACTTATAGGTCTTGGCAATAGTGGCTCAAGGTCGCCCGTCTTTAACATAAAAAATTGTCCTGGTTTAACATTAAATTTCCCTTTTATAGAAAGCTTATACACACCCTCACTTACTAAAACATTCTCATATGTCTTCTCGACTGAGTATTTCAAATAAATCCCTCCAGTGCTTAATAAAAATAAAAATTATTTATTAGCTGCTTTTCGTATTGCATCTCTCATTTTTATGGCTTCTGCTCTAGCAAACTGTTCAAAGTGATTTCCACCATTCTCAACTTTTTTATATGCAAGCAAAATACTTCTAGAAGCATTCACAATTCCGCCATTTCCATTTTTTAAATAAATAGCCACGTCTTTTGCTGCTCCGCCTTGTGCTCCATAACCAGGTATCAAGAAAAACATTTTTTCAAGATCTTTCCTCATCTTTAGCCCTTCATCTATATGTGTACATCCAATAACTCCACCTACAGAACTATATCCACATTCTCCAATAAACTCACTACCAATTTTTAATAACTTTTCTCCAACTATATCATAAACTTTTTTATCATCTTTATTCTCTATATATTCTATATCTCTAGCACCTTTATTCGATGTTCTTACTAGCGAAAATAATCCCTTTTCATTGTTTTTTACATAAGGAAGATATGGCTCAATACTGTCCATCCCCATATATGGATTAACAGTTATAAAATCACTTTCAAAGTCTCCTTCAAAATGAGCTTTTGCATACATTTGAGCAGTTTTAGCAATATCCCCTCTTTTAATATCCGCAATCGCTAAACATTCTTTGCTTTTTATATAAGTTAAAGTGTCTTTATATACTTTTAAACCATTTAGTCCAAGTGCTTCATAATATGCTATTTGCACCTTATAACAGGCTGCTATATCACATGTGGCATCAATTATCATTTGATTAAATCTGTATAATGCGTGCTCATCATGCATAAATTTATTTCTAAACTCTACTGGTAAATACTCTAGATCAGTATCAAGTCCTACACATACATTACCTTTTTTTTCTACGCTTTCAAATAATCTATCTATAATCAATCATTATTCCACCTTTGCTCTTTTATTTGCTTATCCATTCTTCATTTTGTTCTATTTTAGCTTTGTAAATTATTCTTCCTGCTTTAATAGTACACATTACTTTGCCTAATACACTCTTACCATCAAAAGGTGAATTATGTCCTTTTGATAAAAATTGTGAACAGTTTATGTTGTACTTAGATTTAATGTCTAAAAGAACCAAATCTCCATCAAATCCAATTTTAACTTCACCCTTATTGAGCTTCATAATTCTAGCTGGGTTTTTGGACATCAATTCAGAAAGTTTATTTATAGTAATATGGCCTTCTTCTACAAGTTTAGTGTAACATACCGGAAAGGAGGTTTCTAGCCCTGATATACCAGGAGCTCCATTTATTTTATCTTGCTCACTGTGTGGTGCATGGTCAGTTGCTATAACATCTACAAAACCATCTTGCATTGCCTTAATTATAAAGTTTACATCCTCTATTTTCCTCATAGGTGGATTTACTCTATACTTTGTTTCTTCTGTTAATGCTATATGATGCGGCGTAACCTCGCAAGTAACTCGTGCCCCCTGCTTTTTACCATCTATAACATCCTTCATAGCTTCTTTTGTACTAACATGAGCTAGGTGAAGTTTGCAACCTGTGAATTTTGAAAGAGATATATCTCTCCAAGTCATCATATTCTCCGCGAGCCTTGTATCAATATCTACTAATTCTTCATTTTCTGCATGAGATATTATCGTCAAGTTCTTCTCTTTAGCTAAAGTCATGGCCTCAAGCATTATACGACTGTTAGAAACGCCCTTGCCATCATCTGATATAAATCTAACTGACCGTGTTAACCGATATAAATGTTCTATAGATTTCCCAAGTAAATCCTCCGTAATTGATGCACATTGATGTATATCAACAAGATTTATTTCCCTCGCTTTTCCGAGAACCTTTTCTATTACATCCATTGAGCTACATACGGGTTTTGTATTAGCCATTAAATTTATTGCAGTATAACCACCTCGAACTGCTGCCCTACTCCCTGATAGCAAGTCTTCTTTATATGTATATCCAGGCTCTCTAAAATGACTGTGAAGATCTATAAAAGAGGGTGATAAAACATATCCCTCTCCGTCTAATACCTCACAGTCCTTTTGTAGATCTTTTCCTATTTCATATATTATCCCTTTATTTATATAAACATCGAAAATAGAATCTTGTGATGAATCAACTACCCTTGCATTTTTTATCAACAATTCCATTAGCTTATCATCCTTTCACGCTTTAATTAAATCATATTCTGCAGAGCTGCATATTAATTCAAATACCGTGTTTATTATGATATATTATTGGGGTTACTAATCTCATCACAGTACATACATCTATACTCGCCTTTTTCTCTATTGGATAGATAGAAACTATGTTTAATTTCTTGCTCAGTAGATGTAATACATCTTGGATTAATACATTTTATTACGTTTTCAACATTATCAGGTAATTTAAGTTTAATCTTACTTTCAATTTTTTCTCCAGTTATTATATCTATTGTTATGTTAGGATCTATAAAACCTAAAACAGTGTAATCTATATCAATCTCATTTTCTATTTTAATTATATCTTTTCTTCCTAGTTTACCGCTAGGTGCATTCATAATAAGTGCCACAGTAAATTCAGCTTTATCCAAACCTAAGTAGTTGAATATTTTAAGTCCTACACCAGCTTTAATATGATCAATTACTATTCCTCTTTGTATACTATTTATTCTTACCATTATTTATCCGCCCCCAAAAGTTTAGCAATAAGTGCCATTCTTACATACATACCATACTTTGCTTGTCTAAAGTAACATGCCCTTGGATCAGTATCTAATTCCACAGCTATTTCATTAACTCTAGGAAGTGGGTGAAGTATTATCATTTCTTTCCTGGCTTTTAACATTTTTTCTTTGTTTAATATATAAATATCTTTAAGTCTTATATAATCTTCTTCATTAAAGAATCTTTCTTTTTGAACTCTAGTCATATACAAGATATCAAGATCTCCAATAACCTCTTCTAATTTTTCAACCTCTTCAAACTCTATATTGTTTTTCTCAAGCACTTCTTCTTTAATATATTTAGGAACTTTTAATTCATTTGGAGCTATTAGTACAAACTTAATGTTTTCGTATCTTGCCATGGCTTTTATTAATGAATGAACTGTTCTACCAAACTTTAAATCGCCACAAATCCCTATAGTTAAATTTGATAATGTCCCTTTAATATTCCTTATGGTTAAAAGATCTGTTAATGTTTGAGTTGGATGTTGATGACCGCCATCACCTGCATTTATTACTGGCATTTGAGAATTCATAGCTGCAACCTTAGCTGCACCTTCTTTAGGATGTCTTATTGCTGCGATATCAGCATAACATTCTACAGTTCGTATAGTATCAGCTACACTTTCTCCTTTTGATGCAGAACTTGACTTTGCCTCAGAAAATCCTAACACCTCGCCACCAAGTCTTAACATTGCCGCTTCAAAACTTAATCTTGTGCGTGTACTAGGTTCATAAAACAATGTTGCTAAAATCTTTCCATCACATATATGACCATAATCCTTAGGATTTCTAATTATCTCATCTGCATAATCAAAAATCTCCTCTAGTTCTAGTAGCGATAAATCCATTGGGTCAATCAAATTTCTTCCTTTTAACATATTATATCCTCTCCTTCTCAGTCTCTCGGACTAAATTTAAAGGTACAGTAGCACTCTTAATATTATGTTCATTTTATAACTTTTTTATAAACAAAAAACGCCATCTCTATTATGAGAAGGCGTAGTAATAACTTTTTAAACATCTACTTCCTTCTCGATCTCTCGGACCAAATTAAAGGTAATTTTTCATCTATGCTTTTGTCTTATGTTACTATATAATTTAGTCTTTGTCAACATGATTGTGCTTGAACATAACTTACATTCAATGTTCTAAACCATGCTATTCATACATATCTTATAACATACAAATTAATTGATAACGGTTTCTGTAAAACAAGACAATTGTAATAACGCTTGTAATTTGATACAAAAATCATAGATTTTCTTAAGTAAAGATTTAACCGGTTGAGCATGGTTTATTATATATTCTTTATGCCATTTTATGAAGACATAACCTCTTTACCGCATCTTCAATCTGGAGTAAACTTTTACCAATACTACTATCCACAGCTATGGTAATTGCTCCCTCAACTAGTGCAACATCTAAAACCTTCACATTTTTCTGCATTTCATCTGTTAAAGATTCTATTGCCATTTGAGCATTCATGCATGCACTACCAAGATCAAATAATACAGCAACACCATCTTCTGAATAAACTTGTTTTATAGCTAAGATAATCTTTTCTAAATCCGTTCCAAGTTCATTATCACTAGTACCACCAGTTGCGGATATTGGCACATTATTTGCCATTTGCAGTGCTAGTTCTTTTACGCCTTCCGCTACCTTACTGCTATGTGAAACTATTACAATTCCTACCATATGTTACACCTTACTTTCATTTATAAGTTTTACCTCTTCAAAAATAGTATTTAATATTAAATAACTTGAAGTTGCACCTGCATCTTGATGACCAATACTTCTTTCGCCAAGATAACTTGCTCTTCCTTTAGTAGCAATTATTGTTTTTGTATGTTCCACTCCTTGCATTGCAGCATCTTTTGAAATTACTAGGACCTCTATTGGTGTTTGACCTGCATCTTCTGCTTTTTTCATAGCATCAATCGCTGGTGCTATGGCATCAATCATTGTTTTTTCTCCTCTTTGGGCTTTTCCACGCATCATGACTCCACCAAGCGCAGCTTCAAGTATCTTAATATAATCTTCAATATCAATATCCGCTTTACCATTAACGGCAGCTGCCGCTTTCATAAAGGCTGTTCCATATAATGGTCCTGCTGCCCCTCCAACATTTGAGACTAATGCCATTCCTGTTTTCTTAAGAATAATTCCAATATCAAGTCCATCATCATCTTTTAATTTTGTAACGACTGCATTAAACCCTTTATTCATATTTATTCCATGATCTCCATCACCTATAGCCGCATCAAGCTCACTTAAATAAAACTTGTTTTCTTCAAGCACATTTGCAATTTTATTTAAGATTGATATTACTTGTAATCCCGTAATGCTCATTATTTTACGCCCTTTTTTTAATCGTTTTCATTTAATGATTTCTATGGTACTAATTTACTATAACACTTTTAACGCTGGCGTATCTGCTGGTGCATCTAGAAGAACCTTTAACTCATCATCTAGTTTTAGGAGCGTAACAGAACAACCTGTCATTTCAAGAGAAGTCATAAATTCTCCAACAAAAGTTTTATAAACTTTTATACCCTTTTCTTCTAACATTTTATGCACTTTTCTATTGACGATATATAATTCCATTAGTGGAGTAATGCGAGACCATTTACCATAACAGCTACCTCAGCTCCCTCTTTTAGTGGCATGTCAGTTAATATTTTACCTACCATATGCTCTACTAGTTCGTCAACAAGTTTAATGCTTTGTCTATGCGTGCCTGGCTCTCCATGAATACCAATACCAATTTCGATTTCATCCTCATCTAGTGTAAAATTAGGTTTCCCGAGTGCAGGTACTATGCAGGGCGTTAATGCAATTCCCATGCTTCGTACATTATTAACTACCTTCTGCGCTACTGCCTTAACTTCTTCTAAACTCGCTCCTGTTTCTGCTTTTGCACCAGCTATTTTATGCACAAATACAGTTCCAGCCACTCCACGTCTTCCTGCTGTAAAAAGACTATTTTCAACTGCTACATCGTCATTAACAACGATGCTTGCAACTTTTATACCATCCATTTGAGCCATTTCACTTGCCATCTCAAAATTCATCACATCTCCTGTATAGTTTTTAATAACTAAAAGAACTCCTGCTCCTCCATTAACTGCTTTTATAGCTTCATATATTGGATCTGGAGCTGGTGACGTAAATACTGGACCTAGTACGGCTGCATTTAGCATTCCATTACCTACATAACCTGCATGTGCTGGCTCGTGACCACTTCCCCCTCCGCTAACTAAAGCAACTTTCCCGGATATCGGTGAAGTTTTTCTAACAATTACATCTGAATTTTCTAGTTTTCAAACATAACTTGGATGTGCCATTACCATACCTTCTAGCATCTCTTCAACAACAGAATCTGGATTATTAATTAATTTTTTCATTTATATTTTCCTCCATTCGTTATAAAAGTTTATCTTCCCTTATATCTTCTACAAAGCAGGTAGTATTCCTCCAAATATTCAGATTATTTGTTATAACGTTTAGATATATTTTAAAAAAATGTTAAGGAAACAATACTTTTATATATCGCCACCTTAACATTTTATAATTATGTTCTAAGATTTCTAATTCTAGTTAGAGCCTTGCATGCTCTTCATAGCTGCCTGAATTTTTGTATTTATTGTATTAGCTTGCACTTGAGTAATTACTTTACTAGTAACTAGTGATGCTAATTGATTCGATGCTCCTTCATGCGTTGTACCGCTTGGTTTCTCACCATCCATTTTAATTTATTATTTTTCTACATGATCACAATAAAATATTTAATAAGTTTCTATATATTTATAATAGCAGTTAATCATTGTAAAATAATCAAATAAATATGTTAACTTTATGTAGTTTGTATATAACTTAAATTGATTAATATTTTAATATTTAATGTATTAAGTGAATAGGATCTGATAAATTGTCCACAATCTAAATAGACCACCTATTATTTAATTAGAGAATAGCCGACTGATTAAAACAATACTGCACTGGGTTCCCCCTAAGTGCAGTATTGTTTTTTATTTTTTATAAATTACAATCAATTTAATCATTTATTTTAAATTCTATTAATATTAATATTAATAAATATAAAAAAAATAGCAAGTTCTACATTTCTGTAAAACTTACTATTTAGACGTTTATGGTGCGCCCAGAGGGAGTCGAACCCACGACCTTCAGATTCGAAGTCTGCAACTCTATCCATCTGAGCTATGGGCGCATAATAAATCAATTTTTAAAAAGTCCTTAGTATAAATACTAAAGACTTTTTTTGGAGCGGGTAGAGGGAATCGAACCCTCATAATTAGCTTGGAAGGCTAACACTCTACCACTGAGTTATACCCGCAAATTTTGGAGCGGAAGACGAGATTCGAACTCGCGACGTCCACCTTGGCAAGGTGGCACTCTACCACTGAGCTACTTCCGCATGTGTAATTTATAAATAATGACTTACATTATAAACAGTAATGGTGCAGATGAAGGGAGTTGAACCCATACACCCGAAGGCGCTAGATCCTAAGTCTAGTGCGTCTGCCAATTCCGCCACATCTGCATATTATTACTATTTTGGTGGCTTACCGGAGAATCGAACTCCGGACACCATGATTAAAAGTCATGTGCTCTACCAACTGAGCTAGTAAACCATATTATTTTTTAATAAATATAATTTTGTAAATGGGGTGGACGATGGGACTCGAACCCACGACAACCAGTACCACAAACTGGCGCTCTACCAACTGAACTACGTCCACCATATGGTGCGTCTTAAGGGATTCGAACCCCCGGCCCACGCCTTAGAAGGGCGTTGCTCTATCCAACTGAGCTAAAGACGCTTACATGTTAATGCCTTATAGACATTAACATATTTGGAGCGGGTAGAGGGAATCGAACCCTCGTAATTAGCTTGGAAGGCTAACACTCTACCATTGAGTTATACCCGCTTATTATATTAAAATGGTCGGGGTGACAGGGATTGAACCTGCGACCTCATGGTCCCAAACCACGCGCGCTCCCAGCTGCGCTACACCCCGGCAAAATTTAAATGGTGCGCCATCGGGGTCTTGAACCCCGGACACCCTGATTAAGAGTCAGGTGCTCTACCAACTGAGCTAATGACACATATTTTGGTTAATCTTAAAGAATTTAATTTTTCATGTCTTAAAATAACGTTGCTCTATCTAATTGAGCTAAAGATATCTAGACCTTCAATATGTAATAACATACCTGGAGCGGAAGACGAGATTCGAACTCGCGACGTCCACCTTGGCAAGGTGGCACTCTACCACTGAGCTACTTCCGCATGTATAATTATCTAAGTATGCTTTTTTGTAAATTTGAATTTACAAGTAAATAGTAATGGTGCAGGTGAAGGGAGTTGAACCCATACACCCGAAGGCGCTAGATCCTAAGTCTAGTGCGTCTGCCAATTCCGCCACACCTGCATATTATTACTATTTTGGTGGCTTACCGGAGAATCGAACTCCGGACACCATGATTAAAAGTCATGTGCTCTACCAACTGAGCTAGTAAACCATAATGGCTGGGATAGCAGGATTTGAACCTACGAATGCCACAGTCAAAGTGTGGTGCCTTACCGCTTGGCGATATCCCAATTGTAAATGGGGTGGACGATGGGACTCGAACCCACGACAACCAGTACCACAAACTGGCGCTCTACCAACTGAACTACGTCCACCATATGGTGCGTCTTAAGGGATTCGAACCCCCGGCCCACGCCTTAGAAGGGCGTTGCTCTATCCAACTGAGCTAAAGACGCATATTAAGTAAAATGGAGCGGGTAGAGGGAATCGAACCCTCGTAATTAGCTTGGAAGGCTAACACTCTACCATTGAGTTATACCCGCTTGTTAATTTAAATGGTCGGGGTGACAGGGATTGAACCTGCGACCTCATGGTCCCAAACCACGCGCGCTCCCAGCTGCGCTACACCCCGATATTCATTAAACGCTTATAAACCTATTTAATGTTCTAAATTAACTCTTTTGTCTTATACATTATATTTAATGAATTTTTCTGACAACATGGATTATTCTACACCATATATATTAGTACGTCAATACTTTTTTTATAACTTTTATATATTTAAAAAAGAAAGTAGTCTGATTTTGTAAATAAATGTTACATTATATCCTAATTTCACGTATAAATACCCTTCTGAAATCATTAAACTAAAATCTTATCACCTTTGGTTCTATGTTTTCTTTATTAATACTTATAATAACATAACTCCTATCCCCATCTCTTGGAAGTGATACGCTACCAGGGTTTATATACCATATTCCTTCTTCAAAATCTATTTTCGCAATATGTGTATGTCCATATAAAACTATATCAGCTCCAGTTTCTAAAGCCTTATATTTAAGTCCAGACAAATTTTCCTTTACACCATATCTATGCCCGTGTGTTAAAAATATTTTTTTCCCACCAACTTCTAAAAGCCTCTCACTTGGCACGCCTTGCGAAAAATCACAATTTCCTTTTACATTTATTATTTCACCCTTATAATACTTTTTAATAGTAGCTATGTCAGCTACATTATCACCTAAGTGGATTAGTACATCTACTCCCTTTATCTCCTTCTCTAGCCTCTCTATGCTGCTAATAACCATGTGTGTATCGCTTATAACCCCTATACGCATTTCAAATCACCCTCTTCACTAATAAATTTTAATTTGTTCTACTCTTTTTTTACTCCATAATAACTATATTTACTACACTAAATTTTTAAGTTCAATTTTTAATTTATTTAATGCTCTTCCCCTATGACTAATAGCATTTTTTTCCTCAGCATTCATCTGAGCAAATGTTTTTTTATATTCTTTCACATAAAATAATGGATCATACCCAAAACCTTCATCGCCTCTGAATTCAGATGTGATTACTCCATCCACTTCACCTTGTACGTTTATTATTTTATCTTCATTAACAATAAGTACCATTGCGCAAACAAATTTAGCCTTGCGCTCCTCCTCACTTGCAACATCTAAAAGATATAATAATTTTTCATTATTTGCTAAAGTATCTCCATGGACACCTGCAAACCTTGCTGAAAAAACTCCTGGTGCTCCATTTAACGATTCCACAGCTAAACCTGAGTCATCTGCAAGTACCATGTTCCCGTCAGCTATTTTAAAAATTTCACTAGCCTTTATGTATGCATTCTCCCTAAACGTACTTCCTGTTTCGTCTACATCAATATTAATATTAGCTTCTTTTAAAGATAATATTTCAAAATCAAACTCAGATAAAATTTCTTTTATTTCTTTTATTTTATGATTATTATTACTTGCAATTATTATTTTTTTCATTGATTTCTCCTTTTATCTATACTACTTATAGTACTCTTTTATTATTACCTATTATTTGTTTTAAGCCTTCATATAAATTCTTCCTTTCTAATTTCATAAAACTAGCACATTTTACTAGATGTAATCATATTATCTATATAAGGACTAATATATGGTGGTGATATAATGAATTTTCTAGGACCTTTTCTAAGAGTCAATACATTGAACAAAAACAACATAAGAAATCAATTTTTCTACTTATCAAAAGAATCATTAAAAGATATAGTTTTTTACTCCAAATGTGGGGTATATATTCCAGCACGAGACTTAAGATCTAAATCTTTTTCTAAGATTGATATTAACACAATTAATTTAAATTCTCCACTTTTATGTGTTTACAAAAAGGCAGATGCAAAATTAAAAATGAAAGAAGGTACATTAAATTGGAATGAAAACAAAGTAAAAAAAGAAATAACCATTAACAGCAACGCGTTCATGACTTTATCATTATTAGAACTCGTAGAATATTATCGTAGCTTTAAAAAAATAGATGATACTAAATATGCACTAAGCTCCCTTTATCTTAAGCTATGCAAAGAACAACTAGAATTTTATGCTTCTAATTTCCGAAATAAAGATGGGCTTTTTGTAGATAAAAAGGATATAACAGATCCTATGCAAGAAGATTTTAATTTTGAAGACAAAAACACCAAATTTAAATTTTCCGATCAAGCTTTTATGATGGCCGCTTACTACAAATACTCTTCTTTTGATAATGATGAACAGGAATATGAAAAATTTGCTTTAGACATCCTTGATATGTTCACTTTATATAAAGAAGAAATTTACAACGTATCATTTGAAGAACTTAACAAGATATGCTTAGCCCTAAATATTTTTTACAAGTATTCAGGCCTTGAGAAATGCAAAAATTTGTTAATCGATTTTCTTGATTTACTAATCGAACAATATAATGCTAAACCCTCTTTAATTATTAATGCTAAATTAGATTATTCCTGTATGCTTTTTATAAATTGTACACTTATATATAATAGTACTTCCATGCATAAGTTTAAGGATACTAGTGATGATTTATTTGAAAAGCTCACAAAATTATATGATAGTGAGAAGGGAATACTGCTAAAAGAAAGTGCCGAAAAAGAAGTAACATATACCTCTGATGAAATTATGCTTTACATCTATAGCCTAATCTTATATTCTGATTTTAATACTATAGAGGATAACTCAAATATGCTTCAAGATATTTTTAAGCACCAAATTTTAGACTCTGGCATTGTTTTAAGTTGGCCTGATTCTCCATCCTTAGATAATTCAGAACATTACAGGAATTTTTCATTAAAGTCAGAAGATTTAATTCAAGACGATAATTTCAGAGCACCAGAGACTCCAACACCTGAGAATAATGAATTAGCATCTATATTCATCAAAAATGTTGTATACAACAAACGTAAAGAAAGCTTTAAACAAAGTAAATCATCTTTTGATAGTAGCAAAAATATGTTTATATTTTTCTTAACAATATTCTTCCATAATCAATAATAGTGTTGTCTAATAATTTTTCTGAAATTATGCTATAACAAAAGTATATATTGCTCCAATACATTCACAACGCTAAACAATTCTAAAATTTATATTATTCACAGTTGCTAAAAAATACAAACTCGCTGCGCTCAGACATGTATTTTTATTAACGCAACTATAAATAATATAAATTAAGAATTGTTAAAGCTTGTTCAAATGTATTTTACGCAATATATACTTTGTTAGCATAATCCACGAAAAAAGCTTAGCCGTTCCAAAATAGAGTATAAAAATTTCTTAATTCCAAATTAACATATTTAGATTAAGCTTTAGAAATCATTGTTTGTTATTTTGTAACCGTTTTATTGTCCTTATAAGCGTAATCGAATTTTAGATTTCCGCCTTTAGTTGTATAGATATCTTTAATGTTTTCTTTTTTACATATTACAGTATTAGCTATATATACAGGTATGCATGGCAAATCTTTTACGAGTATCTTTTGTGCCTTATTATAAATTGTTATTTTTTTATTATCATTGTTTTCCATCAATGCTTTATCTATAGTTTTATCATATTCTGCATTCTTGTATCCATAAATATTATCTTTTGAATTCGCTGTCCATTTAGAAAAGAACTTATATACATCTCCATATTCTTCATCATTTCCTGTAAATTCTATATTATAATTTCCCGAACTTATTACTTTTTTAAGATCATCTTTTTGATAACCTGTACAAACTACATCTATATTTAAATACTTTTTTATGCTTTTTGATATTTCTCCACTTATCTTAGTATCAAAATTTTTATTTTCATACACCATAACTAATTTTTGTTCCTTATCATAATTACTATTTTTTAAGTATTCTTTGCCTTTAATTTCATTTCGAGATTCATCAAAAATCAATTTATCACTATTACTCGTATAAGGGGTGTAACTCATTGTTGGAACCGCCAAGTCTTCTGATAAAGTCTCTATTATCAATTTTCTATTTATTATTTCATTTATTGCATTTCTAAAGTTTTGGTCTACGAGTCCCTTATCTTTTAAATTAAAATTCAGATAATATCTACTTTGTGTAGGTTTAACTTCAGTTTTCTTTTCATCACTAAGAGTACTTATTTCACTTATTGGTGGACTTACAAATACATCAATTTTCGAGTTTTCACTATCTCCATTAGTTTCAAAATCAGCAAGTGCTTTCTCATCTCCAATTACTGACGTAAACAACATTTCACTGCTAACAATTTCATTTGCTCTCCAATACTTTTGATTCTTTAATAGTGTTATTTCCCCCGCTTTATTTATGCCTTTTATAATAAATGGACCACTATACTCAATTTGTTTATAGTTATCTTTCCAGTTTTTCATATTTAAATTATCTTCTCTTAGTGTATAAACTGGATTACTAAGGATATTAATAAAGTTATCCTTTGGGCTATTTAACCTTATCTCTAAACTTAAATTATCCTTTGATGCTACGATTCCAACTTTATCAAAAGTTACCTTTCCCAGGCTAAAATCTTTAGCTCCGAATATACAATATAATTGCTCTGAAAAAGCATTTCCTTTTTCTAATAATATATCATGAAAAAGCCTTACAAAATCTGTAGCTTTTATATCTGTCCCATTGCTATAGTGAAGATTTTTTCTCAATTTAAATGTATACCCAATTTTATCTTTCGAAATCTCATATTTTTCTGCCATTCCAAGCACTATTTTTCCATCTTTATCTTCCCTTACTAATCCTTCAAATAAGGCTAATAACAAATCTTTTTCACGAATATTATCATTGTCTACCATTAACAAATCTGCTGGCAATTCTCCTAAGTTATAAACTAAATACTTTCTGGATACCGAAGTAGTCACTTTTTTTTGAACACATCCACTGGTAAACATTATCATAAAAATTAAAATTGCACATACTATCTTCCTCATACTTACCCCCGCCTTAGGTGCATCTAAATGCATATCAAGTCCAAATCGCAGACTATTTTCATGCACCTTATTAGGAGTATTAACTTTTAATATATGAAATATTCTATTATTTTTAAATTATTTCCTGTTCTCTACATAAATAATTGAAGGTATAGATCTTTCTCCTAAGGGGTCTGATGGACTGTTTATGACTTCATCATCATAAAACATGGTAGAAGATGATTTAATGACTAATGTAGTACAAGAGTTTACCAAAATAAAACCCTATATTATAAATAAAAAAGACTGCAATAACCGTCATTATAATAATGATAATTACCTTGTTGCCTTGTATAACTTTTTTTACATTTTTAAACAGCTTATTCTCTTCCATGTTTAAAACACCTCAATATAAATATTTTATTTGTAATTTTTTATGAATACGACATATTATGTCTATTTAATTATACAGTAAATTTTATATAAAAGTTTAAAATTTTATATATATATCCTAAGTATGAAATATATTCATACTACTTAAAGAATAGCATATAACCACAAATTGAAAGCCACATGCTGGATATTACAATTCCAACATGTGGCTTTCACTTATACTACCCAAATAAAGTATTATTGTCACAAACAACAGCATTTAATATAAACTTGTAATATACTAGTATAGATTTATAAAACACACTCTAATCTACCATGACATTTGCGCATCTAAATTAATTTCATTATTATCTATTCTTTTCTTTAAGTCCTTAATTTTTTCTTCAATGTTCTTAGCTATTTTAATAAATTCCTCATCAGATTTACCAGTAGGATCGTCCAGTCCCCAATCTTCCTCATACCTGTGTGCTACAATTGGGCAAACTACATTGCAGCCCATCTTTATTACAATGTCGGCCTCTGGTATATCATCAATTAATTTTGATTTATGAGTTTTATTCATGTCTACATTATATAATTCCTTTATTATTCTAACTGCATCTTGGTTAATTTGAGGTTTGGTTTCAGTTCCTGCAGAATATGATTCAAACACAGATGACCCAAACTTTTTTCCAAGAGCCTCTGCCATTTGAGATCTACAAGAATTGTGAACACAGATAAATGCTACCTTTGGTTTCATAATATAATTCCCCTTTATATATATGCAGTAATTTATAATTCCCTCTAAACTGATTGTAGCGACCAAGGAGATGATTTAATTAGCCTGAGGGAATACAAATTCATTTGATTAATATACTAAATTAAGCCTTCTCTTTTGGAAAATATTTTCCTTTCCAATGTAATGCTACATTAACTAGTCCTATCATTACTGGAACCTCAACTAGTGGTCCAATAACAGCTGCAAAAGCTTCCTTGGATTGTATTCCAAATACAGCTACTGCAACTGCAATAGCAAGCTCAAAATTATTACTTGCAGCTGTAAATGCTAGTGTTACTGTTCTCTTATAATCAAATCCAGATTTATAACTAATATAGAACGACACCGAAAACATAATAACAAAATAAATTAATAGTGGAATAGCTACTTTAATTACGTCTAGTGGAAGTTCAACAATATATTGTCCCTTATAAGTAAACATAACTACTATTGTAAATAACAACGCAATTAAAGCAAACGGACTAATCTTTGGTATAAATTTCTTTGTATACCACTCAGTTCCCATTTTAGGTTCTAAAATAAATCTTGTGAGGAATCCGAGTGCAAATGGAATTCCTAAATAAATTGCAACAGATGTAGCTACAGTTCCCATTGAAATATTCACTTTATACCCAGTAAGCCCAAATAAAGGTGGTAATACTGTTACAAAAACATATGCAAATACTGAATAGAATATTATTTGAAATATTGAATTAAAAGCTACGAGTGCTGCAGCGTATTCACTATCTCCACCTGCTAAATGATTCCAGACTATTACCATAGCAATACACCTTGCAACACCTATTAATATAAGTCCTGTCATTAAACCTGGATCTGACCTTAAGAAAACTATTGCTAGTATAAACATTAATATTGGTCCAATAATCCAATTTTGTACTAAAGATAAAGTTAAAATTTTTGGACTTTTAAATACCTTTCCAAGTTCTTTGTAATTAACCTTTGCAAGTGGTGGATATAACATTACTATTAGTCCAATTGCAATAGGCATTGATGTATCGCCCACTGATAATTTTGATAAAACAACTGATGCTCCCGGCACCGCCCAGCCTAATAAAATACCCACTGCCATAGCTAAGAATATCCATAAGGTTAAAAACCTATCAAGTAATGATAGTCTTGGTCTCTCATTCATAATAAAATCCCCCTAATAAATCCATTTTCATTCTAATTTTGTTTTTGTCGCCTTGTAAAATTTATGACCTCCTGAAAGATTGTAAACCTTATTAAAGCCATGGTTAATTAAAATATTTTGTGTGGCGTTTCCAGTTACTCCTTTATTGCAGTAAGTAATTGTTAGAAGATCCTTATCTAAGGTTTCTAACTCTTTTCTTAACTCTGCATGTGGTATATTAACTGCCCTGTCCACATGGCATTCATTATATTGCTTATTTATCCTTGCATCAATAACCTGCATTTTCTCGCCTTTATCAATTAAATCTTGTGCCTTCTTCGCTGTGATGACAGGTCTATTCTTATTTAAGATGTTATCAAGTATCATTCCAGTGTAATGAACAGGATCTTTAGTTGTTGAAAATGGAGGTGCATAAGCTAGATCTAAGTGGAAGAGGTCGCAAGCCTTTGCACCATAAGTAATTAATGTTACAAACACATCTATTCTCTTATCGACTCCTTCATATCCAATAATTTGAACACCTAAAAGCTTTTGGGTAACCTTATCTGCAATCGCCTTTATAAGCATTTCCTTGCCATTAAAATACTCAGGTTTATCGTATTTTATATTATGGCACGTAACTATTTCATACCCCTCTTCTTTTGCTTCCTTTTCAGACAATCCTGTACTTGCAATTGCCAAATCAAAAAGTTTAAATATTCCAGTACTAATGTTACCTCTATATTCTGAAGTACCTCCACTAAGAACGTCTCCAGCAATTCTTCCTGTTTTGTTTGCTGTTGAACCAAGTGGCCTGTATACTGGATTGCCAGTAATTACAGAGAAAGTTTCAATACAGTCACCGCATGAATAAACGTCTTCAATGTTTGTTTGCATCTTCTTGTTAACCTTTATTGCACCGGTAACCCCAATTTCTATTCCTGCATTCTTTGCAAGCATTATATTAGGTTTTACTCCAGTTGCCATAATAACCATATCAGAAACTACCTCTGTACCATTTTCTAAAATAACCTTATTATCCTGTATATCAGCAATACCTGTATTTTTGATAATAGTAATGTTCTTCTTAATTAGAATATTTTCTAAAAAAGTAGCCATATCTTCATCAAGATTAGGTGTTATTTTGCTCTGCTTTTCTATAATAGTTACATTTATCTTGTTTGCCATTAAACTCTCAAGCATTTCAAATCCAATAAACCCTGTACCTGCAATAACTGCATTTTGTGGTTTGTTTTTTTCAATATAATTTTTGATATTTCTAGCACTTTGAACATTTCTAACGAAAAATACATTATCTTTATCTACTCCAGTAACATTAGGAACAAATGCTGTTGCCCCCGTTGCAATTACTAACTTATCATATTTATCTTTAAAAACTTCATTAGTATTAATGTTTTTAACAGTTAATTCTTTGTTTTGTATATCTATCTTTAATACCTCAAAACCTGTAAACACATTAATATTATATTTTTCCTTAAAAAATACAGGGTCTCTTGGAGTAAGGTCAGAAATATCCTCAATTTCACCACCAATATAATAAGGGATTCCACATCCCGAATATGATATATCCCTGTCTTTTTCATATATAACTATCTCAGCGTTATCATCATTTCGCCTGGCTTTAGCTGCAGCAGATGTTCCTGCAGCTACCGCACCAATAACAAGTATCCTCATTATAGTCCTCCTCAAGTTTCTGTTAACTTCATACATTATATAAACTATTTTGTTTATTATCTAAAGTATTAACTCTTTTGCTATTAAATATTTTTATTGTACATAATAAATTATTTTATACTAACAATTCGTTTAATTTATCACCCTTAATTTCATCAGGGCTCCAAGGAATAACTGCAAACTTACCCTTTGCATGTGCATCAACTTTGTTAATCCATTCAATTTCATTACTTGCTTTAGCGGATAGTAACTTATTAGTTGTACCCGTCTTGTATAAGGATGAATTAATAACCCACCATTTAGTTGAAATAGTTGCACGTATTAAATCTTCTTCAAGACGCATTGCTTCATATACTGGAGTAGCTTCAGCAAGAGTTACAATTATAACTTCAGTTTCATCTGCATTTTTGAGTCTTGGCAATAATTTTTTAACAGATTCAGGTATATCACCTTGTGAACGCTTAATTTCTTTGTTATAACTTTGCGTTGAATCAAGTAGTAATAGAGTATGACCCGTTGGAGCGGTATCAATGACAACAATTTGATCCTCTGCTTTATCTACTATTTCAGCAAAAGCTCTAAACACTGCAATTTCCTGCGTACATGGAGATCTTAAATCCTCCTCAACATATGCGATATCTTCCTCCGCCATAGTTTCTCTAGCTTTTGATAATACCTCATCTTGATATTTTTTAAGTTCAGCGTGCTCATCAATGTGACTCATAGTAATGTTACTGTTTTCTTTAATAACATATTTAAGATGAGCTGCAGGATCAGTTGTAGTAAGGTGTACCTTTTTTCCTTTTGCTGATAATCCCAGTGCTATAGCTGCTGCAATTGTAGTTTTACCTACACCACCCTTACCCATAGTAAATATTACCTTTTTATTGCCTTTGCATAAATCTTCAATAACATCTTTTAGAGATGGAATGGTTTTTGCATTTATTTTCTCACTACTTATACTATAATTATCTTTAGTAAGAAGGGCCCTTACATTATTCATGCCTGTTATATTGTAAGCTCTTAGTGGTACCATGTAGGTCTTAATTTTTTTTAAACCCTCTGGCATTTCTTGGAGTGATTTCTGTTGTTTTTGATAAAGACTTTCAGATACACTATCATCGAAAGAGCTCATCACACCATTTATTATCATTGTTTGATTATTAACGCCAATTTCAGATAATTCCTTTGATGCTCTTTCTGCTTCTTTAAGTGGAGTCATTTCTGGCCTAGAAATAAGCACAAGTGTTGTTAAACTTCCATCCGATAGGGTATCTACTGCCTTTTTATATATTTCTTTTTTACTATCAAGTCCTGAAAGCTGGCCTAAACATGAGGCACCATGTGTACTTTCACTAATAAAGCTACTCCAGGCTGATGGTAATTGAAGCATTCTAAGTGTATGACCAGTTGGCGCAGTATCAAATATAATATGGCCATAATCCTTTTGTAGCTTTTCATCTGTTATAAATTTTGAAAATTCATTGAATGCTGCAATTTCAACAGTACATGAACCAGAAAGCTGTTCTTCCATGTTTTTAAGAACAGCATCAGGTAATTTGCCACGATAAGGTGCAATCACACTTTCTCTATGCTCTGCAGCTGCTTTAATTGGGTCAAGGTTAGCAACTATAAGATTTGGTACTTCCTTAATTGGGACACCCTTATTTGTAAGTTCTGTGTTAAAAACATCTTGAAGATTTGATGCAGGGTCTGTACTTATAAGAAGCACTTTTTTCCCTCTATCAGCAAGATTTACAGCAGTTGCACAAGCTGTTGAAGTTTTTCCTACACCACCTTTACCTGTGTAAAATAAATACTTTGTAAGTTTAATATTTTGAGGATTAAAAATTTCCATGTTATTAAACACCTCCTGTTTTATATATTTATCTGTTCTTATATTTTGTTTTATAATTAATTTTTTTTAGATTTTAAATATTAGCAACATCCACCATCACAACCGCAACCTGTTGATGACTTTTTTATAGATGGTTTTTTGATAACTGATTTTAAAGAACTTACTGGCACGTCTAATAAACTGGCGAACTCTTCGTCCGTTGGATATTTCTTTGTTTTTACAACAACATCATCCACCATCGTAACTGGAAGCACATCTACCCCCTCATCATTTAATATCTTATTTATTGTTTTATTATCAACGAACATCTGCGGATTACCTGATAAATTATATCTTTCAACTAAAATTCCATTATTTTTTAAATTATTTATTACAGTAGAAACTCTTAATAATTGTCTATCAACTCCCGGTCCACAAACTCCTGTTGAGCAACACATAGCTGGTTCAAATATTATCATTTTTTTCATATAAAACACTCCTTTATATTTTTTATTATTTACAATCACATTCATCTTTAGTCTTATCATTACATATACATTCATCTTTATCTGTAACAAGATTCATAAGAAATAATATAAGTTTATTACAGTTATTATTATTTAGTGAATAGTAACTCCATAGTTTTTCTTTTCTGCATTTTACAATTCCATTGTCAACTAATACCTTCATATGATGAGAAAGTGTTGGCTGTGTAAATTCAAAATGCTCTAGTATATCACAAGCACATTTTTCACCGCAGGACAAAAGGTCAATTATTTTAAGTCTACTAGCATCTGAAAGTGCTTTAATAAGTTTTGCACTATCATCATAATTATTTTTCACTTCATCACCTCTTATATTCACATACGTCTATATATAATATACACCCTTGTCTATGTTATGTCAATTAGTTTACTAATAAAATAGGATATAATTTATACATACATTAACGTTCTTCTATATAGTATTTTATTCATTACTTCATTAAGTGTTCCCATAATTTTAAAAAAATAATCTTGATATCTATTTCAATTTCCCTAAACCCACATTTTTCATGTAACTTTATACCTACGATGTTTTCTCTTATCATTTCGGACCGAAAAGTCCAAAACTCATTTTATTTATCAATTATTCATTTAAATAAATAGTTGACAAATAGACGCTTAAGGAATATTATACTTATATACTCACATGGGCATATAAGTATAATGTTGTTATAATTAAATTTAAGGATGTGAAATTAATGGAAAAATTAATGAATTTATTTAAAGTTTTATCTGATGAAACGAGACTTAGGATTTTAGTATTATTATCCCATAAAAAACTCTGCGTATGCCAAATACAAGGAATATTAGAAGAATCTCAGCCTAAAATTTCTAAACACCTAGGTAAACTTCGAGATATGGGTTTTGTAAAAGATGAAAGACAAGAACAGTTTATATATTATTATATTAACAAGGATAATGAATTTCTAAACGAACTGTTAGAAAAAATAATTTCAAATTCTAAAAATTATACAACGATTCAAGCGGATCTAAAAAAACTTGATAAAGGCGATCAATACATGGAGTTATTGAAAACCAAATGTAATCCTAATAACTAATTTTACATCAATAATTCAAAATATTATTTAGGTAGGTGACAATAATGAATGTAATACCTCGAATATTTACTTGGCTAAATAATGAGATTTTAAAAATGACTTGGCTCTCAAATCTTATTCAAAGCTTTGTAGAAAACGTATTTGGACTATCCATTAAAGAGAGACTTGGTGGTAGCGTACACTTTTTTATTTATGACACTATAAAAATATTTATACTATTATCGGTATTGATTTTCCTTATATCCTATATTCAAAGTTATTTTCCACCAGAAAGAACAAAAAAAATTCTTGGAAATATTAAGGGCATTAAAGGAAATATATTAGGAGCATTACTTGGAACCATTACACCATTTTGTAGTTGCTCTAGCATCCCAATATTTATAGGATTTAACTCAGCAGGACTTCCACTTGGAATAACTTTTTCCTTCCTTATATCCTCACCACTCGTAGATTTGGCATCTTTATTAATCTTAATGTCTTTCTTTGGCGCTAAGATTGCTATAGCGTATGTTGTTGTAGGATTAATTTTAGCAGTTATAGGTGGAACTATTATTGATAAATTACACCTTGAAAAATATGTAGAAGGTTACGTAAAAGAAATAAAAGATGTGGATGTAGAAATAATTGAGATGACAAGGTCTGAGCGAATATCTTATTCAAAACAGCAGGTTAAAGATACAGTTCATAAAGTTTGGCTATATGTTTTAATAGGTGTCGGTATTGGCGCTGCGATTCACAATTGGATACCTCAATCAATAATCGAAACTGTAGTTGGAAATAACAATCCTTTTGCAGTCTTGCTAGCAACTGCAGTAGGCATACCAATGTATGCTGACATATTTGGCACATTACCAATAGCAGAAGCATTATTTGGTAAAGGTGTAGGTATTGGCACAGTGTTATCCTTTATGATGGCAGTAACCGCACTTTCACTTCCATCAATAATTATGCTTAGTAAAGTTGTAAAACCTAAATTATTGGCTATATTTGTAGCTATAGTTGCAACCGGTATAGTTATAATAGGATATTTATTTAATGCATTTTCATTCTTATTTGTTTAAAAAATAATAAATTATAAAGGAGAAATATTATGATAATAAAAGTTTTAGGTTCAGGATGTTCTAATTGCAAAAAACTAGAGGAAAATACAAGAAAAGCAATAGATGATTTAGGTATTGAGGCAACTATAGAAAAGGTTACTGATTTTAAAGAAATTATGGCTTATGGAGTTATGAAAACACCTGCTCTCGTAGTAGATGGAAAAGTTAAAATTATGGGAAGGGTTCCATCACCCGATGAAATTAAAAAATATTTATAATTTTAGAATGTCAAATAACAATGTTTAAATCAAATATAATTTATCTTTTAATCATAAAATATAATAATGATTAAAAGATAAATTTTAGGAGTTTCATGTTATAATATCACTATAATTGAATATACAGATATATTTAAAGGAGAGTGTTTATATGCACAAATTCAATATTAAAAGCTTAGAAAAATTAGATAATTCAACACGAAGACAACTTATGCCTCCTGCCCAAACCTTAAAAAATTTTCAAATAGGCGCTAAAGGGTCCTTGCTTGATGTAGGTTGTGGCATTGGATACTTTAGCATCCCTGCAGCTAATATTCTAAAGCAAGGAAATGTAATTGGCCTTGACATAATGCCTGAAATGATTGATATTGCAAAAGAGAAGGCAAAAGGTATTACTAATATAGAATTTATAAAGAGTGAAGAATATTCCTTTCCAATCCAAGATGCTTCAATTGATTACGTCTTTATATGTAATGTTATTCATGAAGTAGAAAATAAAGCTAAATACTTCAATGAAATAAGAAGAGTTCTGAAACCGAGTGGACTACTTTGTATTATTGACTGGGAGAAAAAAGAAACCAAAATGGGTCCATCTATTAATGATAGAATATCCAAAGTAGAAATGATTAAAATATGCGCTAGTGCTAATTTTGAACATCTTGAAGATGTATTTATAAATATAGATCATTATGGACTAAAATTTCAATTATTATAATTTTAAAAAAGTATGGATTATTTAAATAACCCATACTTTTTATATCATCTATAGAATTTAATCTATTCATACCTTACTCCTTTTTTAATTACTTTGATCAAAATTTCGATAGTTACACCAGCTCCAATTCCTATGGTGTATGCTAATAAGTCACTCAACAAAAATCCATATCCTAGTGTCAATCCTCCAATAGTTGTATTTCTAATAGTATCTATCCAATTAGCATGATACAACTGGCTCAATTCAATAAGATAACAAAATAATATCCCAATTATTGCAACTAACTTTGTTTTCATCTCTCTAAAAACAAATCCCAAAGCAAGAAAAATCATTAATGCCCACAGAGCATCACCCAAATATGTATTCAATAAATCCGGAATGAAATTAAACATCTTTCTTGAACCTAATCCTAAAATAATTACAACCACTGTCATTACAGCATAAGATAATCTATTACGTTTATATATCATAATTTTATTTGTTACCTCACTAATTTTCAACTTAACACCCTCTCTAAGTAACTATAATTATAGGTATTTTTTCATCAAACCTAATTGGAACGTTTTTTTAATGATAATGAATTTATCTTCTTTATCAATATAACTACTGCAAGTAATACAACTGAAATCAACGCAGTTATTCCTCCTGGCGCACAATTCATATAATAAGAAATAAATAGTGACAAGAGTATGTCTATCACACTAAACAATATCGAGTATAAAAGAGTTGATCTAAACCCTTTCTCTAATTGCATTGCTGTAGCTACAGGCAAAGCAATCATTGAGCTTAAAACAAGTACTCCAACAATTCTCATAGAAACAGATATTGTAGCAGCAACTAATATAGCAAATATGTAATTAATTAATTTAACATTTATTCTTCCAACTTTTGCTGCTTCTTCATCAAAAGCTATAATAACAAGCTTATTATATAATATTATTAGTGTCACAATTGATACAAGACTTAAAGCTAAGACAGCATATAAATCATCTCTTGTTACAGTTAATACACTTCCAAATAGAAATGAGTTCACATTTGCATGTAATTCTCCAGAACTCATGATAGTAATCGCAATTCCAACACTTAAAGACAGAACAACAACAAGTATTAGCTCAGCATATTTTTTAAAATAATCTCTTAAAAACTCAATTAATAATCCACAAAATGAAGTAAATACGAATGAACTC
>NZ_JAHLDV010000042.1 GCF_018861865.1 Clostridium frigoris
AAGCTCTATGTTACAAGGATATTGTTTCTTACGGTTCTTAGTTCAATGAGAACTGGACCGCTTTTGCGGTTTACAATCGCCCACTTCTACAAGTGGTGCGTATGTTGAATAGTTATAATTATTGTTCTTCCTGTCCCTTTCATAATTTCTTTCATACGGTATAAAAGGTAAATATAAATTTCTCACTCTACATTTATAGATGGTTGTAAAATAAAGATTAATAATAACCATATAAAAGCAACATAAAATATGGTAAAATATAAAAGAAAGTACATTATAAAATTATTTTATAATGTGCTTTTTTTGCGAAAATAAAATTTATCTGATTGTGTTTAAAATGGGGGCAATATAATGGGAATAACAAAGCCATGCTTGTATTCGCAAGGCGGCATTATAACAAAGGTTAATAGTGAGTTTATTGATTTTACAGGTTTTACTATTGATGAATTATTAGGTAAATCACTCCAAGAAATGGGAGCTATGATAAGAATTAATGCACAAATACTTCTTGATAATATTAAAGATAAGTATTTTGGATATGTATTTACGAAGTCGCTCTCGGCAAGAGAGGTGAAAATAACTATGCTTTATGATGAAAAATTAGATGAGAATGTATATGCTTTTGTTGAAAAGCCATGTTCTAGGATTGATGATAAGATGATTTTTATTGATCAGACATTGTCTGATAACAAAGTGGGGATAGCTGTTTATACCGTACCTGATTTAATAATGGTTAAAGCAAATCAAAAGTATCTTGATATTAATGAGTTTCCTTATAATGAACAGGAAACTAGTATAGGACTATCTATTAATGAAATTGTAACTGGTTATGTAGGAACCCAATCAGAAGGCATTACTAATAATGTTATAAAATCTCGAAAATCTAGTTACCTTAAAGCAATAAAATTTGAAAGATTTGATAGGGGTATAACTTATTGGGATTCAAATCGAACACCTATATTTGAAGATGGGGTAATGAAATATATAATGTGTACTACTTCAGAGGTTACTGAAAGGGTCTTAAAAAATCAAAGGATTGAACTACAAAATAATATGATTGAAGAGCAGAAGAAGCAGTTAGAGCAGAAAAACATACAATTAAATAGCATACTTGAAAACTTAGCTGAGGGAATAGTACTTACAGATAATAAAGGTAAATGTTTAATGATAAATAAAGAAGCAAGGAAATTAATATATCAGTCTGATAGATTAACCGATTTAGGGGATACTTTTAAAAATACGAAGTATTTTGATATGGAAGGAAATAAAATGTTAATTAAAGATCTTCCTGGAATTAGAGCTTTAAGAGGCGAGCCAGTAAAAAATGTTAAGATGTTCGTAGTTAATCCTGAGAAAGAGCATTATATGAATAATAGTGCAATTCCAATTTATAATAATGGAGAATTAACCAATGTAGTATCGTGTTTTCATGAGATTACTAAAAGAGTTAAGTTAACAAGAAAAATTTCAGAACAGAAAAAGGAATTAGAGGCTATTATAGAAAATATATCTGATTCTGTGGCTGTTTTTGATAATAAAGAGCAATATACATTACTAAACAAGGCATCAAGGGATATGTTCATTTCATATTATAATAGCGCTGACAAAATGAGTGAAGGATATAAACCATCTGAGTTTTACAATATATTGGGAGAAAAAATCAAATTAGAAAATACTCCAGCTTGTAGAGTTTTGAGAGGTGAAAAATTTAAAAATATGAAAATGTTAGTAAAGTCCCAAAGTAAAACTATACAGGTAGATGTTAGTGGAACACCTATTTATGATAGTGAAGGGAAATTTACTAGAGGTGTAGTTTGTAGTAGGGATATGACAGACTATTTTAAACATGAAGAAGATATAAAAAGCCGATATGAATTCATGAACAGAATGATAGATACTATGGATTTAGCTGTTGTTAGATTATCATGCCCTATTTTAAAGATAGAGGATATTAATCAAAAGGCATTCAGTTTAATTAAATTGTTATTACCTAATGTTAAATCAGTAAATCAAATAAAGAATAGTAAAAGTGATTTATTTAGAGGGTTAAAAAAAGATGAATATTCTCAGTGTATTAGTGATGTGTTAAGAGAAAAGAAAACTAAGCATTTGAACAAAAAAAAGTATGTTGTAAAAGGGAAGGAAATATATTGGAATGTTGTATTTGAACCTCTATTTGGAATAGATGGAGAAATTAAAGAAATATTAGTTTTAGTAATAGATGTTACCAATGAAATAAATTCCAATATATTAATGGAGAAAGAATTGAAACAACAGGGAGAATTTCTTGCAAATATATCCCATGAGCTTAAGACACCACTAAATGTTATCTTTGCAGCAGTTCAGTTATTTGAAATGTATTTTCATAGTGGGTCGCTTGATGATAGGAAGAATTCAATTATTAAATATATTAAGTCCATAAAGCAAAATTCTTATAGACTGTCTAAACTTATTAATAATATAGTTGATACATCAAAAATTGAAGCAGGATTCTTTGATATAAATTTATCCAATAATAATATTATAGAACTTGTAGAGGATATTGTTATGTCTGTAACTCATTTTACTGAAAGTAGAGGTTTAAATATTATTTTTGATACCAATATTGAGGAAAAAATAATTGCTTGTGACCCAGACAAAATAGAAAGAATAGTTTTGAATCTTATATCAAATGCAATTAAATTTTCGAGTACTGGTGGTGAAATATTGGTTGCTATTAAGGATAAAAATGAATTTATTGAAATATCAGTAAAAGATAATGGTGTTGGTATTCAAAAAAAACATTTGGAAATGATTTTTGATAGATTTAAGCAGGTAGATAAATCACTATCTAGAAATGCAGAGGGTACGGGTATAGGGTTAAGTTTAGTTAAATCTATTGCTGAATTACATGGCGGTAGTATATCTGTTGAAAGTGAATATGGTAAAGGAAGTAAGTTTACAGTTAAACTTCCTTCAGAAAAAGTTCTTAAGGAAAATATGATATATAATAATGAGGTTAGAAGTCACGAGCAAAATATACGAGTGGAACTTTCAGATGTTTATTCTTAATTTTGAAAGGTATGCATTATTAATAAATAAAGTGATTTATTTACTTAGGCACTGACATTATTGTTAGTGTTAATTTTTGTTAATTGTTAAATTGAAATTAGTTTACAAAAGGTTTACAATTGGTAACTATTTAGAATAAAATTGTCTTTAGCTTTCACAATACGTGGTAACGTTTTCAAATAGTTCTTAATCCTCCTTGTGGTGAGGGTAAAATAAAACATATTATTTAGTTTTCGTACCTAAACTTGGTATAAATTTTAAAATGGACCAAATTGACATTTTTTACAGGTTGTATTACTATATCAAGTAGCCGAATCTTTTAAAAGAAGTACCGGGGATTTAATTATGGGGTGAAACTTTTATTCACAAAGTGGGGTACCTCAACCCTAACCCGTCAACTAACCTGGGAGGCAATAGGGGGATAAATAATGTTTATATTTAAAGGATACAAATGTATTTTATTGACAATGGCATTAACACTAGCTATTTCAATTATTTTATCACAAAATATATTTGCAGCTACAGTAACAACTAGCGCTACTGTGGAAAGTGTATTTGGTGTAGAGACTATAACACCTTTTGCAAAAAAATATACATCAAGTGATTTGAGCTTGCTCGCTAGATTAATAAATGCAGAAGCTGGGGGAGAGAGTTATAATACTCAGGTTGCTGTAGGAGCAGTAGTTATGAATAGGGTTAAAAGTAGTAGGTTCCCAAATTCAATTAGTGCTGTAATTAATCAAAAATATAAGGGTAGTTATCAATTTGGATGTGTAGCAAATGGTAGCATTAAAAGAACTGCACCGGCAAGCGATGTTAAAGCAGCTCGCGCTGCAATTAATGGGACTAATCCAATAAAGAATGCATTGTTTTTTAATAATGGTATCAGAAAATCAGGTTCCATAAAAATTGGTAACTTGGTATTTTACTGAAAAAAATAAAAAATTTAGTGAAGGCACTTACAAAAATGTAGGTGTTTTTTTTAGTTGTTTTTAACCAAAGATAAATATTAGCTTCTATTTTTTTGTTTTTGATGTTAATATTAATTATAATACCTTTTTAAATGAATGGAGGAAGTATTTTGAAGAATGGGTTGGTGCATCTAGAAAATATTATTAATGTGGATAATTTTCAAAAAATTCAAGATAATATAGCAGAGGTAACCAATATTGCTATGGTTACGGTTGATTATAAAGGAAAAAAGGTTACTACACATAGTAAGTGCAGTGAATTCTGTAAATTTATAAGGTCAAATCCAGACTTAAGCCAGCTTTGTGAAAAATGTGATTCTAGAGGTGGGCTAGAGGCTGCTAGATTACAAGAACCATATCTATATATATGTCATTTAGGTATCTTAGATTTTGCAATTCCTATTATAGTAGATGGACAATACTTTGGCGCGGTAATGGCAGGACAAGTTATTGTTAAAGATAAAGAAAAGGAAAATTTAGAACAAATAGTTAACAATAAAAATTTTAAGATGGACTTAGAAAAAGAAACGCAACTTAGGGTTTTATATGAAAAGTTACCTATTATGACTTTGGATAGGGTTAAATCTGTTGCTAATATGATTCTGCATATTAATAATTATATTGTAGAAGAAGCCTTGGTAAAAATAAATTCAAATAAATTTAATGATAAGATTTTAACGGTAGATTCTTTTAAGGTGGCAAATTTAGAATTAAAAGAGGCTAACAAAGTAGAAACAGTGGAAGAAAATTCAAAGGATAGTGTTAAGCCAAAGAATAATGTTAACTTAACTGTTAGTAAAAATGAAAACGATATAATATGTAAGAACAAATGTAATGCTATTTTAAAGCCAGCATTAGACTATATACAAGAGAGTTATAGTTACGCAATTAGCATTGATGAAATGGCGTCTTTGTGTAACGTTAGTCCTAGCTATTTTAGTAAGCTTTTTAAAAAAAATATTGGAGATAATTTCTCGAATTATATAAATAAAGTGAGGATTAAAAAAGCTAAAGAATTGCTTGAGGCCTCAGATGTTCCAATAATAAATTTGGCTTTGGATTTAGGCTTTGAAGATTGTGGTTATTTTATAAAAGTATTTAAAAGAATTGAAGGTGTAACCCCAGCAGTTTATAGAAATAAATATAATGTAGGAAAATAGCAATTAGGTAAAACTAGTGCTATTTTTTTTAATTTGAAACAGTAAGTGCAAGAAATTACTGTCGAAATTTACACAAAGTAAGCCGGGTTTTTCCACAAGAATGCGATTTACTTCAATGAAATTTGAATTAGACAGGCTTATACTTTAGGTAGAGAGTTAGTAAGTTAAATTTATAACGAACAAATTCATAATGAAGAAAATGTTAATAGCACCTTATAAATAAATACAAGCTATAATTCAATAAATTAAAATGCTTAAAAAATTAAGGAGGAATAATTAATGAGAATGTATGATTATTTAGTACCAGCGGTTAATTTTATGGGAGCAGGAGCTGTAAAAGTAGTAGGCGAAAGAGCTAAAATTTTAGGTGGAAAAAAAGCGTTAATAGTAACTGATAAGTTTCTTCGTAGTCTTCCGGGTGGAGCAGTAGAACAAGTTGAAGTTTCATTAAAGGCAGCAGGAATTAGTTTTGTATTCTATGATGATGTTGAACCAAATCCTAAGGATAGAAACGCAATTGCAGGCGTAAAAGTATTCAAGGATGAAAAATGCGACATGATTATTACAGTTGGTGGCGGAAGTTCACATGACTGCGGTAAAAGTATCGGTATATTAGCAACTCATCCAGGAGAATTAGTTGACTATGCAGGTATAGAGACTCTCGCAAATCCACTTCCTCCAATTATTGCTGTTAATACCACAGCTGGAACAGGTAGTGAAGTTACTCGTCACTGCGTTATTACAAATACTAAAACTAATATTAAATTTGTTATAGTTAGTTGGAGAAACTTACCATCAGTTTCAATTAATGACCCATTAACAATGGTTGGAATGCCTGCAGGACTTACAGCTGCAACTGGTATGGATGCTTTGACTCACGCTATAGAAGCATACGTTTCAAAGGATGCTAATCCTATTACAGATGCCTCAGCTATCCAAGCTATTAAATTAATATCAAATAACTTACGACAAGCTTATGCACTAGGTGAAAACTTAGTAGCTAGAGAAAATATGTGTTACGCTTCACTACTTGCTGGTATGGCATTTAATAATGCTAACTTAGGTTATGTACATGCAATGGCCCACCAGTTGGGTGGACTTTATGATATGCCTCATGGAGTAGCTAATGCTATATTACTTCCATTCGTTGAGAAATGGAACGTTATTTCAAATCCACAGAAATTTGCTGATATAGCAGAATTCATGGGTGAAAACATACAAGGACTTTCAGTACTAGATGCAGCGCAGAAATCTATAGATGCTATGTTCAGACTTGCAAATGATGTTGGAATTCCAGTTAACTTAAGATCACAAGGAGTTAAAGAAGAAGACCTCGAATATATGGCTGAATGGGCATTAAAAGATGGTAATGCCTTTAGTAACCCAAGAAAAGGAAACAAGAAAGATATTGCTGAATTATTTAAATCAGCATTTTAACGACAATTTAGAAGGAAAGTTTCCCACTTCTATAAGTCAAATCACTTATAATATGTCCTTGATGTAATAATTGAGGATATATTATAAATTACTTATATCTTTGATAGTTATAAATTTAACAATAAATTGTATTTAAAATATAGGATAAAACATGAAAAAATTATTTTAAGAGAGGAAGTTTTAATATGTATGTTCTACAAGATGGATTTAGTAAACCAACAAAGAGGATAGAGGCATTAAAGGAACAAATACTTTTAGCGGTCCCATGTATAGAAGTTGATAGAGCGTTATTAATAACAGAATCATTTAAAGAAACAGAAGGACAACCTGCAGTAGTTCGTAGGGCTAGAGCACTTGAAAAGATATTAAATGAGATTCCTATTATTATAAGAGACGAAGAGCTAATAGTTGGGAGTTTGACGCAGGAAGCAAGATCAGCTCAAATTTTTCCTGAGTTCTCAAATAAGTGGATTAAAGATGAATTTGATAGCATAGGAAAGAGAAAAGGTGATTCATTTCAAATTACTGAAAAGGCAAAAGCACAGCTTACAGAAGTATTTAACTATTGGGAAGGTAAAACCACTAATGAACTTGCTACTTCATATATGTATCCAGAAACTATAGAGGCAATGAATGAAAATGTATTCACAGTTGCAAATTATTATCTTAATGGTGTAGGACATGTATCTGTAGATTACGCTAAGGTTTTAGCTAAAGGATATAAAGGAATTATTGCAGAAGTTGAATGTGCAATGCTTGCTGCTGATAAAGAAAATCCCGAGTATATTAAGCAAAAACTATTTTGGGAAGCTATCATAGGTTCTTGCAAAGCGGTAATTAATTATGCGCATAGATATGCAAAACTTGCTAGAGAAATGGCTTCAAAAGAATCTAATGAAAAGCGCGCTAAAGAATTAATACAAATAGCTAAAAACTGTGAAACAGTACCTGAAAATGGAGCAACTAATTTTTATGAAGCTTGCCAATCATTCTGGTTTGTACATGCAGTTATAAATATAGAATCAAATGGACATTCTATATCTCCAACAAGATTTGATCAATATATGTATCCATATTATGAAATAGAATTAAATTCAGGAAATTTTGACATAAATGCAATTCAAGAACTTATTGATTGTGTATGGGTTAAATTAAATGATATTAACAAAGTTCGTGATGAAGTATCAACAAGGGCATTTGGTGGGTATCCATTGTTTCAAAACCTAATTGTAGGTGGACAAGATAGAGAAGGTAAAGATGCTACAAATGATTTATCATACATGTGCATAGATGCTACAGCTCATGTTAAATTAGCAGCACCTTCATTCTCAGTAAGAATATGGAACAAAACTCCAGATGAATTCCTATTAAGATCTTGTGAATTAAGCAGATTAGGTACGGGTATGCCAGCATTTTATAATGATGAAGTTGTAATTACTGCATTAGTTAGTAATGGATTAACAATTGAAGATGCTAGAGAATATGGAATTATAGGCTGCGTTGAACCTCAAAAACCAGGTAAAACAGAAGGATGGCATGATTCAGGTTTCTTTAATTTAGCAAGACTATTAATAGTCACTATAAATAATGGTATGAGTAATGGAAAACAAATAGGACCTAAGACTGGAGAATTTACAGAGTTTAAGTCTATTGAAGAAATTATTGAAGCTTATGCATTGCAAATGGAATACTTTGTTTATCAATTATCAGTGGCAGACAATTCTATTGATCTTGCTCATGCGCAGAGGGCTCCATTACCATTCCTATCTTGTATGGTTGATGATTGCATAACAGATGGCAAGTCACTTCAAGAAGGTGGAGCACATTATAACTTTACAGGACCACAAGGTGTTGGTGTTGCAAATGTAGGAGACTCTTTTGCAGCTATAAAAAAACTTGTATTTGATGATAAAAAGATAACTTTAAAAGAATTAAAAGAAGCTTTAGACACTAACTTTGGTGAAGAAGATTCAAATTCAAAGTTAGACTTTGAGGATATAAGACAAATGTTAATTCATAGAGCTCCTAAGTTTGGTAATGATATTGATGAAGTTGATGAACTAGCAAGACAAGGAGCATATATTTACTGTAAAGAAGTTCAAAAACATAAAAATCCAAGAGGTGGAAGGTTCCATGCGGGATTATATCCAGCAGCAATTAACATCCTATTTGGTGATCTTATTGGAGCAACTCCAGATGGTAGAAAAGCACATGAAGCATTAGCTGATGGTGTATCTCCAGTTAGAGGAGCTGATAGTAATGGACCAACTGCTGCTATAAATTCAGTAGCTAAATTAGATCATTTTATTGCATCTAATGGGACTTTATTAAATCAAAAATTCCATCCAGGTTCAATTGCTGGAAGTAGTGGATTAAATAATTTAGCATCACTTGTTAGAAGCTTTTTCGATCAAAAGGGCATGCATGTACAATTCAATATAATAGATAAGAAAACGCTTGTTGAAGCACAAAAGGATCCAAGTAAATATAGGGATTTAGTGGTACGTGTTGCTGGTTACAGTGCACAATTTATAACATTAGATAAAGCAATTCAAGATGATATTATAAAGAGAACTGAACAAACTTTTTAATAAGGAGGAAAAGCAGATGCCCATAAGAATAATTAATTATAAGCAAAAAGGCAAAATTTTTAATATGCAACGCTTTTCTATACATGATGGACCTGGTATTAGGACAATAGTTTTTTTAAAAGGATGTCCTTTAAAATGTGATTGGTGTAGTAATCCAGAATCACAAGATCCCTTAGTTCAAATTATGTTTAATGAAAAAAATTGTATTGAGTGTGGAAAATGCGAAAAAAATTGCCCAGTAGGTGCAATTGATATGCTAAGACATGGAAGAATAGATAGAGAAAAATGCACAAGTTGTGGAGTTTGCGCTGATAATTGTTATCCAGGAGGTCTTGTGAAATCTGGAGAAGAAACTACTGTAGAAAAGGTAATGACTGAACTAAAGAAAGAAACTATTCAATTTAGACGTTCCGGAGGTGGAGTTACATTATCTGGAGGAGAATTACTTATGCAACCAGAATTTGCAATTGAACTTTTAAAAGCTTGCAAGTCAATGGGATGGCATACTGCATTAGAAACTACAGGTTATGCTAGTGAAGAGACAATTGATAAAATAATGCCTTGGGTTGATTTAGTGCTTTTAGATATAAAACACTTAGATGATGAAAAGCATAAAAAGTATGTTCATGTAAGTAATGAGTTAATAGTTAAAAATGCTAAAAAAATAGCGGCTACAGGTAAGGAGCTTATTATAAGAGTACCTGTTATTCCACAATTTAATTGTGATGAAAAGAGTATATCTGATATTGCTAAGTTTGCTAAAAGTTTAAATGGAGTACAGCACTTAGATTTATTACCATATCATAAGCTTGGTGCTAATAAGTATGAGAACCTAGGACTAGATTATACAATGGGACAGGAAATTAAAACCCCAGATGAGGATACTATGAATAACTTTAAGAAAATAGTAGAGGAATATGGATTAGAATGTACTATTGGAGGCTAAAATAAGGGTGTGTCTCGAAATGATTAAAAATCATTTGAGAGGCACCTCTTTTTCTTGTTATTTCAAGGTCAAATATCAAAAAATTAATTAATAGTATAACAGCTTTTTAAGCTAATATTATTCAGTAGGAATAACTATATCTATATCTTTTTCTTCTATTATAATTGGTGGAGGTGGTATTAGGCTTTCTAAGTAATCGGCATTTTCATTCTCATGAAATTCATAAACCTTATTTTTAAAGGTTTTATTCGTATTTTTATTATGATATGGTTGTTGTAACAGTTTTAAAATAACAAGAAATTTTGTCATAGTTAATTTATCACAGATGGGAATCCCAGTTTCAGAATCATTTTCTTGTTTGATATTTGTTGAGCTTCTTTTAGCTGTTTTATTAATATTAATAAAACAAGATGGCTGTTGTAACATGTTAAAAATAAAATAATGCTTTATCATCCTCAATTTGTCATGGTTATCGTATGTTTCCATATTATAAATACTCCTTTATTATATTAGATATTTGACCTTCTACATAATATGTTGAAAATGAAGGAGTGTTACTTTATGTATACTGAAATATGAAATAATTAGAAATTTAAGGTATATTAGAGCTGACATCTGCTTGTGGATATAAATTACATATATAGAATTTGTTATAAATGCTTTAAAGTTATATAATTAAGTAAGTCATTTTGTAGGAATTAGTAAGATAAAATTATATGTAGGGGGAGAGAAGTGAACAAGAAAATTGGGGTAGGCATAATGGCACTTGTTGTAACTATGAGCCTTTGTTTTACTAGCGTATACGCAGATCCTGTGTTAGATAAGACGGAAATTTTGCAGGTTCAAACTAAAAAAAACAATCTTATAATTAAAGTAGAGATTACGGACAATCAAATTGAAGCAATTATGTCTAAAATCAAAATTAATGAAAATAATATAGTAAAAATACAAAAGAATATTAAACAAGACCAAATGAATATTATAGATATAGAGGGTAATATTAAAGAAGAACAGATACTTTTTAATAAAAGAATGCGAGCAATGTATATGAATGGGTCCTCAAGCTTTATAGACGTTATACTAGATTCAAAGGGGATAGATGACTTAATAACAAGAGTAGAACATATAAAAATGATAGTAAAATTTGATAATAATATCATTAATGATTTAAAAACAAATGAGGCAGAAATTAAATTAAAAAAGGTAGCACTAGATGCAGAAAATATAAAGTTGCTATCTTTAAGAGTTGACAATAAAAAGAAATTGGCTACTTTAACGAAACAAAAAAAAGATCAAAGTGTGTTGGTTGCACAATTAAATGCTGAGGAAAATCAATATAATGCACAAATTGTAACAGACAAAGCTGGGATAGCAAAACAAGTAGCTCTAGAGAAAGTAACAAACAAGGCTATATTTTCTTCTAATCCAGTTTTAGCATATGCTTCAGATTTTCTTGGAACTCCTTATTTGTGGGGGGGAACAAGTCCTGCGGGGTTTGACTGCTCTGGCTTTACACAATATGTATTTGAACATTTTGGAGTAAGCTTACCAAGGGTTTCACAAGATCAACAAAATGTAGGAACCCTTGTATCTAGAGCTAATCTTAAGCCGGGAGATTTGGTGTTTTTTGGAACGCCTTCTCATCATGTGGGAATATATGTTGGAAATGGTAATATGATAAATGCACCTCACACAGGGGCTGTAATTAGAGTTCAAACACTAAATAGCGATTTTACTTATGGACGTAGAGTTAAAAATTTTGTTTATAGCCCTAATCATTGAACAGTATTTCAGTGATTAGGGTTTGTTTTTTTGAATTTAATATAATATTTATGATATAATATGGTGTATATTATATCAGTTTATTAATGGAGGGCATGTTTTATGATACGAGACTTAACAAAGGGCAGTCCAGCTAAAATTATTATAGTTTTCACACTGCCATTACTTATAGGTAATATTTTTCAACAATTTTATAGCTTAGCAGACACCCTGATTGTAGGACGTACAATTGGAATTAATGCTCTGGCAACAGTAGGCTGCACTGCAAGCATTATGTTTCTTATACTTGGGTTTTCACAAGGATTAACTGCTGGATTTTCTATAATTACAGCTACCTGCTTTGGAGCTGGAGATAAACAGGGGGTAAGACATAGTTATGCGGCAAGTATTATACTAAGTTTATTAATTACAATGGTGCTTACGATTGTAAGTGTTATATTTGCACGACCAATTTTAGAGGTAATGCATACGCCACCAGAAATAATAGAAGGTGCTTATGATTATATAATTATAATTTTCGGAGGCATTATAGTATCAATGTTATTTAACTTGTTTTCTAATGTTATGAGAGCTTTAGGAGACAGCCGAACACCACTAATATTTTTAGTTGTTGCTAGTATTTTAAACATAATTTTAGATTTTGTATTCATTTTAAGATTTAATATGGGGGTTTCAGGTGCAGCATGGGCAACCACGATATCTCAAGGAATTTCTGCTATATTATGCTTTATTTATATCATGAGAAATATGCCTATTTTAAAACTACATAGGAGTGATTGGCATTTGACAAAGAAAATCATATGGGATCATTTAAGAATGGGACTTCCCATGGCATTTCAGGCGTCTATTATAGCAATTGGTGCAATTACTGTTCAATTTGCACTAAATAATTTAGGTGAACTATCTGTAGCTGCATACACTGCAGCACAAAAAATTGATATGCTAGCTATTCAACCTATGATGTCATTTGGTATTACCATGGCCACATTTGTAGCCCAAAACTATGGAGCAGGTAAAATAGAAAGAATTCGTATTGGTATAAAACAATGTAGTATCATATCCGTAGGCTTTAGTATTATTGTTGGTCTTTTTAATATTTTCGCTGGTCACTTTATGATATCAATTTTTGTAGGAGATAACCATCCAAAAGTGGTTTCTCTTGCACAAACCTATTTAAACATTAATGGATCAATGTATTTTGTGTTAGCACTGCTTTTTATTTACAGATTTAGTCTTCAAGGATTAGGACAGAGTTTTGCTCCTACTTTAGCAGGAGTTATGGAGCTAATTATGCGAACCTTTGCAGCAATAATTTTATCGAAATATTTAGGTTTTACAGGTATAGCAATGGCCAGTCCTCTTGCATGGATTGGTTCTTGTATCCCTTTAGGAATTGCTTACTATATAACCCATAAAAAATTGTATGGATCCAATAAAAACATTTGTATAACCGAAAAATAATTTATAAGTAAAAGCATAAATGAAACAGCTATGAGGAAACTCATAGCTGTTTCATTATAATTTAAATTTTGTAAGTAAGTCTATTATTGACATAATAATGGGTATCGTGATTATAGATAAAATTGTAGTTAAAAAAGCACATTTTGAAGCAGTTAATTTGTCTCCATTATATTTTTCTGCCAAAACTGCTATTAAACTTGCAGTCGGCATTGCTACTAAAATTACACATATGTAAAGAAGAGTTTTATTAGCACCTAAAAGGTTAAGCACAAAATAAGTTAAGAGTGGAGCAATTATAAGTTTAATAAAATTTACATAATAGATATCTAGACCTCTAAACACATCTTTTAATTTAACATCTGCAAGCATACTTCCTACTATAAACATTGATAGGGGAGTAGTCATATTTCCTATGCTACCTAAAGTCTTAAGTAATGGTGAGGGGAGCTTTATAGAAAAAAGAAATATTATAATTCCTAAAAGAGTACATATAAGAGGTATATTTATAAGATTCTTTTTTATACTCTTTAAGTCGCTTTTGCCCGTAAAAAGCATAACACCATAAGACCACATAAAAATATTAAAAGGAATTGTATAAATAGATGTATAAAATACACCTATATTCCCAAAGATTCCTTGAATCACAGGATATCCTACAAATCCACAATTAGAAAATACTGTTGCAAATATAAATACATTTTTCTTAGAACCTTCAAATTTAGAATATAATAGTTTACTTAAGATTATTAAAATAATGTGTATTACAATAGAATAGAAAAGAATCATACTAGCACTTTTTAGCATATCAATTGAAAATTTAAAATTAAAAGAATATATAATCATACAAGGCATTGTTACATTAATTAAAATGTTTGAAAACCCCTTATTGACTTCATCTGTAATTATTTTTGTCTTTCTTAAGATAACTCCTACCATCATCATAAGGGTTAATATAATTATTTGATTCATAATATTGATATTCAAAATATTACCTCCAAAAATTTTGATCTTTTGTGAACTTTCTTAAAAACTTAAATTTTTTCATAAAGATATGCCCCCTAATTATCTTGTTTCAATATTAACTACTAATTGAAATAAGATGATTAGGGGGCGTTTTAGTCATTAACCTGCAGTGACCCAGGAGATGATTTAACTATTTTAAATATCTTTTGGTTTTTTTAAAATTCCTAGTATTAAGCAGGTTACTGCAGCTCCTATCAAAATCGATAGTATATAAAGTAATGGACTTCCTTTAACTAAAGCAACTACAAATATACCGCCATGTGGAACTGGCATTCCTATATTAAAAAATAATGCTAGTCCACCGGCTACGGCGGATCCTATTGCAGCTGCTGGAATTACTCTTGCTGGATCCGCTGCTGCAAAAGGTATTGCTCCTTCTGTTACAAAGCAAGCCCCCATTACATAACAACTAAGACCAGTTTCTCTTTCTTGCTTTGTAAATCTATTTTTAAAGAATGAAGTAGCAAGTGCAATCCCTAGGGGTGCAGACATACCACCAGCCATTACAGCTGCATGTGGATAGTAGTTGTTTGAAGCTATCATAGCGATTCCAAATGCAAAGGCAGCCTTGTTTATTGGTCCGCCCATATCAATTGCCATCATTGCACCTAATAGAGCACCTAGTAGCACTTTGTTTCCTGTGCCCATTCCACCTAACCAATGTTGAAGAAAAAGGTTAAATTGAAGAACTGGTCCATCTATACAAATGTACATTATAGCACCAGTAATAAAAATACCTAGAAGTGGATATATAAGTACCGGTTTTATGCTCTCAAGGGCTTCTGGTAATTTTGAAAAAACCTTTTTAAGAAGCAGTACTACATAACCACCAAGAAATCCTGCAAAAAGTCCTCCAAGAAATCCTGCATTACTTTGATATGCTAAAAATCCACCTACCATTGCAGGAGCAAAACCTGGTCTGTCTGCAATGCTCATACCTATAAATCCAGCAAGTACTGGTACCATAAGTGCAAAAGCATTATCGCTTCCAATTACTGAAAGCAGTTTAGACAAATATAACAAGCTTGGATTTGAACTCTTTTCGAATAAAAATGATAAAGCTATTAATATTCCTCCACCAACAATGAAAGGAAGCATATTTGAAATACCACTCATAAGATGTTTATAAATTCCTGTTCTCTCGTTTTTAGTATCAGATTTACTACCACCAGCATGGTTATAAATAGGCGCTTCACCATTTAATGCTTTATTAATAAGCTCTTCTGGTTTTTTTATTCCTTGTACCACAGGAACTATAACTACTTTTTTACCGTTAAACCTTGCCATTTCAACCTGTTTATCAGCAGCTACTATAATGCCTGAGGCCCTTTCTATTTCATCATCTGTTAATGTGTTTTTAACTCCTGTAGCACCATTGGTTTCAACCTTTATGTCTACTCCCATTTCTTTAGCCTTATTCTTTAATGCATCTGCTGCCATATAAGTATGTGCTATACCTGTGGGACATGCAGTTACTGCGAGTACTAAACCTTTTGAACTTTTTGTTTCTACTATTTCTTCTTCTTCGGCACTTTCTTCTTCTAATTTTTCAGCTTCTTGACTATCAATTAAACTTAAAACTTCCTCAGGCGTTTTAACAATGAGAAGTTTATTTTTGAAATCTTCATTCATTAGAAGAGTAGATAATCTTGAAAGTGTTTCCAAATGTGTATTATTAGCACCATCAGTTGCTGCAATCATAAAAAATATGTTTGCAGGAGCGTCATCTAAAGAATCAAAATCAATTCCAGCTGTAGAACGTCCAAAAGCCAATGCTGGAGTTTTTACAGCTGCAACCTTTGCATGAGGGATAGCTATACCCTCCCCAATTCCAGTTGAGAAGTCTGCTTCTCTTTTTAAAATTGCTTTCTTATATTCTTCTTTGTCATTTAACATTCCTGCACTATCAAGTTTGTTTACTAATTCATCAATTACTTCTGATTTACTGTTAGACTTTAAATCTAAAATAATAGTATTCTTCTTTAAAAGTTCTGTTATTTTCATCTTATTCCTCCTGTTATAAATACAATGTTAGTTAGTTTATAAAAGCAAGCTAATTAATAACTAGAATTAATCTAATTTATTTACAATTACCTGCGCTAAATAATACTCAATATCTTCTTTTTTACATAAATCCTTTGAAAATGCTGTAGCACTTCCAGCTGTAGCTCCCCATCTAAATGATTCAATTAGATCCTTTGATCTTGAATACTTAGCTAGAAAACCTGCAATAACTGAATCTCCTGCACCAACTGAATTCTCTACTTTTCCTTTTGCTGGAGTCGCGTGATAAACTCCATTTTCACAAATTAGGAGAGCTCCTCTTTCAGCCATAGATATAATTACATTCTGTGCTCCCATAACAATAAGTTTCTTTGCATATTTAATAATTTCATTTATATCTGTAAGTTCTTTATTAAATATTTCACCTAGCTCATGGTTATTAGGTTTTATTAAAAATGGCTTGTTCGGAAGCGTTTCAACCAAAGCATCACCTGTGGTATCAACTACAACTTTTACATTATTAGAAGCACACTTTTTTTGAAGCCTAGCATATATATCCCTTGGAACAGACTTTTGAACATTTCCGGATAATACTAGATAATCATCTGAAGTTAAACTTTCTACTATTTTAAATAACTTATTTAGGTCCTCATCTTTTATAATTGGACCAGCTCCATTGATTTCCGTCTCTTCTTTTGATTTGAGTTTAACGTTTATTCGTGTATCACCGCTTATCTCAATAAAGTCAGTTTCAACACCTTGAGACTCCAATGAATCAATTATAAATTTTCCAGTAAAACCTCCAACAAAACCTAAAGCTTTACTTTTTATCCCAACATTATTTAAAACTCTTGATACATTTATACCTTTTCCACCGGCGAATTTTTCTTCACTGGCAACTCTATTAATTAATCCTGCTTTAAAATCATCTACGGTTATAACATAATCTATAGCTGGATTAAAAGTTACTGTATATATCATATTTTGGTCACTACCTTTTATATTTATTTTTAACTTGCATATATATATAATAATATAAAATCAGTTCTTAAACAACACATATGATCATATTCGGTCATGTTTTTTTTACGGTTCATTAGAAACCGTTCACATTCGGTCGTGTTTTTGATCTTTATTAGATTTCACTCACATTTAAATGTAAATGGCAAATTACTTTTCATAACATAATTTAAAATTTTAGATTAATTGGGACTCTGTAATGTTAAAGTGCTTTTGATATAATCAATTAAATCATATATATTAGAAGGTAATTTATATTATAGCAAGATATAATACAAAATTAGAGTATAGACAAGCAGAGGTAGCGGTTGCTATCTCTATTTGTCTACACTCTAGTTAATATGTATAAAAATTATGCTGAACCTTTTATAAAAACATGAACATAGCTGAAATAAATAGGATTATGTACACCATTTTATTGAATATAGTATCATTGATTTTATGATATGCATAGTTTCCAAGGATAGCTCCTAATAAAAGAAACGGGAGTGTAAACAACAGAAGTTTAGTAACTTCTGGCGTTATAGCACCTGTAACAAAATTTTGTGCAACAATTATGGCATTTAATGTTACCCAAACCATACATAAAGTTGATCTGAAATTACTCTTATTTTTCAGCTTTTCTGTTGCGTATATAATAACTAGAGGGCCACCAGATGTAAAGGCACCTTGTACACAACCACCTATAAAAACAATGAAATTTAATACATAGTTATTTATAGGTTTGGTGACCTTATTTGTCTTATAACAATTAATAAGGCCTTTTATAGATATTACAATTATAAAAATACCAAGGATTGATTTTAAAACGTTTTCAGGGAATTTGTTAAAAATCCACATTCCTATTGGTAATCCAATACCTGCAAAAATCATTATTCTAAAATATTGTTTCCATACAATATCCTTATAAGATACAACAACAACATAAAGACAGAGTAGTAATCCACAGATGGTAAGAACTGGCTTAGCAATTTTAATTCCGGTAAGCATTATGGCAAAAGGAAGCGCTAGAACAGTACAACCATTTCCAGTTACACTTCCTAAAAAATGAGTTATAAAAATAACTAAGCAAAATAAAACAATAGTTAAAGTCGTCATATTATACCCTCCAATACAAAATAATAATTAATTAAAAATGTTAACTAATTGTTATTATACAGTATATTTTCGCGACTTTCTACAGTTATGTTAAAAAAATATATTTTATGTTGAATAATTTATTGTTTTAATATAAACTAATTGTGTATGAAAAAACAAATTAATTGATAAAATATACTTAAATGCATATTTTTATTTCTAAAATTATGACGAGGTGTTTATAGATGAAAATTAGAAAAGGTATAAATATGGGAGGCATAAAACAAAAAAATAGGGTTTCTATATTAAATCTTATAAGAGGATATGGAGCTATGCCAAGAACGGATATAGCAAAACAAGTTGAACTTACACCCGCTTCAGTAACTATTATCGTAAATAAAATGATAGATGAAGGTGTAATAAAGGAAATGGGTGAGCTTGAGGAAAATGATAAAAGAGCAGGAAGAAAAAAAATATTAATAGATATAAATTATGATATAAAATTTGTAATTGGTATAAGTATAGAGTCCGAAATATGCAGTATTGGAGTTGCTAATATTAAAGGAACAGTTATTAATAGTACATCCATGTGCATAACAAAAGAGCTAGAAGCAGAAGAAACTTTGCAAATTATCGCAAATCAGTGCATTTCATTGCTTTGGAAAGAAAACGTAGCTAAAGAAAATATTCTAGGGGTTGGAGTTGGAATAATTGGTCCTGTTAATTCAAAAGAAGGCGTAAGTAAACATGCATACGGTCTATGGAAGAAAGAAGTAAATGTTAAGAAAATATTAGAAAAACAACTGAATATTAATGTAGTTGTAGATAATAATGTGAGAACCCTTGCAATTGCTGAGATGGATCATGAAAAACTTCAAAATATAAGCAACATGTTATTCATTAAAGGTGGACCTGGTATCGGCTCAGCTATAGTTATAGATAGGGAAATTTACAGTGGCACTCATAATACAGCTGCAGAAATTGGACATACAATAGTTGAAATTAATGGAGAAACGTGCAAATGTGGTAAAGTTGGATGTCTTGAAACAGTGGCGTCACCAGAAGCTATTAACAGAAAAATAAGGGGGATTTTTTCTAGAGAGAGAGCTCCTATATTATATAGATTATGCGCAGGAGATATTACAAATCTATCTACAAACAATATAATGAAAAGTTCTCAGCAAGGTGATGAAGAGGTTATTAAAATTATAACTAAAGCAGCAATATATATGGCGCTTGGAATATCAAATGCGTTAACTATTATCGATCCGCAGAAATTGGTATTATACGGCGAGATGTTTATGAATGAAATTTTTATGGAGACATTAAAGGAGGAACTTAATAAAAATCTTACGGATTGTGATTTGAGAAATATTATAAGTTATAGTGCTTTAAACGATAGGCCTATTTATGTAGGTGGGATTGCATTGGCTATAAGGGAGTTCTTTTTTAGAACGGGAGCCATGAATTAATGGATTTATATTTGGTAATGAAAATTAAAACCATCAGTTGATTAATAAGTTTAATTAAATGTAACAAAGAGGAAAACAAAGAAATGTTGTGATAAACACTTAAAATCGTAAAAATATGAGGTTTAAGTTTGTTGACAATACAAAAGAAAGCGTTTACTATGTAATTATAAGTTAGAAAAGTTGTGAAAATAACTTAAAAAAATTTATAATAATTGATTAATAAATTTAATTAATTATTTGTCGAAACATATACTTATATAATACCTTGAATAACTAACTTAAGATTTGTTAGAGAATTATAAGGCTTAAGCAGTTTAAAGTATTAACAGTTTGAATAATATAAAAAAGGGAGATGTAATTATGAAAGTCGGTTTTGTAGGACTTGGAATAATGGGAGAATCTATGTGTGAAAACATAGTAAAGAAGAGCGGTAAAGAAGTTTGGGTGTTTGATATAAGTACCAAAGCAGTTGAAAAATTAGTTAAATTGGGTGCAAAAGCAGCTTCATCAAATAAAGAGATTGCAGAAAAATGTGATGTAATTATATCTATGGTACCTAAAAGTGAACATGTAAAAGCAGTGTATAGTGAATTTTTGAAAGTATTAACTCCAGGAAAACTTCTTATAGATATGAGCACTATTGATCCTTCTACATCACGTGAACTTTCAAAGCAAGTTAAAGAGAAACAATGTTTAATGATAGATGCCCCTGTAGTAAAGAGTAAACCAGCGGCTATTGCAGGTGAGCTTGGAATTTATGTAGGTGGAGACAAAGAAGCTTTTGAAAGATCAAAAGGAATACTTTCATGTATGGGTAAAAACATTATATACATGGGTGAAAATGGAACAGGGCTTGTTATGAAAATATGCCATAACATGTTAGTATCTCAAATACAAAATGGTGTAAATGAAACGGTAACACTCGCAGGAAAATCAGGACTCAATTTTGATGATGTAATTACTGCTATATCCTATGGTGGTGGACAAAATTTTTACTTGGATGGTAAGAAAGATGCTATTAAAAATCATGATTTTGCAACTGCATTTTCAGTAGAAAATATGAATAAAGACATAAACATAGCTGTAAGTCTTGCTCAGGAATTAAAGATAGATTTACCAGGAGCTAAAAACGTACAAAAGGTTTATTCTAAAGCTATGGAAGCTGGATATGGAAAAGAAGATTTTTCTGCTACAATTAAAGTCGTGGAGTGAAAATAATATATTTAGAATTGAAGATGGTAGATTTAAGGTGAATAATAAACAATATGAATTTCCTATAAATGAACCTGAAAAAAAAAAATCATATTCATGGTTTTCTTAGGAATGTTAATTGGGATATAAATGAATTAAAGGTTATGGATAGTGATAGTGTATTTGTTAAAGTGGAATTCAGAAGTGATGAGAATTCTGAATTTTACAAATACCTTCCTCATAAATTTTCAGCATATCTAACTTACGAACTTTCATGTAAAGGACTACACCAAAAATTAGAAATTTTTAATCTGGATTATGAGGATTTACCCGTCGGTGTAGGATTTCATACTGCTATAAACATACCTTTTCATTTAGAAAGTAAGGCTGAAGATTATTTGTTAAAAGCATCTATAGGTGAAAGATGGGAATTAAGCAAAAGAAGCTTACCTACAGATAAACGTATACCTTTAAACAAGGAAGAAGAGAAGTTTAGAAAAGAAGGACTAAACCCGCTCAAAGAAGAAATGGATGGTCATTATACAGTTAAATCTTTAAATTTAGATGGAAAGGATTTCAATGGATTTATTATAGAAGATAGGAACAGTAAAACTAGGGTTATATATGAAATTGGTGAAAAATACAAACATATGATGATTTGGAATTCAAAGGGTGATAAAAATTTTGTGTGTACAGAACCTCAAAGTTGAGTAATAAATGCACCTAATTTAAAGCTAAATGACAATATAACAGGTTTTACTTTGCTGAAATTTGGACAAAAGTGGAGTGGAAGTTGCAAAATATTTTCAGAGGATATAGGGGAATAGTAAATTTTAAAGTGGTTTAAATATAAAAATTAAGGGGGAAATACATGGCAGGATCAGTTCAAAAAAATACAATAATACCTCAAAAGCTAACTCTTAAAGAAAAATTTTCTTATGGCACAGGTGATATAGGATTCGGATTTATGTTTGATTTAGGTCAGATTTATTTGCTTAAGTTTTATACAGATGTTTTAGGTTTACCTGTAGCTGTGGCTGGATTAGTTTTTTTGGTTACAAAAATATGGGATGCATTTGCAGACATAAGTATAGGTACATGGATTGATAATCGTAAAAAAATTGGACCAAAAGGAAAATTTAGACCTTTCATCCTTTATGCTACGATTCCGCTGGCTATTATTACCATAATTAGTTTTATAACTCCAAGCTTTACGATAACAGGTAAAATAATTTGGGCTTATGTTACTTATATGGCATTTGGATCTATATACAGTGTAGGTAATATAGCATTTGGATCTATGATACCAGCTATGACTACAGATCCTAATGAAAGAACACAATTAGCTTCTTTTAGACAAGCAGGTTCTAATATGGCCTTATTTATTACAACCATAGCATTTATGCCAATTGTTATGCTGTTTTCTAATAAATCAACAGGGTATATGGTTGCTGTTTCAATATTTGCTATTCTTGGTGTTTTGCTTCAAATTTATTGTTATTCTAACATTAAAGAAAGAAATGTAGTTCAAAAGCCTAAGATAGCTAAGGGATCAATACTTAAAAGTTACAAGGGATTATTTAAGAATACTCCGTTACTTATATTATGCTTAGTTAATTTATTTACTTTCTCAGCTTTCAATGTAAAGCTCGCAGTACAGGTTTATTACTGTCAGTATGTACTTAAAAATATTTCAATTGTTCCATACATGGGTTTCTTTAGTATAGGATGTGTTTTCATTGGTTGTGCATTGGTTCCAACTATAGTTAAAAAGATTGGCAAAAGACATACTTACATGCTTGGTTGTGCAATTTGGGCATTTGGAGATATTTTAGCATTTATATTTGCGAAGGATGCAGTTGTATTTATTGCTTTTGCTTGTTTTGCTTTCTTTGGTAGTTCATTTGTTAACAGTTTGAATTGGGCACTAGTGTCTGACGCTGTTGAATATGGCGAATGGAAAACAGGTACTAGATCAGAAGGAGTTGTTTATTCTTTCTTTACATTCTTCCGTAAGTTGGCACAGGCAGTTGCTGGTTTTATACCTGCTATGGTTTTAGCTGCTGTTGGTTATGTTCCAAATGCTGTACAAAGTGTAAAAGCTATTTCAGGAATAAGGGGACTTATGTTCATATACCCTAGTGTTTTAGCAATAGCTACTATTGTTGTAATGGGATTTTTCTATAAACTTACTGATGATAAATATAGAGAAATAATAGTTGATCTAAATGAACGCAGAAATACTACTGCTTTATAAAATATAAAAAAAACATATAAAAGGAGTTGTCTAATAGATGAATACTAAAATTAATATTAAGGTGGCGTTTTTCCCAGTTGCTCGTACTACATTCTTTATGCCAAGTGCCGAGGAGGATTTTGCTAAATCTTGTAACATGCTTGAAGGAATCTTTAATAATATAAGTAGGCCTATGGAGCTACTTACATCACCTGAAATGTTAGGTGAATTTGCAGATACCATAACAGAGCCAGATCTTATTATTTATCAAAGCACTACATTTGTAGGTGGAGATTTTGTTACAGAACTCACTCGTCGTTTTAATTGTCCTATAGTTGTGTGGGCTGTTCGTGAACCTACTATTGATGGAGGAAGGTTAAAATTAAATTCTTTGACAGGTGCATTTTCAGCTGGTAATAGTGTATATCTTCAGGGAGGACACCATGAATTTGTTTTTGGAAATCCTGATGAGCAAGTTGTAATTGAAAAACTAAGTAAAATTGCAAGTGCTATGGAAATGGTTAAAAAGCTAAATAATCTTATAATTGGAGTTGTGGGATCTCAACCAGCAGGGTTCGGATTTGGTGCAGTTGATGAAGCAAAACTTGCTGGAACTCTTGGAACTAGAATTGCTCAAATTGAGGCATCTGGGATAATGAGTAAAGCTACTGCATTAAGTGCCCAGGAAATTGCCCCAGCTCTTAAAGAATTGAAAAGTCGTACAAAAGGCTGGGACAAAATGCCAGCAGAAAATTTAGAGAAATATGCACGTTTAAGTACAGCTTATAAATTTTTTGTAAAAGAATCTGGAGCTGGTGCAATAGCTTCTCGTTGTTGGCCAGATTTCTTTGTAGGATTTGGTGCACCTGTTTGTGCAGTGCTTTCAATGCTAAATGATAATGGAATTGCATCCTCTTGTGAAACAGATATCGGAGGAGCTATAAGTATGTTTATAGGTGCTGGGCTTACTGGCGAAGCTACTTATTTTGGAGATCCTGTAGCAATTGACGAAAAATGTGACAGCATTGTTTATTGGCATTGTGGAGCTGGAGCAAGCTGCCTTGCAAGTAAGAGTGAAGGAGCAAAATTAGGAGTACATCCAAATCGTCAAATTGGACCAACTATGGAATTTGGATTAAAAGGTGGCCCAGTTACAGTTTTACGTTTAGGAAAAGATAAAGATGGCTTCCGTATGTTCCTTTATAAAGGAGAAGCATTAGATGAACCACAAAAGTTTTTCGGTACCTCAGTAACAGTTAGGCCAGAAGGTGGAGAAGCTGCAAGTAAAGTTGCACAGTTCGTAAAGGATGGTTGGGAACCACATTTTGTTGTTGCTTATGGTGATGTGATAGAAGAAGTTAAAACTATGTGTGGCTTCCTTGGAATAAAAGTTTGGGAATATTAAAAGTAATTTAAATCAAATTGTATATAAGGGAGAGAAATATAATGAAATTAGAAGAACTTATAAAAATTAATGATCATATAGAAATAAAAGATATTCATAATGATGCTTTTGTGAAGTATGGTAAGATATTAGAAGATTACAAATTTGATGAATTAATACAATACATGGAAAAGGAAACAGTTATATCAGCGAGTGGGAATACTTATATAGCTTCAGTTAATGAAATGGAAAAAACTAAAGTAAGAGAAAGATTAGAAAATGAATTTTATGGTGAAATGCCAATAGAAATAGGATATTGTAACGGCCCAAATTCAACTTTAAATGGACTTGAATATCATATTGGTAGTGAAATAGATGTTGCTGTTACAGACATGGTATTGCTTCTTGGAGCACTTCAAGATGTGAAGCAAAATAAATATGATGCTAGCAAAGTCGAAGCGTTCTTTGTGAAAAAAGGAACTGCTATACAAATATATGAGACAACACTTCATTTTGGACCTTGTAAGGTAGAAGAAGAAGGATTCAAATGTATAGTAATATTACCTAAAGGAACTAATGAGCCTTTAAAAGCAGATACATCAAAATATAAGGATGTACTTTTATTTGCTAGAAACAAATGGCTTTTAGCACATCCAGATAGAAAGCCTCTAATGGAAAAAGGAGCTTATGCTGGAATAGTTGGTGAAAATATTGAAATAAAGATTAAATAGTGTATTTGGTAGAGACTGGCACAAATTATAGGTAGAAGCTTTGTAAATATAAGAAGTAGGGAGGTAGTTATGAAACTTGTTCAGAGAGAAAATGGGTTCAGCATTGTTGTTAATGATAAGGAGATAATTGAACATAGTATTGAAAATCCATGTATATATGTGGGAAAAGGAAAAGGTACTTATGATATGTTTCGCGGAAACTTTAAAGTTAAAGATTATATTTGCGAAAAAATAGGTTTAAACGATTTTGAGATATCAGTAGAAAATAGTAGAGTAATAGTTACTTTTTCAAATAAGGGACTTAATGCTATAAAGGTATTATTTATAGAAGAAGACGGAAGAACTGTTGTTAAGTTTTTAGAAAATCCAGATAATTTTAATAGATTTTGGCTTAGGTTAAAAGCAGAAAAGGAAGAGCACATATACGGATGTGGAGAACAATTTTCAGATTTTGATTTAAGGGGAAAAAATTATCCATTATGGACATCAGAACAAGGTGTTGGAAGAAATAAAAATACTTACACAACATTTATGGCAGAGAGTATGGATCAAGCTGGTGGGGATTATTATACTACTTTCTTTCCAGAGCCAACATTTATTTCAACTAGAAAATATTATTGTCACATAAATAACAGTGCTTATATGGATTTTGATTTTAGTCATGAGAATTTTCATGAACTACAAATATGGGATATGCCAGAAGAAATAATATTTGAGACTGGAGAAACATATTTGGATTTAGTGGGCAAATTAACAGCACTACTTGGAAGACAACCAGAACTCCCTGAATGGGTATACAAAGGAGTATGGCTTGGAATTCAAGGTGGAACTGAAGTAGCACTTAAGAAATTAGAAAATGTTGTAGAAAAGGGAGTAAAAGTAAGTGGTATATGGGCTCAGGATTGGGAAGGAATAAGAATGACTTCCTTTGGAAAGAGACTTATGTGGAACTGGGTATGGGATAAAAAATTATATCCAGGGCTTCAAGAGGAAATTAAAAAACTAAGAGAAAGAGGAATAAGAGTTCTTGGATATATAAATCCTTATGTTGCTATTGAGGGCAGTCTATTTAAAGAAGCTAGCGAAAAAGGATATTTAGCTAAAAATAAAGAAGGAAAAGATTATTTAGTGGAATTTGGTGAATTTTATGCTGGTGTAGTAGATTTCACTATACCTAGAGCTTGCGTTTGGTATAAAGAAGTAATTAAAAAGGAAATGATTGAATTTGGGCTATCGGGATGGATGGCGGATTTTGGAGAATATTTACCAACTGATGTTGTTTTAAATAATGGAGTAAGTGCTGAAATAATGCATAATGCATGGCCAGCAATGTGGGCTCAAATAAATAGAGAAGCAATTGAAGAAGCTGGCAAACTGGACGATGTTACTTTCTTTATGAGAGCAGGAGGTACTGGCAGTCAGAAATATAGCACAATGATGTGGGCAGGAGATCAAAATGTAGATTGGAGTTTGGATGATGGATTAGCGTCTGTAATTCCTGCAGCATTATCGCTTGGAATGACAGGATGTGGACTACATCATAGTGATATTGGTGGATACACTACGTTGTTTGAAATGAAGAGAACAAAAGAATTATTTATAAGATGGGCTGAGATGGCGGCATTTACACCAGTGATGAGAACTCATGAGGGAAATAGACCAGAGGCTAATTGGCAATTTGATTCAGATGATGAAACAATATATCATTTTGCAAAAATGAGTATGGTATATACGAATCTTGCTCCCTATACAAAAGAGCTTGTAAAAGAAAATTCAAATAAAGGGATACCTGTGCAGAGACCACTATTTATGCATTATGAAAATGATGAGAGATCTTATAGTATTAAATATGAATATTTATATGGAAGAGATATATTGGTTGCCCCTGTTTATGAACCAGGAAAAACAAAATGGAATGTGTACTTACCAGAAGATAAATGGGTACATTTATGGACAGGAAAAGAGTATAGCGGTGGAGATATAGAAGTTTCAGTACCTCTTGGACAGCCAGCAGTATTTTATAGGAAAGAATCAGAACATGTAGAATTATTTAAAAAGATAGGGGAAGTTAAACACATGGGTTTTTAGTATGTAAAATTAATAAGGAAGGAGGGAAAGCATGAAAAAAATTGTAATAGGTCAAGCTGGAGGACCAACCGCAGTAATTAACACTAGTTTAGTAGGTTTTGTAGAAAGTTCGATAAAGAATAATTTACTGTATGGTGTGTTAAATGGATATGAAGGTTTAGTAAAAGATAACTTAATAGAACTTAAAGATGAAACTCTAGACTTAGTAAAAAAACATAAATATATTCCAGGAGCATGTTTAGGTTCAGGGCGTTATCAATTAACAGATGAAAAAATAGAAATTGCTGTTAATAATTTAAAAAAGAATGATATTAATGCTCTTGTTTTTATTGGAGGAAATGGCACTATGGCGGCGCTTCAAAAAATCAAAAACGTTGCTGATCGAATTGGGTATGAGCTTCAAGTTATAGGAATACCTAAAACTGTTGATAACGATTTGGGAATGACAGATCATGCACCTGGATTTGCAAGTGCAGCTAAATTTGTTGCTTTCTCTGCTAGGGATATAAGTAAAGATTTAGAGTCTATGAAAAATTTTGAACAGGTAAGAATAATTGAAACTATGGGACGTAATGCAGGCTGGTTAGCTGCAGCTAGTGGACTACTAAAAGAATCTGAAGAGGAAGGTCCTCATATAATTTATTTACCGGAAAGAAAATTTCATACTGATGAATTTTTGGTAGATATTAAAAATTTAGTAAAAGAATATGGAACTGCGACAATTGTTGTTAGTGAAGGAATTAAGTTAGATAACGATAATAATATTCAAAAGGCAGTAGTAAATGGACGAGTAGTTTTAGGTGGAGTTTCAAAAAGATTAGAGGATATAGTAAAAGAAAATTTAGGATTCTCTGCTAGAGGAGAAAATTTGGGAATGAATCAAAGAAGTTTCTCTTTAGCAACTTCATCCCAAGATAGAATAGAAGCTTATGACGTTGGAAAAAAGGCATCAGCACTAATAGATAACAATGAAACAAACGTTATGGTTACTATTTTGAATAGCGATATAAAAGGATATGACTACCATCTAGAGAGTTGCCTTCTTGATAAAGTAACTAGTTTAGGTGAAAAGGCACTTCCAAACGAATTTATTAATAATCCTCAAAAATATTATGAATGGCTAAGGCCTTTGATTGGAGGTGATCTTTCACCATATCCTTCAGTACCAGGAGGGAAAACAAATTACGCAAAACAATGTTGTATATTCAAGTAATAATGTAAATTTATATATTAAAAATAAAATTTAAAAGACAGAAAGGAATGTGTTAATATGCCATACGTATCAGGTAAAAAATTAATTATGAATGCATGGGAAAATAAATATGCTATTGGAGCTTTTAGTGCTCACAATGCTGAAAGTATTCAAGCAATACTGGGGGCTGCAGAAGAGGAAAAATCGCCTGTAATGCTTATGATAGGGCAAAAATATATTCAATATATGGGAATCGAAGAATTAAGAGGAATGATAGATATCTTTATGAAGGATATTACTGTTCCAGTTTGTATTCATTTAGATCATAGTCGTAAATATGAACAAGTAGTAAAAGCAATTCAATTAAATTTTCAATCAGTTATGTTTGATGGATCTGGTCTTCCTTTTGAAGAAAACATAGCTATAACTAAAAAGTTAGTGGAAGTTGCAAATGCTTTGGATATTGGGGCTGAAGGCGAAATTGGTAAAATTGGTGGAACAGAAGATGATATTTCAGTTGAGGATGAAGATGCAATGATTACAACTTGCGATGAAGCTGTTAGTTTTGCAGAGAAAACTGGTGTTGATTATTTAGCTGTTTCAATTGGTACAGCACATGGCGTTTACAAGAAAACACCTAAGCTTGCTTTTCAAAGATTAAGTGATATATCAAAAGCTGTTAACAGACCTATAGTTTTACATGGTGGATCAGGAGTACCAGATGATCAGGTAAAAAAAGCAATTACTCTAGGAGTAGCAAAGGTAAATGTGGATACTGAACTAAGACAAGCATTTACAAAAGGGGTGTTAGAAGTTCTAACTAAAAACCCAGAAGAATATCAGCTAGCTGCATCACTTGGTAATGGTAGAAAAGTAATGAAGGAAAAAGTTATAGAAAAAATAAGGATATTTGGAAGCAATAACAAAGCAGATTTATTTTCAACAAAATAAAAAGTAGTGATGTTACAAGAAGTTCATAACTATTAAGGTTCAAAGGAGACATAGCTTTAGGGGGTGTCTCTTTTGTTATAAAATAGGGGAGGTATTAATCATGGTAACATTGGAAAATGAGTTTTTAGTTATAAACGCAAAAAATGAAGGTGCTGAATTAATAAGCATTTTTTTAAAAAAAGATAAAATAGAATATTTATGGCAAGGAGATCCTAATTATTGGAGATTTCATGCACCAATATGTTTTCCTATAATTGGTAGCCTGATTAAGGATACTTGTTTTGTTGATGATAAACCATATAAAATGACAGTTCATGGTTTTGCAAGGGATATGAACTTTGATATTTACAAGCAGGAAAAGGATAGCGTTTCTTTTATATTAAGATCAAACGATGAAACTTTAAAGAAATACCCGTGTAAGTTCTCACTAATTATAAGTTATAAACTTGTAGGTAATAAACTTACTGTTTTCTATGAAGTAAGAAATGAGGATAATAAGGATATTTATTTTTCAATAGGTGCCCATACCGCTTTCAATTGTCCTGTAAAACCAGAGTTAAACTTCGAGGATTATTACTTATCATTTAAAGAAAAACAAAAAATAGAACCATATTTACTTTCTAGTGGATTTTTATCAGACAAAAAGAAGGTTTTATTTGAAAAAACAGATAGAATTGATGTATCAAAAGAGTTGTTTGAAAATGATGTTATTGTTTTAGAAAATTTAAAAAACAAGGAAATAACGTTAGGAACAGATAAAAATGACCATAAAGTTACTGTGTCATTTGAAGATTTTCCATACTTTGCAACATGGACTAAACCTACGGGAGCTCCTTTTATTTGCATAGAGCCTTGGTTTGGTCTTCCAGATTCAGCAGGTTTATCTGTAGAATTGAAGAATAAAAAAGGTATTCAAAAGTTAAAAAACAAAGGAATTTTTACATGTAATTATAAAATTACAATTATATAATTTTATAATATAAAAAAGTGATATTATAATACTTTGCGTGATTATTATAAAATACTTAATAACGTTAAATAGACTACAATCCTTTACAATAGTTTAAAAGGAGTGTAGTCTATTTATATTCAATAAAATTATAAGAAAACCGTAAATGACATTATATGTCGAAGTAAAAATATACTAAATTGTAATATATTGTGTTAATATAGTATAAGAGGTTGTTATAAATTAGCATAAATTATAAAGTTAAATTTCGATAAAGAAAAAAGCTATAATTATACACTTATTTGAATGATTATAAAATGATGATTGTAGTAAAATTTTCTAATCAGAAAGAAGCATTCCTGTTATGAATTAAAATGAACTTTGAAAAAAAGAGCACCTACTGATAAAATACAGGGTATAACAGTTCGAACTTTTATCCCTAATTTATAATTATCAGTGGAGG
>NZ_JAHLDV010000043.1 GCF_018861865.1 Clostridium frigoris
ATAACAAAACTAATGTTTCATTCCTTTTAGATATATTTTCACTTTTCAAAGTACAATTTAAATCTTAAAATTTTCAATCTAGTTTTTTCATAGGTTAGTTAACACTATCATAAAAAGTTGATTATAGCTAACCAACCTTTTATATTATTTTTTTCTTGCATTTTATTCTATCTTGTTGTATCTTTCATAATATCTATTAATTTTGTGTCATGATCTATTATAACAGTTTCAAGTCCTACCATACGGCTCCAATCATAAACTTGATCAACTGTTAACTTTAATGTAACAACTGTATGATGACCACCACCTGAATATATCCATGCTTTAACACCATCACTAAAGTTTGGTTCTGGTATCCATACCATCTTAGCTACAGGTAATTTGGGCATATCTTCAGTAGGTTTAACTGCTGTTATTTCGTTAATAATTAAACGATAATGCGTTCCTAAATCAAGCATAGATACTGCAACTCCAGCTCCAACGCTTCCGTTAAATATTAAACGAGCCGGATCTTCTTTATCGCCAATTCCCAGCGGTTTAACAACTACGCTAGGCTTATCTGAAGCAAATGTTGGATCAACTTCAAGCATATGTGCGCCTAAGATCCTTTCATTGCCAGTACTTAATTCATACATATAATCTTCCATAAATCCAGTTTTCTCATTACTAGTCATAACCTTAAACAATCTTGACATCGCTGCAGTTTTCCAATCTCCTTCTCCAGCAAATCCATACCCCTGCGCATTTAATCTTTGAACAGCAAGTCCTGGCAATTGTTTCATCCCATATAGATCTTCAAAATTTGTTGTAAATGCTGTGTAATTCCCTGCTTCCAGGAAAGTTCTTAATCCAATTTCAATTCTTATTTGTTCTTTTACATGTTCCTCGTAGTACTTAGGATCATTATCGAAGGCATCCATATTGTATATTTTTTTAAATCCTTCATATGTACTTTCAACTTCTTTTTCTGAAACTTTACTAATCTGGGTAGTTAAATCACCAATACCAAAGTAATCAACGGTCCATCCAAATTGAATTTGAGCTTCTATTTTATCTCCTTCTGTAACAGCAACATTACGCATGTTATCCCCAAAACGAGCAACTTTTATCTCCTGGCTCATAATAAATCCTACTGCTACATTCATCCAATCAGCAATTTCTTTTTTAATATCATCTGTTTTCCAGTATCCAAAAATTACTTTATTGTGTTTTTTTAGTCTTGCATTGATAAACCCATATTCACGATCTCCATGAGCACTTTGATGTAGATTCATATAATCCATATCAATTGTTTTCCATGGAATATGTTCACTAAATTGTGTTGCCAAATGTAGTAGAGGTTTTTGTAATAATTTTGTACCAGCTATCCACATTTTAGCAGGTGAAAAAGTGTGCATCCATGTAATTACACCTGCTACCTTATCATTATAGTTTACTTCTTTCATTAAACTAGTAATTTCATCTGCAGATGTTGCAAGTGATTTAAATACTATAGTATAAGGTAATTTCCCACTTTTATTTAAACCATCTGCAATAATTAAAGAATCCTGTTTAACTTCATCTAACGCTTCCTTACCATATAAGTTTTGACTGCCTACGATAAACCAAAATTCCATCTTTTTATTATCTAACATAATCTAATTCCTCCCTCATAATGTAATTCCTAATTATCCTATTTTTTTGCTTTGACCATAATATGCATTTTTTCCATGTTTACGATTAAAATGTTTGCCTAACAAAACTCCATCCATTTTAATATTATTTGAATTAAGCTGCAACGAATGATACGCCATTTTTGCAACTTCTTCGAGCACTACTGAGTTATGAACTGCATTCCTAGGATCGGTTCCCCATGTAAATGGACCATGATCATTAACAAGTACTCCTGGTACTTGACCAGGATTAATCTTGTTTTTATTAAAAGTTTCAACTACAACATTTCCAGTTTGTTTTTCATAGTCTTTATTTATTTCATCTTCAGTCATTGCCCTAGTTACAGGTATGTCTCCATAAAAATAATCACCATGTGTTGTTCCAGCAGCTGGAATAGAACCACCTGCCTGGGCAAAAGAAACTGCCCAAGGAGAATGTGTATGAACCACGCCCCCAATATTTGGAAAAGCTTTGTATAATACTAAATGAGTTGGTGTATCACTTGAAGGATTTAATTTACCTTCAACTATATTTCCATCCATATCAACAACAACCATATCGCATGCTTCCATTTGATCATATTCAACGCCACTAGGTTTTATAACAATTAACCCTTTTGCGCGGTCGATTCCAGAAACATTACCCCAAGTGAAAGTTACTAAATTATATTGAGGTAACAATAAATTTGCTTCAAATACCTTTTGTTTTAAATCCTCTAACATAAATTAACCCTCCTTGGATACAGATTCCTTAATCTTCTTTAAGTGTTTCATTACATCATTTGCACCACGACCAAAGTAATCGTGTAGTTTTACATACTCTTTATATATATTTTCATAACTTTCAACATTTTTGGGAATTGGCTTAATCGAGTTTTCTTTAAGTCTTGCCATTTTCTTTGAAGCCTCTTGTATTGTATCAAATCCATTAGCTTTTTTACCTGCAGCTACTGCTGCAAACATTGCTGCTCCAATAGCTGGTGCTTGATGATGCTCTGATATAAACATTTCTTTGTTAGTAACATCAGCATAAATTTGATTTAACATCTGATTTCTATGAGGTAATCCTCCACAAACTGTTAAAGTATCAATTGGCACGCCATTTTTTTCAAAAGTATCTATGATCAAACGTTTGCCAAATGCTGTAGCTTCGATTAAAGCTCGATATATTTCTTCTGGTTTAGTCTCAAGATTCATACCTAATATTAAACCAGTTAAATCTGTATCTACTAGAACAGAACGATTACCATTCCACCAATCTAATGCTATTAATCCACTCTCACCAATTTTTAATTTATTAGCTTTTTTTTCAAGTAATTGATGAATATTTAATCCCTTTTTCTCTGCCTCTTTGAAATATCTTTCTGGTACTTGATTTTTTACAAACCATCCGAAAATATCTCCAACTGCATTTTGACCAGATTCGTAAGCATAAAATCCTGGTACAGCACCATCTTTAACTACCCCACACATTCCAGGTACTGGAATTTCTTTTTCACCAAGTGTGATATCACAAGTAGATGTACCCATAATATTAAGCATTGTTCTTGGTTTTACAACTCCAGTTGGTGCAACTGATACATGAGCATCAACATTTCCCACCGCTACCGCAATTCCTTTATTTAATCCAGTAGCAATTGCTACTTTTTCAAGAAGTCCGCCTGCTTTAGTTCCTACAGGATAGAACTTAGTACCAATTTTCTCCTCTATTACGTTTTCCATTAGAGGATTTAGTTCCTTAAAAAATTCATTGCTTGGGAATCCTGTTTCCGCATTCCATATTGCTTTATAACCTGCTGTTGTTGAATTTTTTATTTTATTTCCAGTTAACTGCCAAGTCAACCAATCTGTTGCTTCCATAAAAGTATCCATAGCTGCATACACATCAGGTGCTTCTTCAGCTATTTGCATAAGTTTTGGAAATAACCATTCTGATGAGATTTTGCCACCATAATACTTAAGCCATGGTTCATTACGTTTTGTTGCCACTTCATTTAATCTATCTGCTTGATCTTGCGCAGCATGATGTTTCCAAAGTTTAACCCATGCATGTGGGTTATCATGCCATTCTTTTATATTCATCAACGGAGTACCGTCTTCCTTAACAGGAAGTACTGTGCATGATGTAAAATCAATAGCTACACCAATGATATCATCCTTTGAAATTGTTTCCGTTGCCGCGTTAACTGCCTCTTTAACTGTTGCTATAAAACATTCATAATAATCATTTGGGTCTTGAAGCGCCCAATTATTACCTAATTTAATCTCAGTTCCCGGTAAGATTTCATCAATTACCGCACTTGGGTAATCCTTTACTGCAGATGATACAACTTTTCCATTATCTAAGTTTACAACCACTGCCCTTGAAGACAAAGTTCCGTAGTCAACTCCAACTGTGTATTTTGTTGTCATTTTGTTTGACCCCTTTCTTAGTAATCGCTTTCAATACAAACTATAGTATTTATTCGTACAAATGTCAATACATATTTATTATTTATACGTACTAATTTCAAATATCATTGTGAATAGCACCATCATCTGATATAATATTTATGAAATAAATTATTATAGGAGATACATATGAAACACAAATATGAAGAAGTAATAGAAAAAATTATTGATTGGGCAATGACTGAAAAATATAAACCAAACGACAAACTCCCAACTGAATCTGAACTAATGTCTTTATTTAATGTAAGCAGACATACTGTAAGGAGAGCTATCAGTGATTTAAATGCTCAGCAATATGTATATCGAATACAAGGAAGCGGCATATATCTCTCTGATTGGAAACAAAATAGTATTCACTTAAAAAAGAATAAAAATGTAGGTGTTCTTACAACACATATATCAAATTATATATTTCCAGATATAATTAGAGGCATTGAAAGTACTCTATATGCACAGTCTTATTCTCTTTTATTATCATCTACTAGCAATAACATAATGCTAGAAAATAGTAATTTAAAAAATTTGCTAGCACATGAAATAGATGGTCTTATCTTAGAACCAACAAAAAGTGCGTATCAAATTCACAATTTAGAGTATTTAAATAATATATTATCTAAAAATATTCCTATTGTTATGATTAATGCTTCCTATAATGAGATTAACGTCCCAAGCCTACGTGTTAATGATTTTAAAGGTGGCAAGATTGCCACTCAGCATTTAATTGCTTTAGGTCACACTAATATAACGGGTATATTTAAAGTGGATGATTCCCAAGGTATCCATAGAATGAATGGGTTTATTACAGAATGCCAAAAGAATGAAGTTCCGCCATCAACAAATCAAATTTTAACTTACCTTTCAGAAGAAGTGGAAACAATACTTCCACAAAGAATAGAGAATCTACTCAAATCTGGCAATCGCCCTACAGGTATATTTTGTTATAATGATGAAATTGCATATATGGTATTAAGTATTGCTTCTAAATTGAAAATAAAAATTCCAAATGACCTTTCAATTATAGGCTTTGATGACTCTATGCTCTCAGAAATTATGGATCCAAAACTAACTTCCATTACACACCCAAAAGAACAAATGGGTAAGGATGCTGCTAATTTGATAATAAAATTAATTAATAATAATAATGAATTCGACAACAGTGATTCTATATTATATGAACCTAGTCTTGTTATTCGTAATTCAACAACACAACTTTAAAAGTAAACCATAAACCATTAGCTATTTTAAGATATTATAGCGGTCTATGGTTTATTTTTTTATTTGTACCTATAACTTTTACTTTATTATTGACATTTGTACGTATATATATTATTATAAACTTGTAATCGCTTGCAAAACTAATAAAAAACTAATAAAAATAATATACATAACATATAAGGAGGATTTAAAATGCCAGATAAACCTAAAAGTAAACGTTCTTTAATGTTTATTATACTAATATCATGTGCTGCTGGATTAGGTGGTCTACTATATGGATATGACACAGCCGTTATATCAGGAGCAATTGGTTCGCTTCAAAAGCTATATAATTTAACACCAATGATGGAAGGTCTAGTAATTTCAAGTATTATGATTGGTGGTGTTGCCGGTGTTGGTATCTCTGGATTTTTAGGTGATTTCATCGGTCGAAAAAAGGTATTAATGTTTGCTGCTGCTTTATTTGGAGTATCGGCCCTAGCATCTGCTCTATCACATTCAGTAGAAGCTTTAATTATTGCTGGAATAATTGGAGGTCTAGGTATTGGTATGGCTTCGGCCTTATCTGTAACTTATATTACAGAATGTGCACCACCTGCAATTCGTGGTAGACTTTCTGCACTCTATCAATTATTCACAATATCTGGAATGTGTCTTACATACTTCATAAACCTATGGATTGTAAATATGGGTAGTGAAGCTTGGCTTACAACAACTGGATGGCGTTGGATGCTTGCTTGTGGTATATTCCCATCTTTTGTATTCTTATTAACATTGTTTTTCGTCCCAGAAAGTCCACGTTATTTAGTAAAAGCCGGAAAATTAGACCAAGCTTCTGCAGTACTTAATAAAATTAATGGCCCTGTAATAGGAAAGCAAGAATTTGATTCTATTTCTAATTCATTAATAGTTGAAAAAGACTCATCGCTTAAACAGCTTTTCAAACCAGGGCTCCGTAAAGCTTTAGTAATCGGAATTTTCCTTGCCATCTTTAATCAAGCAGTTGGTATGAATTCAATTACATATTACGGTCCTAAAATTTTTGAAATGATAGGTTTTAAAACTAATTCAAGTTTTCTCGCTACAAGCGTTGTAGGTGTTGTAGACGTTTTAGCTACAATCCTTGCTATGTTTTTAATAGATAAAGTTGGGCGTAAGAAGTTAATGTCTATCGGCTCTGCATTAATGGCTATCTTTATGTTATTCATAGGACTCGCCTTCTATACGCATTACGGAAATGGTATGGTTATTTTATTCTTGATTCTTGGTTTTGTAGCATCATTTTGTATTTCAATGGGTCCAATTCCTTGGATTATGATTCCTGAAATATTTCCTAATTATTTAAGAGCAAGAGCAACAGGCATTGCAACTATGTTTCTATGGGGTGCTAACTGGGCAATCGGTCAATTTACTCCAATGCTACTTAGTAGTATTGGAGGTGCATTTACCTTTTGGATATTCTGCGGATTAAATGTTATTTGCTTTATATTCGTTACAACCTCAGTTCCAGAAACTAAAAATAAATCATTAGAAGAGATTGAAAAGTTCTGGGTTCCTAAAAACAATAAAAAAAATGTTGCTAAAATTTAATTTATTTAAAATTACAAAATAGATTTACAAACTAATACATCAGCCACATGTTGGATTACACTTCCATCATGTGGCTTTTCTTGGTTCAATAACAATATAGTATGCAATAGTTCATTAACTAATAAAGTATTACAATAAATAATTATCTTCAAGCAGTAAATCTTCATAAAATCTACACAACTTATTATTATTATAGACTTAAAAGAATATAGATGAAAGAAGGATGATTATATTGAATATGACACATTATATGGCTTTATTAATGGACAATCAGCCCTGGAATTTAATTATTTTTATGGCATTACCAGTTATTATGGCAGAAGCATTAACTATTAGCGAATTTTTTATTATATTTAATAAAATTAAGCAAGGTGGTCTTAGAACATTTAATAAAATTGTTGGTATATTTGACGGATTTTACTTTACAGGTATTTTTATATACTTATTTATAACCGCTGCTATCCCCCTTACAGCAAACGGTGGTTGGCATACCTGGGTAGATGTTGTCGCTGTTGGTTTTTATCTAAGCGGTGTTATTTTTCTTTTGCCAATCGCGCTAATGGAACTTGGTATTATTTTTAAGAAAAAAACTTTAGACGAAAAAATGAAAATTCATTTTATTCTTATAAGTGGTTTTTTAGTTGTAGCACATATTGCTATGATTTTCGGTATGGTAAATCCTGAAATAATTAATAAGATGCCCGGTATGCCTGGCATGTAAAAAATCGGCCAGTAAATCCAAATAAGCAAAAAACTTCGGATGCATTTCTCCGAAGTTTTTTTGTTTTTTAAGCTTCTTTATCCAAAATAAACTTTTTTACAAAGTATCTATTTATTTTCTTCATTCTTATCTAATGTATCATTGATTTTTTTTGCTACCTTCTCTTTAAATTCTCCAACTTTTTCTTTAAACTCACCCGTTTGTGACTGAGCCTTCCCCATAAGTTCTGTCTCTTCACTACCAGTTGCCTTTCCAACATTCTCCTTAGTTTTTCCCATGATCTTATCCTTTACACTATCAAATTTATTTTTTAGATCTGTCATTTGACACCTCCATTTTAATTTATTAAACTTACTTATTCATTCATAAAATTTATATTTTTTTAATTTTATTTCTTAATATGTCATAGTATGTGATTGAAATACCATTACTATTCTACAATTCAATCTTTTTATTTAACACAATTTCACTTCCCACATATACAAAAAAAACGGACTACCTTAAGGTAACCCATTTTTTCGTATAAATTGCTTATTAAAAAATCGATTTATATACTTCAAATATTTCTTTAACGCTTGTATCTCTTGGATTACCTGGAGTACATGCATCTGCCATAGCTGACTCTGCAAGTGCACCTAAATCTTCTTTCTTAACTCCAATTTCTTTTAATGTCTTTGGAATTCCAACATCCCCTGAAAGTTTCTTAACAGCATCAATAGCTGCTTTTCTATATTCATCTTGAGACATGTTATCTACATTTGGAACTCGCATTGCACGAGCTACTTCTCTATACTTTTCTCCAGTAGAACCTGCATTATATTCCATAACATGAGGCAATATTACTGCATTAGCAATTCCATGTGGAGTATCATAAAAAGCTCCAAGCGGATGTGCCATGCCATGAACAAGACCAAGTCCTACGTTGCTAAATCCCATGCCTGCAACGTATTGCCCAAGTGCCATATCCTCACGTCCTTTTGGTTCATTTGCTACTGCACTTCTAAGTGAACGTGAAATTATTTCAATAGCTTTTAGATGAAGAGTGTCTGTCAATTCCCAAGCCCCTTTTGTAATGTATCCCTCAATTGCATGCGTTAACGCATCCATACCAGTTGCTGCTGTTAACCCCTTTGGCATTGAGGCCATCATTTCTGAATCAACAACTGCTATAACTGGAATATCATGTGGATCTACACATACAAATTTACGTTTTCTTTCTTCATCAGTGATTACATAATTAATAGTAACTTCTGCTGCAGTCCCAGCTGTTGTTGGAACTGCAATAATAGGTACTGATTTATTTTTAGTAATAGCTGTACCTTCAAGACCTCTTACATTTTCAAATTCAGGATTATTTATGATAATCCCTATAGCTTTTGCAGTATCAATTGATGATCCTCCTCCAATAGCCACTAGGTAATCAGCACCAATTTCTTTAAACTTTGCTATGCCACTTTTTACTACATTTATAGTAGGATTAGCTTTTACGCCATCAAAAACTTCAAATTCTAAGTCACTTTTTTTGAGTAAATCTGTTACCTTGCAAGCTACATTAAATTTTATTAAATCTTTATCAGTTACTACTAACGCTTTTTTAAACCCTCTAGTTTTAACTTCAGCCGCAATACTCGTTATTGCTCCTGCTCCTATGTAACTTGTCTCATTTAAAACCATTCTGTTAGCCACAATAATCAATCTCCTTTTAGAATATATTTTTTAATACATTATCAGCTCATCACCTGCGGTGCTGTAATATAACGACTTTAGAAGGTAATTTACACTTCTCCTAAAGTTTTTATTTATTACAGTATTTAAGCATCCACATAAATAATTAGATTAGTATCCTTCTAAAATGTCGTTAAACTAAATAGTCTTCTGAAATATTAACATTAAAATCTTTTGCTAAATCTCTAAAATTTTGAGATGTTATTGTTTGCTTCTTTCCACCCATAGATAATACCTTAACCAGGATTTCAGCTGATTTCTCTACTGTATCCATAAGTCCAAAGGCTAAATCTAGAGTTTCACCAGCACAGAACATACCATGGTGTGCCCAAATTACAACATCATGTTCTTTCATTAATTTTCCAGTTTCTTCTGCAATTGCAGCTCCACCTGGAACCATCCAAGGTACTATGCCTATTCCACCTGGAAATACTACTGGACATTCTGTTGCCATTTCCCATAGCTGCCTAGTAAATACCCTGCCTTCTAGTGGTAATACAAATGTTAATGCTATAGCGTTTGTAGTATGTGAATGCATTATAACTCTGTATGCGCCATTTGTTTTTTCTTTCTTTATTGAGTGGCTCATTAAATGTGATGTTACTTCACTTGTTGGTTTTGCTCCATTTATTAATCCCCAAACTATCTTATAGTTTTCACCTTTTTCGTCAACTTTTACGATCCCTGCATTCTCTTCTAAACAAACGCTCATATTTCTTATGAATTTTCCACTTCCAGTTACTAGAAAGTATTCATTAGCTAAATTTTTAACAGTTACTCCAATTGGAGTATATGATGAGTCTTCATTAATAAAGCCTTTAACTGCCGATACTTCCTCCTTTGTTAACCTGTAAGTTATGTTTCCACCGTTTCTTTCATGCCACCCCTTAAGCCATGCATCATTTGCAATTTTTTTAAAGTTTTGTATGAATTTCATATCTTCTATATTCATTTTAATCTCCCACTTTCATTTTAAATTGTATTTCCAATACGTAACACTTTTTATTCTATGCACTATATTTGCAACATCTAACTTCTTAAAGTATACTTCATTCTTTTCATAAATACAATCGTTTTCTGTTGTTTTTGTTTGTTTTTTCTTGTTTTTTGTTTGTTTGACTTATTCTTTATAATAAAAAGTTAAAGAGCCACCAAAAATTATTTTGATAGCTCTTTAACTTAACTTCATAATATATAGTTTTTTTATTAATATATAATTTCAACGTTATTAGAATGTAATAATTTCAACCATTCTTCTCTTGGTGCCTTATCTGTAATGATATAATCTATATTTTCATAATCAAAAAGTTTTACAAAAGAAGTTTTATCATATTTACTATGATCAATTAATAAAACCACTTTACTGGCTTGCTTTATCATAGTATTTTTAATTTCAGCCTCTTCTTCATTTGAGTCTAATATTCCTTTTTTGACATCCATCCCTTTACAACTCACAAAAGCCAAATCTACACTATATTTTCTAATAGTGCAATGCGTTATAGGACCTTGAAGTGATAAAGATTTTTGTTTTATTGAGCCACCTGTTGATATAATATTTAGTTCTGATTGATTAAGTTCACTAAGAACTTCAACTGAGTTTGTTATTACTGTTACATCACTTCTATCTTTAATTAGCTTCAAAACCTCAAGTACAGTTGAACTACAATCTGCCATTATCGTACTATCTTCTTTGATAAATTCTATTGCTTTTAAGGCTATGTATATTTTTTCTTCCATATTGGTCTTTGATCTTTTATGAAAAGATATATCCTCATTTGTTATTTGAGCATTTAATATTGCCCCACCATAACTCCTAGTAACTAAACCTTGTTGTTCTAGCTTTTCTAAATCTCGCCTTATTGTTTCTTCGGTTACATCAAATTTTTCACTTAGCTTTGAAACATACAGTTTTTTTTCGCTTAAGGCTGTCTGCTTTATAATTTCTAATCTTTCTATTGGTAACATTTTTATTCCTCCTTGCAATAATTTTGTCATTGAAATAAAAAAAAGGCATCTAATTGCCCTCTATCTCTTTATATATATGTGTTGCCACTAAATAATTACAATTATAACATTTTAATATCAACATAAAAATAAAACCACACATAAGCTTTACTTAAATATGATTTTTGTATATAATTAGATTTGAATAAAACTACAAGTATAATACATTAACTTTATAACTAAATTTAATTTTATCACATATCGAATGCAAATGTCAATAGTTTTTATAAAAATAAATAGGAGCGTGAAAAAATGAGTAATTATAAACTAATTAATAACGAGGAAACACAATATCTTAATGATACTCTTAACTTTTTAAAAAAAGAACTTACGAAAGATGAATATGCTATAAACTTTAGAAAAAGAGATCTTATTACTTCAAGAAGAGATATGTGGCAAGAATCGGCTCATTCTTCAAATGATTTTGATAAAATTCCAGAAATGCTTCAACATCTTTCAGAGGTTGATAGCCAAAATTATAGCTACGAAAAAACACTTAAACGCATAAAAAAATATACGCAAATTTTAAACTCACCGTATTTTGGAAGATTCGATTTTAAAGAAGATGGTTATAATGATACCGATAAAATTTATATTGGTCTTTATAACTTAATAGATAAAGATACAAGTTCGATTTTAATATATGATTGGCGCTCACCTATTTCAAGTATGTTTTATCAATATGAAATCGGCAAAGGCTCTTATAACGCGCCCTTCTCAATAATTTCAGGTGATATTCTTATGAAGAGGCAGTATAAACTTAAGGACTCCAAACTTCAATATTTTTTTGATAGCAGTGTAACAATTAATGACGAAATTCTTCAAGAGGTCCTTAGCCATAATTCTTCCTCAACAATGAAAAACATAGTTGAAACCATACAAAAACAACAGGATATAATTATTCGAGATACTGAAAATGAACTTTTAATTGTGCAAGGCGTGGCTGGAAGTGGTAAAACTTCTATAGCATTACATAGAATTGCATATTTACTTTATGTTGGTATTGCATCAAATTTGCATTCCAATAATATTATTATAATTTCTCCAAGCTCTGTATTTAGTAAATATATTTCTGGAGTTTTACCAGAACTCGGCGAAGATAACGTAGAAGAAACTACCTTCGACAATATTATCGTTGATTTCTTAGATAATAGATTTATATTTGAAAGTAGAAAAGAGCAACTTGAATCTTTAATTCTTAATAATAATCACCAATATATAAATATAAAAATGGAGAACACTAAATTTAAAGGCTCAAAAACTTTTGTTATAATTTTAGATAGATTAATCTATTATTATGAACATAAATTGACTAATTTTGAAGACTTATATTATGATGGCAAAATCATTGAAACAAAGCAGCAGCTAAATAATCTTTTCCTAAACGGTAAAATGAATATGCCCATCTCAAAAAAACTTAAAAGAATTGAAAGTATTATGCTTAATAAAATTCACCCTTTAAGAAAAGCAAGGCTTCAAAAGATTCAAAAAATTGTTCTAAATGATGCTAACCACCAGCTAGAGATAAAATCTTTTAGCAGATTAATGGCAATTAAAGAAGCTAAAATATTAATGAAACATATTCACAAATATACGCAGATTGACTATTCAAATTTGTATAAATTGCTTTTCAATAAACCCGGACTTTTTTTTAAACTCTCTAAAGGGTTAGAACTACCAAGAGATATTAAACAAATGATATTAAAAACCGCAAAAAGTCTCCATAAAGGATCTATTAATTATGAGGATTGTGCACCCCTTTTGTATATTAAACTTAAGCTTAATGGTAATCGAAAATTTTCAGATATACAGCAGGTTGTAATTGATGAGGCTCAAGATTATTATCCACTTCAATATGAAGTTTTTAATCTTCTATTTTCTAAAGCTAAATTTACAATATTAGGTGACTTTAATCAAACTCTTGAAAAGCATGGTAATAAATTTATTTATGATGATATAGAAAACATTCTTCACAAGAAAAAAAGCCTAAAACTTTCTATGAATAAAAGCTTTAGATCATCAATTGAAATTAATACATTTACTCAGAAGATACTAAATAGCAAAGAAGAGTTTGTTTCCTTTGATAGACATGAAGAGGAACCACGAATTGTATTCAAAGATAATGAGAAGTCGATTTATGAAGCTATCATACTAGATATTCACAAATACGAAAGTCTTGGGTATGAGTCTATTGCAGTTATTTGTAAAACGCAGCAACAAGCACTAATAATTGAAAAAGAATTAATTAATTTAGATACAATTAAATTAGATACAATTAAATTATTAAATATAGATGACACTGAAATTATAAAAGGAACCGTAGTTATACCATCTTATATATCAAAAGGACTAGAATTTGATGTAGTTTTAGTTTTCAATGTTTCAAAGAATAATTATAATAGTGAGTTCGATAGGAATCTCCTATATGTTGCTTGCACAAGAGCGCTACATCAACTTGTTATTTATTATACTGGAGAAAAAAGTGAGTTTTTTTAAAAATAAATAAAATATAGAAAAAAGATAGAAAAAAGATAGATAAAGGCTATTTAAAGTCTTTATCTATCTACTATTATATTAGATATATTTGTTGGTATTGACTTTACATTTCCGTCTAATGTTACCACCGTCAAATTTGTCATAACATCATCTCTAAACTGATCTGGAACTTTCTGAATTGTTCTTAAACCTGCTTTCACAAGCCTGCAATACATATCAACCATTTTTATTCTTCCTTTCACTACTAAGGCTTTGCCCCTTATATATAGAACATCTATTAAAGTTATATTATCTTCACTTAATTATTTAGATAAATATTAAAAAGCGCTTTTAAAACGTTTTCACTATTGTTTCGCTAATATAACTACATACTATGTTCTTATATAGTAGTATTTACAGAATTCGTTAAATTATACATTTTTCATTTTTTTCATTACTTTCTTTTTTAATACTGTTGTAAAAAAACACCATTATATAATTAAGGCATATATTAATATTAATAGTTAAAACAAAGATATCTGTAATCTATTAAATATTCCTCAAATTTAACAACATTTTGGAAGCTTCAATTCTGCCATCTTCTATAAGTGGCAGTTGTCTAGCCCAGTAAAATTGCTTTGGTGGCAGTCTAAATTTTCTTCCAAAGTTGTTAATTTTCAGCGACCCAGGAGATGATTTAATAAGGTAACCGTAGCTAAATAAAGATTTATGAATGACTAGTGATATATTTGGCAACAATTGTATAATATGAATTATTAAAATGTAGGAGGGCAAAATGTTTAATAATAGTAAAAATAAAAATATATCCAAAACAATATATGATTCTGAATATAAAATAGCCGTACGTTGCAAAGCAATTACAAATACAGATTTAATAACAAATTATTTTATAAATATAGAAGGTTCTAATGGAGGCATTACTTTATTGTTAGATAAAGACGGGAATTCTATGTTGTCACAAATAAAATTGTAATACTAGACAAAATAAAGTCTCTGATACCTTTAATATAAATTATATAAAAAGCACCTATAGAAAAACACTATCCTAAATGTGTTTCCCTGTAAGTGCTAATTTAATTAAATACCTTTTTAATATTTCTAAAATATAAGTACAAAAATTTTCCTACTATAGTTCCCTATACATACTTCTTCATATGTTTTAATGCAGTTTTTTCGAGTCTTGACACTTGTGCTTGAGAAATACCTATTTCATCAGCTACTTCCATTTGTGTTTTTCCATCAAAAAATCTTAAATTTAATATTAGCTTTTCTCTATCTTTTAATTTATTCATTCCATCCTTAATTGATATGTTTTCAAGCCAACTATCATCTAAGTTTTTAGTATCTTTTATTTGATCCATTACATAGATTTCATCACCACCATCATGGTATATCGGTTGAAACAAAGATACCGGGTCTTGTATAGCGTCTAAAGCAAATACTACGTCCTCCCTTGGCAATTCTAGCTCCTTTGCAATTTGTTCTACAGTGGGCTCTTTATTGTTCTCATTTACCAATCTGTCCCTAACTTGCAATGCTCTGTATGCAATATCCCGAAGTGACCTACTAACTCTTATAGAGTTATTATCTCTTAAATATCTTCTTATTTCCCCTATAATCATAGGAACTGCATATGTTGAAAACCTAACATTTAGACTTAAATTAAAATTATCAATAGATTTCATTAAACCAATACAGCCAACTTGAAATAGATCGTCTACATTTTCTCCTCGATTATTAAAACGCTTTATTACACTTAAAACTAATCTTAAATTCCCTTCAATAAATACATCTCTACACCCAGCCTCGCCATTTTGTATCCTATACAACAAATCTTTCATTTCTTTTTCTTTTAATTTTGGTAATTTTGAAGTATTTACCCCACATATCTCTACTTTATTAAATATCATAAGGTCATCATTCCCTTCAATGTAATTGCTTTTAAATTATGTCCTTAAGATTTATTTATTATACTAAAGACAACCCTATAATATTTTACTAATTTTTTCCTTAAGCATTTTATTTTTTAGTAAACCTTCTTTATAAATAAAAATACAAATAACGAATATTCATATGTGTAATAATACTAAAACAATTACAATAGAATTAAATGGAACAAAACAAAATGCAGGCAGAGCCTAAATATGCATTAGAAGGGTGGAAATATTTTGAAAGTTATAGTAATTGGTGGTGGATGGGCTGGTTGCATGGCAGCAATAACAGCAAAAAAAGCCGGTGCAGAGGTTGCACTATATGAAAAAACAGATATGCTTTTAGGTCTAGGTAATGTTGGTGGTATAATGCGAAATAATGGACGCTATACTGCAGCTGAAGAATTAATAGCATTAGGAGCAGGAGACTTTATACATGTGACTGACGAAAACACGAAACATAAAAATATTGATTTTCCAGGTCATAAAAATGCTTGGCTTTATGATGTAAACAAGATTGAGCCGGCAGTTGGAAGACATTTAAAAGCCATGGACATAGAAGTAAATATGATAACAAGAGTCATTGATATTAAAAAGGAAGGCAATAAAATAAAAGGAATATATTTATCAGATAAAAGTTACATTGAAGCCGATGCATTTATAGAAACTACGGGTTCAGCAGGTCCAATGAACAACTGCTTAAAATATGGTAATGGGTGTGCAATGTGCATTCTTAGATGCCCTGCTTTTGGTGGAAGAGTAAGCATTAGTAGTAAAGCAGGAATTAAAGATTTAAAAGGTGAGCGAGAAGAAGAGGGTGTATATGGAGCATTCAGTGGTTCTGGTAAATTAGCTAAAGGTTCTTTAGCTAGTGATCTAGTAAAAGAACTAGATGAAACTGGTGTAATTATTGTAAAAGTCCCAGTAGAAGATGTAAATTTAGATAAACTTAAGCTAAAGGTATGTCAGCAATATGCCCTAAAAGAGTTCGCAGAAAATTTAATTCTTATAGATACAGGTGATGTAAAACTTATGACCCCCTATTATCCATTAGAAAAATTAAGAAAAATCAAAGGATTTGAAAATGCAAAATACGTAGACCCATATGCAGGTGGTATAGGAAACTCTATCAGATATGTATCTATAGCCCCAAGAGAAGACAGTATGAAGGTTAATGACTTAGATAACTTGTTCTGCGCTGGAGAGAAAGCAGGTCTATTTATAGGTCATACTGAGGCGATGGCAACAGGGGCACTAGCAGGATATAATGCCGTTAACAACTACTTAGGAATGCCTCCATTAATATTACCAAGGACCTTAGCTGTTGGTGACATAATAGCTTACGCAAATGAAAAAATGCAAACTAGTGAAGGAAGAAAAAACAGATATACCTTTGCAGGCGCAGAGTATTTTAAAAGGATGAAGGAACTTGGACTTTATACTCTTGATACAGATGAGATTAAGAAGAAAGTAGAAAGTTTAAACTTAACCAATATATTTAATAAAAAACTTATATAGATAAAATTAAAAGATCATCCTTAAAAGGCTGATCTTTTTTTATTGTGTGTTCTTTTATGAGAAATTATCTGTTTTAAGTTCTTTCTCTTCCTCCACTGCCTCTTTCATTTTCATAGCTACCCAGGTCGAAATTTTCATACCTTTCTTTTTTGCATACTTGCAAAAGTCCTCATATACTATTGGATCAATCGTTATATTTTGTCTATGAGCAACCATTAGCAATTAGGCTCACATGGATATATATAATTGGCTGCTGTACGAACTTCAATTTCATCAGGGTTGCTTCCATCCTCTGGAAGTACAAACACTAGTTTACGTTTAATCGTACCACATTCATCCTTACATTCATTTTCTTTGCATACCACTGTTATAAATCCTCTAAATGCAAGTATTCTGTGGCAATTGTCATATATTATAACTGCAACGGCTACTTTTTTATCAAAGCATACATTATTTATTCTTACTCTTACGGTTAATAATCTAGCACCATGTTTCTCCATATCTACTGGATCTGCATTAATAACACTACATAAATCACATGAACATTTATCACACTTACTACCATTTTCAATTTTGCCCATTTAATAAAACTCCTTTACATATATAAATTTTAAATAAGACAATACTTGTTAATGCTGATTTTGTCATAAAGAATTTCTATAGCTACATATATCACTCTAATATATTTTCAACATAAGACTTATACGTTGATATATGTTCTACTAAATCAGATTAATGTTTTGATTGCCTTTGTTATAAATTTAAAGGTTTAATTAATGGACTTGCATAGAATCTAAATAATGTATATTCTACACTACTAATGTATTCACACTAAGCCTAAATGTGAATGAAAAAGGCAGTCTTAAAATAAATATTTATATTTTTTCCATAAAAATAGACCTCCTCTATTTACATCAATAAATAGAGGAGGTCTATTGGTTATTTTTTAAAAACTTATACTAGCTAACCCTATTTTGCAATCTTAATTTATCAGCTACCATTGCTATAAATTCGGAATTAGTCGGTTTACCTTTTTCATTATTAATTGTATAACCAAAAAGATTGGTTATGGTTTCTACTTGTTCTCTACTCCATGCAACTTCTATTGCATGTCTTATTGCTCTTTCTACTCTACTCGCAGTAGTATTGAATTTTTCGCCTACTAAAGGATATAACTCTTTTGTAACTGATGATAAAAGATCAATATCATTCACTACCATGTTTATTGCTTCTCGTACAAACATATACCCTTTTAAATTAGCAGGTATACCAATTTCATGAATAATGCTAGTTATTTGACCAATCATATCGATATCAGCCGTCGTACCTCTATTAATTTTAATATCATCATTATCAACATAATTAGCTATTTTCGGTGTTTCATTACTATATATATTTTCATTTAGCGTTTGTCTTATTCTATTCGCAAACACTTCCATATCAAAAGGCTTAATAACATAATAATCTGCACCAAGTGATATAGCCCTCTGGGTTATTTTTTCGTGCCCAACTGCTGATAAAATTATTATACTAGGCCTTGGGTCTATCTCCATTGTATTTAATCTTTCAAGAACTCCTAGTCCATCAAGAATAGGCATAATAATATCAAGTACTACTAAATCAGGCTTTTTTTCCTCAATTAATTTTATTGCTTCTATTCCATTTTGTGCGATACCAGTAACAACTATATCCTTTTGCGTTAATAAATAATCATTAAGAATATTACAGAATTCCTTATTATCATCAACAATAATTATATTTATTTTTTTCTCTTCCATGTTCATAATCTCCTTTACATATCAATTGTGTTTCTTAATTATTATAAATTCTACAAATAATTGGTAAATCCTTCTATTTTAAAAATAATATTAAAAAATATTACCGAATCAAGTAATATAGATATGATTCTTTCTATTTTTTATATTATTTTCACATTTATAATGTACTTTTTCTTATATGGTAACATATAACTAATTATATTTCCATATAGCATCTTGTATTTTTTATATATTTATGCATACATAATAAAACTCAGCTTAATGCATTACGCATATAAACTGAGTTTTTGTCAATTTACTATATACACTTTTCAAAATAAACTAATAATTTATAAATAACATTATTTAAGATTGTATGATTTAGCCAATTTTTCAAATGCTGGTAATGAATTTTCTATCTTCTTATAATCAACACAGTAAGATATCCTTGCATGTCCTGGACATTCGAAAGCAGATCCCGCTACTAATAGTAGATTAAACTCTTTTGCATCCTCGCAGAACTTTTTATCATCGGCTATTGGTGTTCTAATAAATAAATAAAATGCTCCTTGTGGTTTTATGCATTTAAATCCTATTTTTGTAAGATAATTATACAATAAATCTCTATTTTTTTGATATAGGCTAACATCGACTTCGGCCTCAAGGCAATTTGCAATAACTCTCTGGAAAAGTGATGGTGCATTTACAAATCCTAGAATTCTATTTGCAACATTAAGAGATATCATTATATCATCAAAACAATCCATTTTTGTATTTGCAACTACATATCCTATTCTTTCCCCTGGCAATGATAATGATTTACTGTAAGAATATCCAGTAAATGAATTTGTATAATATTTTAAAATATATGGAACAACAACATTATCATAAACTATTTCTCTATAAGGTTCATCAGATATAAGATATATGCTTGTACCAAGCTCTTCTTGTTTTTGACTCATCAATTTTGATAAATCTTGTATAACCTTTTCTGGATACACAACACCCGTTGGATTATTTGGTGAATTGATAATAATTGCTTTTGTTTTACTATTTATTTTATCTTTCAAACTCTCCATATTAGGTTCAAAAGTATCAATATTTGTAGGAACGACAACAAGTTTACCATCAAAATTATTAACATAATTTCTGTATTCGCCAAAAAATGGTGCAAAAACAATAACTTCATCTCCTGGATTAAGTAATGTTTTCAGTAAAATATTTAATCCTCCAGCTGCTCCACATGTCATAACTATATTATTATATGAAATATTTATATTATGTTTTTTATTTAAAAATCCAGCAATTTTTTCTCTAACATCTTCATAACCAGAATTATTCATATACCCGTGGACAAGTTTCGGAGCTATTTCATTTAATATTTTATTAATTTCAACTTTAACATTTTCAGGTGGAAGAGCATTTGGATTACCTATGCTGTAGTCAAAAACATTTTCTTCGCCATAAATATCAGATAATCTTTTACCTTCCTCAAACATAGCTCTTATTATAGAACTATTAGCAACTAAATCTTTCATTTTGTTAGATATCATTTTAGTTCTCCTTTTATTATAGAATAAAATATATTAATAACCCTACTAAATTAATGCCTAACTTAAATAGTTTGAATTATTAGTTTATATTATAACATAGATATTAATTATACTGATATTTTTTATATAAGCGCTAGATAATAAACTAATTTTTATATAAAACGAAATAAGAATAAGTCAGATAATGAAATCCGACTTATTCTTAAGTAAATTTATTCTAATTATTTATATTCTTTTACTTAATTCATTCTTTTCATAATTCTTTACATCATCAAGCCATTTTTCTGCTACTGGAACATTATTCTTTTCGCAATAATAATTCCAAATATCACCCATTGGATAAGTTTTAAACTCTTCCATTAAAGCTAATCTTTCAGTAAAATTTCCTGTGTCTTGCAAGTCTTTTAACTTTTCATTAGGTGTTAGCATTGCACTTAGTAATGCCTTTATCATATTTCTTGATCCTATTGTCCATGCCGCTATTCTATTTATACTAGCATCAAAGAAATCAAGACCAATAATTACTCTACCCAATGCATCATTTCTTACAATTTCTTTAGAAAGTTCTTTAATTTCATCATCAAATAGTATTACATGATCTGAATCCCATCTTACTGGTCTGCTCACATGAAGTGCTACTTTATCATTAAATAGAAGCATTGCAGATAATTTATCTGAAACAACCTCTGTTGGATGATAATGTCCTGTATCCATTAACGACATTATGTTGTTCCTCGCTGCATAACTTATATAAAATTCACTTGAACCTACAGTATAAGCTTCTGCTCCTAGTCCAAATACTTTTGATTCAACGCAATCAAGATTATATTTTTTATCTATTTTCTGTGTAAATATCTCATCTAAAGATTCTTTAAGTCTCTTTCTAGGTCCCATTCTATCACTTGGAATATCTTTGTATCCATCTGGAATCCAAATATTTGTTAAACAAGTTTGTCCAAGCTCACGTCCAAAGTATTCTCCAATCTTTCTACATACCTTGCAATGTCTTATCCAAAATTCTCTTATTTCTTTGTTAGGGCTAGATAGAGTTAAACCATCTGCAGCTTTGGGATGTGAAAAAATTGTTGGATTAAAATCAAGTCCTAAACCATTTTTCTTTGCCCAATCTACCCATTTTTTAAAATGTTCTGGTTTTATTTCATCTCTTTCAACTAATTCTCCATCAGTCTCAGCATATATAGCATGTAGATTAACCTTATGTTTTCCTGGAATTAAGCTTAGAGCTTTATCTAAATCTTTTCTTAATTCTTCTCCATTTCTAGCTTTTCCTGGATAATTACCAGTTGCAGCTATACCTCCTGATAATGCATTTTGAGTTTTTTCAAAACCAGTTACATCATCTCCTTGCCAACAATGAATTGATATTTTTACCTTATTAAGCTCTTCTAAGATCTTATCTACGTCAAGTCCCCATTTTTCATATTCTTTTTTAGACATCTCATACTTTTCTTTAATATTCATTTATATTTGCCTCCCTTATAATTCATTCCGTAATTGAAACTAATTAAATTTCATTTGGTTCAAATGTAACAATATGAAAAGATTCTTTAATAGCTCCTCTTGCTTGTCCTAAATCTTTAAAAATATTATAACTTAAGAGCTGAGCTGTAATATTTCCTATTGCGGTTGCTTCAACTGGTCCAGCTAATACTTCTTTTCCAGTGACCTTGGCAACTAACTCATTTAAAAAAATATTTTGACATCCTCCACCAAAAATATTTATTCTCTTGAATTTTTTCTCAAATATTTCTTCAATATTTGCTACAGCCTTCTTATAACAATGAGCTAAACTGTTATACACACACATTGCTATTTCTCCAACATTTCGTGGAACCTCTTGATTAGTCTCATAGCAATAATCTTTTATTTCCTTTATCATGTTTTCAGGTTTTAAAAATCTATCATCATTAACATCTACTATTGAAGTAAAATCTGATTTTGCTCTTGCCAACTCTACAAGCTCCGCAAATGAATATTTATTCTCAAGATTTCTTGAAACCTCTTGAATTATCCAAAGTCCCATAATATTTTTAAGGAATCTAAATCTGTAATCTATCCCACCTTCGTTAGTAAAATTGTATCCCATAGTTTGTGGTACACATAATGGAAATCTATTTTCGAGGCCAATTAATGACCATGTACCCGAGCTTAAATAAAGACTATCACTATCATTACAAACTGATGATATAAATGCTGAACCAGTATCATGAGTTGCAGGAAGTACAACTTCCATATCAAATCCGAATTCACGAACTAACTCGCTACGTAAACCGCCAATTTTCGTTTTAGGTAATTTTATCTCTTGGAATATGTCTTTTTTGATTCCTAAATCATCTAAAATCTTTGGATCCCATGTCCTATCAAAAGAATTTACTAATTGAGTTGTTGTTGCATTGGTATACTCATTAACTTTTTTACCTGTAAGCAGAAAATTAAGATAATCTGGAATCATTAAGAAAGTCTTTGCCTCTTCCAAGATTTCAGGTTTATTTTTCTTTATAGAAAGTAGTTGATATATAGTATTAAATCTTTGAAACTGGATGCCTGTATATAAATACATCATATCCCTGGGTATAATCTTAAAAACTTCTTCCATCATACCTTCAGTTCTATCATCTCTATAAGACACCGCATTACCTATAATTTCATCTTTTTTATCAAGTAATACAAAATCTACAGCCCAAGTATCTATTCCTACACTCTTTGGGATTTTTCCAATCTCAACACATTTTTTTATTCCTGTTTTTATATTTTCAAATAACTTGTAAGTATCCCAACAATATTCGTCAGTTACCTTACTAATTCCATTTTCAAATCTATAAATTTCTTCTAGTTTTAATTTTCCATTTTCAACTGAACCTAGTATATGCCTTCCACTAGAAGCCCCAATATCAATGGCTAGATAATATTCCATAACTTACCTCCAATCTTTTGCAAACGTATACTACTCGTATAAAGTTATCTATAGCTAATATTTTAGTTTAGTAACCTAATAAATTCTATGTCCTATGAAGAGAATCTTACTGTCCTAATAAGCAATCAAATTATTATATTATTTTCTACTTTTTCCTATATTCATCAGGGGTAACTCCTACCTGCTCTTTAAATTGCCTATAAAAATAACTCACATTTGAATACCCAACTTCAGTGATGACATCAATTACTGACATCTTTGTGTTATGCAATAAATATTCTGCTTGTTTAATTTTCTTTTCTTTTGCAAGTTCTGTTAAATTTTTTCCTATAATCTTCTTAACTAATTTACCAATATAATCAGGATTATAACTAAAATGATCTGCCATACCTTTTAATGTTATATCCTTATAGTTCTTGTTAATGTAATTTAGAATTTCTGTAGATATTGTAGAATCAATTTTAGATACCATCTCACTAGATAAATATTTTTTATAATCCCTTAACATTTCATTAAAAAGTAGTATTATATAAGCACGAATAGCTGTTTCCATCCCATTTTTTTTATCATAATATTCCATAAGTATTTGTATCATAAAATTACAAACCTTATCATTCTCTGATGTTTTAAAATGAATATACTGCTTAAACTCATTTTTCCCATATATTGCTTCAACGACAAAATTAGAGATTAAATCATTATCAGCTATTTGGCTCATAAAAATCCAATCAAAAAATTCTTTTTTAATTAATACATTAATTGCAATGTCGCCTTCACCTGCAGCCTCAATACTATGTTCAACATTCATGTCTAGTAATAAAATTTCTCCCCTTTCTATTACTATTTTTTCACCTTCAATCACTTGATTTATTTTTCCTGAATACACAAACATCATTTCTAAATAATCATGCCTATGTTTGTCAAATTTTATAAACCTATCATGTTTATGAATAGCTATAACTTCTGATTTATTCATCAATTTTTCATTGTTTATTATCCACAAATTATTTTTAATTTTATTTGAGAAGTGTTCCTTAAGTTTAATATCAAAATTTGTATTTATTTTACTATTATATAAATTATACGTATTTTTTTCTATATCATTAAATTGTTTTAATTTTTTATCAAGCTCTGTAATATTCATATTATCACCATCACTTTTCATTTTATAATTTTCTATTTATTATGACCTTAAGAATTTATTATAGCCTTATAAATTTAGTCTTACAATTTAAACTTGATGGTGATTATATTCTTATAAAATTATTTTATTATACATTAATTTCACCATAACGTTCTTTTTCAATTGCCTCAAGTGTCCTACCTGAAGTTTTTGGAGCAAATACAACACCAATTATTCCACTAATTATAAGGAATCCTACCATGAATGCTGCTGCCAATTGGAAACCAGCCTTGCTCATGATGCTTGGAATAATAAAGCTCCATATACCAAGTGCAATGCGTACAACAAAGAACATTACACCTTGAGCCGTAGCTCTATATTTTGTTGGGAAAAGTTCACTAGCCCATAGTTGATAGAATGGTTGTGCACCAAATCCAAAAGAAAGTCCATTTACAATAACAAATATTACAAGCATGCTAGCGTTCATACTTGATGCTGGTAATAAGAATATTGACCATGCACCAATTGCCATTATAGCTGCTGCTGCATATAACACTTTACGACTTACTTTATCTCCCAGTTTCATGAAAATGAAATAAGTACCAATAGCTGTAAATCCGAATAATACTGCTTGAAGTAGATTAGCTTGTTGTGATGAAACCTTACCTACTGTTTGATAAATTAATGGCATGAAAAAGCCCATTGTACCTGCTGCCAAGTTCCAAAATAAATACACACCAAGTAAAAACAATATTGATTTAAAATTTACTGGTTTTAATATATCTTTAATAGTTACTTTTTGAAATTGTCCTTTTGCTTCAAGTTGTTTTTCTTTTTCCTTTTGTACGAGCCAAGACTCAGATTCTGGCAACGTTCTTCTTATTAACCAAGTGATAAGAGCCACTACAAACAAATGTCCAAAAACTATACGACTACCAAGTAGTCCTAAATTTCCGAGGGCCACAGATAAAATCAAAACAATAATTGGACCAGCTGACCATGCAAGCTGCGCTGTACCACAATGTTTTGCCCTTTCCTTAGCCGGTGCCCCTTCTGCAATAGTAGTCCATGATGCTGGAATGTCAGCACCAACTGATAATCCTACGATTATATACCCAGTTAACATCATTCCAAAATTCTGTGAAAAAATAATAAATAACATACCAAACATATAAAATAACATAGAGCAATTATAAACCAATTTACGACCATATTTATCACATATATAACCACCTATTAAAGCACCGATGGCTGCTGAAACAGCATTTGAACTTAAAGCACTTAATAATCCAAGTCTCATATCAGTCATATGAAGATATGAAGTCCAAAGCGATAAACCTGCAGCTCCAGCAACTATAGAACCTGCATCAATGTAATTTGCCATAGATGCTGAAATAGTGGTTTTCCAGGTTAATTTGTTTTTTTCTTTACAAGTCATTTGCTTCTCTTCTTTATTACTCATTTCTTTTTCTCCCCCTTTAGTTTAAATGAAATAATTCTTTTAACTCAAATGAAACCGGGCTATTATCCTCATTTGTTTCCATAACATCTTTCATATAAGCCCACCATTTTTGACAAATCTGTGTTGCATCACTTTTACTCCATAAAGCTTCATCTTCAACTTCTAAATAAGCAATTAGACTATTTGTTTTCGCATCCAAGAAAATGGAATAATTTTTTGCACCATATTGATGCAACATATCAACCATCTCAGGCCAAATTTCATCATGACGTCTTTTATACTCAGCATGGAACCCACTAAATACTTTCATTACAATACATTTACGAACCATTTTAAATCCCTCCCTATATATAACTAAGATTACTTGGTTTATTTTGTTATACGTTTACACGAATAGTATAAATAACATAAAAAAATTGCTTTTGATTGATTTACTACAAAACAGTTTGAAACTCAACTTTAATCAAACCTTATTTTTTGTATACGGTTAATGTATACGTTTGTAACTAAGTACAGTATATCTACTTATACAGAGATATTCATTAACCTTAAAAGTGTTGTTAACTATCAAAATCAGTTTTTTATAATCTTTAAACAAAAGGCTATCTGTAAATGCAAATTTTATAACAGGTTGCTCATAATGACGGTCATGAGTTTCTGCTAACCATTTATTGATTGTGATATTTAAAGTGATTTGTTATAATTGCATAAAAAAATAAAGCCACTAATGGCTTTATTTTTTTACCTTTTTAAAGATATGTTAAATATTAAACTTATTGGTTATATCTATTAGTTTCTGAGAAGTTTCAGCTTGACTTTGAGCTGAACTCGCTACCTCTCCTATCGCGATTGTTATCTCATTTATACTATTGGATATATCTTCTGTATTATCAGCTGATTTATCAGTAGTTACTGATAAACTTTCTATTGCATAAGTTACCTTATCTATAACTTCTTTCATTTGTTTTGATGTACTAGCTATTTCACTTGCCATATTATTAACAAAATCTGCGTCTTGATCATATTGAATACCTGTAGTCATAAGCAATTGATAACTTGGTTTTACTCCAGTTTCAAGGTACTCTAAAACTTCTTGACCACTTTTAGATAAATTATTGAATGCCATTTCAATCTTATTTACCATGTTCTGAATGTTTTCTACTGCAACAGATGATTGCTCAGCAAGACTTCTTACTTCGTCTGCAACTACTGCAAATCCCTTACCCATTTCACCTGCTCTAGCAGCTTCAATAGCCGCATTTAATGCAAGTAAATTTGTCTGGTCCGCTATAGAACCAATCGAATCTGCCATAACAGTAATATCCTTAACTACTTTTCCATCATCTATAGCCTTTAATATATTTATACGATTTTTCTCATATATTTCATTACCTTTTTCTATATTTTGAGTCGCTTTTACTTTTATTTCAGCTGCCCTTTTTTTAATTTCTAATGCAGATTTAAAGCTATCATTAGCCTTATTAATTAATTTCATTGTTGTATTTTCAATTTCCTTTGTTGATGCACTAACTTCCTGCGTTGTAGCACTTAAATCTTGAATCCCAGTGGTTATATGATCAGTGGATTCATTAACAACATCCATTTTTGAAGAAACCTCTTCAGATGTTGCAGATAACTCTTCACTAGAAGCACTTATATCACTAGAACTATTAATTATTTCCGAAATAAGTGATTTCATATTATCTTTTGCTTTATTTAATGCTCTAGCAAGATCCCCTATTTCATCTTTTGAATCAATATCTATTTCCTTAGTTAAATCTCCATTTCCCATATTTCCTGCAAAACTAACAACTTTTTTTAATTGTCTTGAGATAGCTAAAGCTATAAAAAGTCCTAATATAATTGAGCAAACAAATCCCAATATAGTAATCGATATTATCAACATTTTAGAGCCCTCAAATGTTATATTGTTCGCTGAGTAAAATGAATCGGCTTCTTTAATACTACTAGCATTCAGTCCATCAATGCCTTCGAATAAAGCCGCTCTATCTTTTGATGCCCCTGAGAGTTGAGCTGCAGCTGATTTGAAATCTTTTGCTACTCCGAAATCAGTAGCCTTTTTCCCTGAAGCTAAATATCCTTTAGATGAACTTTCTATTTTATCAAGCAATATTTTATCTTTTTCTTGATCTGCCTGACTCTTGTCTATCCTCATCTTCTCATTAGTGCTTTTTATTATTGCAAATAACTTTTCATTTTTTTTAGTTAAGTCCTCTATCTCTGTAACAACCTCTTCATCCTCACCCTTATCTTTTCTTTCCTTATAAACCATTTTAATTAACGCAGTTCTAATATCTGAATAATTTTGCCTTAAAGTATTTACTTGTTCTATGTTAACTAAATTATAGTCATGTAATAATGATGCATTTGAATTAATTTTATTCATATTATATAGTCCTATATAACCTACAATTCCTATAAATATAGCCAGAAAAACAACTAGTGAAACCAATCTAGTCGACATTTTTAAATTATTAACCAATTTTTTCATATATGATTCCCCCTAATTTTATAAAAAATAACTTCCCACCTACTCTATATCGTCGATTTTTGTTTATTCTTAACTAGGGATAATTTTTATATAAATATTGTTTAATAAAATGATACTTAATAATAATGCACCCATAGCTTTATGTGTACACCAGATTCGATTTATTAATTAGATGCAACCTCATAGGAAGCTTTTTCTAATATTTTTCCGATTTGTTCTTCTATTTGTGAATTTTCAAATAAAATGTCGCTTACTTTATCTATATTTTCATCGTTTATAGTTACTTTAATAATTTTTAAAACTTTATTATAATTTTCACTTACTACTCTAAACAAATTAGCTACTTTACTTAAATCAAAATTATCTTTAAAAAATTCTTCAAAGAATTCAGCATTATCTCTTCTTGAATATTCTAAGGCTTCAATTACCCATTCACTATTAAAGGTTTTTGTTTCTTTAATATGCTTTGCATATGCTGCTATTGCTTGTGCTCCTGAAGCAGTCCTATTACTTGTTTCTCCAATAAGATTTTTTCCATTGTTTTTAATTGCATTTTTAATCTGCTCCTTTTCTTCGCAAGCCTTAAAAATACAAAACCCATATTTCCATGGTTTTTTAAACTTTGTATTTAATTTATTAGTAGCAGCAATGAATTGTTTGTTTGAAATATACTTCTTCTTTTCGTTATTAATTCCAAGCGTTTCATAATAATAAAACCCATTCTTATTATAACCGACTATAAGTTCGCTTATTGAATAGAAACCTCTTCTCCCCAAAAGCGTAGCCATGTCCACTTGCGCTAATACAGGATATCCCTTTGAAATGTAATACTTTACTGCATCTATAAATAATTTAGGACTGTTTGATGTGCGATAATCCATATTTAATCCCAAAAATGGTGCGGAGTTTTTCACACAAGAAATTGGCTCTAGAAATGGTACAAAGTTTTTATTTAGATTATTAAAACTAGCTCCGTATGTATAACCCATAAGAAAGTTAATATTGTTTATGGATATATTTTGATTTGTATTAATTTTGTCATTTATCATTTTAAGTGCAGCAGTCTCTTGATATTGTTTTTGACTTGATACGCTAACAAACCCATCCATAATGTATTTTTCAGGATATTTTAGTATTTCACTTGATCTTATTGATTTGGAACTATAGGCCTGACAATAATATTTTTGTTGATAAAAGTTAAAAATTATGAAAAATAAATATATAATTAGCGCTATTACTACTACAATAATCGATATAATATTAAGCATCATAGTTTACATCTCCTTTATAAGTAAAATATATAAGTTAAGACTATCTCTCACTTAAGAAATAGCCTTAACTTATATTATAAAATTCTTAAATGTCTTTTAAGTTTTTATTAATAGTTTAAAATTATTTTAAGAATCCGCCCATATAACCAAATATACCCACAGCAAACATTCCAAATATTATTGTCATAGGATTAACTTTTTTCTTTAACAATTTCATGCATCCGAAAGTCAATAATAATGGAAGTAATCCTGGAATTAAAGAATCCAAAATGGTTTGAACAGTGGTGACAACCACTTTACCATCAGCACCTTTAATTGTTGAGACTACTAATGGTACATTAATATTAGTCCATTTACAAACTAGTGCTCCCATTATGAATAGTCCTGCTATTGAAGCACCTTCAGTTATTTTCTGTAACGTGTTACCAGATGCCTCTGATACAATTGATGTTCCTTTTTCATATCCAAATTTAAGACCAAACCATAATGTAAGTATTCTACAAATGTTAAATGGTATAAAGAAAAGCAGTGGTCCTAGAATGCTTCCAGTAAGTGCAACTGATGCCCCTAATGCTGCGAAAAGTGGTCTTAATGTTCCCCAAAATATAGGGTCGCCTACACCTGCAAGTGGTCCTATAAGTCCAATCTTTACACCACTAATAGCTGCGTCATCAATTGGTGCTCCAATAGCCCTTTCTTGTTCCATAGCTGCTGTAACACCCATGATAGGTGCAGCCATATATGGAGTAGTATTAAAAAATTCTAAATGTCTTTTTAGTGCTGCTGATTGATCTTCTTTAGTTGTATAAAACCTCTTTATAGCTGGAATCATACTTACACAAAAACCCATACTTTGATTTCTTTCAAAATTAAATGATCCTAATATAAACCATGAACGCCAAAACATGCTTTTTAAATCACCTTTGGTTAATCTATTTTCGCCCTTAGATATTTCCTTTGCTTTCAATGTTTTATCATTTCCAATGTGATTTTTAGTTAAATTACTCTCACTCATATTATCTCCCCCTTTTACAAATCGAGATTTCACGGAAACTCCCTAGTTCCTGTGATTACTCATTTTTAGTATCATTAATTTTTATTGATTCCCCCATTTTTTTTGCATAAAACACTTGACAAGTCTGTAGAATT
>NZ_JAHLDV010000044.1 GCF_018861865.1 Clostridium frigoris
ACATATTTATTAAAACATTAATTTCTATTGAACCGCCGTGTACCGAACGGTACGCACGGTGGTGTGAGAGGTCGCTAAATAAACTAATTATTTAGCTCCTACTCGATTATAAAAAAGCTTAGATTCTTATGACTATTTACTATTTACTATTTACTATTTACTATTTACTATTTAACATTTAATTGTATTTACCAATTTTACTAAGCTATCTGAAATATTTTTTACTTTAACTTAAATATTACTGCAACTATTTCTAATAATTAGTTGTGTTTTAAGTTTAAGTCTACAAACCTCGTGATTCTTATTTTCTATTAACTGCAAAAGCATTTTTGAAGCACTTTCGCCAAGTAAATACATGTTCTGATCTACTGTTGTAATTTTAGGCTCAACCATGTTTGATATGCAAATATTATCAAAACCTATTATTGAAACATCCTTAGGCACATTAAAATTCATTATTTTACACGCATTTAAAACTCCTAGTGCCATCAAATCATTACAAGCAAATATCGCTATAGGTGTTTGTAAGTTTTCTAGTTCTTTTCTCATTATATTCATTGTTCCATCCACGGTTTCATAACTATTACCTTCACCAATGTTTATAATATTTTTATGATAATTTAATTTATTTTCTTCCATAAATTCATTATAAACGTTTTCTTTTATATCATATGAATAACTTTCTTTACCTCTTACAAATATTATATTTTTATGTCCTAATTCTAAAAGATATAACATAGCCTGTCTTGCACCACTTGCTTCATCGTTAAGTACAAAATTACAATTTATATTATCATTGTATCCATTTATTGATACAAGCGGAACATCTTTGCTTGCCGCCTCGTAAAACCCATTTTTCATATTCTCCGTTTTTGGATCAATGACAATAATACCGTCTACTTGCCTACCCATAAGAGATTTAACATATTTTATTTCTTCTGTGGCATTATTCCCTGTATCACAGAGATAAATTGAATAACCATTTATTTTTAATTCATATTCAATAGCTTTAATTACAGTTGGGAAGAAAAAATTATCTATGCTTGGAACTAGAATTCCTATTGTTTTTGTATTTTGACAAATTAGTGATCTTGCCAGTATATTAGGACTGAAATTCAATTTTTCTACAGCTTTTTCAACTCTAATTTTTGTTTCTTCTTTAACGGGATAATTTTTATTCATAACTCTAGATACAGTACTCATAGAAACATTAGCTTCCCTTGCGACATCTTTTATACTAGCTTTCATTTTTGCCTCCCTATAAAGTCAGAAAATTTACACATATTAAATTAAATTAACCAATTACTTATTTATAAAAATGTTATTATTTAAATTAAAATTTGTAAAGAGAAAGCTACCTCAATTTTTTTTGAGGCAGCTTTCTAATATTAATAATGCTTTAATTATTAACTTAAATTAGTTTCCTTTTACTAATGATGCTTCTAATTCTTTTACTATTTCAGCGTGTTTCTTTTCTGTTAATTTAATTTTGAATAAGAAGATAACACCGGAGATAATCATTAATGCTGCTGGCAAATAGAAAGCATACATTTTAAAGGTTACAATACCTCGAGATGTTATATCACGTGCTTGTGCATTTCCAATCATACCACACGTTACTGATATGAAACCTACGATACCATTAGATAAAGCACCTGCAAGTTTATCTAATAATGGACGAAGAGATAAAGTTACTGCTTCATTACGAACTCCATTTTTCCATTGTCCATATTCAACTGAATCACTGAGTGTCATAAGCACTGCTAGAAAAATTAATTGATACGGGAAATAGAAGAATACTAGACCTATAATAATAACTGCTATTGAACTTGGTGATGCTATGGAAAGTATAAAATATCCAATTACCATTAATATAATACCAATTATGTAAACGTATTTTCTCGAAATAAATTTAGTAACAATCGGGTAAAGTGGAACAGATACAATGCCACAAATTGCAGCTACAATTCCTACAATTGAAAAAGCTGCTATATTTCCGATTACATATTGGAAGTAAAGCATTAATACGGCTGTTGTAGCTACATACCCAATAGCAAATATAAGATATGCTAGTGCCAACCACATTAATTGGTCGTTTTTAGTAATTGCAATAAAGACTTCTTTAAGTGAAGTTTTTCCGTGTTGCTTACGCAAAAGACTTTCTTGTTCTTTTGTGCCAAGAGCTACAATCCAACTTGTAACACCATAGATTACTGCAGCTATTAAACCAAAAGCGAACCAGCCGCTAGCTCCTTGACCAGAGTGACCAGTAGCTTTTAATGTAAAGAATGAAACTATAGGAATTACTGCTAGTGTTGTTCCGTTTGCCCCTAATGATGAAGCGAAACGGCCGAATGTTGCTAATTTTCCACGTTCTGCCGAATCTTCACTAAGTGCAGGGATTATTGACCAAAATGCTATATCTTTAAATGAATAAGAACAGTCTAAAATGATGAAAACAATAATAAATAGAATTGTAAATAAAGTTTGGTTGCTTGTTGCTAGTCCAAAGAAGTTAGTAAATAGCATTGCTAAACAAATTGCACTGATTGTTCCACCAATACAAAGCCATGGACGAAATTTTCCCCATTTAGTTTTAGTGTTGTCTATAATACTACCAATAATTGGATCGAAAATAATTTCAACTAGTCTGATACCTACAACTAATGAAGTAACTAAACCTATCATTTTTACCTGAGTTTCCTTCGGAGCTCCTGCAAACATAGATTTTGTAACGAAAATCATGAAATATGTTGATAATGTTGCATAAAAAATATCATGTCCAAATGCACCTGCTGCAAATGCAAATCTTTGTTTCATTGGGTTTGCTTGTTTCATTTTTATTTCCTCCTTGTATATTTTACAATATACTTTCTTTTGCTTTTTTAGAAATAGTCAATAAGGTATCTCACCTAAAACTTTTTATAAGAAAACCTTTTCTATAATTCTAAATTTAATACGTACTTTTACAAGTACGCTTATTAGCTAAAATAATTATGTAAAATTAAATATTTTTTTAGGAAAACCTTTTCTTTTATAATTATATATTATCATATATTAGTCGTTTACACAATACTATTTTATTTTACAATTATATCTTTAATACCTCAGCGTATAATTACATATTCTTTAGTTATTAATTTTCTTAGACATATAATCGTATAAATATAAAAAAGATAGTAAAACTTTTTCTCAAAGTTTTACTATCTTTTCCATATTCATGTTAACTCTATTTTAAATTTATTAAAAGTTCCCCAGCCTTGACCTGTTGACCTTCTTTAACATTAATTAACTCAACGGTGCCTGCCTCTGAGGCAATTACCCTGGTCTCCATTTTCATAGCCTCGACCACCATTAATTGTTGATTTTCAGTTACTGTATCTCCTTCAGCTACAAGGATAGATATAACGGTTCCTGGTATTGGAGATCCGACCTCTAAAGGATTTGACGGATCTGCCATTTGTGACGCCTGGTAATTTAGTACAGCCTTGTTGTTTTTGTCTTTTATTTTTATTTCACGTCTATTTCCATCAACCTCAAACACAAGAACTTTATTACCTTCTAAATCTAATTTACTAATATGAAGCAATTTTATCATATGGGTTTTTCCATCAGCAATTTCAGCCTCACAGGTTTCACCCTCATTTAGTCCGTGGAAGAAAATATCACTTCCAATTCTACTTAAATCTCCATACTCCTGAATGTATTTAAGATAATTATCAAATACATCTGGATATAAAGAATAACTTAATATATCTTTTTTAGTTGGAGTTATACTAAATTTTTCTATTAAGTGTTTCTCCACCATATCAAAATCTTCATCTGGTAATAATTCACCTGGCCTACATGTAATTGGATCTTCACCCTTTAAAACTAGTTTCTGAAGTTTCTCTGGAAATCCTCCCATTGGTTGACCCATCATTCCTTTAAAGTATGATACAACAGAATCTGGGAAGGACATTTTAATTGCTTTTTCATATATGTTTTCTGGTGTAAGGTCATTTTGCACCATAAATATTGCAAAATCCCCAACCATTTTAGATGAAGGTGTTACCTTTACAATATCACCGACCATATCATTTACCACTTTATATGTCTCTTTAATTTCGTTAAATTTATGTCCAAGACCGAAACTCTCTACCTGTGGTTTAAGATTAGAGTATTGACCTCCTGGAATTTCATATCTATAAATTTCAGCTGAACCAGAATTCAAATCTGATTTAAATTGGTCATAAACTGGTCTTACAGCATCCCAATAATCTGAAATTCCTTGAATCCCCTTAAGGTCTATACCAGTATCTCTGTCAGTATTTTTAAGTGCTGCAGCAACTGAATTTAAGGCTGGTTGACTTGTAAGTCCTGACATACTGTTAAAAGCAGTATCTACAATATCAACACCTGCTTGAGCCGCCATCAAAACTGTAGCAACACCATTTCCGGTAGTATCATGAGTATGAAGATGAATAGGCATTCCTACCTCTTGCTTTAAGGCATTAATTAGCTTATATGCAGCATGAGGTTTAAGAAGTGCTGACATATCTTTTATACCTAATATATGGGCTCCTGTTTTTTCAATTTCTTTTGCAAGTTTTATATAATAATCCAAATTATATTTATTTTTTTTATCATTTAATATATCACCTGTATAACAAATACAAGCCTCTGCAACCTTACCACTTTTAATAACCTCGTCTATTGAAGTTTCCATTCCTTTGAGCCAATTTAGAGAATCAAATATTCTAAACACATCAACACCACTGTTTGCTGATTCTTTAATAAAATCACGAACTATATTATCAGGATAATTTTTATAACCTACTGCGTTCGCTCCACGTATAAGCATCTGAAAAAGTACATTAGGAATTTTCTTTCTAAGTTGTGTAAGTCTCTCCCAAGGAGATTCATTTAAGTATCTATATGCTACATCAAAAGTAGCACCTCCCCACATTTCAAGAGAAAACAAATCTGTTCCATAAACGGAGGTAGCAGTTGCTATCTTTAACATGTCCTTTGTTCTCATTCTAGTTGCCATTAATGATTGTTGAGCATCTCTCATTGTTGTATCAGTCAATAGTAATTTGTTTTGTCCTTTAATCCATTTTAAAAGTCCTTCTGTCCCCTGAAGATCTAATATTTGTTTTGTTCCACTAAGTTCATTTGGCATTATGATTTTTGGAACTACTGGTACATCATAAAGTTTTTTAATACCATTTGTTTCATTAACCATTTTTTCACCAATAAATTTTAGCACTCTACTTTCTTCATCTGCCTGAGGTGTAATAGAAATAAGTTCAGGATTTTCTTCAATAAAATTTGTATTACATTCGCCCTTAAGGAAAGTAGGATGATTCAATACATTAATTAAAAAGCCTATATTAGTCTTTACTCCTGTAATTCTAGTTTCCTCTACAGCTCTTATAGACTTCTTTATAGCATCTTTAAAAGTTCTAGACCATGATATGTTTTTTACAAGTAAACTATCATAATAAGGGCTAATTATCGCTCCAGCGAATCCATTACCACCATCTAGTCTTATTCCAAATCCAGAACCTGTTCTATATTCTTCTATTTTCCCTGTATCTGGTGCAAAATTATTAGAAGGATCTTCTGTTGTTATACGACATTGGATAGAATATCCAATAACCTTTACATCATCTTGTGAATTAATGCCTATTTCTGGTGAATTTAATGCGTAATCTTCTGCTATTAAAATTTGACTTTGAACTATATCAATACCTGTTACCATCTCTGTAACAGTATGCTCAACTTGAACTCTAGGATTCATTTCTATAAAATAATGATTCCCCTTAGTATCTACTAAGAACTCCAATGTGCCGGCACTTCTATAATTTACTGATTTAGCAATTTTTAATGCATCATTGCAAATTTCATCTCTTTTTTTCTGCGATATTGAAAAGGCAGGAGTATATTCTACAACCTTTTGATGCCTTCTTTGGATAGAACAATCTCTCTCATGCAAATGAACAATATTCCCAAACTTATCTCCAAGAACCTGTACTTCTATATGTTTGGATTTTTCAAGATATTTTTCTACATAAAGATGGTCTATACCAAAAGCCTTTTTTGCTTCACTTTTAGCACTTATATAAGAAGATTCTAATTCACTTGCATCCCGTACAATTCTCATGCCTCGTCCACCGCCACCAGCGACTGCTTTTAGCATGACAGGATATCCGCACTTTTCTGCAAGTATTTTTGCTTCGTCTATTGTTTCAACTTCTTTTTTATCTCCAGGTATAGTAGGAACTCCTACCGCATTTGCCACAATCTTAGATTTAATTTTGTCTCCAAGACTATCCATCATTTCCGCAGTCGGTCCTATAAATTCAATACCTGCTTTAGCACATTTTATTGCAAATTCAGGGTTCTCTGATAAAAAACCATACCCTGGATGAATAGCATCTACACCTTTTTTAAGCGCAATACTTATTATTTCCTCGATGTTTAAATATGCCTCAACAGGACTTCTGTTTTTTCCAATTAGATAAGCTTCATCTGCCTTAGTTTTGAATAGAGAATATTTATCCTCATTAGAATAAATTGCAACCGTACGAATTCCAAGCTCATTACAAGCTCTAAAAATTCTTATTGCAATTTCACCTCTATTTGCTACTAGTACTCTTTTAAACTTTCTCACTTTCATTACCCCCTATATAGCCTTTTGTCCATTTAATTATTCATTAATCATTATTAACTAGAATACATGATTTTCACCTAAAATGCAATTAAATAAAGCTGATGATGCAATAAACTAATAGTAGCCTCAATAATTTATGCCCGTTAAAGTGTATTTATCATCTATTTACTTATTAGTTTTAAATCATCTATAAATGACTTGACAGACTCCTCTTTAGTTGCCCAAGATGTTACTAATCGCAATGCAGAATTGTTCTCATCAATTTTTTGCCATACAAAAAACAAATACTTTTCTTGAAGATTCTCAATTATTTTATTGGGTAATATCGGGAATATTTGATTTGTTGATGAATTTATTAAAAATTCATATCCACACTTTTTAATTCCTATTCTTAATGTTTCCGCCATAAAATTAGCATGCCTTGCTAATTCAAAATAAAGATCATTTTTAAATAGCTCCAAAAACTGTATACCCATTAACCTGCCTTTTGCAAGTAATCCACCCTTTTGTTTAATATGATATCTAAAATCTTCTTTAAGACCCTCTTTACAAATAATAAGTGCCTCACCCAGTAGTGCACCGTTTTTAGTTCCACCTATATAAAAAACATCTGCTAGTTTTGGCAAGTCTGAAATTTCTATATCATTTTCTTTTGAGCATAAAGCAGATCCAAGCCTTGCTCCGTCAATATACAAAATCATATTATTTTTTTTGCAATATCCATATAACTCTTCTAATTCTTTTTTCTTATATATAGTACCTATTTCTGTTGGGTTTGATATGTAAGCCATTTTAGGCTTTACCATGTGCTCATCAGTATGTTCATCTATTGCCATTTGTATATGAATAGGTTTAAGTTTTCCATCCTCTACTTCCATAGAAATAACTTTATGACCAGTTGCCTCTATTGCTCCAGTTTCATGAATTAATACATGTCCTGTATTTGCTGATATAACAGCCTCATGCGATCTTAAAAAAGCAGAAATAGCTGTAAGATTTGTTTGGGTTCCACCACAAAACATATGGATATCAACATCATTACGCTTTAACTTTTCCTTTAATAATTTAATTGCACCTATTGAGTATTTGTCTTCTCCATACCCCTCTGTTTGCTCCATATTTGATTCCATTAAAGCTTTCAGTATATTGGGATGAGCGCCTTCACTATAATCATTTTTAAAACTATACATTTACTTTCCCCCTCTCAACATCATTGGTTTCTTATAACTTTTTATATTTTGAGCTTTCTATATCTATTATAGGTTGCCATTATTTCTTGCTTTCTAGGCATAGCTAAACTACCGCTTCCACCTTTTGATCTATCCATGGATATTAACCCATTTCTATCTATTTGGCAAATTATATTATCAACCATGTCACCAAAATTCAAGCCCTTATTCATAAGATTTACTTCCGCCCATTTCATAATACTTCCAATAGCATTTATTTGTTCACTGTCAACTATTTGTTCCACAGCCCTTAAATCTATATCCTCGCGATTTATACTCAAAACACTTAACCCTATTGTTTTCATCTTAACACCTTTATCACCTTGTGTTATAGTTCCAGCTTTGACCACTCTATTAAAAATAACATTTGTTTTTAAATCTCTATCAATAATTCTTTGCATTATATTACCACGACTTAACTTTTTAGCCTCTTTTGTAACATCTTTTGCTTCATAATTGTCCAATTGAATTACACTGTCTGCTACATCGAAAAACTCTCCTGAGCTACCTACTACCATTATTGTTGAAATACCATTTTGCTTATGCAAAGGTCTCACTATTTCTATAAATGGTGTAATTGGTTCCTTTTCCTTGGAAACTAATTTTTGCATTAAATCATCTCTCATCATAAAGTTAGTGGCGGAGGTATCCTCGTCTATTAATAGTACCTTTGCTCCACTTTCTATTCCCTCTATGATATTCGCCGCTTGTGATGTACTTCCACTTGCGTTTTCTGTAGAAAATTCTATAGTATCTTTACCGTTAGGTAGCTTACTAATAAATAGAGATATATCCGTTTTAGTTATACATCTGTTATCTTCTGCTCTTACCTTTAAAGCTGATTCATCTGTTATAACAAATTCCCTACCATCACCATCAATATGATTATAAACTCCAAGCTCTAAGGCTTTTAATAATGTAGATTTTCCATGATATCCTCCACCTACTATAAGTGTTATACCGCTCTTAATGCCCATGCCAAGAATTCTGCCATGACTCTTTGTATTAAATTCTACTTCTAGGTCTCTTGGTGATGCAAATGCTATACCACCTTTTAGTACTTTTGTAGATACTCCACTTTCCCTAGGTAATATTGATCCATTAGCTACAAATGCAACTAGTCCTAGACTTTTGAGCGACCTTCTTATATATTCTTGATCCTCTACAAGAGTTACTCTACTTATTAGTTTTTCACTATCTATGTTTTTATATATTAAAGTTTTTTCAACAATATTTGGTATAACTTTATATAAAATTTTTTCAAGTTCTTTGGCTAGTACATTTCTTCCTCTTGCTGGTAATCCAACATAAAACCTAGCTTCTATTTTATCTTCCTCCATTATTATTGAAGTTCTATCTAATACTTCCTGTGGACATTTACTTATTGCTATTAATCCACTCTTACCAGACCCAAAAACCTTCTGCGAATATTTATTTATATTATAATAAAATTCTCTTGTTAAAAAATCGGATACTGCAATATTTTTAATCTTATTATCATAAATTTCTTTTGGAAATTTAGAAATATTCTGATCTACTATCACTCTAATCCTTGATGGTGATGCAAACGGATCACCTTGAACATGATCTATACAAAGCACAAAATTTTCAAACTTATACTCTCCCTCTAATGTTTTATACAATCTATAACTTTTCCCATCGATTTTATCTATTTCCATTTTCAAAACATCTAAACTTTTCATATAACTCTCCTTTATTTCGCCTATCCCATGTTTTATAACAAAAGAACCAATCACGGAGACTACTGCTCATCCCGATTGGCTCTTTAGACTTTTTTATTCAATTAAATCTCATATTTATTTTAAATTGAATATTCTAGGGTTTCATCTACACTATCACTAAATCTTATAGTTCTATATTTAGTAAAGTCTAACCATTTATTTGCAAACTTCTCATTCATATCTTTTTTATATTCATTAATATATGAAGATAAATCCTTTTGTGATGTTAATTTAACACCAAATCCTTTTTCATTTATAATAATTATATCATTATACGAGTAATTTTGTACTGATAAAACATCTATTAATTTACCATTTCTTATTTTAGCAACAAAACTAGCGTTTAATGCTATTACATCAAAATCTTTAGTGTACTCATAACTTGATCCAAGAAAAGGTACATTATCTCCAATTTTATATTGTATAGCATTTATCAATTCCTTTTTAATTGCTAGGGCTTTAATATCAAAATAGTATTCATCAAAACAATTAACAGTATATTTAAGTTTATCTTTGCTAAAGGTAGTTTCTACTACTCCAATGGACTCAGCCACTCCTGAAATAATTCCACCACCACTTACATCATAACCATCTACTATTACGAATCTACCTGTATTTTGGTTATCTGCAAATTTATCAAAACATATCTTTTCCTTTGTTCTTATAGTAACTTCAGCTACATCATTAGTTTTTGCCTCAGTTGCATCAACGTAAGTTCCTATAGTACTTGCATCTATAACTTTATTAAAAGCTAAAATTTCACATTCTACTTCTTGCGTTACAAGTTTTATTTTATATTTCTTACCTTTTACTAAACTATTTTTTCCCATCCAAAATATATTAGTTGTAAAAACATCCGCAATAATAGGAGCATTATTCTTATGTGAAATTATTTCTCCTCTTTTATTGAAGAATTCATCTTCAAAAGTAATTCCTACTGACATTCCTGCACTGACAGTATTTACTCTATCTTTTTCAACAAAGGCTTCTATACTTTTAACTTTTGTAGTTCTATTTGATGGAGAAATAAGAATTTCATCACCAACCTTAAGGGTACCTGCTTCTATTCTTCCAGCAATAATACGTCTATTATCAAATTTATATACATCTTGAATTGGGAATCTTAGTGGTTTTGCGTCAAGTCCCTCTTCCTGAGTAAATAAATCTAATGATTCAAGAACAGTTTCTCCTTTGTACCAATATAATTTTTCTGATTTTGAAGTTAAATTTTCACCATAAAATGCCGAAATAGGAATATAGCTCATTGGATGTACATTTAATTTCTTTAGAAAAGCATTCATTTCATTTTTTATAACATTAAATTTTTCCTGGCTGTAATCTATAAGATCCATTTTGTTTACTACAACACATACCTGCTTTATACCAAGTAGTGATAATATATAACCATGTCTTTTAGATTGTTCTTGTATTCCCTCTTTAGCGTCTATTATAAGTAGCGCAGCTTCTGCACTAGCTGCACCTGTAATCATATTTTTAAGAAATTCTATATGTCCTGGTGCATCTATAATTACATAATCCCGTTTATCTGTATGAAATTGAAGTGATGTTGTATCTATTGTAATTCCTTGTTTTTGTTCTTCTTCAAAAGCATCTAGTAGATAAGCATATTCAAAAGGTTTACCTGTTTCTTTAGCAATTCTTTTAACTTTTTCAATTGCACCTTCTGGTAGTGATTTTGTATCATACAATAATCTTCCAATTACTGTAGACTTACCATGATCTACGTGTCCTACTGCAACTATTCTTAATTGTTCTCTTGTATTTTCCATTACTAATAAACCCCTCCCTTACATGTAACCATCTTTACGAAGCTTTTGCATAGCATATGAATCTTCTTGATCTTGAGCTCTACCTGCTCTTTCTCCAGTAGTTGTATGTTTTAATTCTTCAATTATTTGATCGATTGTCACCGCATTGGACTTTATCTTACCTGTACACTCAGCACATCCAAGACTTCTGTATCTCTCGCCATTCTTTGCAAAATATAAATCTATAAGTGGTATATTTTCTCTTTGTATATAAGTCCATATATCTATTTCATTCCAATGAAGTATTGGGTGAACCCTAATATGGTTTCCTTTTGGAAAATCAGTTTTAAATTGATCCCAAAGTTCTGGTGCTTGATTAGTATAATCCCACTCTGAATCCTTATTTCTTTCACTAAACACTCGTTCCTTAGAGCGCGAACCTTCTTCATCACTTCTAATTCCAAGTATCAATCCATCAAATTCATATTTTGTAACTACTTGTTGAAGACCATCTGTTTTTAGTGCTTTGCAACAAACGAGTCTTCCTTTATCTGGTCCCATACCTGCGTCGATTGCATCCTGATTTGTATGAACTATAAGGTCAATATTAAACTCTTTAGCAATTTTATCTCTATATTCAATCATCGCAGGAATTTTATGTTTTGTGTCTACATGAATAAACGGAAAAGGAGAATGTCCGAAAAAAGCCTTCTTTGATAACCACAATAATACTGTTGAATCCTTACCAATTGACCATAACATTCCAAGTTTACCTAATTTCTTATAAGATTCTCTTAATATGAAAATACTTTCTGCTTCTAATTCATCTAAATGATCCATAATTTAACCTCCCTAATATTTGTTACCTTCAGTTTCATTTGTTGTAATGATTATCTCAACCTTATTTGGCTTAAATATATGCCAATGAAGAAGATTTTTTTCTTTTTTAGTATTTAAATAAGTTCCTTTGCCACCAATATCGACGCCCAGATAATAATTTATAGCCTGGACTGGACATTCTTTAAGACAGGCAGTACACCCCCAACACTCCTCAGGGTATTTTATAAAAGCTTTCGATTCACAATTTTTAAAAATAAGATTTCCAGGACAAACCTTAAGGCATTTACCACAACCCACACATTTTTGTAAATCTATTTTAATGCTCATAAACTTCATCTCTCTTTACTAGGTTTCTAAAAACAACTTGAACCGTACCTTCCTTATATATAGTATTTACATACTTAAGCAAATTTTCGTCCTTTTCCTTGAAGTCTGCATTTTCACCATAACATTTCCAGCGAGTTTCTTTCCTTGCTAAAAGATGAACTATTAAAACCTTGCATACATACAGCCTATCAATAACTTCATATATTTGAAGTAGTTCTCTCATATCTATAGCACTTAATTTATTTGAAAGAACTAAAAGTTCTTCTATTTTTTTGCTAGCAATTTGTAACCTAGAAGAATTAAAAACATAATTCTTAGAAATACCACCTGCATATTCATCCATTACCTTTTGCATAGCCTCTTCAATACCATTTATAGAAAATAAGCTATCATTCTTTTCAAGAAAAGTTTCTAATATTTTTACTTTAGATGAAATTTCTGCATCATCAATTAGCTTGTTTTTCTTGTTTTCTATAAACTCAATCGCAGAGGCAGCTGCAATTTCACCTTCTACAAAACAACCAGTCACGTATTTTTTAGGGCTTCCCCCTGCGACATCTCCAGCTGCATATAGTCCTTTAATTGTTGTAGTCCGTTTGGTATCCACCCAATATCCACTGGCCGCATGTCCACCAACTATATAAGGCTCTGTACCCTCTATCTCAAGATTCTCCTTGCTAGGCCCAACTCCATCTTCAATCCACTTTAAAGTTTGAGCTGGCGCCATATTAAGGTATGCCTTATAAAGTTCTTCCTGGACTCCACCCGAAATGCCTTTTGTTTTTAAATAACAAGGTCCTAGACCTTTACTATTTTCCTCTACAGTTGCAAATAATCTTATAGTCGTTAATGGTTTGCCATAATTTTTTACATATTCATCTCCGATAGCATTAACTTGCCTTGCACCAATACCTTGAGCCACTGTACCTGTTGGTGCTATAGTATCCTTACACCTTAGCGCAATAAACCTCATTTCAAAAGAGGTCATTTCAGCTCCAGCTCTTATACCCATAGCATAACCTGCTCCAGTATTAAAGGGTGAATACCACATCTTATGTTTAGAAAAGCCAGGATTATTGGGTTTATAAAGGCCAGAGGCTCCACCGGTAGTACAAATTACAGCTTTCGAATAAATTGTATAAAATATATTTTCTTCTATATGAAAACCATAAGCACCAATAACCGCACCATCTTTGACAATGTAATCTATTATATTTACCTTGTTTAAAACATTTATATTTGGCTTTAAATTAACCTCATTTGCAAGAAGTGGTTTTATGTTTTCTCCGTTAATTTTAATACTTCGTTTACCCCTACTTACATATTCACCCTCTGAATCTTTTAAAATAGTAAGGCCTATACTTTCCATGTGTTTTGTAACCTTATTTAAATTCTTAGCTATGGAATATACCAAATCTTCTCTTATTATACCTTCAGCTTCCTTCTTAACATAATCTACGAATTCTTCTGGGGTATGTCCTTTATTAATGTAGGCATTTATTGCATTTACTCCTGCAGCTAGACATCCACTTCTTTTAATATTAGCCTTATCTGCTACAATAATATTAATATCTTCCCTCTTACTTAAAGTTAATGCTGCATAACATCCAGCGGTGCCTCCACCAACTACTAACACATCTGTTTCTAGTACTTTTGTTTCAAGCCTCATTATATCCTCCTATCTAAGATATCTAAAATAAAACAGTTATAAATACATTAATCTATTTTAAATACCTACCTTTAAATAGTCCAATATTTGATCTACACATTGATCAACTGTTTTCTCTTTTGTGTTTACAACAATTTCAGGATTTTCAGGTTTTTCATAAGGAGAAGATATACCTGTAAAGTCTTTTATTTCGCCTAGTCTTGCCTTTTTATATAAATTCTTAGGATCCCTTTTTTCACATTCCTCAAGTGGGCAATCAACAAATATTTCAATAAAATCATCCGCTATTATTTTACGTGCCATTTCACGATTTACTTTTAATGGAGATATGAAACAAGCGATGGTAATTAATCCTGAATCTACAAACAATTTTCCAATTTCACTAATTCGGCGTATATTTTCATTTCTATCCTGAATTGAAAACCCAAGATCTGAGTTTATACCTAGTCGAATATTATCTCCATCTAATAGATAAGTTGCTTTGTCCATTTCATTTAATCTTATATCTAAAGCATTTGCAACTGTTGATTTACCCGATCCAGAAAGACCTGTAAACCATAACAACTTAGATTTTTGTGATAATAGATTTGCGCGTAACTCACGGGTTACAGATGCATCATGCCAAGTAATGTTTTCTATGCTCATTTATATTTACCTCCATCATTATTAAAAAGCTATGCCCTATCAAGGCCCCATTTATGTCTCATATTTTTCTCGAGTCTAGAAAAAACAAGTTTATCAACGAATAACCCAAGAATTATTATTACTATCATTACAGCTACAACTTGGCTAATGTCGGCTAAATCACGTCCTACCATAAGCACTTGACCAAGCCCCTTTGTTGAAGATAACATTTCTCCAGCCATCAAAGCCCTCCATGCGAATGACCAACCCTGCTTAAGTCCACTAACTATATCTGGAAGTGCTGCTGGCAAAATTACATGGATATAAACCTTACTACCCTTTGCACCCATTGTTTTTGCAGCTCTTATATATAATGGATTTATATTTTGTATAGCATATTTAACGGATATTGCCACCGCAAATGTTGAACCAATAGCAATTACGAAAATAATTGAAATCTCACTAAGTCCAAACCAAAGAATAGCAAAAGGCAACCAGCAAATACTAGGTAAAGTTTGAAGTCCTAAAATTAATGGCCCTAAATTTTCATCTAAATACTTAAATCTAGCAATTGTAAGTCCTAGAGTCACTCCTATTATTACTGATATAAAATATCCAACTACAATTCTCTTTAAACTTGCAACAATAGCAATTCCTATTGTGTTATCTTTTATAAGTGAAATCAAAGTACCAAAAACGTCAAAAGGTGATGGGAAAATGTATGGTTTCCAAATTTTAAAAATATCAACACCTAGTTTATAAATCCCCTCCCATATCATTATCAGGAGTATATAGAACAGTATTTTCTTCAATATTCCAATCACCATCGTATTCTGCTTTTGCAACCTTCTCCACCTCCTCTTTTAATGCTTTCATTATCTTAGATGTATAATAAGCTATATCACAACTTTCCATTTCCCTTGGCCTTGCAAGTTCTATCCTAAATTCTTGCTTTATTCTACCAGGATTCGCTGCCATCACCACAACCCTATTAGCCAAATAAACTGCTTCTTCTGCATTATGGGTAATAAAAATAATTGTTTTTTTTGTATTTACCCATATTCGTTGTAACTCTTGTTGCAGCATCATTTTAGTCTGACTGTCAAGGGCTGCAAAAGGCTCATCCATTAGAAGTATTTCAGAATCAAGAGATAGTGCACGGGCGAGAGCTACTCTTTGCTTCATTCCACCTGACAACTCATAAACATAAGAATCTTGAAATTTTGATAAATGCACCATTTTCAAATAATGAATTGCCTTCTTATACCTATCTTCCTTAGGCATTCCAGCCATCTTCATGCCAAACTCTACATTATCTATTACCTTAAGCCATGGAAATAACGCCGCTTCTTGAAACATTACTGTTCTATCAGGCCCTGGACCTGTTATTTCACTACCATTAAGTAAAACCACACCTTTGGTTGCTTTTTCAAGTCCAGCTAAAATATTTAGTAGAGTTGATTTCCCACAACCAGATGGCCCTAATATGCATACAAAGTCACCCTTTGTTATCTCTAAATTAAAATTTTCAAGTGTACTTGTTTTCTTATGTTTTGAAATAAACTCCTTACTAACGTCCTTAACTATAAGACTCAAACTTATCACCTCTTTTATTTGATTTGTACTTGACCTTTTTCTTTTAGAACCTTATTTAAAATAGTAAGGTTAAACAAATCCTTTGTGTCTGGATTTAATCTTAAGAACCCCTCTTGAAGTGAGAATTTAACAAAATCTAAAACAGAATTCTTTTCCGGATTATTTGTAATTGTTAATCTTTTAAATGCAGCATCTAAAACATCCTTTTCTATTCCTTTTTTGGTTAGCTCAGTAATCTGTTTATTAACTATTACCTTAGCCTTTTCTGGATTATTATTAATGTAAGTAGTTACATCTACATGTGCCTTTATAAAATTTTCAACAATCAATGGATGATCCTTTAAAAACTCAGTTCTCACAACTACTACAGCTGTAGTATATTTTCCTTGCCTAAATAATTCTTTATAATCTAGAATAATATTTGCTCCGGCCTCTTTAATAAGTCTTGAGCCCCAAGGTTCAGGTACTAATGCAGCATCTATGTCCCCTTTTTTTAGTAATGATAAAATATCAGCATTTGATGCTTGCCTTACCTCAACCGTTCCACCCTTTGTTTTATCCTTAAGTCCATTTTCAGACAATATGTTCCTAAGTGTTAAATCTTGCGTATTTCCAAACTGTGGGACTGCAATTTTTTTACCATTCAAATCTTTCAAATTCTTAATAACCATTCCCTTTTTAGATACAAATATTGCCCCAGCATCCGTTGCACCTGCTACAATTTGAATATCACCTTTGGATTTTGAATATCCATTAATAGCAGGGCCGGGTCCAATATATGCAATATCAATAGCTTTTGCAAATAATGCTTCAACTTCCGCAGGTCCTGCATTAAATAATTTCCACACTACGTTGTTTTTCGTTCCTATAGCCTTTTGAAAGCTAACTTGCTCACGTCCTACAAGCGCTTGTGAATGGGTTATGTTTGGGAAATATCCAACCCTTACATCAACATCCTCATTTACCACTTTTTTTGAGCAACCTGCTAATCCAGTAATAATTAAAATACCTGCTAGTATTACTCCTGAAACTTTAAATCCCTTTGAATTTTTCAATGTGGGCCTCCTACTAAAATTAGTTTTTATTGAAATATTCAATACTATTTATGCACTAAATAATACGTATTTTAAATATCTTTATACTATATAATTGCTAATTCCTAATTCCTAATTGTTTATTAATTCTAAATTTTCTTCATTTAGCTTAACCATACTTTTCCTATAGGTTAGGTGTATATTATCATTAGTTTAATTAATTGTCAACACAATTATCATCCTATATTTTCCTATACATTCTTAGTCTACTGAAATTATTACTCTTATATATTTACTTATTTATTTTTATTATTTAGTATAGAATATACCAAATAATAATGGGAAGACTATATTAAACAAGTGTATTAATAAGTATTTTAATATTTTACGTAGTTTTAATAACTATGTATTGAAATGTTTGTATTCATATGGTATTATATTAATATATAATAAGTAAGTTAATTTATATAATTTGGTTTTATGGAGGTATATTATGGAAGTTAAAGATAGTTACATTATAGTAGCATATGGTGATTCCATTACAAAAGGGATTATTTACGATGATAAGAAATCTAAATATGCAACTTTAAAAGAAAATTTTACAAGTATTGTTGAGAATAAACTAAAAGGACCTGTGTACAATGCAGGTAGATTCGGTAACACAATTATGCGTGGAGCACTTAAAATGTACAATGATGTGATTAAAAAATCACCTGATATAGTTTTAGTAGAGTTTGGTGGTAATGATTGTGATTATAAATGGGATGAAATTGCAAAAAATCCTGAAATGGAATACAAACCAAATACTGATATTTCTACTTTTCGTGAAACATTACTTTCAATGATAGATACATTGAAGAATAATCACATACTTCCTGTGCTTTTGACTTTACCTCCACTTGATCCTTTAAAATATTTCAACTGGATTTCAAAAGAAGATTCTACTTCTGAAAAAAACATTTTACATTGGCTCGGAACGAAGGATAGACTTTTTACTTGGCATAATTCATATAGTAAAATGATTACCCAGGTAGCTAAAGAAACTGATACTGTACTTATTGATGTTCGCGCAGAGTTTTTAAAGCATAGTGACTACACTCGGCTTTTATGTAAAGATGGTATACATCCAAATATTGATGGTCAATCATTAATAGCAACTGTTATATTAAACTTTATAAAAGAAAATTATAATTTTTTATTGGAAAAGTAAAAGCAATAAATTTACTGAGATTATCTTTTCAGAAAAATTAAGTATAGTAATATGATTTCTTTCCTTAGCAACAATCATTGATATTTATTTTCAATGATTGTTGCTTTTATTGTTAGATTATAAAAACCACTTATATTGGTAATTTCCTTAGGAATAGTCTGTAAATTATTAAATTTGACTCATAAAAAAATCAAACTTGCAAATTTACAGAATCGTGGTACAATTTATATAATTACTTTATAAAATTAGAAGGGGGTAATATTGTGAATAATAGCATTGGTTATCCTGAAAAGCAGGGATTATATGATCCTGCTAATGAAAAAGATAATTGTGGCGTTGGTTTTGTAGTAAATGTCAGAGGTGAAAAAACCAACGGTATTATAAAAAAAGGGCTAAAGGTTCTTGTGAATTTGACCCATAGAGGTGCAGTCGGTGCAGATCCTAAAACTGGAGATGGTGCTGGAATACTTGTTCAAATTCCTGATGAGTTTTTTAGAATTAGCTGCGATAACTTAGGACTCGAATTACCTAGAGTTGGGAAATACGCTGTAGGAATGATTTTTTTACCAAAAGAACCCGCACTTAGATTTCAGTGTGAAGGAATACTGGAAAGAATTGCAGAAGAAGAAGGTCAAAAGATAATAGGCTGGAGATCAGTTCCTATAGATAGTAGAAACATAGGTGACACAGCAAAAGGAACCGAACCTATTATAAGGCAGATATTTATAGGGTCTACTTTTAAGGATGACTCCCTTTCTGAAGATGAATTACAAGAAGAATTTGAAAGAAGACTTTATATTATAAGGAAAAGAGCTGAAAGCGAAGTAATCAAGTTGGTTAATAGGAACACAGAATACTTCTATATTTGTAGTCTCTCTAGCCGAACAATTGTTTACAAGGGCCTTTTACTTGCCGACCAAATAAAAGGCTTTTACATTGATTTACAAGACATAAATTTTAAAAGTGCCCTTTGCCTTGTTCATCAAAGATATAGTACAAACACATTTCCAACTTGGGATCTAGCGCAACCTTTTAGATATCTGGCTCATAATGGTGAAATAAACACTATTCGTGGTAATAGAAACTGGATGAATGCACGAGAAGGAATAATAAAATCTAAGGTGTACGGAAAAAATCTTAAGAAGTTATTCCCAATTATTAGTCCTAATGGCAGCGACTCAGCTTCCTTAGATAATATGTTGGAACTATTAAAAATGGATGGAAGATCTCTGCCTCATAGTCTTATGATGTTGATTCCTGAAGTTTGGACTACAAATGATGACATGGAAGATTATAAAAAATCATTTTATGAATATCATGGATCACTCATTGAACCTTGGGACGGCCCTGCAGTTGTTGCATTTACAGATGGAATTCGAATAGGTGCAACACTTGATAGAAATGGACTTAGACCTGCAAGATATGTAATAACAAAGGATGGTTTTGCTGTTCTTGCATCTGAAGCTGGAGTACTTAAATTTAAACCAGAAGATATCAAAAAAAAGGGTAAACTTCAGCCTGGAAAAATGTTCCTAATTGATACTAATGAAGGACGAATAATTACAGACGATGAAGTAAAAAAAACAGTTTGTACAAATAAGCCTTATGGAGAAATGGTTTTGAAAAACAAACTATATCTAGAAGATTTTGAAGGTGTAGTTGATGAGGTTATAATAGATAAGGATATTTTAAAAGAAAAGCAGCAAGCCTTCGGTTATACTTTAGAAGATTTAAAACTTATTTTATCTCCAATGGCAGAAAACGGAAAAGAGCCAACTGGTTCCATGGGAAATGATACTCCTCTTGCTGTTTTATCTAACAAACCACAACTTTTATTTGCTTATTTTAAGCAACTTTTTGCACAGGTTACCAATCCTCCAATTGATTCAATTAGAGAGAAAATGGTAATGTCTTTAATGAACTATGTAGGCTCTCAATATAATGTTTTAAATCAGGATTCTAATAATAATCCATTTATTGAAATAAGTAGACCCCTTTTAACGAACTTGGAAATGGCTAAAATTAAGAATTTAAAAGATAATGCTTTTAAAACAACAACAATTCCTATTACTTTTAAGGCAGATACTGGTGTTGAAGGTTTTAAAATGGCACTTGACAAAATTTGTGAAAGGGCATCTTCAAGAATTAAAGAAGGATATAATATTATCGTTCTTAGTGATAGATTAGTAGACTCTTACGATGCCGCAATTCCAAGTTTACTTGCGCTGTCTGCTGTTCAACAGCATTTAACAAGAGAAAAAACTAGAACCTTCGCCTCTATAATAGTTGAAACAGGAGAAGCAAGAGAAACCATGCATATGGCATTATTAATTAGTTACGGTGCAACTGGTGTTAACCCATATCTTGCATTTAAAACAATTGACAATATTATAAATGAGGGTGACCTAGAAAATATTTCAATAGAAAAAGCCCATGAAAACTATATACATGCAATATCACAAGGCCTTCTAAAAATATTATCAAAGATGGGAATATCAACTATTCAAAGTTATCACGGAGCACAAATTTTTGATGCAGTTGGTTTAAACTCTGAGTTTCTACAAAAATATTTTGGAGGAACACCATCTAGAATTGGTGGAATTGGTATTGAAACTGTGGCAAAAGAAGTATTAATAAGACATAAAAATGCCTTTAATAAGTTAAGAAAACCCATTGCTGAACTAGATGTTGGTGGCTTATATTCTTGGAGAAAAGAAGGAGAATATCATTTATTTAATCCTGATACAATATATAAACTTCAAGTAGCTGCAAGAACCAATGATTATAAATTATATAAAGAATACTCAAAAATTATAAATGATCAGGACAAACATTTATGTACAATTAGAGGATTATTTGAACTTAATTATGGAAATGAAATTCCAATAGAGCAAGTAGAGCCAATTAGTGAAATAGTGAAGCGTTTCTGCTCAGGTGCAATGTCATTTGGATCTATTAGTAAGGAAGCTCATGAAACTATGGCCATAGCTATGAATAGACTAGGTGGTAAAAGTAACACTGGCGAAGGTGGAGAAGATCCTGAAAGATTCAAGGTTGATCAAAATGGAGATTTAAGAAGAAGTGCAATTAAACAAATAGCTTCTGCTAGATTTGGTGTTACAACTGAATACCTTGTTAATGCAGATGAATTACAAATTAAGATAGCTCAAGGAGCGAAACCCGGTGAAGGTGGGCAACTACCAGGTAAAAAAGTAGATGTTAATATAGCAAGACTTAGGCATTCAACACCTGGAATTGATTTAATATCACCTCCACCTCATCATGACATATACTCAATTGAAGATTTAGCTCAGCTTATTTATGATTTAAAGAGTGTAAATCCTCATGCACGAATAAGTACAAAATTAGTTTCAGAATTAGGTGTTGGAACAATAGCCGCTGGAGTTGTTAAAGCACATTCAGACGCTATAGTAATAAGTGGTCATGATGGTGGAACAGGTGCTTCTCCTCTATCATCTATTAAACATGCTGGACTTCCTTGGGAGCTTGGACTTGCTGAGACTCAGCAGGTACTTTTATTAAATAATTTAAGAAGCAGAGTAACAGTTCAAACTGATGGTCAGCTTAAAACAGGACGTGATGTTGTTATCGCTGCACTTCTTGGAGCAGAAGAATTTGGATTTGCAACTACAGCTCTTGTAGTGCTCGGTTGTACTATGCTAAGAAATTGTCACTTAAATACTTGCGATATGGGTATAGCTACTCAAGCTCCAGAGCTTCGTAAGAATTTTAAGGGCAAACCAGAATATGTTGTAAACTTCTTTACATTTATTGCAATGGAAATAAGGGAACAAATGTCAAAACTCGGTTTTAGAACTATGAATGAAATGGTTGGTAGAGTGGATAAGATTAGTCCTAAAAAAGCAATCACTCATTGGAAAGCAAAAAATCTAGATTTATCTAATATTTTATATAAACCTGATATGCCAAAAAGAATTAAACGTTACTGTGTAATTGCGCAGAATCATGGCTTAGATAATTCATTAGATTTTAAACTTATTGAAATGGCAAAAGAATCTTTAGAAAATGGAAGAAAAAGTACCTTTAACTTAGAAATTGAAAATGTTAATCGTTCTGTTGGCGCAATGTTAAGCGGAAGGATTGCTATGAAATATGGCGCTAAAGGACTTCCAGATGACACAATAACACTAAATTTTGTAGGAGCTGCTGGTCAAAGTTTCGGAGCATTTGGTGCTAATGGGTTAACATTAAAACTCGTAGGAGATGCAAATGATTATGTTGGAAAAGGATTATCAGGTGCTAAAATCATTGTAAAGACACCAGAAAATTGTACCTTTATTCAAGATGAAAACTTCATTGCTGGTAACACAATTCTGTATGGAGCAACTTCTGGTAAATTATTTATAAATGGACTCGTAGGTGAACGTTTTGCAGTAAGAAATTCAGGAGCAGAAGCTGTAGCTGAAGGAATTGGAGACCACGGTTGTGAATACATGACTGGTGGAGTTGTAGTTATCATTGGTAGAACTGGTAGAAACTTTGCAGCTGGAATGAGTGGCGGTATAGCATACGTTATAGATGAAGATGAAACTTTTAAATCAAAATGTAATATGGAAATGATTGAAGTAGAATCAATAAAATCTAAATCAGATTTAGATCAACTTTATTTAATAATAAAAGAACATTTTGAGGCTACCAACAGTAACAAAGCAAATAAGATTTTAACTAATTGGAATGAATATAAATTAAGGTTTAAAAAAGTAATACCAACCGCTTACAAAGCAATATTAGAAGGTAAATAGAAGATATAGAACTGTTAATCTTTATTGAGAACAGTTCATACTTTTCAATTTTTGGAGGTGTTAAATTTGGGAAAATTGCAAGGTTTCAGAGAATTCAAAAGAGAAACTGCAAAAAAACGCCCTGTTAAAGATAGAATTAAGGACTCTAAAGAATTATTCATTAAATTCCCAGTTGATAAATTACGTCAGCAAGGTTCACGGTGCATGGAGTGTGGTGTTCCCTTTTGTAACTGGGGCTGTCCTCTTGGAAACTTAATTCCAGATTGGAATGACATGGTATATAAAGAGAAATGGGAAAAAGCATATGATAGACTAACTCTTACAAATAACTTTCCAGAATTCACTGGCAGAATTTGCCCTGCTCCTTGTGAAGGTTCATGCACATTAGGTGTTAATAGAGATCCTATTGCAATAAAGGAAATAGAATTAAATATTATAGAAAAAGCATTTGAAGAAGGATGGACAAACCCACTAGAACCTAGAGTAAGAACTGGTAAAAAGGTTGCTATAATTGGCTCAGGTCCATCAGGTCTTGCAGCTGCTGCTGAACTTAATTCAGTCGGACACGATGTAACTGTATTTGAGAGGGACGACGAAATAGGGGGACTTCTGCGTTATGGTATACCGGATTTCAAATTAGATAAAAGTATAGTCGAGAGACGTGTTAATTTTATGAAAGAAGAAGGCGTTAATTTCAAAACTAACGTAAATGTTGGCGTAGATTATTCTGCAAAAGATCTTTTAGCACAGTATGATGCTGTAGCTTTAACCGGCGGAAGTACAATTCCTCGTGATTTGAAAGTTGAAGGACGCACTCTTAAAGGTGTACATTTTGCTATGGATTATCTAAAACAACAAAATAGAAGAGTTTCTTGCAAAGAAATAGAAACTACCGAAATAAATGCTAAAGATAAAGTAGTACTAGTACTAGGTGGTGGTGATACAGGTTCTGATTGCATAGGGACAGCTATAAGGCAAGGTGCTAAGAGCGTATATCAGTATGAAATTATGCCAAAGCCTCCGGTTGAGCGTGATGATTCAATGCCGTGGCCAACATATCCTAGAACATTAAAAACTACAACATCCCATGAAGAAGGTTGTAATCGTGATTGGAATGTTACTACTAGAAAATTCACTGGTGAAGATGGCATTGTTAATACTCTCCATGCGTCTAGAGTGGAATGGACAAATACTGAAAAAGGAATGCAAATGATAGAAATACCAGGATCAGAATTCGAGTTAAAAGTTGACCTAGTTATTTTAGCTATGGGTTTTTTACATCCACAACATGAAGGATTGCTTACTGATCTAGGTTTAGATTTTGATATCCGTGGCAATGTAATTGTAGATGATAATTATATGACTAATATTAATGGCGTTTTTGCTGCTGGCGACATGAAAAAAGGTCAATCATTAGTTGTTTGGGCAATATATGAGGGTCGTTTAGTTACTAAAAATATTGATGAATACTTAATGGGAGAGACTTCGTTAAGAGGATAAAAAACAGTAAAACTTAGGGACGGTGTTCTTAAATATTCTCATGATTTGCGAGAATATTTTAGGCTACCGTCCCCTTTTGTAATTCATTTTAATACTTAATGTATATTATTATCTATTTTCTTTAAAACTAAAACAGTTCTACTTGGTGTATTTATTATAATACCATTAGCACCAATTTTTTCTTGTAACACATTGGAGTGATAAATATAATTAGTATCAATTCTTTTTTGTCCACCAAACATAACTTCATCGCTATTAAAAACAACCTTGTAATCACCCTCTTCAGAGGTTGGAAGCTCATATCTTGGGAAAGAACAAGACGGATTAAAATTAAATAGGAACACAAGGTTCCCCTTTCTAAAAGCAATCAGTTTAAGTTTCTCATCAATCCAAAGATTTTGCAAATCACTGGAACTTAAAACATTATAATGTTTTATTAATTTTATCATTTCTCTATCAAAATTTGATAAATACTCATACTTGAGATCCTTATTTTCCATTAGACTCCATTGTCTTCTTGCATATTTATAACTCCAATTATTACCTTCACGTGGGAAATCAATCCATTCAGGGTGACCAAACTCATTACCCATAAAGTTCAAATACCCTTCTCCACCTAAAGTTATAGTGAAAAATTTAATAAGCTTATCAAGTTCCATTGCTCGATTTATTATTAAATTATCATCACTTTTAAGCATATGAGAATACATTTCCTTCCCGGCTAGCCTAAACATTAATGTTTTATCACCTACAAGGGCCTGATCATGTGATTCAGAATAACCTATATTTTTCTCCATAGGTCTTCTACTAGTTAGTTCATACCATAATTGATTCATACTCCATTTTTCATCAGGTAGCTCCTTTAATATTTTCACCCAAAGATCAGGTACACCCATAGATAATCGATAATCAAAACCTAAGCCACCAAAGTTTACTGGTATACACATTCCAGGCATCCCGCTCATATCCTCGGCTATTGTTACTGCTGTAGGATTAACTTCACGAATTAGATCATTCGCAAATTGAAGATAAGTAATTGCTTCTATATCCGTCTCCATACTAAAGTATTTACTGTAATCTGTAAATGCTACTCCTAATCCTTGGTGATGATATAACATCGATGACACACCATCAAATCGATAACCATCAAAATGGTATTCTTCCAGCCAGAACTTAATATTTGACAAAAGAAAATGAATAACCTCTGGTTTTCCATAATTAAATAATTTTGTACCCCAAGCTGGATGATCCCCTTTATTACCAGTATGAAAAAATTGATAATCAGTTCCGTCGAACTCATTAATACCCTCAGCTATATTCTTAATTGAATGAGAATGTACTAAATCAAGTAATACTGAGATTCCCATTAGGTGAGCAGCATTAATTAATTTTTTTAAATCATCCGGAGTACCAAACCATGAGGAAACTGCAAAAAAATTAGATACTTGATAACCGAAAGATGCATAATATGGGTGTTGCATAATTGCCATAAGTTGTATTGTATTATAACCCTCGGCTTTTATTCTTGGAAGCATGTTTTCTGTAAACTCTTTAAAAGTACCAACGCCCTCTTTTTCATGAGCCATTCCCACATGTGCCTCATATATAAATAATGCTTCCTTACTTTTAATATGAAATTCGCTATCTTGCCAAATGAAATCATGATCCGGTTGCCAAATTTGACCTGCAAAATCATGAGTAATAGGATCCTGCACCGTCCTCTTAATATAAAGTGGAATTCTATCTTTCGATTTTCCTTTGGCTACTACCCTTACCTTAACAAAAGACATATGTTTAAGAGCTTGCGTACCTTTCAAGAAGATTTCCCAATTTCCATTTTCTTTTTTTTGCAATGGATGTGTATGTGCGTCCCAACAATTAAAGTCGCCAATCAAATAAAGAGCGTCAGCATTAGGAGCCCATTCTCTATAAATCCAACCATCCTTCATTAAATGAAAGCCATAATATAATCCACCATTAGCAAAAGATTTAAAACTTTGTTTATCACCTAGTAATTTTTTCTTAGAAGAAGCATAAGTATCCATTCTAAGATTGATATCACTTTCGTATGGCTTAAGGTATGGATCAATATCCATTATTTTAATGTGTTTATTTTTATTATTCTCCATAAAAAATCACTTCCTGTTCATAATTATTTTAACACAAAATACTATCACTGATATATTAAATTCGACTAAATATTGTAAAATCCTTTGTTTTTTAAAAAATAAATAAATTACTTTCTATTGTTTTTCAAAAGAGATTACTTGTGCATTCTAATTTAGGCAAAATATTATTAACTAATGGAACAAAATTAATAGGTAATGTCTTCTATTCCAACAGAAAGTCTTAATAAATAATCGAAAACTCCCATCTCATTTTTTTATCAAATGTATTACTAGAAAATATTGGATGTAATATATATTTAGCTATTTCGTTATTATATTAGTATTATTTATTAATTTAAAATTGGTTTACATTTTAGATTAAGTTTACATAATTATTTATATGTAAACTAAATTATGTTTTATAGTATTTTAATGGTATTTACTCAAAAAAATATGCAGCAAAGGTATCAGCTCTGCTGCATAAATTTAAATATTATTTTCTAACTTTTGACTACTAAATTATTAATAAGTATCAAATATTAATCATAGATATTTTTACTGAAATATCTATCCCCTCTGTCAGGTAATATTATAACAATATTACCCTTATCAATAGTTTCTGTAAGTTTTAATGCAGCGGCTATTGCAGCTCCGGAAGAACTACCTACAAACAATCCCTCCCGAGCAGCAATTAGCTTTACATTATCTATTGCCTCATCATCAGAAATTTTAATAACACTTTCAACAAGGTTTAGGTTCATATTTGTTGGAACAAAATTATTCCCTATCCCCTCGATATCATAACAATGTTCCTCTCCACCACCAATGGTTGATCCATAAGGATCAACTAGAATTCCTTTTATATTTTTATTCTTTTCCTTTAAATATTTCATAACACCACTAAATGTTCCACCACTACCTGCTCCTGCAATAAAATAATCAATTTTTCCTTCTAATGCATCATATATTTCTGGCCCCGTAGTTTCATAATGAGCCTTTGGATTAGCATCATTTTTAAATTGTTGTAATGAAATAGAATTAGGGATTTCATCCAATAGTTCTTTCGCCTTGTTGATGGCACCTAACATGCCATCTTCCCTTGGTGTATTAACAATTGTGGCACCTAGAGCTCTCATCAAAGTTAACTTTTCTACAGAAAACTTCTCTGGAACCACAAATATTATATTGTAGCCTTTATTTATTGCTGCAAGTGCCACACCTATCCCAGTATTCCCTGCGGTAGCTTCAACAATTGTATATCCCACTTTAAGGATGCCCCTGTCTTCTGCATCCTTTATCATGTATACACCAACTCTATCTTTTACGCTACCGCCTGGGTTCTCACCCTCAAGTTTTGCAAAAATATTCACCCCTTCTTTTAATCCTAAATTATTTAATTTTATGAGTGGTGTATTTCCTATATACTCGAGTACACTATTTATATATTTCACTATTTAGTCCTCCCTTATTTGCTGCTACAATAAAAATACCAGTCTGCGTAAATTCGCCTTTACTAGAATACCCTTTACATAATAAATCTGTATTCTCAATATTAACTGTATTAAAACCGGCAGATTTTAACCACTCTTCCATCTGATTATTTGAAAACCCAAGCCATTCATCAAACATCTCAGTCTTTGCCCATTCGCCATTATGCTCTTGTACATCTGATATAATTAAAGTTCCATCTTTTTTTATTATTCTAAACATTTCCTCTATTGCTTTTTTAGCATCCTTAACATGATGAAGTGCCATATTAATAAAAACCACATCTACAGATTCATCAAACAAAGCCAAGTTGTCTATGGATGATTTTATTGGATATACATTATCAAATTTTTTAGTCTCCATTAATTTTCTTGTTTCTATTAACATTTTTACAGATTGATCTATAGAAAATACAATACTTGCATCTAATGCCAGTGCTAATGATAAAAATCCAGTTCCACATCCAAGATCAGCCACAACCTTATCCTTAATATTTACTTTAGATAAAACCTTATACTTTAATCTCTCATCAAAATATTCACTTCTTATTACATTCCAACTTTGTGCTATTTCATTAAAATAATCTACTGATCCCATAATATTACCCCCGTATATTTATTTTAAGTGTAATTTTTAGCTAGACACTTAAAACATAATAATATTTCCTTTTAATCACATCTATTAGTATTCATATCGGATTAGTTTTATTTCTATTATATGCTATGTTTCATCTTTGTCAACTCTTGTTTTAAATATTTATATTTTGATGTATTAAAGTATCATCAATAATTGTTTTAACTAAAAAGCGATGGTTAATATGGATACTTACCATATTTTATTATATACTCCTGTAGCACATAAAAATTTTCAGGAAGTGTATCAATTGGAAATTTACATCAAAAAATCGAGTAGGTAAAAGTCGGGAATAAATTTCCGACTTCTTTCCTCTCACAGAACCGTACGTGCGGACCTCGCATACGGCTCCTGGCAAAACTAAAAATTATTTATTCATAATAATTTGACAAGACACCGACC
>NZ_JAHLDV010000045.1 GCF_018861865.1 Clostridium frigoris
TTTCTTCAGAATACCCAATTTTACTCACCATGATATCTTTCCCCTTTCGTAAAGCCTATACTGTATAATATACTATATTTCTCTCTACGACAACTATCTTAACACATAGGGCCATTAAATTATCTACCAAGAGATTTTTTTGATTTTATAATTATAGATGAGGCACACCATTCTACTGCAACAACATGGGTTCAAACATTGAAACATTTTAATTCAGCAAAAGTGGTTAAAGTTACTGGTACACCGATAAGAACTGATGGAGAACAGATCGCCGGTGAATTAGCATATTCATATAAACTAAGTAGTGCTATGGCAAATGGTATGGTTAAAAGTTTAGAAAACTTCAAATACGTACCAGATGGATTACTACTCACAATAGATGGAGATTTCAGTAAAACACTTACAGTGGATGAAATACTAGATATGAATTTACACGATGAGGATTGGGTAAGTAGAACTGTTGCATATACACCAGAATGTTCAGAAAAAATTGTTGACTTGAGTTTAAAATATCTAAACGCTAAACTTGAAATAAGCAAACAGCCACATAAGATTATTGCGGTTGCTTGTAGTATTGCCCATGCCAAACAAATAAAAGATATATATGAAAGGAAAGGATATAGAACTGCGCTGGTGCATAGTGATATGAAAAAAGAAGAACTTGAGCAAGCATATTCCGATATAGATAACCATAGAGTTAGTGTGGTTGTAAATGTTTCAAAGTTAGGAGAAGGATATGATCATAGTTACTTATCCATTGCAGCTATATTTAGGCCATTTAGGCATCAACTACCATATGCACAATTCATAGGCAGAATATTAAGGATTATACCGGATGCTGAATTGGCATTAGATAATGTAGGCCAAATAGTATCACATAAATTTCTTGCATTAGACAAGCTATGGGAATATTACAAGCAACAGATGGAAGAAAGTGAATTAATAAAAGAGCTTAAAGATATTGATGTTATGCCAGATGATAAAGAGCATCAATATAATTATGAAAAATCAAAAGGTATTAGTTATGGAATAGCAAAAGAGTATGGTGAAGGAACAGTAATTGCTGATAGATACATGACTACTGAAATATTAAAAAGAAGAAAAGCAGAAGAAATAGAAAGAGAAAAGAAAATAGATAAATTACAAAAGTTGTTAAACGTTGATAGGGAAAAAGCGAAATCAATGATTGATACAGCTGAAAGCGATGATAATCAGGCTAAAAGACCTGATAAATATTATGCAAATAAGAAACATGGTTTTGATACTTATATAAAAAATGAAATTGTTCCCTACTTAATTAATAAATTAGTAATAGATAAGGAAAGTACAAATTTAAAAGACTGCCAATTATTCTCTGGTAAATATCGATGGATTATAAGTAAAATTAAAAATAATGGAGGATATTTAGCGGTATATTTCACACAGTTTACTAATGATATTATTGGAAAGGTAAGAGGTGATTGGAAAGTAGAGGAATTTGATAGGGCTAGGGATCAGTTAGATAATCAAGTAATGTATGTTAAAGATATAATTTTGGCGTATTTAGAGATTTAATATATGATATAATTAAAACATATAAGAGAGGTGTATTATGAAAAAACATGTAGAGCAATTATATGAATTAATGTATTCTCCTATAATAACACCATATAATTTACTTGAAAATGCAAAGTTAGATAATTATTCATATGTGAATTATTATAAGGGTGTACGTGGGTTAATAGCTGAGATGAAGTGTATAACAAAATATAATCAAGAAGCAGTATTTTATTATCTATTTGATGAAAATGACCACTTATACAAAATTGAAAGAGAAATGTGTAAGGAGAAAGAAATAATGTTTGATCGTGAAGAAGAAATTGTGAGAGTAAAAATTGAGCGTATAGATGATGAAGACAATAAAAGAAAAGTTGTATAAGTGACCTTTATAGGTCGCTTATTTTTTATGGAGAAATAAATGTTAAATCATACAAATGAAATAATTGTTATTAGATAGGTGCAATAAAAATTGATTTATATATTGTAAGGTGGGAGAGTTTAATAACTACGTTCCATTATTAACTTATTATTCAAAACTTGTGCTTTTTTAATTTAAATGCAATAGTTTTGGAATGTACTATTCGTGTTTGTTTTACGTAAAAGTACATAAGTATGCAATAGAGTATGACAAAGATATATTGTATAAATGTTGATATACAACGTTTTACAAAATATACTCTAAGTTAAAATATGCTATCAACCATACTACAAAACAGCTGGAAGGATGTTCAGCTCAGATTCGATGCTTACGTTCTAAAAAAATACTTGTATAAAAATATAGAACGATATAGGAAAAAGAAAAGAATATGAGGTATAAAGATAAAATCAGGCATTAAAGAAGGACATAGAAGGCATGTAGAGGCATTGTAAAGTGTTAATTGATACAATTCTACCTTTAGAAATAAGACACCTTAAGATGTGCGTAGATGTGTTTTCGATAATTAATAAAAGGGACATTTTATTTTGTCTCTTTTTTTGCGTCTTATAGGTTAGAATAAACATGTATAATTTAAACTTAGATAAAAAGTAAAATGGCTATTCGTAACGGCAGAAAGGCTTTTTGAACCTGATAAAAACCATTTCTTTAGAATCTGAAGATTGTGAGTTCAATTGGGTATCAGTTGATGGTTATGTTACTATTTTAGATTTTATTATTGGGTACTATTTGGGTACTAATAATAAAAAACGGTACCCGATTATAATATAAGATACTATAAGGTAATAGCATATAAACGTTGATATACAATTGGTTAGTAAAACTTACTAAATGTTAATATAAGCAAACTAACGCACTCGTAACGCGTAGGTCGAGGGTTCAATCCCATCAGGTATGATAAATCTATTAATATTTTTTTGCTAAAAGTTATAACTATAATATTAATGAATAGTGAAGGAAGAATACCAATGTTTTTTACAACATGATATTCCTCTTTATTAAAGTATCTTATGCCTATGACCCTTAATGGAAATTGTACATTTCATCCGGTACGGTTCGCCTCCACCAAGATAAGTAGACAGATTAATTAAAAGAACAGGTTATTGCAGACTTTTAGCAATAATCTGTTCTTTGATTTTTATAAGAAAATATGTGATAATTAAATTAAGAATCACGTTTGTAAAAACAAAGATGAGGGAGTGATAAAGTGGATAAAAAAGTTCAAAAAAGAATTGCATTTGGATATAATAGAGGTTTTTCAAATAATATAGAAATTAATGAATTACAGGCTATGACTGTGAAATTAATATATGAACTATATGCTGATGGAGAAAGTATGGGAAGTATCTCAGCTAGGTTTGAATCTTGTAGCATTCCCTCACCTTATAATAACCCTAAATGGGGAAAGCAGGCGATATCAAAGATACTTTCTTATGAACGTTATATAGGAGATGAAAATTATCCTAAAATTATAGATGAAGAATTAATTAATAGAGTTCAAAGAGTTAGATTAGAGAAAGCTAAATGAGAGTAGTTAAAAAAAACATAAATATTCATACACCACCACCTTATAAGATTTTAAAAGTGGCTGCATACTGTAGAATTAGTACCTTACATGAGGATCAGCTATGTAGTTTAGAAAATCAAATATCATATTATGAAAATGAGATAAGGAAAAATAAAAATTGGAAATTTGCTTGCGTATACGCTGATAAAGCTTCTGGAAGAGATATAACCAAGCGAAAAGAGTTTCAAAAAATGATTTTTGATAGTAAAAACGGTAAAATAGATTTAATCCTTACTAAGTCCTTAAGTAGGTTTGGAAGAAATACATTAGATACACTAAAAGTTTTAAAGGAATTAAAGGAGCTAGGAGTAGACGTTTATTTTGAAAATGAGAAGATATATCTATTACAACAAAAATCTGAACTAATGCTAACAATATATGCGGCACTTTATCAAAATGAAAGTGAAGAAAAGAGCTATAATATAAGGTGGGGAATTAAAAGAAGTTTTGAGAGTATAGATACAAAATATCAAAACCGCATTTGTTACGGATATTGTCATGATAATGATGGTAAATTAATAATAGAGCCAGCTGAAGCGAGTGTTGTGCAGAAAATATTTGAAATTTATATAACAGGAGCTAGTTTAAGGAAGATAGCTTTTGAATTAAATTCAAGAGGAATTGTTTCACCTAGAGGATTTAAAACATGGAGTTGTGAAACTATAAATAAGATTCTTTCAAATGAAAAATATGCCGGTAATGTTTTACTTCAGAAAACTGTAGTAAAAGATTTTTTTAGTGGGAAGCAAATGATAAATAGAAATCAAGATAAATACTTAATTACGGGATGTAATCCTGTGATTATTACTGAAAATAAATTTAATCAGGTACAAACAGAGAAGATGCGTAGAAAAAGTGATAAATCAAAAAAATATTGATAATAGTTTAGGAAAATAATCGTGAGGTGTAAAAAATGGCTAAAAGTAAAGAATTTAAAGCAACTATAAATGCTAATGGAGCTGAAATTTCTGTTGTTTCAAGTGGTAGTGAAGATGATTACATAAGTTTAACGGATATTGCTAAATACAAGAGTGATGAGCCTAATGATGTTATTAGAAATTGGCTTAGAACCAGAGATACAATAGAATTTCTTGGATTATGGGAAAAAATGAATAATCCAAATTTTAAACCCGTCGAATTCGAAGGGTTTAGAAATGAGGCAGGTAAAAATTCATTTGTATTGTCACCTCAAAAATGGATAACTGCAACAGGCGCAATTGGTATTGTTTCAAAATCTGGTAGGTATGGAGGAACCTTTGCTCATAAAGATATTGCTTTTGAGTTTGCTTCATGGGTCTCACCAGAATTTAAGCTCTATATAATAAAAGATTATCAGAGATTAAAAGGTGATGAAAATAGCAAATTATCTCTTGAATGGAATGTTAATCGTGTGCTTTCAAAATTAAATTATAGAATACATACTGATTCCATTAAAGAGAATTTAATTTCTAATGACTTAACCAATAAGGAGATAGCATTTACTTATGCAAATGAGGCAGATGTGCTTAATGTTGCTTTATTTGGAAAGACAGCAAGGGAATGGAGAAATGAGAATCCAGATGCAAAAGGAAATATAAGAGACTATGCTACAATTGAACAGCTTATAGTATTGGTAAATCTAGAAAATTTGAATGCAAATTTTATTGAAAAAGGAATGGAACAAAGGCAGCGGTTAATGGATTTAAATAAAATAGCTAGAACACAACTAAAATCATTACTCAACAATAAAAATATAAAGGCTCTTAAGGGTTTAAATATAAAACAGATAGGTAGTGACAAGTAAGTTTATAAGAATTGTAAGAGAATATTTAGTATGTGAGGGTGGACATGGATGTTAGTGGAATAGTACAAAGATTAAAGGAATTTGCTAAGTTGGCTGAGGTAAATTATGGTTATGAAATTGAAGAAATTATTAAGCTTAGGGTAGAAGATGGAGAGAGAATAGAAACTTTGTTAGATTTAATTCTAGATTGTTGTTTTGATAAAGAAGTGCTTATTATTTATAAAAAACTTGTAAAATATTATTATGGTATTAATGAAGTAGCGGCCATTTCTTATATTAATGCTTATCGTGAATTATATGAGTAGAACTATAAGTTTAGAATAAATTTTGTAGGGTGTGCACATTTTAGCAGAAACCCCATACAAATTAGTGATATTAAAATTTACGCTCCTTTTGAAAAACTCGCTAAATTGTATCAAAATTATAGTCCTTAGACAATGAAACCCACAACTAATTAATTAGTTGTGGGTTTTCTTATGCATTAATTTAATGCGATTAGTGTGATGGGTTATGGACAGCTATCTAAAGGAGAAATGAAGATACATCTTGGATAAAATACGACATATGATGTTAATTTTAAGTACAATAATATTGGATATACAGTTGTAAGGACTGGAAAAATAGAAACTAAGGTAACCTTAAGTAATACCTTAGTTTTCTTATTATCTTGGTTCTAATACCGCTATAGCCTCCAATGCTGGAGTTTTTCCAACTAGACCAAGTGCATATATAGTATAGTAATTATCTGCACTTAGTTTGATATTAGGAACAGTTAATACTACATTGTCAGTACCAGTAGGGCTGACTTTGAAGGTATATGTTCCTTCAGGAACGTTAACGTAATTTGTAATACCTTTATAGGCAACATTATTGAATACTTTTGTACCATCAGTTAATTTTATATCAACAGCTGGTGCGTTTGGAGAAAGATGAATAAATCTTACACAAGCTTTACCAGATGCCTGAGCAGTGATTGGTTCTTGAATTGGGAATAAACTAATATTGGGAAGAACTCCTATTGCGGCTATATTAGTTACAGTATTTTCAGGTATATATACATTTGTATTTATAACAGGGTTTGTCATTTGTCCTGAAGGGTAAACTTTAATATTGTAGTTGCCAGAAGGAACAGGTAGATATTGTGATAATTCCTTATAAGCAAGACCTTTCACAATAAGATTTTCGTTTGCATAAACATCTACAACTGGTGAATTAGGAGAGGCATGGGATACTCTAATATAAGAATTCATTTGCATAGCTCTGTAAGAATTATTTGTAATATTAGCATATGGACAATAAAACATTTATTATCTCCTTAATATTTTTATCAATATTATAATATGAAATAAATATTATAATGTTCAAGCTAAATTTTTTACATAAGTTTCTTTCTATCTGTTTTTACTCGTATTTCTGTAATAGTCTAAGCACTTCAACGGATGCAATAAACTTTCTCTGATCATCATCACTGTCCATAGCATTTTTTATATTATCTATAGCCTTTGGTAGTAACTTTATCAATACTTTATGTAAATCAGTATGTTCGTTATTAGGATCAGTTTCAGATAAAAAGGCCTTAAATTCATCTATACGATGTTTTAGATGGGCAACATAATTTTGTGCACCTAACGATTTCCGAACAGTTTCAGGTAAACTAGCCCTGCTAATAGGATGATTTTTATTAATAAATTCAACTTTTCTTTGATGAGGATAACCATCATCTACCTTAGTCGAATTATAATAATATTCACTTGTAACTTTGGCTATATATACTTTATCTCCATAGGGTATGATACATAAATCGTTAACCTGGATATTATTCACAAAATGGTTTATAACACCAAGGGTTACATTTGAGCAAGAATAGTTATTTTTAGAAAGCTCTGTAAGAATTGTGCTTTTAGGCATACCATGTAAGTCAAGTAAGTTACTCCAACCTATTGCAATTATATCGTTTTCTAAAAACTCTTTTAACCGATCAGTTTTTCCAGGATTGGTTCTTACTAGCCATAAATCATTAAAATCTAACAATATAAAACCGCCTTCCCAACATTTAAATAGTATTATATTACTTTATAACTAACCTGACTAAAAGTCAACAAAACCGAACTAAAACTTAATTTTAGCTATACCTAAAATTAAGTTTTAGTTATTAAATAGTGCAATTTAGTTTAAATTAATACATCAACTATTGTCACTTAATACAGTATTTAGTTGGAATTTAGTTAAGTTTAGTTGACACTTTGTTAATTTAGTTATACAATAGTATTGCTAAATTAAAATATGAAAGGGGTTAATAAATTATATATTAGTATAGAATATAGAAAGTAGTAGGGGGAATTTAATATGTATAAACTTACAAGGAGTTTTTTACAAGAAATACTTGAAAAGGATGGTAAGGCCATGGTGTCTGTACAGAGGCAAGCATCAAAAAGTGATATACAGGAGACACATGATAAAGAAGATAACCTAATAGCAGAGACTATAGTGATTTCGGGCGCAATGGAGAAAGTTTTACTCGATGCACTTAGAAAGTTAAATAAAACAGAAATAGATAAAGATGTTATTTCAGAAATAGGGAATAAGGAGCAAGAGTGGAAATTGGAAAGGGATAGATATTAAAAGAAATAATAAAAGACAACTAAACTTGAAGTTTTTAGATAGTGAAATGTTAAATAATATATACGAACATAAGTTTAATAGAGAGGGTAATATGAAAATTATTGTTGATAAAAGAGGCTACAAGTAAATGATTATAAATGTTGGCGGCAATGTTGGTGTGTATCCCGGTACTGCTTTCACTGGCAGGGCAAGTACAACGATAAGTGGAAATGTACATTTGGCTGATAATGCTGTAATTAAAGCAAAGGATGACTTAGTAAGTGCATATGATGATGCCGCAGGTAGAAAACCTGTAACTCGTATTCCAAGTGAGCTTGGTGAAACTTCCTTGAAACCTGGGGTATACGATTCAGCAGATGGAACTTTTTAAATAACAGGTAAACTTACTTTAGATGCTGAGAATTCCATCATCAAAATATGGAAGTACCTATAACTTGGATGCAGGTACTTATGTAATTAGTGAAGATGCTATTCCTGGATATACCATAAGTTATAAAGGTAGCAATTCTAATGGTAAAATAACTATATCTCCTGGCGATAATAAAACCGTAATTATTACTAGTAATGATAATTCACCTAGGGGAATTACGCCTACTATTACAGGTGGACAACTTCCGAATACTTCTTCTCATTTATATGAGATACTTCTTATAGGGGCTACTTTAACGATATTAGGAATACTAGGTTTAAGAAAAAGAAAGAGTTATGAATAAGAAAAAACTATCAGGAGCAAACGTTCGCTGGTTACGGTTTTATCGCTGGGATTTATGCTTCTAGGCTTAGGGTTTATATTTTGGTCAGTATGTGGTATATGGACACAGACCCATTATTCTAATCAGGAAAGTATCACCACCCAAAAAATATTTTCCAATAATAAGACTGTAAGGGACGTTAATGGGAAATCGGATACTTTTAAACCATTGTCTCAAGCTGATAAACCCATTTATCCAGTATATCCAGCGGAGGGTGGCAATATTGGAAGTCTTACTATCCCGGCCTTAAAGCGAAAACTAACCATGATGCAGGGTACAGGGGATAATGAGTTGAAGATGGGTGTAGGACACTTCTACCAAAGTGTACTTCCTGGAGAAAAAGACAATTGTGTTATTTAGGGACATAGGGAGACAACCTTCAGACAATTAAATAAATTGAAGGTAGGGAATCCACTCATTGTGCAGACATCAGCAGGCACCTTCACCTATAAGGTTAGCGGCACTCGAATTGTCCATAAAGATGACAAAACGGTGATTGTACCTACGAAAAATGCTGTTCTCACTTTGACTACTTGCTACCCATTCAATTTTATTGGGAATGCTCCAGACCGTTATATTGTATCAGCAGTTTTAGTAAAAAAAGAATAAACGCGGAAAAATGGCATTATATCAATGATTACAGAGTATTATGAAATATATATAGATTAACTATAATATGGAGAATTAATAAAGCATTATTAACAAAACCCACAACTAATTAATTAGTTGTGGGTTTTCTTATTTTGACACTATCTTATCAAAATGCTTACAAATTTCTGCTGCAACTTTATCTACCATTTTATACTGTTCCTCTGTTAAATATTTAGAGGACACAGTCTTACAAAGAGCAATGTCTTCTCCTAATATATGTGATACAATAACAGTAGCACTTACTTTTCCGCTATACTTTTCTGTAGCTCTTCTAGCACAACATTTACTACACCCATCTACTGTAATGACTGGATACTCTTTTGCAAAAGCTCTTTCTTCTTCTCCACCTGTAAGATAAAGTGGAAGGCAAAGCGTAACTGTTTGATCTTTTCGGAGCTCTTCAAGCATTTTTCTAGTTGCAAGTCTTGAAATAGTTCCACCAAGACATTCTTCACCACTACAAGATAATACTCCAATATTTGAATTAGCCATACTATTTCTCCTCCTTTATAATTTCATCTATTTTAACGCAAACTTTAGCGCATAACTCATCTACTATGTTAAAGCCTTCTTCAGTGAGAGCTGTACCAGTACCCGCATTTACGCCTCTGTGGTTTTTCATTTCATCCACAGTTCTATATTTAGCTTTTACTATTCCGCCTGCAAGCTCAACATTTTTAGCAGCACAAAGCATAGGGCAACCATCTATGGTTATACAAGAAACTCCTTCAATCTTTTCTTTAGCTTCTGCATCTCCAGTTACTATATGGGCAAGACAAACTGTTTCAGTTACACCCGGTTTTAATTCATTTGTAATTTCCAAAACTGCTTCTCTTGCCATTAGACCATATACCTTACCTATACCACTACAAGACAAAACTTTTATTTTAGACATGAAATTCATCCACCTTTCTTTTTAATACTTCAAAATATTTAGTAAAGTTAAGAAGGAAATCTTTATCACTTTCAAAATCCGATAATTCTATTTCCGCTATCCATCCTTTTTCATATGGATTTTGATTAATAAGTTCGGGTGCTGCTAGAAGGTTTTCATTAATAGCTGTTATTATGCCGCTTACAGGGCATATAACTTCAAATACAGCTTTCCCAGACTCTACATTGCCTACTTCATCAAATTGTTCTATTTCACTTCCCACTGTTGGTGGAGTGAAGAACATTATATCCGAAAGACTTTGTTGAACTAAATCTCCAACACCTATTCTTGCTTTATTTCCTACAACATAAGCCCAACAATCATTTTCATTGAAATAAAAACCTTCCTTTGGAGTTCTAAAGGTAAACTTATCTTTTTTATATACATCATATTCAATGTTTTTAGGAATTGAAAAAGAATTTTTACTTTCAACTTTTTCTTCTGCTTTTATTAGCTTTTTATTTATAATATTAACAAGGTTTAACTCATTTTCACCAAGTCTTAAGCTTTCAGTAATTGTAATGTTATTTGCTTTTGCTTCATCACTTATGTTGATTTTTTCGGTAATTTTTAAGCCTTTTTCTGAGGCAAGTTTACTTGCACATCTTGAGGCACAACCATCAATTACTAAAAGAGGTTTTTCCTGTGAGAGTTTATTATACCTTGAGTCAGCGATTCTGTATAATACAGGGCATATGATTTTACTCTCTGTGGTTTCGGAAAGTTTTAGTGCAACTTCCTTTGAAATACAACCAGCACATTTATCAAGTCCATTACAGGGAAGAATAGCATAAGATTTACTCATTAGGCGTTAGCTCCTTTCTTGTTTTCTTAATTTTGGTTGTAGTTTCTTTTTTATGTGGGAAAGTTATGGCATCCTCGCCACAAGTTTTGCCACAAGCCCTACAGAATACAACACAGTTATCAGGGTTTTTAACTATAAGTTTTCTAACTTCATTTTCTCTTATTTCAAAAACATTATGAGGACAAAAATCAGAACATTCATTGCAGAAATTACATTTATCATAATCTATTCTTGGACTCCAATCTATTGTATCTCTTGGAACACCCATAAAAGTTGATTCACTCATAATTATTCCTCCTCCTCAAAACCTAAGTCTTTTAATGCGTTTCTAACTACATCAAAAGCTTGTTCGTTTGTCATGGCTCTAATGTCTAGCATAACTGCATCCTTTTCCACATCTAGTCCTGCATCTTTAAAGGCTTGAATAAACATTTTTTTTTGCATATTTGGAGCGCAGGCACCTATTACTACTTTTCTGCCAGCTTTTAAATAGTCACTAAGAAATCTGTCTCCATCTTCCTCACAAAGTTGAGGGTGAATAATACCATACTCAACAGGGAGCTCCACTCTAACTTGATTAATAAAGTCCCATATATCCATTGCTTGAAATCCAGGGCACTTTCCTGTACATACACACATTATAAAACCGGGTAATTCTTTTTCTTCCATAATAAAATCCTCCTTGTTTTTTTGTATATTATAAAGACATTCCTATAGCTTGTGTAGTGGTTTTCCTACAGCATCAGCACAGGCTTCCCATATTGCTTCACCTAAACTTGGATGTGGATGAATCATATCAGCTAATATATCAGCTTTAGCTTTTAATGTAATAGCAAGAGTTATTTCCGATATTAGTTCAGAAGCATTAATACCAAGTATTTGACAACCAATAATTATATTGTCTTTATCAACTATAATTTTCACAAAGCCTTCTCTTTCACTTAATGTCAAAGCACGACCATTGTTTCTAAAATCAAATCGTCCTACTTTTATGTCTATATGGAGATTTGTAGCTTCTTCTTCATTAATACCAACAGACGCAACTTCAGGGTTTGTATAAACACAGGCAGGAACAGCATTATAATTAACTCTGCTTTTTATTCCCAAAGCATTTTGCGCAGCGACTTTACCTTCAGTGAAAGCAAGGTGAGCGAGAAGTTTTTCTCCAATAACATCACCAGCAGCATAGATTCCTTTGATATTTGTTTCCATGTTTTCGTTAACTAGGATGGCACCATTTTCTATGTTAAGACCTAAATTTTTAAATTCTTCACAAGTCGAGTTCAACTTCCGCCCTATGGCAACTAAAACCTTTTCGCATAACGCAGAGGAGTCTTTGCCTTTTTCAAGGTATATTACTTCAAGTGCATTTTCAGACTGTTTTATTTCTTTAACTGATGTTGATAACTTGAATTTTATTCCTTGTCTTTTCATGATTTTAAGTAACTCAGTGGATATTTCTTTATCTTCATTTGGAAGTATTTTATCTTTCATTTCAATTACAGTAACTTTACTGCCGATAGAACTAAACATGGTTGCGAATTCAAGACCAATCGCACCGGAACCAATTATCACTATTTTTTTAGGGATTTCAATAAGATTAAGGGCATCAGTGCTGGTTATAACGCCAGCGAGATTAATACCATTTATTTTGGGGATTAATGGTTTAGAGCCAGTAGTAATAATTATTTTTTCTGTAGAAACTTCTGCTTCACCATCTAAAGTTGAAACTATAATTTTTTTAGGGCTCTTGATATAACCCTTACCTTTTAAAATCATAATTCCTTTTGCGGGTAGTAAATGTTCAAGTCCCATATTTAAATTTTTCACCACTCTACTTTTTCTCTCATTAGATATGTTCAAGTTTATTGTTGATTCATTACTATTAATTCCAAATTCTTTTGATTTTTTTATAGTAGAGTTAACCTCAGAAGTTTTAAGAAAAGCTTTAGTTGGTATACATCCTTTATTTAAACAAACTCCTCCTAATTCGCTTTCTTCTATTAGTACAACCTTGGCACCAAGCTGTGTTGCTCTTATCGCGGCAACATAGCCTGCAGGGCCACCACCTAATATAGTGATTTGGGTATTTAGTTTGTGTTCCATATATAATTCACCTCCTTTTAGATAACTATATAATTAAATAATTATTTAATTATAATATAATACTACTACTCTATTTGTGCATAGTCAATATTAAAATACCTTTGTACCTTTGTACCTTTGTATCTAAAGATTTAGGGATTTCAAAGAATTTTAAAGCACTTATTGCTATATCAATTGTCCTTTTTAAAGAAGAATATTTTAAATCTTTATTGGAGCTTGGTCGACTATTATGGGCTACGGGTAAACACATTGAAATTTAATTGTAGCAAATATATTGATTTTAGAATATTAATAGATTATAATATAATTAATTAATTATATTATTATGTAATAAATGGTTTAGTATAAGAAGAAATTTTAATAGAAAAAGGGGCGTTATAAGATGGAAAAGAAGAGTATAAATAAAAATAGTATTGTTCTATTGTTAGGACTAGCAGGGTTTATTGTTATGGCAGATAACTGGGTAGTATCACCCATACTACCTGCAATAGCTGAAAATTTAAATGTTGAAATAGCAAAAGCGGGGTTATTAATTACAGCATATATGATTCCTTTTGGGATATTTCAAATAATATTTGGCCCATTAGCAGATAGATACGGTAAAAACAAGTTATAACTTTTTCCTTAATTATGTTTACAATTGCAACTGGTTTATGTGCATTAGGTACTTCACTAACTAATTTAGCAATATATAGAGGACTTACCGGAATTTTTGCAGCCTCAGTAATGCCAATTTCCCTTGCCCTTATTGGTGATGTGTTTCCTATGGAAGAGAGGCAACAAGCTATAGGAACATTTATGGGGATATCATTTTTAGGTCAAGGATTAAGTATGGCCATAGGAGGAACTATAGCATATTTTTTAAATTGGAAAGGTGTATTTATAGCTTATGCGGTTCTTTCATTAATACCAATGATACTTCTAATATCAAATTATAAAAAATTACCTTCAGAGAAAAATCCTAATAGTGAAATATTAAAACCTTATTTTAGACTTTTATCTAATTCAAAAAGCTTGTTTACTTATTTAATCGTTTTATTAGAAGGAATATTTATAGTAGGAAGCTTTTCATATATAGGCTCATATATTGCTAAAACCTATCATTATAATTATTTTAAAATAGGTATGATTTTAACTGCGTTTGGAGTAATGTCTGTTATTGGAGGGAGATTAAGCGGAAAGCTTTCTAAGAAATTTGGACAGAAGAAAGTTTTAAGTGCAGGACTATTATCTGCAGCAATTGCAGATACAATAATTTTCTATTTTGGCAGTAATATTTACTTATTAATTTTAGGCGTGGCACTACTTGGATTAGGATTTATTTTAACACACTCAACACTACTTACAAGAGCAACAGGATTCGCACAAAAATCAAGAGGTGCAGCAATGTCATTAGTTGCCTTTTGCTTCATGGGTGGTGGTGGAGTTGGAACTGCTATTGGTGGGAGAATTATACTTGCCTATTCATTGAATAGTTTGTTTATTATATATGGACTTGCACTATTTATAACACTTATATTAAGCAATTTATTAATAAAGGATTAATAAAGGATTAATAAAAGATATTTAAAATGAAAATTGATGTGTACCATATAGACTAGACATCAATTAGATTGTATTAAGGAGGTCAAAGACATGATAAATGTTATTAATAATTCTAATAACCCATATTTTAATCTTGCTCTTGAGGAATATTTTTTAAAATATAAGGATTTAAAAGATGATGTTCTGATATTGTGGCAAAATGAACCTGTTATAGTCGTTGGAAAAAATCAAAACACCTACGAAGAGTTAAATTTCGAGTATGTAAATTCAAATAATATAAAGGTAGTAAGAAGGTTATCTGGGGGTGGAGCAGTATACCATGATTTTGGTAATCTTAATTTCACTATAATTGAAACAAATTCAAATATACACAAAAATGACTTTTCTTTTTTTGCACTACCGGTAATATCGTGTTTAAGCAAACTTGGGGTTAAGGCAAGTTTTAGTGGAAGAAATGATATTTTAATTGATGGTAAAAAATTTTCCGGTAACTCACAATATTTTTGCAAAGATAAATTGCTCCATCATGGAACACTTTTATTTACAAGTGACTTATCAATGCTTTCTAAGGCTTTAAATGTAAAAAAAGACAAATTTGAATGTAGGGGAATTAAATCGGTTGGGAGCAGGGTTGCAAACATTAGTGATTTTGTTAATGATAAGATATCAATTAAGGAATTTAAAGATATGCTTTTGGGAAGTATCTTTGAAGATAGAAATGAGAAAGCAAAAAATTATATACTAACAGATGATGATATTAAAAAAATAGATGAATTAGTAGAAAATAAATATGGTACATGGAAATGGAATTTTGGAAAATCGCCTAAATTTAATTATGAAAAAGAAATGAGGTTTGGTGCAGGTAGTGTATCTATTAAGATGAATGTACTAGATGGATTTATTAAGAATTTTAAAATATATGGAGATTTTTTTGAGGAAAATACTATCGAGGAATTAGAAGCACTATTTTCAAATAAAAGGTTTGATCTTATAGAAATAAAAACTATTATAGATGGTATTAATATATCGGATTATATTCTAAATATAAATAATGAAGATTTTGTTAAAATGTTTTTATAGTACACTGTTAGATTCTTTTAACTGTTACCATAGAATTGAAATAATCACAAAACTAATATATAATATATACTATATAATTATTTAATTAAAAGGTATAAACTTTAAACGAAGTATTAAATGTAATTACATACCTTTAATACTACAAGGAGGAAGAAAATTGAATCAGGATGAATTGGCAGTAAAAATATTTAAGGCACTTGGAAACCCCGTAAGATATAAAATAATGCAGTTCTTATGTGATGGTCCTAAATGTGTTTGTAAACTAAATGAAAAAATTGAATTTAGCCAGGCAAATCTATCTCAGCATTTAAGAATTTTAAAAGATGCAGGATTGGTTAAAAGTGAGAAGGTTGGACTTGAGGTGCATTATAGGTTATATAATAATGATGTGAAAGATATTATTGAACATGTTAATAAATATGTTTTTGGATATGTAAATAATATAAAATAAGAATAGATTATTTATACTTTCATCAGTAAAAAAATGTATGTTAGTGAAATTGTAGTAATACATTAATATTAATCGAAAGAAGGGAAAAGCATGAATAATATATTAACCATAATATTAATTCTCTTAATAATCTATATAATGTATCCTAAGATAATTATTAAATTTAATAAAAATGTAAAAAATGTTTCTGGAAAGGAAGCTCTTAAACTTATACGCGAAAATAAGGACCTTATTGTTTTAGATGTAAGAAATAAAGGTGAGTACCAAACGGGACATATAAACGCTTCTAAACTAATTCCAGTAAATGAACTTTCCTCAAGGATTTCAGAGCTAGAAAAATTTCGAGGCAAACCAATTTTAGTGCACTGTGCGTCAGGTGGTAGAAGCCCCAAAGCAGTTAATGTGTTACTTAAAAATAAATTTGGTCCAATATATCATATGAATCACGGGCTATCAGGGTTTAATGGGAGGCTAAAAAAATAACTTGTGATTTTTATTACAGTAAAAAAGGGTGTCTCAAAAGACCAAATTACGAATTATATAAAATTTAATATGTATTTATAATGTAAAAAGCTATGGAATGAAGGTATTAAACCTAAAATCCATAGCTTTTATTGGTAATTGCGCTATACAAGAATCCACCATTCTTCACCTTCATTAAATAACTCAATTGCTTTTCCGTCAATATTGCATTTATATCTGATCGCATTGTTAAAAAGTTTCATACTCCTAATTGGATCTTTTATTTCAAATTTTTCTTCGTTGTAAGTCAATTCAAAAGGTATATCCCATCCATTATCATCAGGATTACTTTTAACCACAACTAACATTTTTTCGTTTTTATTTCCCCAAGCCATAACATCAACCTCCTTTGTTAAATTTCTATCTTCTTAGTACCATTATAATACACTTTAAGTAATTTATCAGTGAAAAATGTGTACTTTAATATAATTTGGGGTTAATGGAAATATATGAATGTAAAAATAAAAGATATTTGAGATAAAGTTATACATCTTTATGATAATGTGAGTTTTTGGGACAGAGTATCAAAATTGATTATTTAACATTTTATAAATAAGAATTATATTATAAGCATAGCGAGTACGTATAGATCAGTTGTTCAAAAATATTAATATAAAGAGAGGATGATTAAAGATGGAATCTAATTGCGAGGAAAAGGTAGATGTTGAAAGAACAAATGCTTATATGGTTGGTGCTGGACTTGCATCATTGTCTGCTGCAGTATTTTTAATTAGAGATGGACATGTTCCAGGAAAAAATATTCATATATATGAAGAATTAAATGTAACAGGTGGCAGCATGGATGGATATGGAGATGCTACGACGGGTTATGCAAATCGTGGTGGAAGAATGTTTGATGAGGAAGCATATACTTGTACTTTTGGAGTAATGGAAAGCATTCCTTCATTAACTGATCCTAAAGTTTCAATACTTGATGAATTTAATGCTTTTAACAAAAAAAATCGTACTTATTCAAAAGCTAGATTAATAGATAATGAAGCTAATATATTGGAGTCATCATGTTTAGGATTTAATCGCGAAGATAGAATGGCTTTAGCAGATATGATGATTAAACCTGAAGATACTTTAGGTACAAAAACTATTACAGATTGCTTCCCAGAATCATTTTTTAAAACAAATTTTTGGTTTATGTGGACTACAACATTTGCATTTGAGCCTTGGCATAGTGCTATAGAGTTCAAGAGATATCTTCATAGATTTATCCATGAACTACCACATCTAAATGATATGTCTGGAGTACGTCGTACACCATATAATCAATATGATTCCATGTTATTACCTATGACTAAATGGTTAGAATCACAAGGTGTTAATTTTGAACTTAATTGCAGAGTAACTGATTTAGAATTTAAACCATCAGATATGCAGACAACAGTTACAGCATTTAAATGCGAAAAAAATGGAAAGGAAACTAGAATAGAAGTTGGGGAAGGTGATTTTGCTTTTGTTACTATTGGTTCATTAACAGCTGGTAGTAGCCAAGGCTCAATGACTACAGTTCCAAAGATTAATGACAAACATGTAGGTGGAACATGGGATCTTTGGGAGAAAATCGCCCAAGGTAGACCACAGCTTGGTAAGCCAAAAGTTTTTGATGAACGTGTTGAAGAATCAATGTGGGAGTCTTTCGTAGTTACACTTAAGGATCCAACTATGGTAAATAAAATAATAGAATATTCAGGAAATCAACCAGGAACTGGAGCTATGATGACATTTAAAGAATCTGGATGGTTTATGTCAATTGTTTTATATAAGCAACCACATTTTCTTAATCAACCTGAAAATGTACAAACCTTATGGGGATATGGTTTATACCCATATGCAAAAGGTGATTTTATAAAGAAGAGAATGGTAGATTGTACAGGTGAAGAAATATTAACTGAGCTATTATATCACTTGAATTTCGCCTGTGATATGAAAAAAATCCTTAAAACATCTATTTGTATACCTTGTATATTACCTTTTACAACAGCACAATTTTTAACTAGAGCAAAGGGCGATAGACCACAAGTTATTCCAGAAGGTTCAACTAACTTAGCATTACTTGGTCAGTTTTGTGAAATAGAAGATGATATAGTGTTTACTATGGATTATTCTGTAAGAAGTGCACAAATTGCTGTTTATAAATTCCTAAATCTAGATAAGAAAGTTACACCTATTTATAAAGGACAATATGATGTTCGTGTATTATATAATTCAGCAATGAAAATTTTGAAAGATGATAATTTACGTGAAAAAATTGGCTTAGTAAAGTCAATGATGTTAAAATAATTTCAAAGGACAGCAGATAAGTCTTTAATAATAAGACTCATCTACTGTCCTTATTTTGCATACATATTCAAAGCATGAGGCATAGTACCTTCAAGTACATTTCTAATTCCATCAACTAATATTTCGGGTGATTCTTTCATGCCATGTTTAATCCATTGACTGGTTGTTCCTACAAAAGCGTGGCTATAAAAATCAGCAATAAATTTTTTGTCTTTGTCTAAAATGTTCATTTCAATGGATAAATCATCAATAGCATTCATAATAATTTTAAAGCAAAATTCAAAAAAATATTCGCTAAATGCATTTTGACCAGGAGTATTAAGTGCATTAATATAAAAGGATTTATTTTTCATTAGGTATAATAAAGTTCTATAAGTACCTTCAGTCCAGTTTCCATAATTCTTACAATCAGCTATACTTTCTGAAACCTCAGTATAATATATCCAATTTACAAGGTCAAACTTATCTTTAAAATGATAATAAAATGTTTTCCTACTAAGTCCACAGCTGTCTGAAATTTTTTGTATTGAGATTTTAGCTAATGGAACTGTATCCATTAACTGCTTAATAGAAACAGCAAGGGCTTTTTTTGTTATTAATGATTCTGACATATTATCAATCTCCTATAAAAAATTGTTCTGAGTACTTGTAGGTTGGTTAGGATAGTCCATATCCAAAGTAAACTTATGGATATTTAATATTGTATAAATATTCTACAAATAAATTTAATTCAGTTTATATAAGGTGTCTATATCCCTTTCCTTCGACCTCTGATGCATCGGCAATAGTTAAAAAAGCCCTTTCGTCAAGAGTTTTAACTATGCTTTTTAATTCGGGCAATTGCGATAGAGGTATTATGCAGTAAAGCATTTTCTTCTGACTTTTAGTATAAGCGCCTTCTGCATAAATATTAGTAACTCCTCTATGTAATTGTGTCATTATTATATCTGCAATTTCTTCTTCTTTTTCAGTAATAATAAATACTAATTTCTTTTGACCTAAGCCTTTTACCACATTATCAAGTACGAGAGAAGTAATGAACATAGCAATTAATGTATACAATGCAATAGGAAGTCCAAATATAAAACTACTGACTGAAACAATTAATAAATTCACAATAAAATTTATTTTACCTATATTAAAATTTGTATACTTTTTTTTAATCACCATTGAAACTATATCGAGACCACCAGTTGAGCCATTGTGAGCAAATACAAGACCATAGCCAAGTCCACAAACTACTCCTCCATATAAACAATAAAGTAAATTATCATTTATATGTAAAATGTTAGCTACAGGATGTGTAAAAATCAAAGAAAGAGATAAAGTAACTGTACCAATAACAGAATAAATAGTAACCTTCTTATTGAGTTTGAATGCGCTTAAGATGAATAAAGGAATATTTAGTAGTAGTATTATGTACCCAGCTTGTACTTTGAATAAATATTGAAAAATGAGAGCTATGCCAGTAGTACCTCCGCTTAGAAGTTTGGAATGTATTAAAAACATATTAACGCCAATAGATCCTAGGAAGCTTCCAAAAATAATAAATGAAACATCCACAACGTTATCCTTATTAAAAATTTTCATATTCATGTAACTCATCCTTTGTTTTTAGAAATTTTATTTTTATTGTTTGATTTATAATTTAATAATATAAATATTTTTCATTTAATTTTAACACAAAGGTTTTAAATCGTACACATATTAACTAATATATTGTCAAAAATTTATCATTTTTAGGTACTACTTGCATTAATGATTTACATAAGTTATTATAGATAATATATTAAATGTTAATGCATTAATTATTAACATATTAACTATAAGCAAAATTTATATAGGGGGCTAATAAATTGAATGATAGCACAAAAATAATGGAATTACTAAAAGAAGTTAATAATTTGATGGATAAAGGATTAAAAAGATATTTTTCAAAATATGAAATAACTGTTACACAACTAGCAGTCGTAAATATACTAGCAAAGAAAGAAATGGTAAAACTTAGTCAATTTAGTGAAGAATTGAAGATAACACCTACTGCTGTTTCCCTAATTCTTGATCGTCTCGAAGCAAAAGAAGTAATTGAAAGGGTAAGAAGCAAAGCGGATAAAAGAGTAGTATATGCAAAGTTATGTGATAACTTTAAACGTACACATGGAAATTTGGATAGCAATGTAAATTCTTTTTTAGCACTATTACTTAGTACTAAGAAGGAAGAAGAAATACAGAAAATATTTGAGGGATTGGAATTGTTAAAAAACATATTGGAATCTAGTGAGAATATTATATCAGATCATATCAGTTTAAATTAATAAAAAAGGGGTAATAAAGTATGAATATACTGGAGTGGGTAATTAATCAATTCTATGCTATAGGTTCTGATTTTTTTTATAAGAAGTTTGTTAAAGACACAATCAAAGCAGGAGACATTAACCGGGGCGTATTACAGGAAATTCTACAAGGAAATTCAAAGACAGTATATGGCCTTTTATATGAGTTTGAAGGCATACGGACATCAGTGGATTATAAACGCATTGTTCCGCTAACAAGCTATCCCGACTACGAAAACTACATTGAGGAAATTGCTGCAGGTCTTGAAAATGTACTTACGTCTGATGAGGTTAATTATTTTGGATTAAGTTCGGGAACTACAGGTAAACAAAAGCGTATTCCCACAACGGCAAAAACCAGAAAAATAATTAATATGAGTATGATGTTTCTTCAACATGGGTCACTATCCAGTGCTCTCCCTGCTGCAAGGACGGGCGGCAAGGGTTTACTTCTTATGAATATGTTGCAATCAGGTAATACTCCAGTGGGAATCCCCTCCGGTTCAGGGACCTCTGGTGGTATGCAATCGATGAAAAAGATGCTCCACTACTTTTGGACCTCTCCACTTGAAGTACTAGCTATCAAAGATCAGCAAGTGGCTAATTATCTACATTTGTTGTTTGCACTAAAAGAGCGGAACTTGGCATATATTACTTCTCCTTTTCCATCTAGTATCGTACAGCTTTTTGGTGTGTTAGAAAAACAGTGGGTGGAGATTATTGAGGATATTACTAAAGGGACAATATCCTCACGATTGACATTGGACGTAGAAGTAAGAGAACAACTAGAAAAGCAATTAAAGCCAGAGCCTATCCGTGCAAAAGATTTGGAGCGAGAATTAAGTAAAGGGATGAAAGCAATCGCACAAAGAGTGTGGCCGAAGATTAGTAATATATCGTGTGTTGCAGGTGGAAGTTTTGGTATTTATATGGATAGACTGCGGTACTATATTGGTGATTTGCCTGTTTTTTCAGCGGTGTATGGAGCAACAGAGGCACTAATTGGAATGGCAACTAACGTAAATGACGTAAGTTATGTTGTTACACCAAGGTCAGCTTATTTTGAGTTTATACCCCTTAAGAAATCTGATAATATGAATCCGAAAACTTTTGATTTAGATGAGTTAAACGTGGGAGAGATGTACGAAGTAGTCATTACGAATTATTCTGGATTTTATAGGTATCGAATGGGAGATGTGGTGAAAGTAGTTGATTATTCGCATCAAAGCCCCGTGATTGAGTTCATGTATCGTAAAGGACAACTACTTAACTTAGCAGCGGAAAAAACATCAGAACAGGCTGTGAGGTATGCTCTTGGCGAAACTACGAAAGCTAGTGGAGTTATATTAGAGGATTATACTGTTACGTTAAAAATAGAAGATGTAGTTGGGCATTATCTTTTTTATATAGAGATTAACGAGCTAGTAATCAGCGCAACTAAAGCACTAGAAATGAAAAGCACTTTGGAACAATGCTTGGGGGATGCTAACCCTCGTTATCGTGCAGGGGTTAATGCAAAGAGAATTAACGAAGTGGATATACATTTCGTTCAAACAGGGACGTTTCAAATCCTGAAACAAGAACTCTTAAAACGTGGTGCTTCACTTAATCAAGTCAAAATTCCCCGCATGATTCAAGATCCATCATTAATCATGTTGTTAGAAAAAAATATAATAACTTAAATGGGTTAAGTTAAAGTTTACAAGCTTCAATTAAAGGACTATTATTGTAAAATAGCTTTGTTAGTATAAAATGTAGTATAATTTAAAATTCAATATAAGGAGGTCTTGTTAAATGAATAAGAAATTAGTATTAGGTGTAATTTTAACAGCAGCAAGTTTGTTTGCAACACCTATAAACAATGTATACGCTGACTCATATAAAAGTGTTACTATAGGGGCCGATTTGACGAATCAACAGAAACAAGACATGTTAAAGTACTTTGATGTAGATAAGAATAGTGCGAGTGTTGTCGAAGTTACATCTAATGAGGAGAAGAAATATCTAGGAGATACTGTATCTAAAGAGCAATTAGGTAACAAGTCCATATCATGTTCATATATTGAGCCAACAACTACTGGTGGTTTGGTAGTTAATACAAACAATGTAACTTGGGTAAATGCTAATATGATAAAAAATGCCCTAATTACAGCAGGAATTGAGAATGCTAATGTTAAAGTTTCTGCACCATTTGATGTATCAGGTACGGCAGCTATGACGGGCATACTAAAGGGATTCGAAAATAGCAAAGACGGTAAGAAATTAGATGAAAGTACAAAGAAAACAGCTAATGAGGAGGTCGCAGTCACAGGCGAACTAGGTGAAAAAATTGGACAAGATAAAGCTGCGGGATTAATAAATGAAGTAAAGAGTGAAGTTATAAAAGATAAACCTAAGGATGAGGCAGGTATAACGAAAATAGTAAATAATGTAACAAGTGATTACAATTACAATCTGTCTAAAGATGATGTAAGTAATATTGTTGGATTAATGACAAATGTAAATAAATTAAACTTGGATTACAGCAAAGTAAAAGGACAACTTGAAGGTGTAGCTAGTACAATGAAAAATACATTAGAAAGTGATAAGACTAAAAGTTGGTTCGCAGGTGTGTGTACTTCTATTGGAGATTTCTTCAAAGGACTAGCAGATGGTTTAAAATCATAAATAGTGAAACCCTCAAATAATTAATAAATTAGTTGAGGGTTTTCTTATATTTAAACGTTCAATATAATTATTTATGAAAACGTTTAAATAAACGCTTGTATTATGATATTTATTATGTTAGAATTTAGTAAATGAATAAATAACAAATTGGCGGAGAAAAGAGAGCCTTGATGTATGGGTATTTATACCTATTATCAAGGTTCTCTTTTTTGTAGAATAGAATGTGTAAATAAATGTAATAAAATATTAAATTGGTAATATATTAATACCAATATAGTCCATCTATATTAAAAAGATTTCATGATATTAAATTAATTGATATCGTGTTTCTATATAAGCCTAGTAAACGATTTCATTAAAATAAAAGGGGTGTACAATTTATGGAAAAGTATGTAATGGCACTAGACCAAGGAACAACGAGCTCAAGATGTATTTTGTTTAACAAGAAGGGACTTATTGCTAGCGTAGCTCAAAGAGAATTCAAGCAAATATATCCGAGTCCAGGTTGGGTTGAGCATGATCCTATGGAAATTTGGGCTACCCAATTAGGTATGGCACAAGAAGCAATGGCTCAAATCGGAGTTACAGCAAAAGATATTTCCGCTATTGGCATAACTAATCAAAGAGAGACCACACTTGTTTGGAATAAACACACTGGAATTCCTGTTTATAATGCGATTGTATGGCAGTGTAGAAGAACTGCTGGTATATGTGATAAATTAAAAACTACAGGTTTTGATGAAGTAGTAAGAGACAAAACTGGACTTATCCTTGATGCTTATTTTTCTGGAACTAAAGTTAAATGGATACTTGATAATGTTGCTGGAGCAAGAGAAGAAGCTGACAAAGGCAATTTGATATTTGGTACTGTAGATACATGGCTAATTTGGAAATTAACAGCTGGTAAAGTGCATGTAACAGATTATACAAATGCTTCTAGAACAATGTTATACAACATACATGATCTAAAATGGGATGATGAAATACTTAAAACTTTAGACATACCTAAATCGATGCTTGCAGAAGTAAAACCATCTAGCTGTGTTTATGGATATACCGACAATTCAATATTTGGTTCTCCTATAGCTATAGCTGGCGCAGCGGGGGATCAACAAGCTGCATTATTTGGCCAAACTTGTTATGAAGCTGGAACAGCTAAAAATACTTATGGTACTGGTTGTTTCTTATTAATGAATACTGGTGAAAAAGCAGTTGAATCACATAATGGGTTACTTACAACCATAGCTTATGGTATTGATGGCAAAGTTAACTATGCTCTTGAGGGAAGTGTATTTGTTGCAGGAGCTGCTATTCAGTGGTTAAGGGACGAATTAAGAATGATTAAGAGTGCACCTGAATCTGAAGAATATGCTACAGCTGTTGAAGATACAGATGGTGTATATATGGTTCCAGCTTTTGTTGGACTTGGTGCACCTTATTGGGATCCGTATGCAAGAGGAACAATAGTTGGATTAACTCGTGGAACTAAGAAAGAGCACTTTATAAGGGCAGCACTTGAGTCGCTTGCTTATCAAACAAATGATGTGTTAAAAGCTATGCAAGAAGATTCAGGTATAACTCTTAAAGCTTTAAAAGTTGATGGTGGTGCATGTGCTAATAATTTCTTAATGCAATTTCAGTCGGATATATTAGATGTTCAAGTTGATAGACCAGAAGTAATTGAAACAACAGCTCTAGGTGCTGCATATTTAGCGGGCCTCGCAGTTGGATACTGGAAGGATCAAGAAGAAATTTCGAAAAATTGGGCGCTTTCAAGATCTTTTGAGTCAAAAATGGGAGAAGAAAAGAGAGTAGAACTTTTAAAAGGATGGCATAAAGCTGTTGGAAGATCGAGGGATTGGGAAGAAAATAATGTTTGATTTTTAGAACTAAGGTGTATTTAACAGAGGGAGAATACAAAATGTATTTTACTTCTGAAATAAATAAGTAAATTATATAGAGGGGGAAAATATTATGTTACCATATTATGCAGAGTTTTTCGGAACAGCACTACTCATTCTTCTTGGTGATGGTGTAGTTGCAAATGTAGTTTTAAATGATACAAATGGACATGATGGTGGCTGGATAGTTATAACTTTTGGTTGGGCATTTGCAGTTGGTATTCCAGCTTACATCTTTGGAACAGCTAGTGGTGCTTCATTTAATCCTGCACTTACTATAGCTCTCGCTGCTATTGGTAGTTTATCCTGGTCAGTTGTACCTGGCTATATCGTAGCTGAGATGCTTGGAGGAATAGTAGGTGGAGTTCTTGTATGGCTTATGTATTACCCTCATTGGGCAGCTACAGATAACAAAGTTGGAAAACTTGCTATATTTTGCACTGCACCTAGAATTAAAAATACACCAGCAAACTTTTTATCAGAATTTATAGGAACATTCGTATTAGTATTTGCTTTACTAGGAGTTGCTCAAACAAAATCAGCTCCTGGATTTGGTCCACTTATTGCAGCATTTGTAATTTTAGTAATAGGTTTAAGTTTGGGTGGTCCAACTGGGTATGCTATTAATCCCGCAAGAGACTTAGGACCAAGAATTGCTCATGCAATATTACCAATAGCCGGTAAAGGTGATTCTAATTGGCGATATGCATGGATACCAGTAGTAGCTCCAATTTGTGGTGGTTTAGTAGGAGCATTAGCAGCAGTTACTATGTTTGGTTAAATTTCTTTTAAAATTTCAATAAATACTAATAAAAGAATTCTTATAGAATGCTTTTATAAAATAAAAACATCCAATATGTACAATTGGGTGTTTTTGTTTTAAAATTTCAATATTTATATGTAATATTAATAAAGAAAAGGGGTGTAGATATGGAAAAAGTTAAAAAGAAAGTATTTTTTGTATCTTCTATTGTGTTTATCTTATTAAATTTAATTTTATATTTTACTGAAGTGGGAAGAAATAAAACATTTATAATAACTTGTGTGATGGACACAATAATAATTTTTATTGTATTAAATTTTATAAAGCTTAAAAAGACTAGTACAGTTGAAGTAAAAAAAACTGATAATATTAATGATGAATTATTTGAATTGCTTGAGACTATGGACTTTGATATTAAGCGTTTGACCTGGCATTCAGAAGAAAACGTAACTGTATTTAACCAAATAGTGAAACAATCGAGTAAAGTGGCAGAACTTAGTGAAGAAAATGTAGCAAGCACAGAAGAAATAAATGCAGGAATAAATGAGTTTATTGGGGTTTCGGATAAACTTAAAAGTAATATTATGACGATTAAAGAAAGTTCTAGTAAATCAATTAAAATGTTAAGTGAAAACAGAAGCACTATTAGTGGGATATCATCTCTTCTTATGGATTTAACAGATGGAATTAAACTTACATCAAGTATAAATGCGGATTTAAATATTTCATCTAAGGATATTAGCAAGTTTGTTGATAACATAAAAAAAATTTCATCACAAACTAATCTACTTGCATTAAATGCAAGTATAGAGGCTGCAAGAGCAGGGGATGCAGGAAAGGGATTTTCTGTAGTAGCAAATGAAATAAGAAGACTTTCTGAGAGTACTAGTAAATTTGTAATGGAAATTGAACAAATTGTTGGACAGATATTAAATGAAGTTCAAAAATCTAACCATGCTATTGATAAATGTGTTGTAAGGAGCAATGATATTGAAAGTTCAGCTAAAAAATCAGAGAATGTAATTGTGGAAATTCAAAATGTATTAATTAGTTTGAATACTTCAATTAACGAAATAAAGGAAATATCAACGACTCAAGTTTCCACCTCACACGAAATCGAGCAGGCAATATCAAATGTGGCATATGCGGTGGAAAGTACACATCAAGTAACCTATGATACCATTAATACAATAACAGCTCAAAAGGATAAGAATGTTGAACTTTTAAATTATTGTACTAAACTTTCAGATATGGCTAGTGGGGTTCAGAAATTAACTGCAAAAAATAAAGATAAAGATGAGATTATATTTGGAATAAATCCATTTACATCACCTGAAGATATAAAAAATATGTATGTTCCAATTTTAAGTAGCGTATTTAATAAAATAGGTTACAAAGTGAGAACTATTATAGTAAAGGATTATGAAGCATTAAGTTTAGGTATACAAGAAGAGACTATTGATGTTGCGTGGTTTTCGCCTTTTGCATATGTTAATGCACATGAAAAACTTGGAATAGAGCCACTTGTATCGCCTAAAGTCAATGGCAAGGTTTCTTACAACGGGTACATAATAACTAGAAAGGATAGTGGTATTAATAACTTGGCTGATTTAAAAGGGAAAAGTTTTGGTTATGTTGATGAGAAAAGTGCTTCTGGATATCTTTATGCAAGGAGTATAATTAAAAATGAAGGTATGAATCCTGATAAAATATTTAGTAGAACATCTTATATGGGCAGCCATGACAATGTAATAAAAGCTGTATTATTAAATGAAGTGGATGCTGGTGCAACTTACAATGAGGCTTTGGAAAATGCTTCTAAGCATGGAGTTGATATAGACCAGTTTAGGATACTTGCAAAAACACAAGATATACCAAAGGATGCTATAGCAACAAGTAAAAAATTATCAAAAGAGTTCTGTGAGAAGTTGAAGAAATCATTTATTGAATATGTTGGTACTGTCAATATAAAATCACCTATAGAAGGATTTGTTGAAAGTAATGATGAAAAGTATAACGTCATTAGAGATGTTTTAAAAAAATAGATTTAATTTAACCCCGGACCAATTAATTAGTCCGAGGTTTTCTTAGTGTGCCCGGCATGGGCGTTTACTCGTCGGTGAAAGTCCGATACGGGGGCCGATAGTGCTAACCGTTAGCTTAAGACAAGGGTGTCCACCGTGAGGTGGAATCTGAAG
>NZ_JAHLDV010000046.1 GCF_018861865.1 Clostridium frigoris
CAACAATTATACCAAATAGAGGGGGTCATTGTTTTTTGTGCTAAAAACAGCTACAATCCTTGCAATAGCAGGGTTTTAAATAAATAAAACAAAGATAGTGTTAACACTATCGACAAATTTAGGGGGGTAAGAACATGATAAATTTAAAAAAACAAGAATCTTTTATAATAAGAGTTTTAGTAATTACACTTGGATCTTTTTTATCTTCTATATCAGTTATTGGTTTTTTAGTACCACATCATTTATTATCTGGAGGAATTACAGGCGTTGCACTTATATTAAAATATTGTATTAATCTGCCCGTTGGATTGGGCTTCTTCATATTAAACCTTCCTATTTTTATTATTGGAATAAAGACTGTAGATAGAGATTTCGTGCTTTTTAGTCTACTTGGAATGATAGAATTATCAGTATTTTTAATTATAGCTGCTCCATTAGCTCCATATATTCAAATTCCTGATATTATGCTTTCTTCCATAACCGGTGGTATACTCAACGGTATTGGTTGTGGTTTATGTTTTAGGAGTAGGGCATCACAAGGTGGAACAGATGTTATTGCAACAGTTTTAAAAAGGATAACCGGCGTAGAAATAGCCTCACTTTCAATGGTTATTAATATATTTATTATTGGAGCTGGAGTAATATTTATTGCAGCTGGACTAGAACTAGTTTTATACACATTAATTAGTATCTATGTAGCTACAATTTGTACACAGAAGGTAATAGACGGGTTTAATCATAAAAAATTACTTTGGGTAATAACAAATAAAGAACCTGAAGTATCACATGCATTATTGAGCAAGCTTGGTAGAGGGGTAACTCTTATAAATGCAGAAGGGGCTTATACCGGGGAACAAAGAAAAATAATATACAGTTTTATTACTTTAACTCAAATAGCTAAAGCTAAAAAGATTGTTCAAGATATAGATAGTTCAGCTTTTATCACAATATCAAATATATCTGAAATAAATGGAGAAGGCTTTAAAAAAGCTGCTTTATAACGCAATAATGCTTTAGCTTAGAAGCTAAAGCATTTATTTATTTTCTCTAGATGTCACTTTCTATATAGATGACTCTTATTTTTGTAACTTTACATGTGGTGGCTCATATTTTTCTATTTTTCCATTTCAAATTCAGCATGATCTCCTGCAGCATGGCTAACAGGTACACTTATACCCAAAGTATCTTTTGTGACGAAACTAAATGTGTCAGATTGGTCTGCAGTTCCTACAAGATCTAATGAATCTGCATTTTTAAACATTTTGATTAACTCATCATTTGTATATTGCTCAACGCTTACCTTCCCTGGTTGACTAGATTTATCTGCAATACTCCTAAACTTATTAACAAAATTTTTGTCTATTTTAACAAAATCTGAAAGTTTTAGTCGTACTGCTTTTGTAAGATTTATATTTGTTGTGTAAAATAAGTTATTTGGGTGAGCTGACCCTTTAACATATGCAGTACCTGAATATTGTACACTCAATTGGTCATTGCCTTTATATTTAATATTATAAATTATATCTAATGTGACCTCGCCTGGAGAATCCTTATAATAGTTTGAAACTTTCAATGCTTCTTGCTTTAATATATTATTAATGACCTTCTGTTTACTTACATCCCCCAAATTAGTGATTTGAGGATAATTTATAGTTATCTTTTTATTAGTATAAATATTCTTTACTAATTGATAATTCATACTTGTTGATGTTTGTGAATTAGTACTTTTCGTACTATTAGTTGTACTACTGCTGGACTTAGTTGTAGGATTTGTTGTATCAGCTGTAGTTTTTGTATTTGTGGTACTTGATGTACTTGCAGTGGTAGATTTGGATGTTGGTTTAACTGTATCCTCTGTTTTAGTGTGTGTTTTGGTCGCTGTTTGAGTTTTACTCACAACTGGAGTTTTTTGTGATTGCACATCTTTTGTATTTTGACTTCCACATCCAGCTGCTAGAGTACTTAAGCAAATTAATGAAATTAATAGTAATTTTTTATTCATTTCAATTTATCCCCCTTATATATTAACGGTTAAAACATATAATTTAACGAACCTTTAAAGGTCATACTTATAATAATTCATTACAGACTTTTCTTTAAAACCACAAGATTTATATAAATTAAGTGCAGTATTATTTTTACATTCTACGTCCAATTCTATATCACAGATATTTTTTTCATTTATTAGCTGTAAAGCTCCCTTTAAAGTTGCCTTTCCATATCCTTTTCCTCTAAAATTAGGTAATAATCCAAAACCACTTATAAAGGCCGAATTATCACTATACTCCACTCTTATTTTCCCAATAATTTCTCCCTTTACCTGCGCCATATATGTTATCTCATTTAATTTTTCCTCCTCCTCTAGAAAGGCTTCACATTCCTCTGACTCGTTAAAAAATACTGCATTTTGCCTACCTATTTCTTTTCCATCCAAATTTGTAGCTTTTCTTAAGCTAATACAATCTATGCTGTCTATTGTAGTTTGGTCAATCACTTTCATTCTATACTCTGAAAAATCATATATACCATTCGCAGACTTTATAAATTCAAGCCCTGAGCCGGAATTAGCATCTGATAATAATAATATCTTACTAAACCCTCTCCCCTTGCCGTGCTGAACTGCGAGTTCAAAGAGTTTTCTAAATAACCCCTTACGCCTATAGTCAGGATGAGTTATACCATTTATTTCGCCAATATTACTACCTCCAAAACTTGAAATGCCAAGATATGCTACCAAAACTCCTTCAACATAATATAAAAACTCATCTATATTTTTTAGTCCCACTTCAAACTTTTTATTTCTATTAAGTTGCGAAAGAGTACGCCCATCCTCTATAGGTGAGTGGTAAATTTCGTCTAGCTTAAGGCAGTTTATAAAACTAAAGCAATTACTTACAAGTATAATATTAGTAGAGAATATACTCATATTTTTATCGATATTTGGGCATAATATTAGTATAAAACATTAATGAAAGGAGGAGTCTCAATGACTAACAGTTCAAAAAAAGTAGAAAAGGAAATCTTGTACGGAGTTCAAAAACAACAACTTAAAGATTTGTCAGCTAAGGAATATAAAGCACTTAAACAACTATGTTTTTTATCCAAAAACATGTACAATGTAGCATTATATAGTATTCGTCAACATTATTTTACTGGAAAGAAGTTCTTAAATTACTTTAAAAACTATCATGTTTGCAAAACTAATGAAAACTACGAATTACTTAATAGTAATTCAGCCCAGCAAATAATGAAAGTTGTAGATGCAAGTTTTAAGTCATTTTTTGCATTGCTTAAATTAGCAAAAGCTGGTAAGTACAAATATAGCGACATTAGAATACCAGGTTATTTACCTAAAGATGGCTTATTTGAAATTATTTTTTGTGAATTCAATGTTGCTACTGATAAATTTTCAGTACCAATGTCTACCGCTTTCAAAAGCCTTTATGGCAAAGTTGAGATTACAATTCCTCCAAACCTAAAGACTAAATCAATTAAAAAAATCATAATACTACCCAGAAACGGTTCAAGGTTCTTTGAAATCCAATGGATATATGAAATAGAGGAGTTCAAAGGTAGTTTAAATAAAAAAAATACACTTGCTATTGATCTAGGAGTAGACAACTTATGCACTTGCACCACAAATTGTGGCAAAGCTTTTATTATTGACGGTAAAAAGCTTAAATCAATAAACCAAGGTAGTAATAAGCGGAATTGCAAATTGCAATCAATTAAAGATAAACAAAATATCATACGCACTACTAAATCCCAAGGAAATCTTTGGAACAAAAGAGGTAATAAGGTTAATGATTATCTCGCTAAAACTGCAAGGCTAATTATCGATTACTGCATAACTAACGATATAGGCTCGCTTGTGGTAGGTTCTAACAAAAATATCCAAAAGGGTGTTAAGCTAGGTAGAGTTAACAATCAAAACTTTGTTAATATGCCAATTGGTCAGTTAAGGGCAAAGCTTAAATATCTAAGCAAACGATATAAAATTGTCTTCATAGAACAAGAGGAAAGCTATACTTCAAAAGCTGATTTTTTAGCAACTGATAGTATGCCTGTTTATGACGTCCTAATTAAAAGAAATTACATTTTCAGTGGCAACCGAACATCTAGAGGACAATATAAATCATCAATGGGAATTATATTAAATGCTGATATAAATGGTTCTCTTAACATAATGCGAAAAGCAAAGATAAAGAATATTTGCTTAATATACAATGAGTATATGAATCCAAAACGGATTAAGATAGCTTAAATGTAAGCTGGGAGCGTAAAGCTTACAGTGTAGGGCGTCCTTGGACACGCCAAAAGGAATAAGGCTTCCTAGCTCTTAGTTAGGTTTAATGTAATTGCAAACTTCCTTCTAAATAAGAATCACCCATCCTCTATAGGTGGGCGAGGGTTCAATAAGTTTATAATCTAATTCTAACTTTAGATTGCTCCTGTCCAGCAATCTACAAATCTTCTCTAATTCATTTATTTCTTTATACTCTTTTTTCGATATATACTGCTTTAAACAAATAGTCTCGTTCAATACTTTTTCCGCCATTCTTCAATACTCCCCCTCTAAGTTTATTTATTTCATACAAAATTAAGTTAACCAATTAATAATATCCTATATATTGTTAATAATATATTTAATTTATTATACTATTTATAAGACAACTTTTCACACTAAATATTCAAATCAATATTATTTTACAGCAAAAAAGAACCGACATTTTTAAATTAGCCGATTCTTTTTAAAATTATTTGTAAGATTTAGATTTAATTAAAGGGGGACTCTAATTAAAAAAATTAATTGCTCATCACTTACTATATATATATAATAACATTAGATTACCTAATTAATATCGGATAAATATGTGTAAAATATGTGACTTTCACTGTTTTGTTTTTACATTAAAAAAGTCTTTAAAATACTTTATAAATATATCTAAAGAATATAAATATTTGAACTATGAGTATTGCCGGTATTCCTATTACAAACTTATTATGCTTAGTTTTATGTCTAAATAATCGCATACCTAAAAATATACCCAAAGCGCCATAAGCAAAAGCTATAGTAAAAAGTGTCTTCTCTGGGGTTCTCCATTTTCCTTGTCTTGATTTGTTCTTATCTGAATACATTACGAAAATTCCGTACAAATTAATAAATAAAACATAATATAAAAATATCTTCATTTGTTTTCCTCCATTTTAATAGTAATTAAATCACTTGGCCGTAGGCTGTCGCATCTACATATCTTTATTCAGAAACCTTTCCTCCGACTTCGTTCCACCGGAACGCAGAGGCACGCCCACTTATATACACACAATAATTATATGGAATTTCTCCACAGGGACTTGCAAGAAGAAGCGAAGGAACATTGAAATTGAATTTAGAAATTCTTCTTTTGCTGATATAAAATTCTCGTAAGCTTCCACAGGACGTGGAAGCTAGCGAACCCGAGCCAGGACGGCGAGTGTGAGCGATAGAGAATTTTATATTTGCAAAAGATTAGAATTTCTTAATAAAATTTCACGTTCCAAGCTCTAATTGCAAGGTCCAAAGGAGAAATGGTATCTCATTTTACGTGTACTCTAGTTTTACCTTGCTGCCACCCTGTCCCTGCTGTGCTGGAGTAACTATTAATTTCACTGGAACTCTATTACGAAGCTCCTCCACATGACTTATTATTCCAACAGACAATGTGCTTGAATGAAGTTTTTCAAGTGAATTCATTACTACATCTAATAAGTCTGTATCTAATGTTCCAAACCCTTCATCTAAGAAGAAGAATTCTAGTGGAGCACTCCCCTTTAATTGAATTTGCGAGGAAAGTGCTAGTGCAAGACATAATGAGGTTAAGAAGGTTTCTCCTCCTGATAATGTGTTAGTTTCACGTCTTATGCCACCATTAAAATCATCTCTCATTACAAATGCTCCATTAGCATCAAGTTCCAATGCGTAACGTCCCCTTGTTATCTCTTTTAACCTTTTTGAAGCTTCCATAGATATATATTTAAGTTGCTTCATAGCTACGTATTCAACAAATTTGTTTCCTTGAATAAGAGTATCTAGTTCTCTTAAAAGGCCTAATTTATGCTCTACTGATTTTTTCTTTGTTAGGAGTGTTTTAATTTCTTGAATCTTTCTCTCCATATCCGAAAGCGCCCTAAATTGAGCACCTATCGCTTTTGTCTTTTCCTCTAGAACCGTTCCAATAACTTCTCTTTTTTCTTTTAATTGTTCAAATAAAGTAACATCTACTTCTTTCCCTTGTAGCAAGATTTCAAGTCTTTTTAAATTATCTATAAGGTTACGTTTAAGCTCCTCATACTGTTTTATTTCTTTCTCAAAGATTACCAAAACTTCTCTCGAAACGGAGTAAAGTAGTACTGTTCGCGTATCTTCAAAGGAATTTTCCTTAAGAGATATATTTAATTTCTCTTGTCCCTCAAGCAGCATCTTAGATAACATTTCTTTTTTATTTTCTTCGCTAGTCTTTTGAGTTAAAACATTTTGTTTTTCTATGTTTTCTCTTTCAAAGATCGCTTTTAGACTTGATTCTTTTAAAGTGATCTCTTTAATTTGGACTCTTACTTTTTCTACTTCAATTTTAGGGGTATGATCCACTGTAGGAGTAAATCCACAAAGCTCCACTATTTGAAGCGTCAAGCGTTCTATTTCCGCCCTTTTCTCCTTACCGCTTGTTTCTATTTCTGTTTTGAGGTTGGTAAGTTCCCTTAAAGTCTTATCTATGTCTACTCTTTCCTTTTCTAGTGTTACAAGTGCTGCTCGATCTTTTCTAACATGAGCTGTAAGTTTTATTACTTCATTATCTATATTTTTAATCTGCGAAATCTTTTCTTTTATAGACATTGATTTTTCATTCTCATTTCGTTCCTGCTTAAATGAACTCTCTTCATGTAATAAGTCTTCATTTAAAAGTTTGTGACTTTCAACAAATGACTCTAAACCCTCACCCGCAATAGAAATATCCTTTTGTAAAACTAATAATGCTTCTTTTTCTTTTCTTAAACCTTCTCCAAGTTTTGCCTCATCCATAGCTGCTTTACTTTTTTCTTCTCGAACCTTTGCAAGTATCACTTCTAGCTCCGTCTTTTGTTTATTATATAATTCGATCTTTTCTTTAAACTGGCGTAATAATAATTCACTCTTGTTTTTTTCATCTTCAAGCTCTTTTATATTTAAATCCTTAAGATTTTTGTTTACTTCTAATAATTGATTATTTATATACTCCTCATCTTTTGAAAATCCAGCAAGTAATATTAACTCATTTTGATAATCCTTCGATAGCTTTTCTAGGTTTTCAGCACGACTTTGTTTTAAACTCTGTAACCCTTTTAAATCTGTATCTTCTTTTAATTCTGCTATTTTAGGATGATGCTCCGCACCACATACTGGGCATAGATCTCCTTCTTGCAAATTAGAAGCTAAATCTGCTGCCAAGCTTCCTATCTCTATTTCTTTTATCTCATGATCTAATTTTTCAACTTTATCTTTCATAGTTTCTATAGATTTTTCTACATTTTTTATATTTAACCTAACTTTTTCAGTTTTTGTGTTTACAATTTCATATTTACCCTTAAGTTCATCCTTTTTTTTATAATCTTCTACAGCCTTTTCAAATTTTACCCTAATTGTGTTATAACCTTCTTGATTATCTAAAAGCAAATTATTATCTCCCGGGAAATCCTTCGCTAGTTCCACACTTTTTTCTTCTAAAAGAGCTAATTTATCTTGTTTATCTTTTAATGTAAAAGCAGCTTTATTATGAAGTATCTCCGTGCTAGCCAAGGTCTTCTTCAAGGTTTCCCCTTTGTTTTTAAGTTCATTAACATTTTTAGTAGCTGAAGTTACTTCTAACTCGCTATTATAAGTTTTGTACAGTTTTTCCCTATACTCTGGCAATATTTCTATCTCATTTAATTTTGTTTCACATGATAGTAACTGCTTCTCTATCTTTTCTTTATTAATAAGAATTATTGATGTTTTTGAGTTTTTATCCACTATATTATGAGTAACTTCTCTGTGTTTTTCTAATAAAATATTCTTTTCATTAGCTAAATAAATTATTTTCTCTTCTACATTAGATGCTTGCTTTAAACTTACTTCTTTTTCAATCAAAGTTGGTAATTTATCATCTTTGGATTTCCAGGCTTCCTCATAAGCTATTTTGGTACTCTCTAGTTTTTGAGATATAAGTTCATAATCTTTGACTAATTTTTGGAGTTTCTCTCCGTTTATAGTTAAGCTTTTTTGAGTCTCTGTTACATTTTCAATATAAGGTTTTACATTTAAAGCTAAACTTCCTTTTGTAAATTTAACTTTTTTATTTTCTATGTCTTCCTCTTGAAGTTTTAGCAAATCTTCCTTTTTTACATACTCACTCTTTTCCTTTTGTAATTCAAAAATGTTTTTATACACTTCATACTCTTTGTCTATTGTACTTTTCTGGAGTTTAATCTCCTTTTCTTCTTGCTTTAAACTTACAAGCATTTGCTTTAATTGATTATGTGACTCTTCATCTACATTCTCATAACCCTTCATTTCTCCCTCAAGCAAAGTTTTAGTGTTTAAATTTTCATTCCTAACTTTTTTTATCTTATCATAAAGCTTAGAACCATATTTCTCAAGAGCAAATATTCTCTCAAGCATATCTCTTCTTTCTTTTCCTGTTAGCTTTAAAAATTCATTGAATTTACCCTGAGGTAATACTACTGACCTTGTAAAATCCTCAACTTTTAGTCCTACAATGCTTATAATGTTTTCCTCTAAATCTCTTGGTCCTTCTGCTATAACTTTGTTCTCATCAGGATTTTCTTTATTTATCTCAATTAGCCTTGCATAAGCAGTTTTAAAGTTTCCAGTTTTTAATCTCTTTATACATCTTTCTGCTCTATATGCCTTACGGCTTTTCCCTAGTCCTATTTCGAAATCAAAACTTATTTCTACTACATTTGTTTCTGTATTTACAAACTCTTTAGTATCCCTTGATACTTTTCCATAAAGGGCTATAGTTATCCCATCTAATATAGTTGATTTACCACTAGCTGTTGGCCCAAATATCCCGAAAAGTCCTTTTTCTGTAAGCTTTGAGAATTCTATAGTTTGCTGCTCTACAAAAGAATTTAACCCTTTTATCTTAAGACTTACTGGTTTCATCTTTGGTTTCCTCCTCATCTAATGCTATACTTAAGAACAATTCCATTAGCTCACCTGTTGGCTCAAGTCCACCCTTCGCAAGCACAAAATATTCTTTGAACATTTCCTCCATAGATTTCTCCCTTAAGCTCTCATTTAATTCTTTAGAATCTTCAATTTCATCTATTATAGGCTGAATCGATACTATGTCCGGCCTTAATCGTTTCATTTCCTTTATGTTCTCTGTGCTTATTATTTCCTTAGTCTTTATTTCAAGATACACCCAGATTTTCTTTTCGCCCTCAAGCATGCATTTCTCTAATGCTTCCTCTGTGCTATCGCATTTCCATATTTCTATTGGTTTATAGTTTCTAAATAATATATTTGATATTTGAGCCTCTGATCCCGCTTTAACATCTACAAGGTATGCTCCCTTGCTATAGTTTATTTCACTCTTGCTATATTGGATTGGAGAACCAGAATATCTTATTTTGCCCTTAGTTCCTGGTACCTTTTGCGGTCTATGAAGATGTCCTAAGGCGCAATACTGTGCTTTTTCTGGGAACTTAGATGGTGATACCGAAAGGCTTCCGCCTAATTGTATACTTCTCTCAGATCCGCTCTCCTCTCCTCCCATAACGTATAGATGAGATATTACTAAATTTATGGTGTCATCTCTATATTTAAGAGCTAAATCATCAAACAATTCCCCGATTCTATCCGAGTAACTCTTCTGCCTATCCTCATCATTTAATTCAGTGGAAAGTACTTCGTTCAGCCTTTTTTCGCTTGGATAAGGAAGTGTTATTATAACTGCCTTTTCCCCTCTTATGCTAAGCTCTATATATCCTTCGCCACTTTCTATTATTTTAAAGTCATAATTATTAGACGTATTAAATTCTCCAAAAACACCTTGCCTTGCTATACTTTTAGGTTCCCCAAGGAGTATTACTCCATGCTCATATGCAAGGGAGCTTGCAGCTACTAATCTTTCCGGATTATCATGATTACCTGCAATAACAAGCACCGCAGTCTTACCACTATTTGTTATCTCGCTAATAGTGCTATAGAACATTTTTTCTGCCTTTGCTGGTGGGTTACCATTATCATATATATCTCCAGCTATTAAAACTAAATCTATATCATTATCCTTAACTATTTCTATGAATTCTTTCAGGAATTCTTCCTGTTCTTCTAGCCTACTATACTGCTCTAATGTCTTCCCCAAATGCCAATCTGACGTGTGAAGTATTCGCATATTTATCACTCCTTTCTTTAGATGCTAATGTTGATCAAGGTGTTTAATGCTGGGGGACGGTTAACAACTATTCCACATTTATTGTTTTACTTCTACCGCTTCATCCGTGCTAAATGAGTATAGGTATCTCTCTTTAACATTTACTCCAAGTGTAACTTCCAGTGCTTTTGCATAATAATCGAGCTGAGACTCATATTTGTCAATTAGTGAGTTTACCTCTCCATTTTTCACAAAATCCGTTTTATAATCCACGAGTATTATCTGTCCATTTTCCTCGAAATAACAATCTATTATCCCTTGAAGTATTATTTGCTCATCCCCATATATTTCTACAGGAAGACTTTTATCTATATCGGTACTGCTAATTTCCATATGGAATGGAACCTCTCTTTTCAAGAGATTTAGGCTATATGCTTTTATCATTCTTTGACCAAGTGAAGTTTTAAACAACTTTCCTAATTTATCTATACGGACAGCCTTACCCTCTTCTTTAGATATTAACAATTTTTCTACAAGCTTTTCAACTTGTAATTCTATTTCACTTGATGTTGTCACTTTAGTTAGGTCTAATCTTTGAAGTACTGAATGCATTGCAGTTCCTTTTTCAGCTGGGGATAACCCCTTCACTTCTTCTAGGAATTTCGGTTTATTTATAAGTCTTGGTGCATACATATTTCCAGACTCTGATTCTGTTAACAAGGCGTTGGACTTCCTTTTAAGCTCTGTTACTGTGAGTACTGTAGGCATTTTTGTAGACTTCTCGTATTTATAAACAAAGCCTAACCTCTTTTCTATCTCTTCCATTAATTTATCTTCGGATACCTTTTGTGATAATAATTCTTCCTGTGATAATTTATCATCTAATAACTTATCATATATAGATTTTTCCTTAAGAAGACTAAGCCTTTCCTCTGCACTAACAAGTGTTTCTTCCTCCATTTGCTCGTCTTTCTTTATATGCTCTCTATTCCAAAAACGCACAGTAAAGCTTGAAGGATCACTTAGGAGATGTAAATTTTCATCCTCTATTTGTATACGCTCGCGGAGAGGTTTTCCATCAACATGCCTAATCACTGTAGGTATTATCCAATCTAAATAGCTTTTTCCTTTTAATATTTCATATTCACCTAACTTTTCACTGCTCTCATCTAAGCTTGAACTCATCCTGGATAAATTTTTATCTATATTTCTAATTGAGCCAGTTATTATTAGTTTTTCCTTTGCCCTTGTTAAGGCTACATATAATACTCTCATTTCCTCGGCTAAACTTTCTATTTTTATTGTCTTTTTTAACGCTTGCTTTAGTACTGTAGGGTACGAAATTCTTCTGATTGGATCCACATAATCCGGGCCATAACCTAATTCATAATGAAATAATATACTCTTATTTATATCCATTAAATTAAAGTTTTTCCCCATTCCACTTAGAAACACTACTGGGAATTCTAGTCCCTTACTTTTATGAATGCTCATTATTCTGACTACATTCTCATTCTCGCCTAACGTTTTAGCGCTACCCATGTCACCACTGCTTACTTTTAGCTTGTTTATAAAGTTTATAAAATTAAACAATCCCTTATAGCTTGTCTCTTCATATTGCCTTGCCCTTTGGAAAAGCACTTTTAAATTAGCTTGTCTTTGAGGGCCTCCTGGCATGGCTCCTATATAACCGTAATAACCTGTGTCCGTGTATAAATACCAGATGAACTCATCGATAGGCATATATGTGCAGATTTCTCTAAAGTGATCCAATTTCTTTAGGAATCTTTTAAGTTTTTTATCCACAGAATCTAGCTGTTTATCTTCTATGTCATAATTTTTATCCCCAGGCTCTAATTTTTTATCCCCAGATTGGTCTTCTTTATCCTCAGATTGTGTATATTTATTCTCAGAATCCAAAACATTATCCACGGAATTTTCTTCTTTAGAGTCTACGAAATTTACCATCGCCTCGTAAAAGCTTACTTCCCTTTGCCCTATTCTTATATCAACTAGTTCCTCTGAGGTAAAACCTCCTATTGGGGAACGCAGTACTGCAAGCATTGGTATATCCTGCCTTGGATTATCTATAATTTGAAGAAGACTCATAATTATTTGTATTTCTACAGTGCTAAAATAGCCTGTACCTGTATCTGCATAAACCGGTATATTCTCAAGCTTCAATTGCTCGAGGAAAGAAGGTGCCCAAGCTGAGGTTGCACGAAGTAATATTACAATGTCCTTATAGTCAACATTCCTATATTCTTTAATATTTTTATCATAGACTTTAAAAGCTTCGGTTTCATTCCCTTGATCATCGATATGTGACATTAATTCTTTTATTCTTTTTGCCACAATTCTTGCTTCAAGTTCAATGTTAGTTGGAGTTTCATCCTCATTTGTGTTTACCTGTCCCTCACTTTTAGTGCCATCATCTTCAATTGTGTTTACCTGTCCCCCACTTTCCTCTTCATTTTCGTCATTTTCCGGGTCCTTAATCTCTTTTTCGATTATGTGTAGTTCCACAGGTCCACCTACTACTCCTGGGCCAACTAATTCATCAAAGTGAGCTCCTAAATTTAATGCTTCTTCATCTGTATAATCAAGGTCTCCAATATTTTTGCACATTATTTGTTTGAAGATATAATTCACAGCATTTATAACTGTCTCGCGACTTCTGAAGTTTTTGTATAAGGTTATTTTTCTTGTTTTAGCTCCTTCATCTTTAGAATAACTATTATACTTTGCTAAAAACAGCTCTGGCCTTGCCTGACGAAATCTATATATGCTTTGTTTTACGTCTCCAACCATGAATACATTTGGAGATCCAATTTTTTCTCTTGAAATTATATTAAGTAAAGTTTCCTGTACCATATTGCTGTCTTGATATTCGTCTATCAAAATCTCTTGATATTTGTTCCTTAGCCCTATTGCTACTGAGGAAGGTTCTGGTTTCCCATCATCGCCTAAAACCACTCCGCCCTCCTCATCTTTTTTCATTAATATATCGAGGCAGTAATGCTCAAAATCGTTAAAATCAATAATTGAGCGTTCCTTTTTCTTTTCTCTATACTTTTCTTGTAAATCTATAACAAGCTGAGATAATTCCCTCATAAGTGGATACAATTCTTTTATATCTTCTAAAGAAGCTTCTGAATTTGCATTCATTACTTGCTTTTGCAGTTCTTGTAATTGTTTTTTCACCTTATTTCTTATCTCTTGAACGGCCTTTTGTTTTACCTTGTCCTTGCATGCCTTTATACTAGGAAGTTTTGCAAAACTTAGTACTTCAAAAGTTGTCGCCAAGTTTTCAAAGCAGTTGTTTGCTGCACTTAGAAGATCCGCAATTAGAGCTAAATCTGACTTAAATACCTCAGTATATAAAATTATAGCCTCATTGTCTTCTACATTTTTTAATGCTTTAACCATTACTTTTTCTATTCCTAGTAATTCTATTTTAGTATCATCCATTAAAACTTTTGCCCAAGGGGTATCACTAAAGCTTGCTCCATCTTTAATGTTAAAATTCTCAGCTGAATCTATTAGCCATTTATTTGGATCCGTTGAACTCATAGCAAAATTATAAAGGCTTAAAACTATTCCTTGAAGACCTAAATCCTCTTTATTGTTACTATAGGCTTCAACCAAATTTAAGAAACTGTTAGATTTTATATTTGAGAAGCTAGGGGGTACCTCTACCTGTGGAGAACTATTTTCTTCTCGCTTTTCTTCATCTCCACTCTTACTATCTTGATCTTCCTCCTTATTTTCATCCTCAATTGCTATATACCTATCTTCAAATAGTTCCTCTAAAGCTTCTTGCTTAAGAAGTACTGCTTCTGTTCCATCTGCTATTCTAAAATTAGGATCTAAATCTACCACATGAAAATTATTACGAATAACCTCAAGGCAAAATGAGTGAATAGTTGTAATGCTAGATTTATTTAATAACGTTAATTGTCTTTGAAGTAACTTACTTTGTGGATGATTATGAAGTTCCTTTGATATCGCAGCAGCTATTCTCTCCCTCATTTCAGATGCAGCAGCGTTTGTAAATGTAACTACTAAAAGCTTATCTATATCTGTAGGCCTGTCCTCATCCGTTACTATTTTTATTATTCTCTCAACTAGTACTGCCGTTTTACCTGAACCCGCAGCTGCAGCTACTAGAATATTGCAATCCCTTGTTAAAATAGCCTTTTTCTGATCCTCGGTCCAAGTCACATCTGATTTAACTTCATTAATTTCATTCTCATTTTTTATCATTATAAGTCTTCACCCCGCTCCTGGCTAATATCATTTTCTTCATTTAAACCATTAGGTCCGTTTTCTTGACTTGATTCATTTCCCCCGCTAGTTTCACTTGATTCATTTGATAAGAGTTCCCATATTTCCTTGTCCTTCTTATCCTTTATTATCTTATACGTATTTTCTTTTAATGTAGGGTCAAATTGGCAAATAGCCGTATATTCACAATAACTACATGGAGTAATATCCTTTTTCTTATAAGGTTTTATGTCTATTTCTCCAGAAAGCATTCCCTCACAAGTTTTTATAAGATTCTCTTTTACATGATTAAGTAGCATATCAAACTGCTCCATAGTTGCAACTGATGATCTTGAGCCTAATTCTCCATTTTTCTTGATAGATGCTGGAACAACTAGGGATGCGCCTTCTATATTTCTGTCCATCTCCCTAATTATCTTAGTATCTGCTAGTAGTAACCCCTTCATTTTTAATGCTTTCATTATAGCTTTTTCTAATTCTTCTTCATCTAAATTATTTTTAGCCTTTATAACTGGGTCATCTATTTTGAAATATAGTATACCTGCTGGAAAAATAGGTTCATCAACGCTCTCACTTGATATAGCACTTTCTTTAGATAAAGCTTTCTCATTTCTAAGCATAGCATCTAAATAGGTAAGCAGCTGTATTTGAAGTCCATAATATACATCGGATAATTTAAAATCCTTATTCCCAGATTTATAGTCTATTATCCTGTAAAATTCCTCTCCCTCAGTTATTAGCTTATCCACTCTATCAATTCTACCAACTAAATTTACTATTTCACCTGTTGATAATTCTACTTGTATCGGTGGATAATCACCCTCATCATTGCCAAAGGACACTTCATAACCAAATGGTTCGAAACCACTATTTTTCATCTGCTCAACTATTACGTAGATAGTTTTCTTTAAAACTCTTTTAAGTCTCTCTGTAAAGTACTTGTACCTTGGGGTGCTGTTTAATATATACCCACTGGTACCCGCGTCCGCTTCTTTTTCGACTATGCTTCCTATATTTTTCTCACACCAATTTCTATCAAGATCTGCCCATTTTATTTCACTTTTATCCACAAGTTTTGAAAAATCATCGAGCACACTGTGCATAAAACTACCTAAGTCTGGGGATGAAAATGTAAAAGTTTTTCTCTCTTTTGCTTTTAATCCGTATTGAACAAAATATGCAAAAGGACATTCTTCATATTTTTCTATTCTAGATACACTAAAGTAATTTTTTTCTCCATAAAGTCGTTTTACTTTTTCTTTCTCAAGCATTTTCACTTCATTTTTATAATCAAACCCTTGAAAAATGGTATTACTTTTTTCTCTCCATAATGGATCTTTCTGATACCATTTATAAACCGCAATCCAAAGTGGTGATATATTACCCTGCTCTAAATATTTTCTAAGTGAAAATATTAAATCATTAAAGGTTGGCACTTTAGCACATACCTGATAAAAATCACGCAACATATGTCTATCAAATGGTTCATCTACATCACTTGGTTTTTCCTTATCATGCAAGCCATCATTGCTAAGCGTTATATTGCTTTCCTCTATTAGATTTTTAAATAAGGCTTTAAACCTTGTTATTATAATCGAGGGTCTCAAAGTTTTACCTTCATAATCTGCTATAGGATAAGTTATATTTAAATATTTACTTGGAATAGTTATAGTGGCATATATTAAATACTGCTCATTAAATACCTCGGTCTTTGTGTCACTGGCGAGTTCTACCCCATTTTCTTTTAAAATCATTCTATCGCTATCTGTAAATATCCCCTCTTCCTTACTTGCCTTTGGGAATACTCCATCATTTACCCCTATAATATATAATGCTTTTATGTCATGACTTTTTATACGCTCAACACTGCTGATTGTTACTCCATCAAGTGCCGGTGGAATAAGCCCCATTTGATGTTTACTAAATCCCATGGATAGGACTTTTACAAAATCCTCGAGAGATAAGGTTTCTTTACCAATAACCTCCACCATCTGATCTAATAACTCCATAACTAAATTCCATATTTTACTGTACTCAGTAACAAGTTCCTGATCCCCTTCTGCTTTAAAACTATCTATCCATTTCTCTAAGGTTTTATATACATTTATAGACTCTAGGAATTCAAATAGAGTTGTACATATTTTTGTGACAGTGCCTTTGCCTTTTAATTTCTCCTTAAATTGCAATAATGGAACAATTATTTTGTCCCTGGTTTCATTTAATATCTTAATTGTAGACTCAACTTTCTGTGTTTCTTCATCGCCGGCCTTATCATTGTTATAATAATCTCTAAAATAATAATCTATTTTTTCCTGCCATAAATCCATTTCTGTCCATTTTCTCTTACCCTTTATACCAGTTGCGATAATAAAGTTTTCTAATATATCTATATGCTGCTTTTCTATATCCAAAAGTCCTGTTTTAAGATACCTAAACATTGCTTCATAACTAAAGTTTTTAGTGAAAATCTCAACAACTCCCGTTATTAAAACTATTAATGGGTTACTTGTTATATCTTTTTTCTTATCTATAAATAAAGGAATATTATATTCCGTAAATATCGCTTTTATCAATTTCTCATAGGTTGGTAAATCTCTAGTAACTACTGCTATTTTGTTAAATCTTATATTCTCATCTCTACATATTCTTAGGATATCCCTTGCTACATATTCTACTTCACTGTAACCATTAAGGGCTTTAAATATCTTTATATTTTCACATTTCTTAACTAATGGTGTATAAGGAAATGCAAAATAATTCTTCTCAAGAAACGAAAGTTCAACATTATCTTTAAATTTAGACTCTTTATTGCCTTGTAGTTCTATAGGCGCTTCTATGCTTGTCCCACTCTCATTCGCCAAATTTAAAAGATTATCTTCTGTAAACTTTATAGAATAAAACGCATCAGAGGGTTCCATAAATTTTGAATGCTCCGAGCTTTTTAGAGGCAAAGTTATATTTATTCTATTAGCCTTTTTATATAATTTTTCTAGTACTCCATATTGCTGTGGTGTAAATCCTGTAAACTCATCAAGCCAGAACTCCGCTCCATCAAAAATGTTACATTCATCAAGACGACTACATAAACGAGTCAAATCATCATCAGGATCCACATAATTTATGTTTAAAATATTATCAAACTCTCCATATATAAGAGATAAATCTATTATCTTATCTATAAGTAATGGATTCTCGCCTAAATCTTCTTTTACCTTATTTAGACCAGCAATCGAAATTCCATATTTTTTAAACTCAGTGATAACGCTAGCTACATTATCTACAAAGCCCCTTTGCCTTGATGCTCCTTTAAACACCTTGAATTCTTCTCCATTCTTTTGAAGTATACTATGAATAAGCATTGCCTTTCCCGATGTATCCATGGGTTTAAGGGTTATGCCTCCAACTTCACTAAATACTTTGTATGCTAATCTATTAAAACTAAGTACTTGGACATTTTTTATTCCTGTAGATCCAACTACTTTTATAAGATTTTTTTCAGCTTGAAAAGAGAATTGTTCTGGGACCAAAAGTACTAGAGGTTTTTCACTTTCTTCCTTTTGCCTGCGCTTTATATCATCTAAACAGAAAGTACTTTTACCTTTCCCAGCTCCTCCATAGATAAATCTCAAACTCACAAAAACACGTCCCTTCCTTTTATAATTTAGACACATTCTATAAATAAACTAATGTACATGCATGTTATTCATTTTAGTATATCTTTAGTATATCTTTAATATATCTTTTATGTATATTATACCATGTATGATTTCTCATAATGACCAACAGCCGTTTTGTTTACAACCTTTTGGACTAAAATTATTGTATATGTATATTAATTCTAAATATATTAAGTACGTATAATTTTAAAGGATCCATGTAGTGCGTTAGAATATATTTTAGCATTACATGAATCCTTTTATTAAATTATTTTATCTATATTTTATCTTTGTTTCTATTTTGTGCTTTGAAGTTTCGCTATTATAACCTCTTCCATTTCTACTAGTTTCTCTTGTGCAGCTTTTAAAGTTTTTCCTTTAGAATACATATATATTTTAATTTTTGGTTCTGTACCTGAAGGTCTTACTGCATACCAACTATCATCATCAAAATAGAATTTAAGTACATTAGATTTTTCTATTCCACTAGGTTCTTCCGCATTATTCAAGATGTCATAAGATTTCTCAACGTCATAATCTATAAACTTTGTAAGCTTTGAACTACCTATTGTTAATAAATAATCTTTTCTGTACTCTACCATCATTCTAGAAATTCTTTCTTGTCCTTCTATACCTTCTAAAACTAAAGATATTAGGTTTTCTCTATAATATCCAAACTCAACATAAATTTCATTTAATATATCTAATAAAGTTTTGCCTTTTGATTTATAATAGGCTGCTGCTTCACATAAAAGCATTGATGCTATAACTGCATCTTTATCACGGACAAAAGTTCCAGCAACATAACCGATACTTTCCTCATATCCAAATATAAATTCAAAGCTATTGTCCTTTTTAAAATCTTGAATTTTACTACAAATATTTTTGAAACCTGTAAGTACTTCAAAAGTTTCTACACCATATTTTTTAGCTATTGCCCTGCCTAGATCCCCTGTTACTAAAGATTTAACTATAGCAGCATTTTTAGGAAGTGTACCCTTTTCTTTCATTCCCTCTATAACATACTTTATGAGTATAGCCCCTGTTTGATTACCATTAAAAGCGACATAATCTCCAAGCTCATCTCTAACCATTATGGCAAGTCTATCACAATCTGGGTCAGTAGCTATTAACAATTCTGCCCCTTCTTTTTTCCCAAGCTCCCTTGCATATTTAAAGGCCTTTACATCCTCTGGGTTAGGATACCCAACAGTTGTAAAATCTGGATCTGGCTTTTCCTGCTCTGGTACTACTATTATGTTAGTGAATCCTCTTTCCTTAAGAATCCTTCTTACAGGCACATTTCCAGTACCATTTAGAGGAGTGTATACAATTTTTATATCTTTATCTATATTGTCTCTTATAGCTAGTCCCCTTACTTTCTCCATGTACTCATCATCCATTGCTTTTCCAAGTATTACTATTAATCCTTTTTCTTTTGCTTCCTCAATATCCATAACTTTTATAGAACTAAAGTCTGTAATACTCTTGATTTTTTCTGTTATTCCCTTTGCAGTAGATGATAAAATTTGTGCACCATCTTCCCAATATACCTTGTATCCATTATATTCTTTAGGATTATGACTAGCAGTAACAACAATTCCAGCAGCTGTATGTAACGTTCTTACTGCATAAGATAGTTCTGGCGTAGGTCTTAATTCTTCAAATAAATATGCTTTTATTCCATTTGCTGCTAATACTTGTGCTGCTGTAGCTGCAAATTTAACAGAATAATGCCTGCAATCGTAAGCTATTGCTACACCTCTATCCATATACTCTTTTCCATATTCCTTAATATAATCTGCAAGTCCTTGCGTTGCTCTTGAAATTATATATATATTCATTCGGTTAAGTCCGGCACCTAACTTCCCTCTTAAACCTGCAGTTCCAAACTCTAAATCCATATAAAATCTGTCTTCAATCTCCTTGTTATCATTTTTTATGGACTTTAATTCTTCTCGTGTCTCTTCATCAAAGTACTTATTATTTACCCATTCTTCGTATCTTTTTTTATAAGTCATCTTAAATCACACCTTTCCAAATAATTACCATTTGATAACATTATACAGTATATCCTCCACATTTAAAATATCTAAAAATGCATTTAAGTATTTATTTACAAATTATGTTTGTTAAATGTAACATTTTCCTTTTTGTTGCATAGAATATAGGATACATTAATAATCTTCAGAAGGTACCCCTCCTTGAATGTGATCATGTTTACTAATTTTTATATAACCACTATTATTTTTCCTTCTGAAGTTATTAGTGGAATCTATTTTATGATTAATTTGCGTAATCCAATAACTAAATCTTATATTTCTACTGATTAATATAATTAGTACGTAAGAATTTTTCTTCAATTTCATTTGCTGATAAAGGTTTACTAAAATAATAACCTTGTATTTGATTACATCCCATTCCTTTCAATAGTTCAATTTGCTTCTTTGTTTCTGCTCCTTCTGCAATAACGTCGAGTCCAATTTTTTGCGCAAGTAATATTATTCCATCTACGATAACTTTTTCTCGCTCATTTGTATCAATATTATCTATAAAGGACTTGTCTATCTTTAATGTAGTTATAGGTAGACGTTTCAAATAACTAAGCGATGAATATCCCGTTCCAAAATCATCCAAAGCAATAGTTATCCCCAATTCTCTTATTGCAGTTAGTAGTTTAATGCTACGATCAAAGTCCTTCATGAAAATACTTTCTGTAATTTCAAGTTCAACAAACTTTGGGTTAATCTTTGTTTCACTTATTATATTTTTTAGATTTTCTTCAAAATCGTCATTTTGCAATTGAATTCCAGATAGGTTTATTGCAATAGTATCATATAAATATCCTTTACTTTTCCATAAGCTATTTTGGAGGCAAACCATTTTTATAATCCAGTCGCCAATAGAAACTATTAGTCCACTTTGCTCTGCAATAGGTATAAACTCCGCAGGTGATACTTTGCCAAGCTTTGCGCTATTCCACCTTAAAAGTGCTTCAAATCCTTTTAATTTATTGTTTATAATATCTATTTGCGGTTGATAATACATTTCAAGCTCATTATTTGCTAGCGCATTCCTTAATCCCTTTTCTATTTCAGCACGTCTTACAATTATAAAACTCATACTTTCGTTAAAAAAGGAATACCTTGCTTTACCATTATTTTTTGCACTATACATAGCGGTGTCTGCATTTTTTAATAATATATTAGTATCATACCCATCATTAGGAAAGATTGTAATACCGATACTTGCTGAAGTATATACATGTTTTTCATCTATTTTTATCGCACAATTTAGCAAGCTCTGCAGTTTTACACATAATCTGCTTATTTCAGAGTACTCTTTAATATTTCTCATTAAAATAAAAAATTCATCTCCCCCTACTCTTGAAACAAGGGCCCCCTTTGGCATAGTAGCTTTAATCAAATTTGCAACATTTATTAACAATTCATCCCCATAATTATGTCCTAAAGTATCATTAATTTCTTTAAAATTATCTAAATCAATAAACAATACAGCATGTTTAGCATACTTATAATTGGTCTTATGTTTAATAATTTCGTTTTCTAATGTGCTAATAAATAACTTTCTATTAGGTGTATCTGTTAATATGTCATAATACTTTAGTTTATTAATTTCTTCTTCAAAATTTCTTTGAATAGATATTCCTAAAATGGAACCTACAATTTTAGTTGCAACACCCCCTGTATTTCTAAGGCACATACTTCTAATCAAAAACCATCTATTCTCTATTCCATTAAAATTAAGTTTTAATCTACACTGATAATATAATACTCTGCCATTAATGAGATTAATAAAATCATTTTTTACAATTTTCCTATCTTCCTCTAAAACAAATTTTACTATATCTTCAATAGAATTTACTCCTTCTTTGTAATATCCAGTAATGTCATTAAATCTATTAGATGAAGAAAACATTTTAGTTATTAAATCAATTTCCCACACAGCATCATAGGTAGAATCTAAAGTTAATTGATATTTTTCTTCACTCTTTTCAATTATTGCTAATTTTTTATTAATTTTACCATATTGTACCTTTAATTTCTCTTTTACATCTACTGCTTGCACATATGCAATATAGAATTTTTTATAACTTTTTAGGATTTCATAAAAGCGTTTCAGATCTTTTTTAATTAATAAACTTGGAAAAATAATATATACTTTTTCCATGAATTTACTTATTTTAATTTTTACAGTTTTTTTTACATTCACTTATATCCCTCCAGTTATAGTGCATCAAGCAATTATGTATAATTTTATAGTACATATTTTACATCTTTACTTTTTTTAATAATGATATTACTATAACTATCGTGAAATTTATATTTTTATTAATGGTTTTTTATAATATAGCTTTAATTTTATTATGTAGACATTTATTTTTCTATATTTATTATACAATATTAGTATGAATTACCTATATGTAATGAAGTAGTAAATTACTCGTATCAATATTTGCACATAACACATATTAAGATTTAGATATTTTATAGTTCATTTATATTCCCCCAAGTTGCCTATATAATTTAATTGATAGCCATTATAATTGAATGCACCCGAACAATATATCTATATTACTTATTTGTCGATTAATTACATTATTGTATTATGAACACCATAAAACTGTACTAAATTACATATTATTCTCTTTGCCTATCTTGACATATATACCACAAGTGATATAATTAATGTAAGTAAATAAATAAATAAATTAATACTACGATGAGGAAAGTAAGCCATGGTACATTTACAGAGAAGGAATACATTTGCTGGAAGTATTCTTAAATGAAATTAGCTGAAGACTACCTCTGAGCGGCTTCAACAAAGCCCGGTAATTCCGTTATAATTATTAAGTGGTTTATTATATAAACAATTTGGGTGGAACCGCGGGAAATTATAATCTCGTCCCAATTCTATAGTTAGAATTGAGACGGGATTTTTTTATTTTCCCCAAAAATATAAGTTTACAAACTTGTTGATAATATTTTTGATTTCTTCATTTCTAAAAGTGTAACCCTAAACAAGTATATAAAAGAGAGGAGCAATGTACATGATAAATCTTAAACTAAAAGATGGTTCAATAAAATCTTATGAATCTGAACTAACTGTAATTGAAGTTGCGAGGGATATTAGCGAGGGACTTGCAAGAGTCGCTTGTGCCGGTATGGTAGATGGTCAAACTGTAGATTTACGTTATAAACTCACTAAGGACTGTGAGCTTAGTATATTAACTTTTGATAGTGAGGAAGGAAAAAGAGCATTTAGACATACAGCTACTCATATTTTAGCTCAAGCAGTAAAGCGATTATTCCCAAATACTAAACTTGCCATAGGACCTGCTATAGATGGCGGTTTCTACTATGATTTTGATAAACAAAATTCTTTTTCTGCTGACGATATTAAATCAATTGAAGCGGAAATGAAAAAGATTGTTAAAGAAGATCTACCTATAGAAAGGTTTGAGCTTCCAAGAGCTGAAGCTATCGCTTTTATGGGTAAATTAGATGAGAACTTTAAAGTTCAGTTAATTGAAGACCTACCAGTAGATGCAAAATTATCTTTCTACAAACATGGTGAATTTACAGATCTTTGTGCAGGTCCACATTTAATGTCAACAAAATATATAAAAGCCTTTAAACTTACTCAAGTTGCAGGAGCTTATTGGAGAGGCAACGAAAAAAACAAAATGCTTAGCCGTATATATGGAACTGCATTTACAAAAAAATCTGATCTAGATGCTCATATAGAGAAAATGGAAGATGCTAAGAAAAGGGATCATAACAAGCTTGGTCGTGAGCTTAAACTGTTCACTACCTCAGAAATGATAGGTCAAGGTTTACCTCTACTTATGCCCAATGGTGCAAGGGTAATCCAGTTATTGCAACGTTTTGTTGAAGATGAAGAAGAAAAAAGGGGTTATGTTATAACTAAAACTCCATTAATGGCTAAAAGTGAGTTATACAAAGTATCTGGTCATTGGGATCACTATAAAGATGGAATGTTTGTTCTTGGTGATGAATCTAAAGGTGAGGATGTTATGGCACTTCGCCCTATGACATGCCCATTCCAATTTACAGTTTATAATGCTGACCAGAAAAGTTATCGTGATCTTCCAATTAGATATGCAGAGACTTCTACATTATTTAGAAATGAATCCTCAGGTGAAATGCATGGTCTTACAAGAGTACGTCAGTTCACTATTTCAGAAGGTCATTTAGTTGTTAGACCAGATCAATTAGAAGATGAATTTAAAGACGTTATAGATTTAATTCACTTTATGCTTAAAACGCTTGGAATCGAAGAGGATATTACTTATAGATTCTCAAAATGGGATCCAAATAATAAAGAAAAGTATATTGATAACCCAGAAGCTTGGGCACAAACTGAGTCTAAGATGAAAGTCATTTTAGACGATCTTAAAATAGACTATAAAACAGCTATTGGTGAAGCTGCTTTCTACGGTCCTAAACTAGATTTACAATTCAAAAATGTGTATGGTAAGGAAGATACTATAATTACAGTGCAAATTGACTTCTCACTACCAGATAGATTTGATATGACTTATATTGATAAAGACGGAGTTAAAAAACGTCCATATGTTATTCATAGAACTTCTATTGGTTGTTACGAAAGAACGCTTGCAATGCTTATTGAAAAATATGCAGGAGCTTTCCCAACTTGGCTTGCACCACTTCAAGTTAAAGTATTACCAATTTCTGAGAAATATCATGATTATGCAGAAAAAGTAGTATCAAAACTTAAAGAATCTAGAATTAGAGTTGAAGCTGACTTTAGAGCAGAAAAAATCGGGTATAAAATTCGTGAAGCTCGTAATGAAAGAGTTCCTTTCCTACTAATAGTTGGAGAGAAAGAAGCAGAACTAGACGAAGTTTCTGTTAGAAGCCGTAAAAATGCTGATGAGGGTGCAACTTCCCTAGATTCATTTATTAAAAGAATTAAAGACGAAATCGATACTAAATTATTATAATAACTGAAGTAATATAACAAATAAGGCAGCACAAGATAAATTCTTGTGCTGCCTTATTAATATTATAACTATTATTTTTGAATTTTGAACGAACTTTTTAAAGACACTATTCTGTTAAACACTAATTTATCTGCAGTTGTGTATTTATAATCCACATTGAAATAACCATGTCTAAAGAATTGGAATTTATCATTTGATTTTGAATCTTTCATGTTTGGTTCTATAAAACCTTGTAAAATTTCTATAGAATTTGGATTTATTTGATCTAAGAAAGTTTTTCCTTCTTCTTGATCATCATCTAAAATTAAAGGTTCATATAATCTAAATTCTGCAGGGAGTGCATTTATTGCATCTACCCAATGAATTGTTCCTTTAACTTTTCTTCCTGTAAATCCACTACCACTCTTAGTCTCCACATCATAAGTACAATGTAGTTCGGATACATTTCCATCAGCATCCTTAACCATTTCATTACACTTAATAAAATATGCTCCCTTTAGTCTTACTTCATTACCCACAAATAATCTAAAGTATTTCTTTATTGGATTTTCCATGAAGTCTTCTCTTTCTATATATATTTCTCTTGAGAATGACACCTGGCGAGTTCCCATAGATGGATCATCTTGATTGTTCTCAATTTGAAGCATTTCAACTTGAGATTCTGGATAATTTGTGATAACTACTTTTAAAGGTCTTAAAATTGCCATTGTTCTAAGTGTTTTAGGACTTAAATCTTCTCTTATAAAGTGCTCAAGCAATTGACCATCTACTTTACTATTAGCTTTTGCAACTCCGATTTCTCTACAAAAATTACGTATAGATTCTGCTGTATAGCCCCTACGTCTAAGTCCAGCTATGGTTGGCATACGTGGATCATCCCATGAATCTACTACATGTTCATCTACTAATTGCTTAAGATTTCTTTTACTCATTACTGTATTTGTTATATTTAATCTTGCAAACTCAATCTGTCTTGGTTTATTTTCCATTTCACAAACATTCACAACCCAATCATATAGAGGCCTGTGATCTTCAAATTCTAAAGTACAAATTGAATGTGTAACTCCCTCAATTGCATCTTCTATTGGATGTGCATAATCATACATAGGATATATACACCATTTATCTCCCGTATTATGATGAATTGCATGAGATATACGATAAATTACTGGATCTCTCATGTTTATATTTGGAGAAGTCATATCAATTCTAGCTCTTAAAACCTTTGCTCCATCAGGGAATTCACCTTTTCTCATACGATCAAATAAGTCTAGATTTTCTTCAATTGCTCTATTTATGTATGGACTAACTTTACCAGGTTTTCTTAAAGTCCCTCTGTACTCTTTCATTTCCTCAGCTGTTAAATCACAAACATATGCTTTACCTTTTTTTATTAATAATACGGCACGCTTATACATCTCATCAAAATAATTTGATGCAAAGAATAAATTATCCCACTTAAATCCGAGCCATTTTACGTCTTCTTCTATAGACTTAACATACTCTTTATCCTCTTTAGCTGGATTAGTATCATCAAAACGTAAGTTAGTCATACCGTTAAATTCATCTGCTAATTGAAAGTTTAAAATAATTGATTTTGCATGCCCAATATGTAAATATCCGTTTGGCTCCGGCGGAAAACGAGTAATTATTTTTTTATGTTTTCCTGTTTCTATATCTTCCATAACAATGTTTCTTATAAAATTTGATGAACTGGTCTTAGTTTCCATGTTTGGCACCTTCCTTTTAATCTAGCAAACTTGTAATATCCCCTACCGTAATCCAGATTACTCGAGAATGCTCTTATCTATAAGAGTATTATCGCATTAAGAAGACTTCCACATAACAATCTTGCTCGTAAATTTGATAACGAGAAAGGTTGGATGAGAGTAAGCCAAATCACATGTAAGTTCAGTCGCTTGTAAGTTTTATGTATATCTACTAAATATATCACAAAAACAGATTTTTTCCTAGGATTTAAACGTATCATGGCATTAAATATTAGGTTTTTTAATTATATTTGTAGTCTTCCCATATTCCCCAAATTCTAGTTTATTTAAAAAAGTTTTAATTTTATATAAAGTTTTAACCTCTTATTTGAAACATATAGGAAAAATCTTATACCTCTCTCTCATACACCTTATCAATTACTCTCTGACATTTTAATGCATCATCAAAATCAGCAGCCATGCTTTCGGATGAATTATCATAAACCTTATTTGCGAAGTTTATAAGTGAGGCAGTATGACAGTTTTGGAAATATCCCAAAGAATTCCTTTTATCCGAATAAAATTTTAATGATTTTTCTCCTGCTGCTACATTTATTATCTGCGTTGAATTACTTTCATAACTATATATTTCAATTTCATAAGGATTATTAAAATTAATCTTTATACTGCCGTGGCTTCCATAAACTACATAATCATCTGTTTGTTCTCTTTCAGTAAATACTCTCGAAACCTCAAGGCTTCCAATTACGCCATTTTTTAATGTAAATTCACAATTTGTAATTTCATCAACTTCTGATCTGTCTTTAAAGAAAATTCTAGATTTTGCATCTACTCCCTCTATATCTCCCATAGTAAATTGTATCATGTCAATTAAATGGACACCTAAATCGAGAAGTGCCCCACCACCAGAATTTTTTCCAGTTCTCCATGTATCCTTTTTATTTTCATTTAAATAACTATCATGATAAGTTCTCACTTTAAAATCTATAATCCTTCCTATTGTCTCTTTTTCAAGTTCTGCTTTTAGTAATGAAAGAGCTGGCATGAATCTATAAACTAGAGCTACAGAATTTTTTATATTGTTTTCCTTAACAAGTCCTGCCATTTCTATCGCGTCTTTAAGATTTGTAGCTAGTGGTTTTTCACAGTAAATAGCTTTGCCGTATTTTACTGCCTTTACCACATTGTCAAAATGGACATTGTTAGGTGTACATATGTCAATAAAATCAATCTCTTCATCCTTAAGTACCTCTTCAATGTCTGTGACATTTATAACTCCACTAATAGGAGAAATCATAGGATCCCTAGTTACAATGTATTTTAAATTTAACTCATAAGGAAGTGAAAACCTTAAGTTAGCATCATAAACTGCTAATGAATGTGTTTTCGCTATCCCACCAAATCCTATCATTGCAAAATTTATTTTTTTCATAAATTTATACCTCGCTTTCATATTAATGTCATTAAATCATCTCTTGCTGAGCTGAAACATTAATGACTTCACAAGGAGATTTATTCTCCCACTGAAGTTTCTTATTTGTTAAGGTACATAACTCCCCCTTATAAAAGTGGAGATTTCACGGAAACTCCCTAGTTCCTGTGATTACTCATTTTTAGTATCATTAATTTTTATTGATTCCCCCATTTTTTTTGCATAAAACACTTGACAAGTCTGTAGAATT
>NZ_JAHLDV010000047.1 GCF_018861865.1 Clostridium frigoris
AACATATTTATTAAAACATTAATTTCTATTGAACCGCCGTGTACCGAACGGTACGCACGGTGGTGTGAGAGGTCGCTAAATAAACTAATTATTTAGCTCCTACTCGATTTTTTAAAAAAAATCACAAGAAAAAATTAATTAAATAGAATAATAATGGGGGGTGTTTTTATGTTAAAGAAATGTCAGGTTTCATTTGGTGTTTTAATTATGTTATTATTTATACCAAAGAATGTATTCGCAATGCACATAATGGAAGGATTTTTACCTCCGAAATGGTGTATAACATGGGGTGCAATATGTATACCATTCATTGTTGTTGGTTACTTTTCGATAAAGGAAAAAATAAAAATAGATCCAAGGCTTAAGATGTTAATTGCAATGGTAGGAGCATTTGCATTTGTTCTATCAGCACTTAAAATACCATCAGTTACAGGAAGTTGTTCGCATCCAACAGGGGTAGGACTTGGTGCAATTTTATTTGGGCCTACAGTAATGAGTGTACTTGGCTTAATAGTTTTGATTTTTCAGGCGTTACTTCTTGCACATGGAGGACTCACAACTCTTGGAGCTAATACTTTTTCTATGGCTGTAGTTGGGCCAATAGTATCTTACAGCGTATATAAACTTTTAAAGAAATTACATGTATCAGTATCAGTATCTATATTTTTCGCTGCTATGCTTGGTGATTTAATGACATATGTTACTACTTCTTTTCAACTCGCGGTGGCATTTCCGGATAAAATAGGAGGATTTGTAGCATCACTTGTAAAGTTCATGAGCATATTTGCGGTAACTCAACTTCCACTTGCAATAAGTGAGGGGATACTGACAGTTATAGTATTTAATCTCTTAACTAAATATAATAAGGAAGAACTTAAAGAATTAAAAGTTATATCAGAGGAGGATTAATGAAGATGAGTACCGAGAAGAAAATTAAGAAAAATAGCATGCTTAAAAAGAATTTGATACTTACTGTTTTGGTGGTTGCTATTGCTGTTATTCCCTTATTATTTCTAAAACATGCTGCGTTTACTGGTTCAGATGATCAAGCAAAAGAAGAAATAATAAAAATTGATGCAAATTATAAACCTTGGTTCTCATCAATCTGGACACCACCAAGTGCTGAAGTTGAAAGCCTTTTATTTTCACTACAAGCGGCTATAGGCTCTGGAGTTGTATGTTTTTTCTTTGGGTACTCAAAAGGAAAGGCAAAAGGAAAGGCAGAAGCAAAGTCAGTGGTAAAAGAGAAAGTAAATGAAGGTGAGAAAAATTGATTTCTATAGATAAGTTAGCGTATATTTCAAAGCTTAAGAATGTTAATCCTATGGAGAAATTTATTTTTTCAATGGCTACAATAATTGTATGTATATCACTTAATAACATAGCTGACTCCATAATAATATTATTACTTATGGGTTTTATAACGGTTTATAAGGGAAAATTACCATTAAAGAATTATATTGAGTTAATGTCCATACCTTTAGTTTTTTTGATAATGGGTGTTATAACAATAGCAATAAATGTAGCAACAAGTAGTAAGGGCTTAATATTTAGTTTTAGTATTTTTAATGTTACCTTAGGATGCACTTATGATAGCTTAATAACTGCGGCAAGATTATTTTTCAAGTCACTTGCAGCAGTTTCTTGTTTATATTTTTTAACATTAACAACACCAGTTTTTGAAGTTTTATCAGTGCTTAGAAAACTTAAAGTACCTAAATTGTTTGTTGAATTAATGGGTCTTATATATAGATTTATTTTTGTTTTATTAGATACTGCTAATATGATTTATATATCACAAAGTTCAAGGCTTGGATATTCAACATTTAGAAGAGGTTTTAATTCATTAGGTAATTTGGTTACTTCATTGTTTTTAAGTGCCTATAAGCGTTCGCAAGATATTTATATGGCTATGGAATCAAGATGTTATGATGGAGATATAAATTTATTGGAAAATCATTATGTGACTTCATATAAAAACATATCTCTAATCATATTAGTCGAGGTATTTTTAATAATTATAAGTTTTAGCAAAAATATTATGTTTTCGTAAACAAGGTAAAATTTAGGCCCCAGGGAGATGATGTAATGAGTGAATATATATTAGAGACAAGAAATTTAAGTTATAAGTACCAAGATGGGACTAAAGCATTAAACAATATAAATGTAAAAATAGAAAAAGGTAAAAAAGTATCATTTGTTGGGGTTAATGGTTCAGGTAAATCAACTGTATTTCTGAATTTCAATGGTATTTTAAAACCAACTAAAGGTAGTGTAATATATAAAGGAAATGAAGTAAAGTATAACCAAAAGTCATTATTAGAGTTAAGAAAAAACATAGGTATAGTGTTTCAGGATCCTGAGAATCAACTATTTTCTGCGAGTGTTTATCAAGAAGTTTCATTTGGTGCAATGAACTTAAAGCTAAGTGAGACGGAAGTAAGGCGAAGGGTAGATGCTGCACTTATGGATGTGGGCATGTATGAGTATAAAGATAAGGCAGTACATTTTTTAAGTTATGGACAAAAAAAAAGAGTGGCAATTGCAGACATACTTGTTATGAATCCAGAAATAATAGTATTTGATGAACCTACTTCAAGTCTTGACCCTAAGCATTCAAAACAAATTGTGAAAATATTTGATGATTTAAACCAAAAGGGGATAACTGTTATCTTATCAACTCACGATGTAGAACTTGCATATGCATGGTCGGATTACATTATAGTGCTTAAAGATGGTGAAATAGCTAGAGAAGGTACGCCGCAAGAGATTTTTTCGGATGATAAACTAATACATGAGTGTTACCTTGAAAAACCATTTATTCTTGAAGTTTTTGAAAAGCTGCGAAGTAGTGGGAAAATAGATTCAAGCTCAGCTGTGCCTAGAAATAAACAAGAGCTTTTTGAAATAATAAATTCTAAGGGTGAAATTAATAATTGTTAAAGGTTTACAGTGATATTTATTGACATAACTAAGCTAATGTTATAAACTTATTTTGTAGAAATATATAAATTTCATAATCAATGTGATTATTTTATTAGAAATATTAGTAAAAATTGAATAGATTTTTTTAGGTGCCTTTTATTAATTGTTATTGTCATAGCTGTAAATCAGCTATGACAATAGATGATGAGTTGGGTGAAAAGGGAATGTGGTGTAAGTCCACAGCAGCCCCCGCTACTGTAATTGACAGCAAACTTTATAATTGCCTGGTGTATTAAGGTAAGTAATAGGGATGCGCTTATCAAGAGTCAGGAGACCTGCCTAAATTAGTAATATTAAGCTTTCGGCGGGAAAAAACTTGTAGGTTTTAAGTTAGTGCAATGAAAAATTGCATATAACAGCAGGTGTGACAGCTTGCTGTTTTTTATTTCTTTAAATGGGAATATAAAGAAAATAAAAACAAGAGGGAAGGGAGAAAAAAGTAATGGCTAAAATAATGGTTCAAGGAACAGCTTCATCTGTAGGCAAAAGCATATTAGTTACAGCGTTATGTAGAATTCTAAAGCAAGATGGGTTTTCTGTATGCCCTTTTAAGTCACAAAACATGTCATTAAATTCTTATATTACATTGGATGGAAAAGAAATGGGACGTGCACAGGTACTCCAAGCATATGCTGCAGGTCTTGAGCCAGAAGTATTTATGAACCCAATACTTCTAAAACCTACCTCGGACAAAAAATCTCAAATTATAGTTAATGGAAAAGTTTATGGAAATAGTACAGCTATGGAATATCATAATATGAAACTAAAATTTAAAGATATGTTAAAATCGCAGTTTGAAGAATTAGAAAAGAAGTTTGATATTATAGTGATGGAGGGAGCAGGTAGCCCTGCAGAAATCAATTTAAGAGAAAGAGATATAGTAAATATGGGAATGGCAGAACTTATAGATGCTCCCGTAATACTTGCTGGAGATATAGATAAGGGCGGTGTGTTTGCATCACTTGCAGGAACTATGCTTTTACTAAAAGAAGATGAGAAAAAAAGAGTTAAAGCTACTATTATAAATAAATTTAGAGGAGATTTAGAAATCTTAAAGCCTGGACTTACAATGCTTGAGAATATTATACATATTCCTTGTGCAGGGGTAGTTCCTTATTTTAGATTGGATCTTGAAGATGAGGATGGGGCAGTAGAATTTAATAAGAAAATTACTGCGCCTATTGATATAGTTGTAATAAAACTTCCGCATATATCAAACTTTACAGATTTAGATGCATTGAAGGCAGAGGAAGATGTATCAGTTAGATTTATTACAACTAAAGAGGAACTAGGAAATCCAGACTTAGTTATAATACCTGGGACTAAAAATACTATTGATGATTTAATTACTATAAGAGATTCAGGACTTATGGATGCAATTAAGAAGTATAGTAATAAAGGAACAATATTAGGTATTTGTGGAGGATACCAAATGCTGGGTAATAGTTTAAGTGATCCAAGCGGTGTAGAGGGGAGTCTTGATAAAATAGAAGGAATGAAGCTTTTAGATATAGATACATTATTTGAAGAAGAGAAAATAACTACAAGAGTAAAGGCTCGTAGCATTAACATGAAAACCAGTAATGTTAAAACTTATGGTTATGAAATACATATGGGCAAATGTAGTTATGGTGAAAAGGCGAAACCTCTTTTTGAAATATATGATAGAAATGCTGATAATACTTCTATGCAAGGCAACATTGTTACATCTTTTGATGGCGCAATAAATAGGGATGGAAATGTAATGGGTACTTATATTCATGGTGTGTTTGATGGAACAGAATTTAGAGAATATATCATGAATACCTTAAGGGTTAAAAAATCTATAAAACCTAAAAAGTCTAAGACTTATGAAAGCCTAAGAGAAAAAGAAATAGACAAGCTAGCAGACATAGTAAGAAAGAATATAGATATGAATATGATTTATAAGATTATCGGAATAAAAAAGAGAGACTAATTAGTGTTTAAGAAAAATAAGATAGTGAGGAATTATAATGGGAATAATATTTCAAATGAATATAATGGATCTTATTTGCGCAATTTTATTGGATTTATTAATTGGAGATCCATATTGGTTTAAACATCCAGTGATTTATATAGGCAAACTTATTAAGGCTTTAGATAAATTAGGCAGAAAGTTATGTAAAACTCATAAGCAAATTAAAATATTCGGAGGAGTTATCGTAGTTATAGTAGCATTTTTTAGTTTTTTAGTTCCGTTTATAATTTTAAGAATGTCTATAAAGTTTTTTTGGGTATATAATATTCTTAATATCATTTTGCTTTGGACAACAATAGCAACAAGGTGCCTCCACAAGGAAGGCATTAAGGTTTATAACTCTTTGGTTAAAAATGATATTGATGACGCAAGAGTTAAATTATCGTATATTGTAGGAAGAGATACTAAAAATCTAAGCGAGGATGAAATAGTTAGAGCAGATGTGGAGACAATAGCGGAGAATACAGCGGATGGTGTTATAGCGCCCATATTATATGCAATACTAGGGGGAGCTCCACTAGCCATGATGTATAAGGGTATAAATACTATGGATTCGATGCTTGGATATATGAATGAAAAATATAAGTATATAGGATTCTTCCCAGCTAAAACTGATGATGTATTTAATTATGTGCCCGCGAGAATAACTGGATTTTTAATTTGCCTTGCAGCTCCAATTGTTAGGGGAAATATTTTAGAGAGTATAAAAGTAATGATAAGGGATAGGAAAAATCACAAAAGCCCAAATTGTGCTTACCCTGAAGGCGCAGTGGCAGGAGCTATGAGAGTCCAATTAGGTGGAACAAACGTATATTTTGGAGAGCAAATGTATAAACCAACTATAGGAAATAAAATAAAAGATTTAGGTAGGGAACATATCATTGACACAATAAAATTAATGTATGGATCATTATTCTATTTAACATTAATATGCGTGATATATGAGATATGCCAATATATATAAATAATAAATGCAAAATATGAAGTATGAAATATGAGATATAAAACATGAGGCACGAAACATTAGTAATAGTGAAGTATTTTTGGAGATGATATAATGATACAACTTATAGGGCTAAAACATGATGTTAAAATAGAAATTAGAGAAAAACTTTCAATTATACCTAAACGCCAAGAAAGGGCTCTTGCGGCTCTTGTTAATATTTGTGACGAGGCGGTTATTTTGAGCACCTGTAATCGGACAGAAATATATTTTAGGTCAAAAGATGAAGATATTGTAAAGAAAATATTTAATGCTTTAAATTGGGATGAAACTTTAATAAAGTGTGTATTTAATTATAAGGGAGAAAAAGCAGTACAACATTTAATGGAGGTAGTTTGTGGGTTTGATTCGCTTCTTCTTGGAGAAGACCAAATACTAGGTCAAGTTAGGGATGCGTATGAAGTAGCAAAGGATTTTGGGGCGACTAAAAAGGAATTTCAAAGACTTTTCGAAAATGCCATTGCTTGTGGCAAAAATTTTAGAACTAAATCTAAAACAGGGGAAATACCAGTTTCTTCGTCATCAATGGTAGTTAAAAAAGCAATAGACCTGGGACACAAAAATTTTATGATATTAGGTTATGGTACGGTTGGACAATTAACAACGAAATATATACTAGAAGGAAAAATAGATTCACTATATATTGCGGTTAGGGATTCTCAAAAGGTTGATATAGAAGACCCAAGAGTAAAAATAATACCTTTTAATGATATACAAAAACATTATGAAAAGGTAGATTGTCTTATATCTTGTACTACAGCGCCTCATACTGTGGTTCGTTTAAATGAGTTGCCCAGCAAACAGTTATTATTGTTTGATTTAGCTGTGCCAAGAGATATTGAGGAAATAGTAAGTGAAAATCCACTATATGAAGTGTATGATATAGATAAGATAAGTGATATTCATGATGCTAACTTTAAAACACGTAAGGACTCAATGAAAAATAATAGATACATTGTGGATAAAGCCATAAAGGAATTTATAGAGTGGAAAACTACAGAGGAGTTATCACCTTTTATTAAACTGATAAAACATAATGGTGAGGATATATATATGGAGAGGCTTGCAACTTTTAAACATAAGAAAGAGACCAAGGATAATGAGAAATTAGCAGAGATTTTATTAAAGAGCACTTCAAATGCCTTTGTAAACAAGGCTATACAGGTTTTAAAGGAGGAACATTTGAAGGGGAGGTCTAAGGAATGCGTGGATATAATAAGCAGGATTTTTCAGCAATAAATTATACCATGATTTCACTTCTATCTAGTAAGATTAATATACTTATCGTAGGTGGTGGAGAGGCTGCTTTTATAAAATGTAGAACATTTTCAAAGGAAGGCTGTAATATTACAGTAGTTTCAAAAGAGTTTAGCAAGAAATTTTATGAGCTTCAGGATGTTTATAACGTAAAGCTTATAAAAGATGAATATAAAAAGGAATATATAAAGGCTTATGTTGATATTAATCATATTGTAATTATTGCAACAAACAATAATATTGTAAATGAATCTATAAAAAATTACTGTGATGAAAAGTGTAAGTTATATCTAAACTGTGAAGATTTCACTCAGGGGTTAGTAGTAAAACCAGTTCAAAGGGATACTTCTAATATAAAGTTTGCATTACATACTAAAGGTGGTAGTCCTAAAACATCACTATTTATGTCAAAAATTATAGAAGATAAAATTTATGAATATTCGAATTTTATAGATTATACGTGTAGTATTAGAAATATAGTTAAGAGTAGACCCGAAAAAAAAGAAATCATGAATTTTGTATGTAGTGAGGACTTTTATTTTTTCTATACTAAGGATGTTCATAATATCATCTTAGAAATGTTTTATGGAGTTTTATAAAATTTGAATTGATATTAAAATCAGATAATATAGGTGATGATTTGAGGAGGTCAAAGTTTTGAAAATTAATATAGGAACTAGAAGAAGTGAGCTTGCACAAGTTCAGGCAAATACTGTTATGGCTATGATTAAAGAAAAGTTTGATATTGATTCAGAGAAAGTGCTAATTGAAACAAAGGGAGATAAAATTCTAAATGTTACTTTGGATAAAATCGGTGGTAAGGGACTTTTTGTAAAGGAAATAGAGTCTGAAATGCTAGAGCAAAAAATTGATATGGCAGTGCATAGCATGAAAGATGTCCCTTATGATGTGCCAAAAGAATTCGAAATAGTTGCGATTCCAGTAAGGGAAGATGTTAGGGATGCATTTGTTGCCTTTAACGACATTAGTTTCTATGACTTACGTGAGGGTGCAAAAATAGGTACCAGCAGTATAAGAAGGGGTGTGCAGCTTAAAATACTAAGACCTGATTTAGAAATTGTACCTATAAGGGGCAATGTACAGACTAGAATAGCAAAAATAAAGAAAGAAAATCTAGATGGAATAATCCTTGCAGCTGCAGGGCTAAAAAGGCTAGGTATGGAAAGTATAATTACTAATTATTTTAGCGTAGATGAGATAGTGCCAGCAATAGCTCAAGGTGCACTAGGAATAGAAATGGTTAAAAACCATCCTCATTTAGCTATGATTAAAAAATTAGACTTTTATGATGCTAGAATATGTGTAGATGCCGAGCGAAGTTTTATGGCAGCGCTTAATGGAGATTGCCACGAGTGTATAGGAGCATATGCTTATCTTGATAATGATTTTATGCATATGATTGGAGTGTACAGAGTAAATGGAGAAATAGTTAAAAAACAATTATCAGGAAATAAAAATGATTATATAAGGCTGGGAAAAGATTTAGCGAAGATGATACTTGAAAACAATTAGTAACATGTAAATATAAGGAGGAGATTCGAATGGGAAAAGTTTATTTAATGGGAGTTGGTCCAGGAGACGAAGAACTTATAACACTTAAGGCAATAAGAGCGCTTGGGAAATGCACAGTCGTTATGTATGATAGACTTGCAAGTACTAGCATACTTAAATACTTAAAAGCAGATTGTATTATATATTATTGTGGAAAAGAGCCAGGATGCCATTATAAAACTCAGGAAGAAATAAATAATATGTTAGTAACTCTTGCTAAAGAAGGTAACACTGTTGGAAGAATTAAGGGCGGAGATCCATTTGTATTTGGAAGGGGTGGTGAGGAAGCCTTAGCACTTATAGAAGAGAATATTGAATTTGAAGTTATACCAGGAATAACCTCACCAATTGCAGTATTAAGTTATGCTGGCATACCTATAACTCATAGAGGGATTGCTCAAAGTTTCCATGTATTCACAGCAATGAGCGCAGAAAAATTAGATATCGATTGGAAGGCAGTTGCAAGTCTTGGTGGAACTTTAGTGTTTATGATGGGATTTAAAAACTTAGAAAAGATAGCACAAAGTCTTATATTTAGTGGGAAAAGTAAGAGTACTCCTTGTGCTGTAATAATGAGAGGAACTACATCTAAGCAAAAAAAGGTAGTAGGTACTTTAATAGATATTATAGGTAAGGTTAAAGAATCAGAAATATCTTCTCCTTGCATTATTGTAGTAGGAGAAGTAGTCCAGTTTAATGATCAATTTAATTGGTATGAGAAGAAACCACTATTCGGCAAGAATATCTGTATAACTAGATCGAAGGCCCAAGCAAAAGAATTAAGAGAAGAATTAATAGATTTAGGAGCAGAGGTACTTGAGATAAATTCTATTGAATTTAAAGATACTTCGAGTAACTTAGAAATATGCAAGGGAAGACTTACGGGTTATGATTTCATAACATTAACAAGTGTCAACGGAGTTAATTACTTTTTTGATTACTTAAGAGATAGTAAATTTGATGTTAGAAAGCTTAAAGCTAAAATTGCAGCAATAGGACCAGCTACTGCAAAGGCCATTGAGAGCAGAGGTTTAATGCCAGATATTGTGGCAGATGATTTTGTTGCAGAGAGTTTGTTTGATAAAATGAAGGGTTATGTAAAAGAATATGACAAGATTTTAGTACCTAGGTCAAAAGATGCAAGGCCTTATTTGGTTGAAGCATTAAGAAATGTTGGATGCATCGTTGAGGAAATTTTCACTTATGAAACGGTATGTGGCAAATTAAGATCTGATAATGAAATTAAGGATGTAGATGTAATAGTATTTACTTCGCCATCAACTGTGAAAAATATGATTAAGATGGTAGGTATTGAAACGATGCAGTCTAAAAAAGCACTTGCTATAGGACCTATAACTGAAAAAGCATTATTGGACGTAGGTATAAAAGCCACTGTATGTGATGTTTTTAGCATGGATGGTGTTATAAGTAAACTTTTATTAATGTAATGATACTAAAATGTGGATAACATTAAAATTGCAGCTTTGAAAAAGATGATTTAACTAGGAGTGGATAACTTTGTTTAAAAGAAATAGAAGATTAAGAGAAACAAAATATATAAGAGATTTAGTACGTGAAACAGTATTAACTCCATCAGACTTTATATTTCCTATATTTGTAGTAGAGGGTGAAAACATTAAAGAAGAGATATCTTCAATGCCAGGGAATTATCATTTTTCACTAGATAGACTTCATGAGATTATCCAGGAGGTTGAAGGCGCTTGCGTACGTGGAGTAATTTTATTTGGATTACCAGATCATAAAGATGAAGTAGGGTGCGGCGCTTACGATAAAAATGGCATAATTCAAAGAGCAGTTAAAAAGATTCGCACAATATCAAAAGATTTAGTTATAATAACGGATGTATGTATGTGTGAATATACAAGTCATGGACATTGTGGAATACTAGATGGCACAAAGGTTGATAATGATAAGAGTCTAAAATATATAGCAGAAATAGCGTTATCTCATGCAGAAGCTGGAGCTGATATTGTAGCACCATCTGATATGATGGATGGACATGTTGCTGCCATAAGAGAACTTTTAGATAGTAATGGATATAAAGATGTATTAATAATGGCTTATAGTGCAAAATATTCTTCAGCATTTTATGGCCCATTTAGAGAAGCTGCTAATTCAACGCCTCAATTTGGAGATAGAAAATCATATCAAATGGATCCAGCAAATATAAGAGAAGCAATGAGAGAAATAGATGCTGACATCGAAGAAGGTGCAGATATAATAATGGTTAAACCAGCGTTATCATATTTAGATGTAGTAAGATGGGCTAGGGATAGACATGATGTGCCAGTAGCCGCTTATAGTGTTAGTGGAGAATTTGCAATGGTAAAAGCTGCTGCAAAGATGGGCTTTATTGATGAGAAAGCTATAGCTATGGAAATGCATTTATCTATGAAAAGAGCCGGAGCAGATATGATAATTACATATTATGCAATTAATTTATGTAAGTGGCTAAAGGAATAGGCGCTAACTTAGGGTTTACTATTAATCAAATATTTAGAAAAGAGGATGTTACTATGAGAAATTTAGATATATTTAATGAATCAAAGAAGTATATGCCCGGTGGAGTTAATAGCCCAGTAAGAGCATATAAAGATGTAGCCGTAACCCCTCCTATTATTAAAAAAGGTAAGGGAGTCTACATTTATGATGAAGATGGTAATAAATATATAGATTTTGTATGCGCTTGGGGTCCTATGATACTTGGGCATTGTGATGATGATGTAGTAAAAGCTATACAAAACACTGCGGCAGAGTCTATTGCCTTTGGTGCATCTACTGAGTTAGAATTAAAACTCGCAAAACATATTTGCTCAACTGTAGACAGCGTTGAGATGATTAGAATGGTTAATTCGGGTACAGAAGCTACTATGAGTGCAGTAAAACTTGCAAGAGGTTATACGAAAAAGAATAAAATGATTAAATTTGCAGGATGTTATCACGGACATGCTGGTGGATTTTTAGTTGAAGCTGGTTCTGGAGTGCTTACTGAGGGAATACCAGGCTGCGCAGGGGTTCCTAAAGAAAGCATAGTAAATACATTAATAGCAAATTACAATGATATAGAAAGTGTAAAAGTCTTGTTTGAGAAATATAGTGATGATATTGCCTGCGTAATTATTGAGCCAGTAGCAGGAAATATGGGAGTTATTCCAGCAGATAAAGAATTTTTATTAGAACTTCGAAAAATATGTGACAAATATAATAGCCTACTTATTTTTGATGAAGTAATGAGTGGATTCAGAGTTGCATACAAAGGTGCTCAGAGTATATATGGAATACATCCTGATTTAATTACTTATGCAAAAATCATGGGAGGCGGACTTCCTTGTGGTGCTTATGGTGGTAAAAAAGAAATAATGGAGATGTTATCGCCTATGGGACCAGTTTATCAAGCTGGTACAATGTCTGGAAATCCAGTTGTAATGGCAGCAGGTTATGCAAGTTTAACTAAGCTTTATAACAATCCAAGTGTTTACGAGAACATGGAAAAGCTTTCAGAAAAACTTCAAAAGGGATTACTCGAAATTGCAAAAGAAAAGGGTATACCTATGGTAGTCAATAGATGTGGTTCAATGATCACAGCTTTCTTTACAAACAAAAAAGAAGTTAAAAATTTTGAGGATGCTAAAACTTGTGATGCAAAATTATTTGCAAAATATTTTGAGCACATGATTAAAAGTGGGATAAATATTGCACCTTCTCAATTTGAAGCAATATTTTTATGCACTAAACATACGGATAAGGATATTGAATCATTCTTAAAGGCCTTTAAGAGTTTTGAATTATAAAACTTAGAAATAACCTTATCTGCTAGGTTCTTATTTTTAGAAAAAATACTCAAGTGGTTTTAAATTAATCACTTGAGTATTTTTTAACGATGATATGTTATTTAATTTCATATTTATCAAAAGTTACAAATATATGTTTATTAAGTTGAATACCCTATTAAGAGAAAATAATTTGTGGTATAAAAAAATAATCTCGTATACCATATGCAAAATTATTATAAAGGGAGTGTTTTTATGCAAACATCTGGATTTTTGTCTGTTTTACAACAGATTAATTTTATGGTAGAAGATCCTGCTGGAATCAGCGGTTTTGCTAGCGAATGTATAAGAATCATTGCAGTCGTAACGTTTTTATTTACATCACTACAATGTTTCTTAGGATATAAACTGTTTAAGATTTGGGTTACTGTTTGTGGATTTTTTACATTTGGAATATTAGGCGGGTTAATTAGCAATACTATTTCAAACAATGCAGGTATAATAGTATTCATTGGTACACTATCCGCTTTGTTAGGAGCATTTATAGCATTTAAATTCTATAAAGTAGGTGCTTTTATACTTTGTGGGTTTATGGGATTTTTATTAGGTTATGTACTTACCCAAACTGTGATATTAGGAATTATTATGGCATTGATTTTAGGAGTATTAAGTGTTTTTTTTGTAAAACCAGTAACAATTATTTCCACAAGTTTATCAGGGGGATTAATTGCGGGGATAAGTTTAGCTAGAGTATTAGGCATAAACAGCTTAGCAATTAGTATAAGTATAAGTATTTTGTTTGTTATATTTGGAATGCTAGTGCAATTTGCAACAAATAAGAAAACTATTAATGTAAATGGAGATAACTTACAAAATAATGCTTTAATTATTCCATTACTAAAACCAAGTAATAATTTTTTGACAAAAGTAAAAAATAAAATTGAAATAGAAAATTCAATTGTTATGGAAAATGCAAGTGGGCTAACTTTGGATGAAGTATCAGTGAATCTTGAGGGAGCATTAAATTCCCTTAAACCTTTAAAATATATAATGCCATTTGTTGAATATATTTTATACTTTGTATGTTTCATAGCAATTATATATCCTTTATTCATAGCCAGTGGGATAATAGACGGAAGTATTTCATTATTACTAGTTATAGGCATTTTATGTTTTGCAAAGAAAAAATATAATGCTATTGCTATAGCTTTCTCATTTGTTACAATCTCGAAATTAGTAATGATAATAATGATACCTTCTTCTACAAATAATTTAACTATTGTATTAATTGATACAGCAATTACAGGATGTATTTCATTTATAGGATTGAAATATTTTTTTAAATCAGAAAGTGTAGTTAATTTTAAAAATAGGTTGATAGAGTTCTTTAACAAACAAAGAATAATTCAAAACAAGCAAAGAAAAAAGCTACATCAAGAAAACCAAATCAAAGAAATTATGCTTTGCTGGAATTGTGGTGAAGTGAACAATATAAATGATAATTTTTGTAGAAACTGTGGTGGAAGATTATCTAAGGAAATAAAGCAAATTACGGATAAAGATACTGGGGAAGAAGCGTTTATAAATCATATTGAAAAGTGAAAAACCAATTCTGGTATAAATTAAAAGAACATTTTTGAAATATATGCTTCTGTTGTATAATAGAAATATATATTATAGCGGAATAAAATCAGGGGGTCAAAAAACATGAAGTTTATTAAGGATGATGAATTTATACGAGGCAATTGCCCAATGACTAAGGAAGAAGTAAGGATATTAAGTGTAGTAAAGCTTGAGATAGAAGATAATTATAGGGTGATAGATATTGGTGCTGGAACAGGATCTGTAAGTATTCAGATAGCTTTAATATGCCCAAATGGTGAAGTTATAGCTATAGAAAAAGATAATGAAGCATTAGAGGTTTTAAAACAAAATAAAGAAAAGTTTAAGACAAGTAACCTTGAGATAATAAATGGCCAAGCTATGGAGATAGAAGAAAAAATTATAGGAGAATTCGATGCTATATTTGTTGGTGGAAGTGGTGGGAATATAGCTGATATTATTGGAAAATATGGAGATAAACTTAAGAAAGGTAAAAACATTGTTTTGAATTTTATAACTATAAATAATGTATATAAGGCTATGGAAGCTTTAAAAGGGTTGAATTATGAAGTGGAATGTGTACAAATTCAAGTAAGCAAGACAAAAGGTAAGAGTTATATGTTAATGGCCAATAATCCTATATTTGTGGTAACAGGAAGAAAAAATTAAAAAGTGTATCCCTATGACGTTCTCCTGCGTGACTCTAAATAAGAGTTTGAAACATGAAATTTCATTAAGAAATTCTAATCTTTTGTTAGTAAAAATTCTTTATCGCTCACATTCGACTTGCAGCCGGTTCGCTAGACTGCCTGTGGCAGTCTTACAAGAATTTTTACTTATAAAAGAAGAATTTCTAAATGGAATTTCAATTGTTTCTGCTCTTCTTATTTGGAGTCACTTCTGGAGAAAGTCATATTATTATTATTATTATTATTATGTATTTATTCTAATATAAATCTAAGAGTTATGCCATATAAAGAAAACGATAAACTAAATTGTAAAAAAGTGAAAATATTTTTAATTTAAGGAGACAGCCTATGAAAAAAGAAAGTATATTTACAAAATGTTCATTAGGCATTTTAATAGTATCCTTTTTGGTATTGGTAAATGAGTTTATTCAACTAATACCGACTCAGTCTACACGGTTAGAAGGATTATTATTATATTTTGGACCATCTGTATTTGCAATTATTGGTGGAATACTTTCAATGGTTGGATTAATTAAACATAAAACAAGATTAGGGATATTCTTAATAGCAATTAATTTTATATTATTATTTTGGCCAATAATTTTTTGGCATGTAGGAACTCTGATTTGGGGAGTATAAAATTTATTTAGAAATAAAGTTCTGAAATGTATTGAGAAGGGGTTAATATATGGAGGAGGCATAGCACATGATATTTAAAGAATTCGGCAATAAAAATATGCCTGTTATTATTTTTCTTCACGGGGGTGGATTGTCTTGGTGGTCGTGGAACCCACAAATTGAATTTTTACAAAATGATTATTGTATTGTAACACCAATTATTGATGGACATGGAGAAATTAGTCTAATCTATCCAGAGAAATATCTTGATTTACTGCAACAACTTTTTTCAAACAATATAAGAGAATAATAATCCATACATGTATATGAATTAAAACATATTTATAGACGGTGTTAAATGTTATTTATATTTTGCGAAAGTGAGGTAAATTAACTATGGAACATAAAAGTGTAAAATCGGAGCGTGGGACAACTCATTATTGGATAAACAAAAGAGAGGATAAAAATGCAAGGTGTATTGTGTTCACACATGGGTTAACAGCAAATCATATGATGTTTGATAAACAGGTTGAATATTTTTCGAATAAATATACTGTCATTACATGGGACGTACCTTTACATGGAGAATCTCGTCCTTATACTGATTTTTCTTACGAAAATACTGCTATAGAATTGAAAACAATACTTGACGTCGAAAATATTCAGCAGGTCATATTGGTTGGTATGTCAATGGGCGGCTACCCATGTCAAGAATTTGCAATACACTACCCAGGTAAAGTAAGTGCTTTTATTGCTTTAGATACCACATCACTCGGCCAAAGCTACTATTCTACAATAGATAGATGGTGGATTAAACAGGTTGAGCCCATGGCAAAATGGTTTACTGATAAAATGTTACGTAAAAGCATGGCAAAATCTGTTTCAAAAACACAATATGCATATGATATGATACTTAAAATGCTAGAGCCTTTGAGTAAGGCAGATATTGTTGAACAAATGGGTATAGCCTATGGCAGAGTTTTTGACAGAAAAGAATCGGTACATTTTAATTTTCCTGTTCTGATTTTAGTAGGTGAATATGATAAAACAGGAAAAGTGAAACACTATTGTGAAGAGTGGTCGAAAAAAGAAGGTTATCCTCTTCATATAATCAAAGGTGCATCACATTTTTCTAATGCGGATAACTATGATGATGTTAATAAAGAAATAAATAATTTTATTTGTGGATTATGATTATGGTTCCATGTATAAAATAGTTATTATTGAAAAAAATAGTATAGAAAGGGGAATGTTAAATGAGTAGTAAATTAACAGCAACTAAATTGAAAATGGCCGCTCTTGGTAATAATGATATAGAAGCGGGAGCTGAGATTTATAGCGATCCTGAAATAAAAAATAAAATAAAGAATAAACTAGCAAAGAAAGAGCCTAAATAGGGCTCTTTTTCATGCTTTTCTGATTTGCCAATTCGTTCCAAAGGAACGAAGAGCTCATTCCTCTAAATATAAGATACATAACAAAATGAACTTCCTCCGAAAGTGACTCCAATAAGAAGTGCAGACACAATTGAAATTCCAATTAGAAATTTTTGACTTGAAAAATTTAATTAAAGGGTTATGTATCATAGCCGCAGCCTATCGGCTAAAAGATTTTTTTGTGTGGTTATTGAGATTTAGTATTTTTTATCTGCAATATATCGTAGTGTAAATGAATAACAGTATGAATTTCTCCGGAAGTGGCACCAAACAAGAAGAGCAGAAACAATTGAAATGCCATTTAGAAATTCTTGTTTTGCTAATATAAAATTCTCGTAAGCTTGCCAGGAAGGCAGGCTAGCGAACCCGAGACAGGACGTCGAGTGTGAGCGCTAGAGAATTTTATATTCGCAAAATATTAGAATTTCTTAATGGCATTTCATGTTTTAATCTCTTATTTGGAACCATGCAGGTGAAAGTTCATACTTGATACATTTCTTTTATTTAGAAGTTAGATACCCTTCATTCATTAGAAGCTCAGCAGATAATACTGCGCCACCGGCTGCACCACGTAGAGTATTGTGGGATAAACAAACAAATTTATAATCAAATATTTTGTCTTCCCTTAATCTTCCAAGTGATATTCCCATACCTTTCTCAATATCTCTATCAAGTCTTGTTTGTGGTCTATCATTTTCTTCAAAGTATGTTAAGAACTTTTCAGGAGCATTCGGAAGCTTCAAATCTTGAGGCTTTCCTTTGTAAGTTGCCCATTTTTCGAGTATGGTTTCTTTTGATGGTTTATTTTCAAAGGAAACAAACACTGCAGCTAAGTGACCATCAGCAACAGGAACACGTATGCATTGAGTCGAAATTATAGGCTGCTGTGCATTAACCACTTTATCATTTTCTATATGACCCCAAATTTTTAGAGGTTCCTGTTCGCTTTTCTCTTCTTCTCCACCTATATATGGGATAACATTATCGAGTATTTCTGGCCAGTCTGAGAAAATCTTACCAGATCCAGATATAGCCTGATATGTACAAACTAATATTTTAGTAGGTTTATATTCTAGAAGAGCACTTATAGCAGGGACATAACTTTGGATTGAGCAGTTGGGTTTTACTGCAATAAAGCCTCTTTTAGTTCCTAGTCTCCTCTTTTGTGCTTCAATTAATTTGAAATGGTCTGAATTTATTTCTGGAATAACCATTGGAACATCTGGTGTACTTCGATGTGCAGAGTTATTTGAAACTACAGGAGTTTCAGCTTTTGCATAACTTTCTTCAATTGCTCTTATTTCATTTGCTGGCATATTAACAGCGCAAAAGACGAAATCTACTTCGCTGCTTATTGCATCTACTTCATTTATGTTTTTTATTACTATATTCTTGACGCTACCTGGCATTGGAACATCCAATTTCCATCTTTTATTTACTGCGTCAAAATAAGTTTTACCCACAGAGTTCTCACTAGCAGCAATAACAGCTATTTCAAAATAAGGGTGATTTTCAAGTAGTGTAACAAGACGTTGACCAACAAATCCAGTTCCACCTAATAATCCGACTTTTAGTTTTTTCATTGTATTAATACCTCCGATTCTAATGATGTATAAATGTGTAAAATTATAAATATTGCACATGAATATACTCATATCCATGTTATATTGGGAATAGTAATAATAAACATAAGAATTTTATATGTTACTATTATAAATGATTATAATGTTAAAAAGTATATACTTCAAGCAATTTATTATATAGAATGGGTATGGATGATAAATTTATGACTTTATAATGAGATAATAAGTTGTATTTTTTTCATAAAAAGTTTAAGAGAAATGGGGAATAAAGTTGGCTAAAAATGACAAAAATAAAATAAAACTATATGGATTTAACAATTTAACAAAATCATTAAGTTTTAATATTTATGATGTTTGTTATACAAAAACAATTGAGGATCGAAAGAAATATATAGAGTATATCGATGAACAATATAATGCACAGAGGTTAACAAAAATTCTTACTGATGTTACACAAATGATAGGTGCTAATGTGTTAAACATTGCAAAGCAAGATTATGATCCTCAAGGAGCAAGTGTAACATTACTTATTTCAGAGGAAGAAATTCCGTTATATGTGGTAGATCCTTCTTGTAATAGAGGAATTCTAACTCCAATAAGGGAAAATATTGTAGGACATTTAGATAAAAGTCATGTAACAGTCCATACATATCCTGAAAGTCATCCTCAAAATGATATAAGTACTTTTAGAGTGGATATAGATGTAGCCACTTGTGGTGAAATTTCACCATTAAAAGCTCTAAATTATTTAATAGATAGTTTTGACTCAGATATTATTACTATTGACTATAAAGTTCGTGGCTTTACTCGCGATATGGATGGTAAAAAACATTTTATAGATCATGAAATTAATTCTATACAAAATTATATTGCTAAAGAAACAATTGATAGATATACCTTAATGGATATGAATATATATCAATCAAATATATTTCATACAAAAATGATATTAAATGATTTTGAACTTGACAATTATTTGTTCGAAATTAAACAAGAAGACTTAAATGAGGATGAAAAAGCGAGTATTGTTAAAAAACTTGAAAAAGAGATGAAAGAAATATTTTATGGTATGGATATTTGTACTGATTAATGTTATATTAAACATATAAAGGAAAAATATATAAAAACGTATAAGAAACAAATAAAAGGCGTATTTAGATAAATGGCAATTAATTATTTTGTTAGGTGTTTAAATATGCTTAAATAATAAAAATTACATTATATCTAAACGGTTTCAATAGTTATAGAAATAAAAAGGAGTAAACCTCTAGTTATTTTAAAAACAAAATACAATTTTTACCACAATGTTACTGTAATATATGTTATAATTTTAAATATGTTGTAAATATGTTATTAAAAACATTTTTAACTAATAAAAAGAAATAAAGTTATTTTTTGTTTATTTAAGTATTTAACGACATTTCGGAAGGAAAGTCTCCCATTTTTATAAGTGGGAAGTACACATCCTAACAAATAGTAAACTTTAGTGGTAATATAAATTTCCTTCTGAAGTTGTTAATGTTGCAGCTCCACAGGAGATGATTTAACATCAGGACAATTATGATTATTGATGTGTTTACTATTATAAAAATTAAAACACATTTATATAAATTATAGTTTGTTTAGTTTTTGAGGGGGGAGGTGGTAGATATGAATGATGTAGAAACTTTCTTATCGCATAGAAATGCAACTAATAGTTACAAATTTATGGGATGTAAACTTACAAAAAGAAATGGTGAAATAGGGGCTGAATTTTCAGTATGGGCACCAAACGCAAAGAAAGTTATGGTTGTTGGGGATTTTAATAATTGGGATGGGTGTTCTCATTCTATGGAAAATATAAATAAATCAGGTTTTTTTAATATTTTTATTAAAAATATTAAAGAGGGTGATTTATATAAATACAAAATAATAACAAACCAGGGGAAGTCAATTTTTAAGGCTGATCCCTATGGATATTTTTCAGAGGTAAGACCTAATACTGCATCAATTGCAACAAATCTAAAAGAATACCTGTGGGATGATAAGAATTGGATGCTGCAAAGGGAGAAAAAAAAGCCTTACGATCTGCCCCTCAACATATATGAAGTACATCTCGGTTCTTGGGCTCGTAGGCATGAGAATAGTTTTTGTTCATATAGGGAAATTGCAGACAAGCTTCTTAGTTATGTGGTATACATGGGATATACGCATATAGAATTACTCCCTGTGATGGAGCATCCATTAGATGATTCCTGGGGATATCAAACTACAGGTTATTATTCTTTGACTAGCAGATTTGGAAGCCCTAAAGACTTTATGTATCTTGTAGACAAATTTCATCAAAAGAATATAGGAATTATATTGGACTGGGTTCCAGGTCACTTTTGCAAAGATGAACATGGGCTTTATAAATTTGATGGAACGAATTTGTATCAATATGAGAATCCAGAGCTCGGTGAAAATTATGATTGGGGCACCGCAAACTTTGATTTAGGAAAAATTGAAGTTCGCGAGTTCCTTATTTCAAACGCAATGTTCTGGTTTGAATTATATCATATTGATGGACTGAGAGTAGATGCTGTTTCTAACATGTTGTATCTAGATTATGGGACAAGGCACACTATGACTCTTAAAAATTTTAAGGGGACTAATGAAAATTTAGAAGCCGTATCATTTATAAAAGAGTTAAATGATGCCGTATTTAAAAATTATCCAAATGTCTTAATGATTGCAGAAGAATCTACAGCATGGAAGGGAGTAAGCGCACTTACTAGTAGTGGTGGACTTGGATTTAATTATAAGTGGAATATGGGCTGGATGAATGACATGCTAAAATATATGCAACTTAATAGTAATGAAAAGAAAGCTCAACATGGGTTAATAACATTCTCATTGATGTATGCTTTTTCTGAAAATTATATATTGCCTTTATCACATGATGAAGTTGTTCATTGCAAAAAGTCACTATTAAGCAAGATGCCAGGTGATTATGATGATAAGTTTTCAAGCTTAAGACTTTTTTATGGGTATATGATGGCTCACCCAGGTAAAAAATTACTATTTATGGGGGGAGAATTTGGCCAGTTTATTGAATGGGATCCCAATAAGGGTTTGGATTGGCTTCTTTTAGAGTATCCTATGCATAAAAAGCTTCAGCAGTATACTAAAGCTTTAAATGAATTTTATAAAAATGAAAAAGCTTTATGGCAAAAAGATCACATTAGCGAGGGGTTTAATTGGATTGATCCTAATAATTCTAATCAAAGTGTAATTTCCTTTGTAAGGATAGGTTATGAAAAGGATGATTATTTAATAGTAGTTTGCAATTTTTCAAAGGTTTCATATGGGGAATACAAAGTTGGTGTTCCTGAATTAGTAAATTATGTTGAAGTATTTAATAGCGATAACAGTATGTTTGGTGGTAATAATAAATTAAACGATAAGAGTATATTGCCTATTTTGGAAAGATGGAATAATAAACCTTATTGTATAAATATCATTCTACCGGCATTATCTATAATTTTTATAAAACAAGAAAAAACAAATAAAAACAACCAGAATGTTTTATTAAAAGCAAGTATTTAGTAGGGCTCGATAGTTTAAGTATAAAAAGGGGGAAGATTAGAATGGTAAAAAAAGAGATGATAGCTATGATACTCGCAGGAGGTCAAGGATCAAGATTAAAGGAACTAACAAAAATGACGGCAAAACCTGCAGTGCCATTTGGAGGAAAATATCGAATTATAGATTTTTCTTTAAGTAATTGTTCTAATTCTGATATAGACACAGTAGGGGTTCTTACTCAATATCAACCATTGGCATTAAATTCTCATATAGGAATAGGGGCTCCTTGGGATTTAGATAGAAGAAATGGTGGGGTAAGTCTTCTTCCACCATACCAAAATGAAGATGGTGGTAATTGGTACAAAGGTACAGCTGATGCAATATTTCAAAATACAAACTATATTGATAGCTTTGACCCAGAATATGTTCTTATTTTATCAGGAGACCATATTTATAAAATGGATTATTCAAAAATGTTAGATTATCACAAGGAAAAGGGAGCAGATGTTACTATTGCAGTAATAGAAGTTCCAGATAATGAGTGTAGTAGATTTGGAATAATGAATACTAGGGATGATGATACCATTTATGAGTTTGAAGAAAAACCAGAAAAACCTAAGAGTAATTTAGCTTCTATGGGAGTTTATATTTTTAGTTGGGCGGCGCTTAGACAACTTTTAAAAGAAGATAGTCAAGATGAAATATCAAGTCATGACTTTGGAAAAAATATAATAACAAAGATGTTAAATAATAATCAAAAGTTGTATGCATATCATTTTAAAGGATATTGGAGAGATGTTGGTACTATTGAAAGTTTTTGGGAAGCAAACATGGATTTATTATCCGATGATAATGATCTTGATATACATGACGATAAATGGAGAATATATACAGTTAATCCAATGCTTCCACCACAATATATAGGAGCAGAGGCAAGTATAAACAATGCTATGCTTAACGAAGGGTGTACGGTCCTTGGTGAAGTAACTAATTGTGTTCTTTTTCAAGATGTACATGTTGGAAAAGGATCTAAAATAACTAATTCAGTAATTCTACCAAATACTAAAATAGGAAATAATGTAGTTATCGATAAGGCTATTATAGGAAGCGATGTTATTATAAGACGGAACTCATATATAGGTAATGGTCGAGATATTATTGTTATAGAAAAGGGACGCGAAATTAAAGCTGATTTAAAAGTAGTTAACAAATTATAAAATTAGGGGAGGCGAAAAAATGCTTAAAAATTATATAGGAATGTTAATGTTAAATGAAAAAGAAGATAATATAAAAAGTCTTACAAAATCAAGACCTATAGCATCTATACCAATAGGTGGAAGATATAGAATTATTGATTTTGTACTTTCAAATATGGTCAATTCAGGTATCCATAATATAGGCATATTCACAAATACAAAATCTAGGTCTTTAGTTGATCACGTAGGTTCAGGAAAACCTTGGGATTTAGATAGAAAACTAAACGGGCTATTTTTATTTAATCTTACATCAGAAAGATCGCAATTAAGGGATATAGACGTATTAAGCGGCAATATGGAATATATTTATAGAACTAAGCAAGAATATGTAATAATATCTTCTTCGTATATGATATGTAACATGAACTATAATGAGGCAGCTAAGTATCATGAGGAATCTGGTAGTGATATAACTTTAATATATAAAAAAACAAATAATGGGAAAAAACATTATGTAGATTGTAATACTTTATATATTAATGAAGACAATAGAGTTTTAAGCATTGGCAAAAATATAGGTGCCGAAGAAAAATTAAACATATCAATGGAAATGTTTATAATGAAAAAGACGACTCTTATAGATATTGTAAACAGCTGTATTCAGACAGGAAGTTATAATTCAATAAAGACTGCTATATACAATGAAGTATCAAAATTTAACGTAAATGCATACGAGTTTAAGGGATACCTTCAGTGTATAAACTCTATTCAGAATTATTACAAAGCCAGTATGGATATGTTAAATGCTAAAACAACCAAGGAATTATATTTTAATAATGGACTAATATATACAAAAAGTAAGGATGAAGCTCCTACTAAATACTTTAATGGATCAGAAGTTAACAATTGTTTGATTTCAAATGGATGTATTTTGAAGGGTAAAATAGAGAAAAGTGTAATTTCAAGAAGGGTTACTGTTGAAGAGGGTGCTGTACTTAAAAATTGTATAATATTTCAAAATTGTGAAATAAAAAAAGGATGCAAACTCACTAACGTTATAATTGATAAAAATACTGTTATAAGTGAGAACACAGTACTTGAGGGTGATGGAGAGTTTCCAGTTGTTATAGAGAAAAAATTTAGAGCGTAAAAACATTAAATTTAAGACACATGAAAACAAATAACTATGATGACATGTTATTTGTTTTCATGTGTCAAGGGAGGATTTATATGAAAGTATTATTTGTGGCGTCGGAAGCTTATCCTTTTATAAAAACGGGAGGTCTTGGTGATGTGGCATATGCGTTACCTAAGGCTTTAAGAAAACTTGGAATAGATGCAAGAGTAATTTTACCTAAATATAGTAAGATTCCGTTGGCATTTAGAAGTTGCATGGAGAACATAGCTTCTTTTAATGTAGAGGTTGGATGGAGAAATCAGTATTGTGGATTAGAACATTTAATGTATGATGGAGTGCCTTATTATTTTGTAGACAATGAGTATTATTTTAAAAGACCTCACATATATGGAGATTATGATGATGGTGAGAGGTTTGCTTACTTTTCAAAAGCTGTACTTGAAGCCATAAGATACATGGGAGATTTTAAACCAGATATAATTCATTGTAATGATTGGCAATGTGGATCTGTACCAATACTTCTTAAAGATAAATATAATGAGGACAATCTATATAATGAAATTAAGAGTGTGTTTACTATACACAATTTACAATATCAAGGGATATTCCCCAAAGATGCATTATATGATTTATTAAACCTGGATTGGAAGTACTTTAATGAAAATGAAATGAAATTTTATGATGCTATTTCTTTCATGAAAGGTGGAATTGTATTTGCGGATGCTGTAACTACTGTAAGTAAGACATATGCAAAAGAAATTCAAACTCCTTTTTATGGAGAAAGACTGGATGGATTATTATCATCAAGATCAAGTAATTTATATGGAATAGTGAATGGTATAGATTATGAAATCTATAACCCTGAAGTTGATAAAAAAATATTATATAATTACGATATTAAAACTATAAAGCAAAAGGTTAAAAATAAATTAAAACTTCAGGCAAGATTAGGGCTTACCATAAATGAGAATATACCAATGATAGGAATTGTGACAAGACTTGTGAAGCAAAAAGGTTTAGATTTAATTGTTGAGAAACTACAAGAACTTCTTAGCCTTCCTATTCAAATAGTATTGCTTGGTAATGGTGATGGATATTATGAGGATATATTTCAGTATTATGCGTCTATTTACCCAAGTATAATATCATCAAATATTATTTTTGATGAAACTTTAGCACAGCAAATATATGCTGCCTCGGATATGTTTTTGATGCCATCGCTATTTGAACCTTGTGGTATTGGGCAGTTGATAGCATTAAAATATGGAAGTATACCAATTATAAGAGAAACTGGAGGACTTAAAGACACAATTATTCCTTATAATGAGTATACTGGGAAGGGTAATGGATTTTCTTTTGAGAATTATAGTGGTAGGGAATTACTTGAGACTATAAATAGGGCTCTAGATTTATACAAAGATAAAGTGACATGGGCTAAATTAGTACAGAATGCTATGACTTGTGACAACAGTTGGGAAAATTCTGCTAAAAATTACATGGAATTATATAGCGATTTAAAAAGATAAATAATATATATAAAATAAATATTACTATGATAATATTTATTTTATATGATATAAACATAAGCGAAATCTAAAATTTCTAGGTGGTGAATGTTGTGGTAATTGATAAAAAGATGTTTAAAATGGATTATGTAGAAAAACTTCAAACAATGTTTGCAGAAGAGGCAGTTGATGCTTCACCTTTGCATCAATATTATGCTTTAGGTGCACTCATAAAAGATTATTGCGCAAAGCCTTGGATAGAAAGCAATAAAGAATATGCAAAAAACAAAGGAAAACAAGTATATTATTTTTCAATGGAGTTTTTAGTTGGACGGCTACTCAATAGTAATTTAGTTAATCTAGGACTAAGGGATATATGTCATCAGGCGCTTCACGAATTAGGGATTAGTTTGATTGAGGTAGAGGATATAGAAGTAGATGCTGGACTTGGTAATGGTGGACTTGGAAGACTAGCAGCGTGTTTTCTAGATTCTATGGCGTCGACAGAGGTACCTGGTCATGGATGCGGTATAAGGTATAAATACGGATTGTTTAAACAGAAAATAGAAAATGGTTATCAAGTTGAAGTTCCTGATAATTGGTTAAAAAACGGGAATGCTTGGGAAATAAGAAAAGAAAATAAGGCTGTTGAAGTAAGATTTGGAGGGAATGTCTATTTAGAGGATAAAGGTGGGGTAACAAAAGTTATTCATGAAAATTTTGAATGCGTACGTGCGGTGCCTTATGATACTCCAATAAAAGGCTATAAAAACAATACTGTAAACACTTTAAGACTTTGGAGCGCCGAAACTATGGAGGAAGATTTTGATTTTTCATCTTTTAGTCAGGGCAACTATGCCAAAGCTGGTGAGAATAAATACTCAGCAGAGGCTATTTCACAAATTTTATATCCGGATGATAGCTATGAAAAAGGAAAATTATTAAGACTAAAGCAAGAGTATTTTTTTGTAAGTGCAGGGCTACAAAGCATTTTAAAGAATTATAAAAAGAAGAAAATATCACTTCTTGAGTTTCATAAACACGTTGCAGTTCAAATAAATGATACTCATCCTGCAGTAGCAGTGGCCGAGCTAATGAGACTTCTGATGGACGAGGAGAACTTATCTTGGGATGACGCTTGGTATGTTACAACAAGAACTACAGCCTATACTAACCACACAATTATGGCAGAGGCATTAGAAAAATGGCCTGTGGATATGTTTAAAAAATTACTTCCAAGGATTTATATGATTGTGGAAGAAATAAATAGGCGTTTTTGTAATGAAGTTTATCATAAGTATAATGGTGACTGGAATAAAGTAAATAATATGTCTATTATTTATAATGGATATGTGCGAATGGCATACCTTGCGATTGTGGGGGGACACTCTGTTAATGGAGTAGCGAAACTTCATACAGAATTATTAAAACATCAAGAACTTTCAGATTTTTATGAATTCTTTCCACAAAAATTTAATAACCAAACAAATGGAATAACTCATAGAAGATGGTTATTAAATTCTAATGTTGAGCTTGCAAAACTTATAACAAAAACTATTGGTGATGGGTGGATAAAAACTCCAAATGATTTAAGTAAGTTAATGGCTTATGCAAAGGATTCTGCTTTTCAAGAGAAAACACAAAGAATAAAAACAAATAATAAAATAATATTTTCAAACCATGTATTATCAACATATGGGATAACAATTGATCCAAATTCTATATTTGATGTTCATGTAAAAAGAATGCATTCATATAAAAGGCAAACTTTAAATGTACTTCATATAATGTTTTTATATAATCAAATACTGGAAAACCCTAATATTGATATGGTTCCAAGGACTTTTATATTTGGGGCAAAAGCGTCACCTAGCTATTATATAGCAAAACAGACTATTAAACTTATTAATACTTTGGCAAGCAAGATAAATAATGATCCTATAGTTCGCGGGAAAATAAAGATATTATTCCTCGAAAATTACGGGGTTTCCCTCGCTGAGAAAATCATTCCTTGCGCAGATGTAAGTGAACAGATATCTACTGCATCAAAGGAAGCTTCAGGAACAGGTAATATGAAATTTATGATGAATGGCGCTATAACAATAGCTACTTTAGACGGTGCAAATGTAGAAATATTTGATGCAGTTGGTAAAGAAAATATCATATTATTTGGTCTTACAGCTCAAGAGGTAATTGAGTATTATAAGAATAAAACTTATAACTCTTATTATATATATAATAATGATTTGAGAATAAATACAGTATTAAATCAATTAGTAAATGGATTTTTAGAAACACCTAAAACAGAATTTAGCGGTTTATATGAGAGTTTGCTTGCTCATAATGATGAGTATTTTGTGCTAAAAGATTTTGACGCTTATGTTAATGCTCATAATGAGATTGATAAGTTGTTTAGGAAGAAATCTGTTTGGCAACAAATGTCAATTATAAACATTGCCAAATCTGGTATTTTCTCTAGTGATAATACTATAAAGAAATATGCAAAGGAAATTTGGGATACGCCACCTGTTAATATTAAGTCATAGTTTACAACGATAGTGTTAACTAACCTATGAAAAAACTAGATTGAAAATTTTAAGATTTAAATTGTACTTTGAAAAGTGAAAATATATCTAAAAGGAATGAAACATTAGTTTTGTTATCA
>NZ_JAHLDV010000048.1 GCF_018861865.1 Clostridium frigoris
AGTAATTACAAAGTAACAATATCTATAAACTATATTAACAGTTTTTCATAATTAAATAATTCAATTATTTTGCTTAAAGAAAGAGAATACACAAAATAATTTACACCCTCGCTTACCATGTAATTATTACAGGTAAGCTTTATCTCATTTTATATTATTTTCAAAGAAGCTATCTATGCTTTTTATCATATATTCTAATTTCTCCTTTGTTATACCTGGATATACCCCTAAGAAAAATGTCCTCTCAAGAACGCCATCTGTATATTTTAAATCTCCTGATATTCTGTACTTTATATCCTTGTACCCTGGCTGTTTTAGAATATTACCAGCAAATAACATTCTTGTTTCTATAAGTTTTGATTCAAGATAAGTAACAAAATCTTTTTTAGAAAACCCAGCAGTCTCTCTTATTGTAATTGGTATTGCAAACCAAGATGGGTCAGCTTTAGGTAAAGATCTTGGCAATATAAAAACATCTTCATATTTTTTAAAACATTCATATAACTTTTTAAAATTATTTTTTCTTATCTTCGTAAACTCCGGAAGTTTTTTAAGTTGCTCAATTCCCATAGCACATTGTATATCTAATGGTTTTAAATTATAACCAATATTATTATACACGTACTTGTGATCATATCCCTCTGGTAATCCATCAAACTTATAATCAAACCTATGTCCGCAGGCGCCTTTACCGCTAACTTCACCAGTTTGACAAAAACACGCCCTCCCCCAGTCTCTTATAGAAAGTGCTGCTTTATATAACTCATTGTAATTTGTACATATTGCGCCACCCTCCCCCATTGTAATATGATGGGCTGCATAAAAGCTGTTAGTTGAGAAATTACCAAATGTCCCACAAAGTTTTCCATCATAACTTGAATCTAGTGCATCACAAGTATCCTCTACTACATATAGATTATGCCTTTTAGCTATATCCATTATCTTATCCATCTCAGCTGGATTACCTAAAGTATGAGCAAAAACTATAGCTCTCGTTTTATCAGTTATTGCCGCTTCTATTTTACCTGCATCAATATTATATGTGTCTTCTTCTATGTCTACAAATACAGGTATTAAACCATTTTGAATTATTGGATTTAGTGTGGTGGGAAAAGCCATTGCAGTTGTTATTACCTCATCGCAAGGCTTCATTGGATTTTTTATTGTTTTAGAACAAAGCACAGAAACTGCAATTAAATTAGCTGATGAGCCCGAATTAGTTACTAAACAATACTTTACCCCAAGGTATCTTGAAAAACTATCACAAAACTCTCTGCCCTTGACCCCAAGTGTTAGCCAAAAATCTAATACTGAATCTACAACTGCTACCATTTCATTTTCATCGTATACACGCCCTGCATAATTTACCTTTGTTTTACCTGGTATAAAACTTTTTTTTTGTTCACGAATCTTATATAGCTCTTTTACCTTTTCCAAAATTTCATCTCTTATTATGTTTTCATCTTTAATATTAATCACCCCTTATTAAGACTTATACATATCTATTATCATGTTTTCTTGGAGCTGATTTCTACCCAAAAGAGGCTCTTGGTCTTCAATTGGTCTACCCATACCTAATTTGGGAACTACATATGTTATGTTTTTAAGTTGCACTTCTATAACATAACTTTCATCATCATTCAACTTTTCTTTTAATTCATTCATTTGATTTTCATTACTTATTTTAAGTGATTTTATACCATAAGCCTCGCTGATTTCCATGAAATTTGGAGCAGAATATCCCTCTATAGTTCCATAATAATTTGATTTAAAATACATTTCTTGAAAATGTCTAATCATACCTAAAGCATTATTATTCATAATAATAATTTTTATAGGAATCTTTTCCCTTGCAATAGTTTGTAACTCTTGAATATTGACTTGAATACCCCCATCGCCAGTAATTGCAACTATTTTATAATCAGGTTTAGCATACCAGGCGCCTATAGCTGCCGGTAGCCCAAAACCCATTGGTCCCATTCCACCTGCGTTTAATAATCTTTGGTTCTTTTTCAGTTTTAGTGATTGAGATGCCCAAATTTGATTTTGGCCTATATCTAGAGATATTATAGAATTTGGATGCATCATTTCACTTATTTTATTCATGAACTCATTAGGGTCTATTTCATTTATATTCTTATGGACCTCATATGATGGGTACATTTTTTTATAGCTATTTATTTTATCTGTCCAAGAACTAAAATCAAATTTATAATGAGAATTTATTAAATATTGATTTAAGTTATCAATAAATGAGCTTAAATCACACTCTATACTTAAATCTTCTTTCACCTTGATATTAAGCTCATTCTTATCTATATCTACATGAACTATTTTAGCCTCTCTTGCAAAACTATCAGTTATAGCACTTGTCTGTCTTGTTGTTAATCTTGACCCTAGAACTATTAGTAAATCACAATTAGCTACTGCTAGATTTGAATATCTTGTTCCATAAGATCCCATATATCCCACATAACATTGATGCTCATGATTTACGCTGTCTATTCCCATTAACGTACAAACTACAGGAATACCTGTTATGTCTATAAGTTTTTCTAATTTCCTCTCTGCCTTTGCAAGCCTAATACCTCCGCCCGCTAGTATTACTGGTCTTTCACTTTTTTTTATTAACTCTATTAAGCTACTGACATTCTCTACATTAACTTCCTGACTTATTTCTAATTTATATTCTTCTGATTCATAAAAGCCTACTAACTCACCGGGATTAATTTCTGCCCTTTGTATATTCATAGGCAAATCTAATAAAACCGGCCCTGATCTACCTTCTTTTGCTAAATAAATTGCCTTTTCTAAATAAAACTTTATTTTTTTTGAATCTTTAATCATAACAGCATATTTTGTTATTGGCTTTATTATGCTTACTATATCAGTTTCTTGAAATCCTTCTTGCCTTATTTCAGGGGAACGTTTATATTCATAGGTATTAACTTGACCAGTTATATACAAACATGGAATAGAATCAAAATATGCACTTCCTATACCTGTTATTAGATTTGTGGCACCTGGACCACTAGTTGCTGTGCATACTCCTATATTTCCACTAACTCTTGAATACCCCTCAGCTGCAAAGGCTGAAGCTTGTTCATGATAATTAGATATAAATTTAATTCCATCTGCTTTATATATTGAGTCGACAAAATGAGTTATGGCTCCACCTTGATACCCAAAAACTGTTGTAACTCCATTATCCTTTAAAAATTCAACAATATAATCTGATAACTTCATAGTATTTACCACCTACCTATAAAATTGTAAATTATCTTTAAACCAATCTATTGTATTATTTAGTCCCACTTTTATTTCAACTTTAGGTTTCCAGTTTAGTTTTTCATTGGCTTTTTTAATATCACTAACCCACATTTTAGGTTCATATTGCCTATCAAAATTATTTTCAAAGTGAACATTTACATCTTTTCCCGTTAAATTGATTATATTACTTACAATTTCATCAGTTGTATATTGTATGCCACTTCCTATATTAAATATTTCTCCATAAGAGTTTATCTCCTTACTTGCAGCTATATATGCATCAACAACATCATCTATAAATATGAAATCTCTCTTTGAATCTTTATGAGATAATTTAATTTCTTTTCCTAGAATACAAGCCATAATAACTGTAGGTATTAATCTAGTTTTAGCATCATAATATCCATATGGTGAAAATAGTCTAAGGGTAACCAATGGTATATTATTAGTTTTTGCATAAGTACTGCATAAAATAGTCCCAGCTGCCTTACTTGCCCCATACATGTTATTAGGAAGAATACTCATATCCTCCCTCATTGGCTCAAATTTTTCTCCATATTCAGATGAGCTACTAGTATTTACAAACATATCTAGACTCTTTTTAGTAAATTCCTTAAATAAATTAAAGGTTGCAATAATATTTGTATTTATCACATCTTGTACATTATTTTGGTAATGATATCCTCCATAAGTTGCTAAATGGTATACTTTATCTATACTGATATTACTAGCTAACTTAGCTATCGCATCACTATTTAGCAAATCTACCTTATGGGTTTCTATATCCTTTAGTATATCTTGGAGTCTCCATAATTTGCTACTATCCCTTGCTAATATATGAATCTTGTAATTTTCTTTAAGTAGTCTTCTAACTAAGCAAGAACCTACAAAGCCACTAGCGCCTGTAATTAATACTCTCTTTTCCATTTTACCGTTCCTCTGTATCTAACTTATTGCAGTAAGTCTCTATTTGATGAACACATAGGTCATACATATCTTTATCATTATTATTTTTATACCAATCTACTGTTAACTTTATTGCCTCATCTATATTTAATTTTGGTATCCACTTAAGATAAATTTTTGCCTTAGTACAATCTAGTTTCAATAAGTTTGCTTCATGAGGTGCATTAATACTTGATATATCTATGCATTTACCACATCCCCACTGCTTAATTATTATATCAACAACGATTTGCACAGAAATTATTGAACTATCCTCTGGTCCAAAATTCCAACCACTACAATAATTCACTCCATCCTCATACATCTTGGATGCTAAAAGTAAATATCCACTTAAGGGCTCAAGTACATGTTGCCAAGGCCTAACTGCCTTTGGATTTCTAATTTCAATATCTTTATTGTTTTTTAGCGCCCTTATGCAATCAGGAATTATTCTATCCTTTGACCAATCGCCACCCCCAATAACATTACCTGCTCGAACAGATGCTATAGCTTTGCCGTGAAGTTCATAATCTTTAGGATTAATAAAAGAATTTCTATAGGAATCTATAAGGATTTCGGCGCATCCTTTACTAGAACTATAAGGATCATAACCACCCATTGGATCATTTTCTCTATATCCCCATATCTGTTCCATATTTTTATAACATTTATCTGTAGTTACCATAATGGAAACTTTAACGGTGGCTGAATTTTTAATACATTCAAGTACATTTAAGGTTCCCATTACATTTGTCTCATAAGTCTCTTTTGGATTGTCATAAGACTCTTTCACTAATGGCTGCGCTGCTAAATGAAAAACAATTTCTGGCTTATATATATTAAAGACCTCTAAAAGCTTGTTATAATCTCTAATATCCCCTCTAACATCTATGACCTTATCTTTTAATTTGCTAACAACAAAATTATCATCCATCGTATAAGGATCAAGTGAATATCCTATAACTGTTGCTCCTAATGTTTTAAGCCAAATTGAAAGCCATGAGCCTTTAAATCCTGTATGACCAGTAATTAAAACTCTTTTATCCTTGTAAAAGTTATTAAACAAATCTACTCCGATATGCTCCATAAATGCTCTCCTTTATCCCATAACTTATTTACAGTTTGAACATCCTTGATAGTATCTATAGCTACCCAGAAACCATTGTGCTCATAAACTGCAAGTTGTTTATCTTTTGCGAGATTTCTTATAGGTTCTTGTTCAAAAAAACAATCCTCACTAGGCAGATATTTAAACACTTCTTTATTAAATACCATAAAACCACCATTAACCTTGTCTTCTAAAATAGGCTTTTCTTTAAAGGACTTAACAATTCCATCCTCAACCTCAATAACCCCAAAAGGCGAAATAGGATTTACCCCTGTAAGTGTTCCAATTCTCCCCTTTTGCCTATGGAACTTTAAAAGCTCTAAAATATTTACGTTGCTTAATCCATCCCCATAAGTAAACATAAATTCCTTATCATCTATATATTTTTCTATTTGTTTTAATCTACCTCCCGTCAATGTTTCAATTCCAGTGTCAACAATAGTAATGTTCCATTTTTCCTCATCCTTTGTATGATATTCTAATTCTCTATCTCCACCTAAATGCAAAGTAAAATCATTATTTCTCCAGTACATGTCCATGAAATATTGCTTTATCATTTCTCCTTTGTACCCAACACATAAAATAAAGTCATTAAATCCATAGCTGGAATAGTTTTTCATTATATGCCACAAAATTGGTTTACCGCCAATCTCAACTAGAGGCTTAGGACGGTATTCTGTTTCCTCTCTCATACGTGTTCCCTTACCACCACAAAGTATTACTACTTTCATTAAATTTCACCACCATAATTAATTAAAAAAATTTTTCTTTATATTTACTCTATACTTTATGTAAAAAACAAATAGAAAGTGCATAACTATACCTTAAAATAAAAAATTAACTAAAATATTGGGTTGCACTAATTTGTACTAACTATAATATATTAATAAAGATAGACTTCTTCAGGAGGCAAAAATATGAAAGGTATTATTCTAGCAGGAGGATCTGGATCGCGACTTTACCCAATAACAAAATCAATATCAAAACAAATATTACCTATATATGATAAACCCATGATATATTACCCATTATCAGTTTTAATGCTTGCTGGTATAAAAGAAATATTAATTATTTCAACGCCTAGAGATATTACTTGTTTTAAAGAGTTACTTGGTGACGGTAGTTCTTTAGGTCTTAATCTACAATATGCTGTTCAAACAACTCCTCGAGGACTTGCAGATGCATTTATAATAGGGGAAGAATTTATAGGAAATGATAGGGTAGCTTTAATACTTGGAGATAATATATTTTATGGCTATAATTTTACGCAGAGACTTATTAGTGCTGCAAATAGAAAAGATGGAGCTACTATCTTTGGCTACCATGTAAGTAATCCGAAAGATTTTGGAATAGTTGAGTTCGACGAAAACAATAATATAGTATCCATTGAAGAAAAACCTGAAAAACCCAAATCAAATTACGCTGTATGTGGTCTGTATTTTTATGATAATAATGTAATAGATATTGCTAAAAATGTTAAGCCGTCAGCTAGAGGTGAAATAGAAATCACATCTGTGAATAATGAATATCTAAAAAAGAAAAAACTAAAAGTAGAGTTACTGGGTCGAGGCATGGCATGGCTTGATACAGGAACATATAGTGGACTTTTAGACGCTGCTAATTTTGTAGAAGCAATACAAACAAGGCAAGGATTATATGTAGCTTGTATAGAAGAAATAGCTTATTTAAATGGCTTTATAGATAAGGATCAACTATTAAAGATTTCTAAACCTTTAATGAAAACACAATATGGTAAATATCTACTAAAAATAGCATATGAAAATAACAAAATTGATTCCAATATGTTGCCACTATAAAGTGGCAATTCTAAAATAACTTATATTAATCTTTCTTGTTTATTTGCAATATAAATATTAAAATTAATAGAGACCTTCAAAGTATTATTGAAGGCCTCTTTAAATATGCTCTCATCATTTAACTATACTAATTTACCAACTCTCTGTGACACTAAATGATGCGGTAACTGAATTACTACTCGGACCTGCTATTCTAACTACTGCTAACGTAACTATGGCATTATCAGGAAGGGCAAAGTTTAATAGTTCAGCAGTAGCTAACACTCTTGAATTTCCTCCTGTTCCTGAGGTAACCCCTTGGAATATTACTTGTCCACCAGTAATGGTTGTGGAAGTTGTGTTTACTAAGAGAGCAGTTTCACTATTAGGAATTATGGTTGTAGCCGTTGGATAATTCACAAATGTTCCGTTAACTGTTCCCCCTAATATTATTTGGTAGGCTAAGTCAGCAGAAGTCGCTATAAGGTTAATTTCTTCTAAATTAACTTCAACTGAGTTTGTTCTAGCTGATCCCGTTGGAAAAATCGTTTTTCTAGCAAATGATAAAACAGGTGTCAAAGTAGTGGTTACATTGCTAATGGTTCTTCGCTCAGAGGTTACTCTAAAGGTTTGTTCATATTTTCCTAAGATACTGTATTGTCTTCCTCCTACAAATAAATTAAAACTAGTAGCTGTTCCAGCGTTGTTAATTTCTGCTCTTATGGGTTGATTTGGGTCAGCAAAACTCGTTTGACCTGTAGGTGAGAATCGATTAACCGTAATAACTTCTTGTGCTAAAGTAGTTGGGTCAGGTATTACTACCCTAAATTCGATGACGCCATACCCATACCAAGTAAACACAATTTGATATATATTTCCTTTAGAAAGTGTAAGTGTCACTCCACTTGGTCCTGTTCCATCTAATTTATCCACATTCCAGGCGGACTGATTAATTACAGTATCAACTCCTGCCCTCCTTATAGCAACAAAAATATTAGTGCTAGTTGCACCAAAGAAAGCACCATTTTGACTATCAAATAACCCCCATCGAGCAATTTGATTTCCTGTTGGCAAAGTGGGTATACGAACAGCAACTCCTGCTTCTCCTGCATAACCAGGCTCATATCTTCCTCTCATTGCACTTTCTAGAATCGCAGAATCTGCTCCACTTGCTGTCGTATTAACACTATATTCTGTAGACGTATTTGTAACTGTTCCGGCACCTGTTGTAATAACAACATCTCTTAAATCAGATACTCCATACACAGACGTTAATTCGACAATTGGAAATTTTGTTGCAACTCTTAGTTCATTAAATTGCGAGCTGACTGTTGGACCAACACTTGATATAATAATATCAGACATTAAATTTCCTCCTTTTAAAATAGGGAGAAATCAATATTTCTATTTCTCCCTTTCTATCTTTATGCTTATCTTTTTACCACTCCTCAGTAACTTGGAAAGTGGCTGAAACAGAATTGCTTCCACCTGCCAAATTTAAAACGGCAAGTGTCACGAATTCAGTATCAGGCAGCTGGAAATCTAGTAAACTAGCTGATGCTAAAACACGATTGATTCCATTAACGCCAGCCGCTAATCCTTGTATTAATACTTGACCACCTGTAATAGTAGTTAACGTACTGTTTACTTGCAGACCCGTCTCAGAAAGCGGAATATTAGTCGTTGCTGTCGGATAATCTGCAAATGCTCCATTGATTGTACCACCCAATATTATCTGATAAGAAATATCTTCAGAAGTCACAAGGTCAATTCCTTCTAGTTTCACACTGACAGAGTTCGTCCTTCCTGAACCAACAGGGAAAACTGTTTTTCTCCTAAAAGAAATTATAGGTGTCAATGTTGCTGTAGCTGTAACCGTCCTTCTCTCAGAGGTTATGCGGAAAGTAGGTTCATAGTTACCTATTATGCTATACTGTCTTCCACCAACGAATAAATTAAATGCACTTGCTGTTCCATTATTTGATATTTGTGCACGTAGAGGTAAATTGGGATCAGCAAAACTCGTTTGTCCCGTAGGCGAAAATCTATTAACTGTGATAACTTCTTGAGCAGTAGTAGTTGGATCAGGTACTACTACCCTGAATTCGATAACACCATAACCATACCAAGTAAATACGATTTGAAATATATTTCCTTTAGAAAGTGACAAAGTTGCTCCACTTGGTCCTGTACCATCTAGTTTATCCACATTCCATGATGTCTGTGGGACAATAGTATCAACACCTGCTCTTCTAATGTCTACAAAAATACCATTTGCTACATCTTGACCGAAGAAAGCACCGTTTTGGGCATCAAAGAGTCCCCATCTTGCAACTTGTGCTCCAGTTGGAGCGGTTGGTAGACGTACACCTATTCCTACTTCTCCAGCATATCCCGATTCGTATCTTCCTCTTTCTGAGCTTTCTAAAATTGCGCTGTCCGCACCACTTGCTGTGGTAGTTAGTTGAAATTCTGCATTATTACTTCCTACTGTTCCTGCACCTGTTGTGGTAGTAATATCCCTTAGATTAGATAATCCATACACTGAAATCAATTCAATTATTGGCGTCCTTTCTGCTGTTCTTAATTCACTAAATTGCGAACTAACATCGGGGCCTACATTTGCTATTGTTGCTGCTGGATTGAACGTACCTGTAGCTCCGGTTGCGCCAGTAGTTCCTGTTAAACCTGTTACTCCTGTAGCTCCTGTGATTCCAGTTTCTCCAGTTACACCCGTAGTTCCAGTTATACCTGTAGTTCCAGTTTCTCCGGTTACACCTGTAGTTCCAGTCAATCCTGTAATTCCAGTTTCTCCGGTTACACCAGTGCTTCCAGTTATACCTGTAGTTCCAGTTGCTCCTGTAGTTCCCGTTTCACCCGTTAATCCGGTTACACCCGTAGTTCCAGTCAATCCTGTGATTCCAGTTTCTCCAGTTACACCTGTAACTCCAGTTTCACCTGTAGTTCCAGTTACTCCTGTAGTTCCAGTTACTCCAGTTACTCCTGTAACTCCTGTTTCACCAGTAGTTCCCGTTACTCCAGTTACACCTGTAACTCCGGTTTCTCCTGTAACACCTGTTATTCCTGTCACACCAGTAGTTCCAGTGACACCCGTAACTCCGGTTATACCTGTAGTTCCGGTTACACCTGTAGTTCCAGTCAATCCTGTAATTCCAGTTTCTCCGGTTACACCAGTGCTTCCAGTTATACCTGTAGTTCCGGTTACTCCTGTAGTTCCAGTTACTCCAGTTACTCCTGTAACTCCTGTTTCACCAGTGGCTCCAGTCACTCCAGTTAAACCTGTGGCTCCAGTTTCTCCGGTTACACCTGTTATTCCTGTCACACCAGTAGTTCCAGTTATACCTGTAGTTCCAGTCAATCCTGTAACTCCTGTTTCACCAGTAGTTCCAGTTTCTCCGGTTACACCCGTTACTCCAGTTAAACCTGTAACTCCTGTTACACCAGTGGTTCCAGTTATACCAGTAACTCCTGTTATTCCAGTTATACCAATACTTCCTATTGCTCCAGTTGTCCCAGTAGCTCCAGTATTGCCTGTTGTTCCGCTTGTCCCTGTAACTCCGGTTACTCCTTTCGTTCCTGTGGCTCCGGTAACTCCCGTTGCTCCAGTTGAACCCGTTGTTCCTGTAGCACTAGAACCTGTTGCTCCTGTTTCTTCTTGTATCTCTCCTAATACTAAATTTGCTTTAATTGATACTAAAGTAGAATAAAATACACTACTAGAAGTAGTATTAATTAATCTTAATGCTACTGGAGCAGAATCAACTTGTATAATAGCGAAACCAACAACTTCGCCCGTTTTTATCGGCGAATTTCCTATTAAATTATCCCCTTGAGATGTTTGAATAGAAAAAGTTATATTATTTGCTCCTAAAGTTGACTGAGTTGCCACCCACCAGTTAATAAAGTATCTTCCTGCTTTGTTTATTACTATTTCACCAGTTACTGAGTTATAAACTATAGCTCCATAACTATTTACTAACGTGTCAAATATTACATTAGAATTTATATTTACTGTTCCACCTAATTGTCTTTGAATTTGAAGACCTATCGTGTCCAAATCGCATCTCTCCTTATTTGCAATAACCTATAATGCCATTGCTTATTTATACTATGCTGTTATAACATAATATGCGATTACATATTTAACAGACATTTAATTAAATAATCCCTTCTCTTAAATAAGACAAATAATCCCTTCTCTTAAATAAGACAAATAATATATGATTTTAACCTGTAGTATGATGTCCGCCTCCTAAAATAATTGTCAGAATAATTAAGATATTGGTATTATCAATTAGTATAAATGGCAATACACAAATTTTAAAATAAATTTATAGAAAAAACTGTTTTTAAAGGTGGTAACACCTTTAGAAACAGTCCTAATTTTAAACCTTTACTTTAAAATTTTTATTTTACTCTTGATAATTATTGTAGATTACTTCTGCATAATCATTACTTTATAATTAAGAATAAATCGTCATAAGTCGGTAAAATTAAGTTATTCTTATACCTGCACTTCCATATCCAGATACAGTATTAACAAGTGATAATCCTGCAGCTGTTGCAGAGAATACCATTAACAATCGAGTTTCGGAAGTTACTGGTATTGATAATCCAGTAATAACACCATTACTCGTTGTGCCTATTGCAATAATACCTGTAAGAGCTGGAGATATTGTTACTGCAGTCCCTGCCACTGGTAAAAAAATGTTATCAGGTGTAGTCGAACTATATAACTGTGCGGTTACAGTTATTGTTGATCCTATAAGTGCTAACAAGGCTGAGGTACTAAAATAAGCAGCTACTGAAGTAATAGTACCCTCACTAGGAACTGAAAATGCGAAATTAACAACTGCGCTTGCAGAACCTGTAAGATCTATAGATGATCCAAGGACAGCAGAACCCTGAGCCGAGCTTCCAAATCCAACGAAACAAGGTAGTCCAGGCAATCCTCCTACAATTGTAGTCATTGAAAAAGGACCCCCTGATGAAAATGGTATGATTCCACCAGTGCCAGTGGAACCTCCTCCTGTTGCTCCTGTTGCACCTATGGATCCGGTTGCTCCAGTAGTTCCAATTACTCCGTTTACACCTGTTATACCTGTGGATCCAGTTACTCCAGTAGATCCAATTACTCCGGTTACTCCGATAGAACCAGTTATTCCAGTTATCCCAGTCACTCCAGTTACTCCTGTTGTACCTGTTGTACCTGTTGTACCTGTTGTACCTGTTGTACCTGTTGCTCCTGTTTCTTCTTGTATCTCACCTAATACTAAATTTGCTTTAATTGATACTAAAGTAGAGTAAATTACACTATTAGACGTTACATTGCTCAACCTCAATATCACTGGAGCAGAATCAACTTGTATAATAGCGAAACCAACTACTTCACCAGTTTTAGTAGGTGAATTTCCTATTAAATCATCTCCTTGAGATGACTGAACTGAAAAAGTTATATTATTTGCTCCTAAAGATGTCTGAGTTGCCACCGACCAGTTTATAAAGTACCTTCCTGCTTTGTTTATTGTTATTTCGCCAGTTACTGAGTTGTATACTATTGCTCCATAACTATTTACTACCGTATCAAATATTACATTAGAATTTGTATTTACTGTTCCAGCTAATTGTCTTTGAATTTGAAGACCTATCGTGTCCAAATCTCATCTCTCCTTATTGGCAATAACCTATAATGTCATTGCATTTTTATGCTATACTTATAAATTTTTATTTTTTAATAATAAGTTGTCACATGTGATAAAACAACTTCTTAAATTCCAATTATTTTATGAAATTTAAATTATAATACTTATAGAATACTTAGAAATCCCATGGACGAATATAGACTTATTAATCCATGGGACTAATCTTAGAATGTTACATTAACAATTGTTAAATCTGCTTTAATTGGAGTTGTACCATAGTTTATTGTACCATCAGTTGCATTTACAAGTTGTAATGTTATTGGACTTGCACCAACTGAAATCAAGGCATTTCCACTCACTTGTCCTGTTAGTATAGGGGTTGAAGCCTGACTATTATCACCCTGTGAAGTAGTAATTGCTAATGTGATTACTACATCTGCTCCACCACCTAACCCATCTGTCGATACCCACCAATTAATATAGAATACTCCTGTCTGCGATATTGTTATCTCTCCTGTAATATTGTTATAAGAAAGAAATGCAGATAAATCATTTATAGTTGTATCAAATATGACAGGTGCTCCAGAAGCAATTAATGTTGCATCTACGCTTTGAACCTGAACTTGCAATGCTCTTAGCTGAGTTGTAAATCCAGCTGCGCCCGTTGATCCTGTTGATCCTGCAATTCCTGTTGCTCCTGTTGCTCCTGTTGCTCCTGCTAATCCTGCAGCTCCTGTTGATCCTGTGGCTCCTGTTGGTCCTGTGGCTCCTGTTATTCCTGTTGCTCCTGTTGTTCCATTTGCACCAGTATTTCCAGTTACTCCTCCTGGAGTTCCTGGTGCTCCTGTTAGTCCGGTTGCTCCCGTTGCTCCGGTTAGTCCTGTTGCTCCTGTTGCTCCTGTTGCTCCTGTTGTTCCTGTTACTCCCGTTGCTCCTGTTGCTCCTGTTGCTCCGGTTGCTCCGGTAATTCCTGTTGATCCGGTATTTCCCGTTAATCCACCTGGAATTCCCTGCGATCCTGTTGCCCCAGTAGCTCCTGTTGATCCAGAATTGCCTATGGAACCTATTGGTCCTGCTGGTCCTGCTGGTCCTGTTACACACACTTTACAGGAATGTCTGTTACATTCGTCACATTCATCACACCAATCACACTCGTCACATTTAGAATTACAGCGATGCTTGTCACACTTCTTTGATTTACGCTCTCTACTGTAATGTTCATCAGCGTCAATCTCTTCACAAGCATGCCAATAATATTTTTTTCTACCTTCAATATCATCTTTTTCATATTTTTCGTCTTTATACATAATTTAACCTCCTGGCAGTAAAATTTTTATATAAACTGCTACTATAGGTTATTCAGATAAAAATAGTCTGTTACATTTCATATCAATTTTAATTATGGTACATATATTATATTGTAAGAATTTTTTATATTATTAACTTATATTATTATAATTATAATTAGGAGGATGAATAGATTATGAATTCATTATCAAAAATATACAAAAATAATAGTTGTACATCTTTAACAAAAAATAACTTATCTGATGACTGTTGTACAAACAAAATAATTTTAAAATCCGGAAAATCTTTGTCAACACTAGTACAACTCCCATTAGTGCCAGGAACTCTTGATACACCAGTTAAAGTTGCTAATGTTACCGTCGATACTTTATGCTTAGACGACCCGGAAGTTAAACTAGATTTTACATTCACTATTACTAATCCAACAGGTGCTATAACTGTAAACCTCACTTTTCAAGTTTTTAAGTTATGTAAAAATATCCAAGAAAAAGTACCAGTAGGCAATGCATGGGTGTTTAAAAATAATTTGTCAGCAGAAACTAATACTGTATTTTCTTTTTTTGTATGTGATCATGATCGATTTAAAAGTAAATGTTGTACCTATATAGTAGAGGCCACTCCCAATGCTAATATTAGCCAAATCAGCTCTTAATTAATTTAAAAATAAAAGACCAGTTGGATAAAAATCAAAATCCAACCGGTCTTTTATTTACTTAGTTTATAATTATAAATCTATAAAAATTCATTAGTATCTTTTATTGCATTGTTTATTACAATCGTGATTATTACGTTTTTTATTACATTTAGTAACTATAGTAGCACATGAATAACCTGTAATTTGTATTATTGGTTGTAATACATCCAATAATACCTGATTTGAGTCTGGTGCTTGAAAGCGGGTCGGCTCTTCAGGATTAAGTGTAAAACTGCCTGATGCTAAATTTGCAATGGTACCTGTTGCCTTACCTACAATTGTTACCGAGAATACAGCTGTAACTATATCACCTGGATTTAATGGACTAAAAGACCAAATGACCACGCCATTAGTATTGCCACCGCTATGAATTAATGTTCCTATTGGAACAGATACAGCTGAGACAAATGATAAATCATTTGATAAAATATCTGTGATTATTACATTGTAAACAGGATTGGCTCCAGTATTCGTAACAGTCAAACTGTACTCTACGGTCTGATTTGGGAATCCACTTATAGGCATATCAATAAAACTATCTCCCTTAGTTACATTTCTCTGAAGTTTAGTTATTTTAATTGAACTATCAGTAACATTTACCTGCGCCGTAGCACTCTCAGGCTCAGCAGGTGTATTGGGGTCTATAAACCAACTTACATTACTTACATTAATTTGTGTTTCAATAAGTGTTATAGGATCAACAATTGCAGAAACTATCAGAGCTTCAAATGTATATATAAAAATTACTGCTCCAGCTGTAGCATCTACAAATGGTATTAATGGGAAAGTTATTAACTGCCCGCTAACAGAATCAGGGATTACAGGTACACCATTCAATGTGGCATTATCGTTATACTGCTGACCTACATTCAGTGTATCAAAAAGCTGAACATTATATGCTAAAGTACCGCTAGGAATTGTTAACGAAACAGTATAAGTTACCACATTTCCTATAACAGTATTGTTTATATTAGAACTTTTCGTAATTTGTATATTAGGGTAATTCTGTCGTACCTCATTTGTATCAATAGGACCAAACTGGATTGGAGTCGTTATATTACTTCCATAAACATAATTAGCAATGTCTGTATTGAACCCCCCCGCTCCAACTCCTGGAAGTACTTGTATATCAAATTGTAATTGATATACAGTATTCGGTGGTATAACAGCAATCACCCAGGTAACAGTCCTGGTAATTGCATTGTAAGTTACACTTCCTGCTGAAATCTGTTCTATTCCCACAAATTGTTCAAAAGGTCCAATCACATCTGTTATAACTACATTGTAAGCAGGTGATGCTCCTGAACTTGTTGCCTCCAGTTGGTACCTTACTATATCACCAGTATTTACAGAAATTGGTGTTGTGATGAATCCAGATCTCTGAGTAACATTACTCTGGGCTTTTGTTACAGACAATGATGGATTGTTTACTGTAATATCCAAGGTTGATGTTAAGGGCGTTCCCGGAGTACCTTGAGGATCTGTTTCATAGTTAACATTTGCATTATCGGTTTGAAGTTGGGTATATGGTGGTGACGTATTGCCTATTACTACCCTTGCCTCAAAAGTAAACTCAAGTGTTACCTCTCCAGCGGTTGCATCAATAATTGGTAAATCTGGGAAAGTAATAGTTTGCCCAACTTGCGAAGCCGTTACGGGACTTCCTCCTATAAATGCATTACCCACATAATTCTGCTCAGGAGGCAAAGTATCTCCTACTACAACATTATAGGCTATTGTTCCATTTGGTACTATTACTGATAACGTGTAGGTTATAATATCTCCTAATTCCACATTATTACTAGAAACTGCCTTAGTAAATTGAAGCGTTGGTAAATCTGCTAAAACTATATTTGAAGTTTTAGATCCATACTCAATTTCTGGTGGTGGATTTGCTGCATTAAACACTGCTGTAAAGAAATTTGGAATTGTGCTTGCAGTACCTCCACCAGGCAAAACCAAAGCCGTAACAATAGCATTATAAGTTATTATAGGTGGCGGTGCTAATATGGAACTAATTGCCCAAGTAACTGTGTTTCCATCTACAATTGCAGACCCTGCATCATTACTAACCGAAATAACTTGTAATAATGAACTAAAAGTATCATTAGACACTACATCAAATACAGTGTTTGGTCCGGGATTTGTAACTGATAACTTATAGTATATTAAACTACCTACTGAGGTTTGGATTGGCGTTTGGACGTATGGGCCTGCTATATTATTACTCTGAGTTTTTACTATGGTAATGTCACTATTAGTAACATAAACTGTGGCATTGCTACTTTGAGGCTCTCCAGCTGGTCCTATAGGGCTTAAATCCCAATCCACTGTTGCAGTATCAACTTGAGCCTGCTGAGGTCCTGGTCCTGTTATACTATTAACAGTTGCGGAAAAGGTATAGAGCACTGTTACAGCAGTTGCCGTCGCATTTATTATTGGAATAATTGGTGTTACCAAAGGGCTTGTTGCTACTGGTACCGTAAGAACACCATCTACTCTTAAACTTGATGAATTATAAGTCTGCTCTGGAGGGAATGTGTCTGTAATTTTAACATTATATGCTATATTACCAAGAGGAATAGTCACAGCCACAGTGTAATTCACGATATCTCCTACAAACACTCCATTTTTATCTACACTTTTTATAATTTCAGGAACATTAAAGTTAAATGCTACTTCATTTGATAATGCAGGTCCAAGCGTAGTAGGGTTAGTACTAAAGGTATCATATAAAGTTGAAGTTTGATCAACCACAGCTGTGCCTGGTGCCGGTCCTACGTTTACAGTAACTCTAAACACAAGACTCTCAGACGTTCCTGCAATAATCGTACCAGGGTTAATTGTCCAATTAACGCTTGGTGGAGGAGGGGTTACCGCTCCTGCAGATACACTTGTCAAACTAAGATAACTTAAAGAAGGGTCTAAAGTATCTGTAGTAACTACATTATAGGCATCTCCTGCCCCATCATTTGTAAGTGTTATTCTGTATTCTACTACATCTAAAGCAGCTATACCTATAAGTGGAGCTGTTGAAAAACTACCTGCTGGCACTAACCTCTGCTCTTTTAATGCAATAATATGAGGAGACCGTATTTCTATATCCTTAGAATCAGACACCGATGCAAGCGGTCCAAGCGGCGTAATACTCCATTGTACATCTGCTATATTGGTTTGAGTTTGAGTATAAGGTGGTACTGTAGTACCGCTAATTACAGTGGTATCAAAGGTATAAATTAAAGTTAATGGTCCCACTCTTACTGGCAGATTGTCTGTATAAATCAATTGATTTGGTGATGCTAAAAGTGCGCCTGTTGGTGCTGGTGTTCCACTAAAACTTAATGGCACATAATTTTGCCCAGCTGGTATAACGTCTGTAAACGTTAAGTTATTTACAGCTACTCCACTAGGAAGTGTTACTGTTAAAGTATAGTTTATTGTGCTTCCTATAGCAGCTACACTAGTATTGGCCGTTTTTGCAAATGCAATCAAAGGAATATCTATAACAACATTATTTGAATTCTCGTTATAAGTTATTGGATTTATATCATTAGAATCATAGGTAGAAGTTGCATTATTAGGTATGCTGTCTCCTGCACCTATACCGTTATTTATACCTACTTGAAATTCATAAACTGCATTTAAGCCATTATTTAATTGAGGTATATTCCAAGCTAAGGTTCCACCAGGCCCTGGTAATGGTGGTGTAACTATGCCTACAGTAGGTCCAAATATTCCCCCTGCAAAAGTTATTTTACTGCTGAGTATATCACTTAAATTAATATTAAAGGCAGGAGAAGCTCCATTTGAGGCTATTGTAAATCTGTAATAAATAATATCTCCTGGAAAGCCTGCAATATCTGAGGTTGTATAACTTCCACTAGTACTTACATTCCTTTGCTCTTTTAATATAGTAATATTAGGGGTCCTTGCCGTAACATTAACAGTAAATGTCCTATTTACTCGATTACCAACGGGTGTTCGTCCCCAATTAATATTAGCTGTATTTGTTTGAGTCTCCTGAAAAGGTGTACTGTGAGTGGCACTAGTTATTCTGGCTATAAATGTGTAGGTAAGCGTCCTTGTACCTAAGCTTGCATCTATATTAGGGTTAGTTGGAAAAGTAATAATCTGCCCTACTACGGTAGGTACAACTACTACTATTGGGCCAATTCCATCTTGCCTTGTTGCCGGTCCGATATATGTCTGACCAACTGGCAAAGTATCCGTTAATATTGGGGTATAGGCTATAGTTCCATTCGGCACAGTAAAAGTTATTGTATAGGTAATATTATCTCCAATTTCTCCTTGAGTAGGAAAAGCGACCTTTAAAATGGTTACAGCTTGAGCTACAATCTGGACAGTATTTGTATTTATTGGTCCATAACTTATACCAAAACCGTTATTATTTGTGTTATATATAAAAGAAGCATTATCTGTAATTCTCCCATCAGCACCTACTCCACTAAGTGTGGTTACAGTAAAAGTAATAGTATCGCTGGCGCCTGCAGCAATAACAGGTATATTCCAGGTTATGGTATTGACTAGTGCAGAGGCTGAACCATTGGTTGTAATAATAGAACCCGCATTAAATGATAAAAGTGGATTTAATACATCTGTTATTACTGAGTTAAATGCTGATTCAGCTCCAGTGTTCGTTATCGTAATTCTGTACTGTATAACATTTCCTACATTATAGCTTACATTTGTTGTTGTAAAAGCCCCTCCAGTTGTCACATTTCTTTGCTCTTTCCTACCAGTAAGGTTAGGTGTTCTTACTTCAAGGATCGCTGAGGTACTAAATGAAACAGCTGGAGTTCCAATATTGTCAATGTCCCATGCTACTGTTGCATTATCAGTTTGATTTTCAATAAAATCTGGAACATGAGTCCCATTTACAACCCTAACATCAAAAGAATAAAGTATAGTCACAGCTGTTGCTGTTGCATCTACAAAAGGAATAGTTGGAAATGTTACTAGTCCTCCTAATACTGTTGGTACTATTAGTAGTCCATCTTTAGTAGCACTGCCTGCTATAAAACTTTGGGTGGCTACAGGAAAGTTGTCTGTTACTTTCACCTTAAAAGCAGTAGTTCCAAGCGGAACTGTAGCCTCGAGTATATAAGTAACTATATCCCCTATTTTCGCTAAAATAGGCGCTACAAGCTTTGTCATGGTAATTCCTAGAGCCTTTAAAGTTGTTGATGCTGTAAACGGTGCTCCTGGAAACTGATAAGATCTATCTGGCTGTGAATATGGTCTTTGAAGCACTGCATTATTAATATAGCTTTGTCCGCTAACAACCGTTGGTGATACTAAAACAGTATAGTTTAAAGTTAAACTCTGTCCAGGGGCAAGTTTATTAATTGTCATGGATACATTTTGTCCAGCAAATACTGGAATGGAATGAGTACCTGTACCTGTAACACTAGAGGTTCCTGTGTAAATAAGTCCTGTAGGTATTACATCTGTTAAATCCATCTCAAAGGCATCTGTTACATCCCCTGCTAAATTTTGAGGATTTGAAATCGTAACAGAATAGGTATAATTTTCACCCGCCTTTATAGCGTTCACATCCGGTCCAGTAACTGTTTTGACAAAGTTTATATTAGGCTGACCAAATTTTACTTCCACTTGGTCTCGGCTGCTATATGAAAGGCCTTGCGTATTTATACCTGCAAGTTTTGCAAGGTTGTTATTTACTCCTACAAAATCAATATTGGCTACTGGAATGATAAAATTAGCTGTCCACAAGGTGTTGCCAGGTACTGTTCCTAAAAACCACCTTAGACCATTTGGTGCTACAGTAACAGGAATAAATGAAGTTCCAAGAGTTCCACCATAAGTTACGGGAAGCGCAGCGGTCAAAGGTCCCATATTCGGTGGTGCATATTCATCTACTTGAATATCTCGTTGCTCTGCAGTTATTCCTACAGCACTATAAGTGATTTTAAACTCAACCCCATCTCCGGGAGCAACAACATCACTTGTTTTAGGGGTTCCATCCTTATAGAAGTAGTTAATTATTTCTTTTGTAATACTTGAAACTACTATTTCTAACCTTACACTAGAACTATCAGGCGTAGGTGTTATAGTTGTCTGATTTATTCCATTAATAATAACACTGTTGCTTATGCCATCTGCAGCAACCACAGGATCATGTAAATAGTAATTGGTGCTTGTTGTAGTATCAAAAGTAATACTACCTGTTGTACCTGTAGTAAGCAGTCCTAAGTTCCACGTTAATGTTGTTGTTCCATCAATATTTATTGGTGGATTAGGATTAACTGGTATTAAAGATGCAGAGCCTACATCATACTCCTGAGCATTACTTATTGTATCTGTTATAATAACATTTCCTACGTTATCATATTGGTTTACTCTATATGTCAAGGTATAATTATTGGTCACATTAACATCTGTAATTGGTGACGGTACTGCGCTTTTATCTATTGTTATATCCATAGCGCTTGTCACAGTTATTCCCTGAACTGGTCCAGATAATCCAGTTAATGTAGCAACATTTTGCATTGGTGCCATATGACGAATTTTCGCACCGCTGTTTTCAGCACAACCTATTGTATAGTTATCCCATATTGCAGCAGTAAATACAATTGTATTTACACTAAATGTTGACAATACAACAGTTCCCCAGTCAATAGTTACGAAATCCTGACATCCTGGGCCTACCGATGGAATAGTTACTGTAGGGAAGGATAGTAAAGCACTATCTGGTCCAGTTACCAAAAGAGCGTTAAGATATCTCACTCCATTTGCAAGGTCATCAATTAAAGTAACTGTTGATGGCTCACGGCTATTATTCTCCACGGTTAAAGTATATTGATATGGCCAAAGAGGTGCTGTAGCCGGACTTAAGAGTCCAGCCCCTTTTGGCATTTTCCCCGGAGCAGCTTTTGTAAGAGTGTATCTAAGTGGTATAAATGTAGATGAATCAGTTTTACTTATTTCAACATTACCAGGATCATCATTCCCTCTTGGGAGAGTATCTACTGTTCCTATAAGGTCAACACTTGTAAGCGGTACATCAAAAGGAACTGGTAGTCCAGTATCCCTAAAGAATTCATCTGCTTTTAGAATAACACCAAGTTGGTATCCAATTTCATTGGGTGCCAAATCTTTTATATTTATCCAAGTAAGAATAAGAGTGCCTCCCGGTCCGTCTACAATTGAAGTTGGAGGTATAGCGCCACCTGCATAAGAAACCCCATCAGGTAGAGTAAGTGTTGCTTTTAGGTTATAACCTCTCTCAGTGAGGCTTGTATTTGAAAAAGATAAATTTACATTGCGAGTAAATCCCACCGTCACACTTATTGGTGAGGGCGATATGCTTACGTTAAAATCAGCAGGAGTTATTGCCATAAAAAACACTTCCTTAGTTTTATTATAAGAATTACAGTATATTGTATTCTTATGCAATAAAATTAGTACCTATATAAAATTTTCTATCTATATTAAGAATATAAGGAGTGTAGTATCTACCTCAAAACGCTTATCCTTTAGAGGCGTATTTAATTTGCTTTCTTTGATTATATTAAATTCAGGCTTTGCAGAGTAGCAAATGAGCTTCGGAACAACTATTGATGTTGAAAAGCCTTTAATAAATTTTTCACTACAAATTCTAGAAAATTCTCTATCAAGATAGGTTATACTATATTTTACAGAGCCTATAATTAATATTTTGGAACCTGTTAAATAGGCGCCTTCTTCTGAAATTCCCATAGGCGTGTCTACAAACTTTGTTTTAATTATATTTACTTTAGTAGAAATCTTTATTAAATTATTAAGACAAATGTAAGGATTCTGAATTCCAAATTTATTTGAAATATTAATCTGTTTGAACAATATATTTTTAACAGTGGTATAGGTCATATTTGTTTTTATGGTGACCCTTATTGGAGGTTTTTCTAAATTATAAACATAATCATAAGTTATAAAAGCACGATTTTTTAATACTAACTTTAATGTTAATGGTAAAACTACAACTTTGAATGAAACAAAACATTTAGAAAATGGTTTTAATGTTCCTATATAAAATCCTTTATTTGGGTCTGCTTTCTTATTTTTAATCCAGTTCACTTTTACAGAACCACATATAAATTTTACTCCACAAGGAACAATATCTTGAAAGAAAATATTAGAAACATAATACATACTTTTATTTTTTAAACAAACAGTGTACGTAAGAATATCAAATATGCAGGCATTAGGTTTATCTACTTTCTTTACTGCAATAACTAACTTTTCTATAATTATTGTTTTAACAGTATTACTGAAGATAGTATTACTTATTACCGGTCCTTGAGGTATTGGCCTATAATTAAAATCCACTCTGCATTGATTTGTTACTTCCATATCTTTTAGCCTTACCTAACAATCATCCAAATACTGTATGAAAAGGGAAGCATTAAAAAATAACTTGTGTTTACAAAGGAGAGTGGAGGTAACATCTTCAATCATATATTTAAATCTAAATATACCATCTTCTTTAGTACTAGCTGGTACTATTATGAAAGCTGAAAATGGAACAATTTCATCAATATGAAATAAATGGTCACATATATATGGTATAGAAAAATACAAAGTAAATATTACATTACCCAAAATCAGAAGTTTTTTACTAGATAAATGTTGACCCTCAAGGGATGTTCCTTTTATTGTATCTATTAACTTGCAGCTATTTATGTCAAGACAAGCATTGGAATTACTGATAATGATTGGTTTGCAATTATTAGAAGGAGTATAGATACTTCGTTTTACATTAAAGTCTGTAAAAAATTTTACCTTCTCATTTTCTTTTTCTTCTTTATAATCCAATTGTTTTATAACTTCAAAATAAATATTATCTTTGCTTATCATCTTAATCTAACATCCTCTTTTAAGTAATTTAAAAATGATATTTTATATTATTTTATTCAATAAGAATATATTTGTTCGCAAATGCAATTTAATAAAATGGCTAACACCAAAGTATATTGATGTTAGCCATTATGATTTTATATTAAATTATTACTTGTACTCTATAAACCACCGTTACTATTTCACCTGGTTTAATTGTATTTAGAGGAAATCCTGCTGCTGGATTGAAGGTTGGCTGAGGTGTTCCATTTACAGTTACTGAGCCAATTACAAACACAACATTTGCAGGTGTAGGGTCTAAGAAAATTACATTAGTAGCATCTACATTACCAATATTTGTGATTACAATAGTATAAGTGAGGTTTTCACCAATAGTTGCGAACGCCTTATCAACTGCTTTGGTTACACTTAACTTACCAAGAGCAATATTCGTAGTGGTAACGTTTGAGAATGTGGTTTTACTAAAAGGAGGTTCTTTAGGATCTACAAGATACTTAAAAGTTAAAGTGGCTTGATTAGTAACTTTACTGCTTACCGGAACTGAAGTCACAGTTGCAGTAAATATAACATTTACCACCCTACCTACACCAATATCTCCAAGGCTAAAGCCCACCGTTGGGTTAAAATTAATTTGAGGTACGCCATTTACCAATACTGAGCCAGGATTAAATGTTGCACCTACAGAAGGTGTATCATAAAACATAACATTACTAGCAATAGCATTACCTGTATTAATCGTATTAATTGTAAACGTTAGTACATCTCCTAATGTAGCAATAGATTTATCTACAAGTTTAGTAGCTGTAAGCTGACCTAATACAACATTAGTTGTTACTGTATTTGAGAAATTAGTTTTTGTTATAATAGAACCATTCGGATCAATATTGTAGCTAAACTGTACTTGTGAAGTATTTGAAACTAGTGGTGGCAATGGTAGCGAATCTATTCTTACATCAAATTCTACTATAACTACCTGAGCTGGTCCTAAATTATTTAGAGGAATACCTACTGTAGGATCAAGTAGAGGATTCACTACACCATTAATCCTTACAGTACCTCCAACAAATGATATTTCCTGCTGTAGGTTATCAGTAAATATTACATTAGATGCAGTAACGTTTCCAGTATTAGTTATTGTATTCGTATAAGTCAAAGTGTCTAATACATTCGCATATAATTTATTTACAGATTTAACTATAGATATATTACCTACATTTACTGAAGTGGAAGTAGTATTTGAAGTAGCACTTATTTGATAATTAGGCCCTGCTGGGTCAATTTTATAAACGCCATTAGCTGTAGCATAGTTTGTAACCACAGGCGGTACTGGTAATGATATTACTGTGGCTGTAAATTTAATTGTTGAGGTATTTCCTGAAATTAAGTCTGGAAGATTAAATCCAACTATTGGATCAAAAGTTGGTCTAGGAATGTCATCAACAATTACTGTACCAGTGTTAAATGTTGCTCCATTTGATAATATATCAATAAAAAATAGTTGATTTACAGCTGTATTACCAGTACTTGTAACAACGACTATATAGTTTAAGGTATTTCCTATTGTTGCATAGGTTAAGTCAACTGTTTTTGCTAATTTTAAACTAGCAAATCTTATATAGGTTAAAACTGTATTTGATCGTGTTGATTTAGTATAATCTTGACCATTTGGATCAATCTTGTAGTTGAAGGTTGTAATAGCATAATTTAGTACCGTAATCTGCGTAGGCACCGTTGTTACCGTTACCTTAAATGATACTATTAGACTTCCCAAAGTAGGGATTGTTCCTAGATTGAAACCTACATTAGGGTCATAGTCCACATAACTTTGACCATTTATAGTTACTGAACCTGTGTTAAATGTTACATCTGATTGTAGATTATCTAAAAATACTGCATTAAGCGCATCAACATTTCCGGTATTAGCTACAACCACAGTATAGGTTAATATATCATTTAATGTGGCATAGGTTTTATCTACTGATTTAGTAAGTGTCAATTGTCCCAAATTTATCTGGGTAGTTGCAACATTACTATTAGTTTGATTAATAATGTCAGGTCCTGCTGGATTAATTCTGTAAGTGAAAGTTATATTTGCTATATTTGAAATTAATGATGGAACTGGAACAGATGTTACAATAGCTTTAAATCCAACTATAGCAGAGTCACCAGCACTTATTGTACCTAAAGTAAAAGAATTAAATGGATCTAAGCCTGGCTGAATAACACCGTTTATTGTAACAGAATCTGTTACAAAGGTTGCTCCCGTAGGAATAACATCTCTGAAGTTTACTGATGTCGCAGTAACATTTCCTGAATTTACTACATTAACAGTATAATCTAAAGTATCACCAGGCGTTGCATAGGCTAAACTTACTGCTTTAGTAACTGTGAGCTTACCTAAATTTATTTGGGTTGCAACAGTGTTACTTTGGTCTGATACATTTATTAATGGGTCGCTAGGATCAATATAGTAACTATAATTTGCATTTGCAGTGTTATAAATAATTGAATTTAACGGAACAGATTTTACTGTTACAGTAAATGAAACAGTAGTTATTATAGCTTCTGCTATATCTGCAAGGCTAAATCCCGTGTTAGGATTTAACGTTGGACTACTTACACCATTTATAACCACAGATCCGCTATTAAATAATGCATTTGCCTGTATAATATCTTGGAAGAAAATATTTGAAGTTGGCACACTACCTACATTCTGAAGTGTTATAGTATAAGCCAATATATTTTCAAGGGTCGCATAAGCTTTATCAACAGATTTAGTTATAACAAGCTTTCCTAAATTAATGAAGGTAGTTACACTGTTAGAGTTTGTAGTGATAGTTACTGTCGGATCTGTTGGTGTAAGCTTATAACTAAAAGTTACTGCAGCAGTGTTAATGATAGTTCCACTTGTTGGCAATGAATCTACCTTAATAGCAAAACTAACTAGGTTTATTGCATTTGGAATCAGATCAGGTAATGGGAACCCTACATTTGGATCGTAAGTGTTTTGTATCACACCATTTACTAATACTGATCCAGAAATAAATGAAGTACTACCTGGAACTAAATCTTTAAAACTCATATTTGTTGCATTAACAGAACCTGTATTTTTTATACTAACTGTATACACTATGGTGTCGTTAACAGTTGAATATATTTTATTTGCAGATTTTGTAACAGTAATTTCACCAGTAGCAATAAATGTTAAAACAGTATTGGTAGTTATGCTTACTGGAATTAATGGTTGTTGTGGATCGATTCTATATTGATAGTCTATAGTTGCAAAATTGGGTACAACGTTATTTGTTGGCCTTGTTAGAACCATTGCGTTAAAAGAAACTGTAGTAGTTCCAAGTGCCGCTAATTCAGGTAATGAAAATCCTAGGTTTGGATTAGAAAGTGGGCTCGGAGTTCCGTTAATAATTACTGAACCTGCATTAAATAAGATATTACTGTTTAGTAAATCTGTAAAAAATACACTTAAGGCAGGTGTATTGCCTTCATTTCTAAGGATAAAAGAGTAATTTAATATATCTCCGATTTTGGCTATAGTTTTATCTACTGCCTTAGTAGCAGAAACAATAGTATCATTAATGTTAACTGTGGTTTGATTAGAAGTTATTGTTTTTGTTGTTGGTGAACCTAATGGATCAACATAGTATGAGAATGTTACAGAACCTGTATTTAAAAGGGTTCCACTAGTTGGTATTGAGTTTACCGTAACTGTAAATTCTATTGTTGTAAATTGACCAATTCCTATATCACTTAATAAAAAACCAGAATTCGGGTTAAATAGCGGCTGATTAATTCCATTTACAAACACAGAACCTGTATTAAATGATGATTCAGTTTGAATAGCATCTATGAAAGACATATTTTGTAACACTGTATTCCCTGTATTGGTTATTACAAAATTGTACTTTACAACATCTGTTATTCTGTCAATCATTTTTGAAAATGTCCCAAATTAAGTGAAACATTAGCACCAACGAATTGTTGGTGCTTTACTTTGTTTGAATTATAATTTTGGGTAAGTTTAATACACCTAC
>NZ_JAHLDV010000049.1 GCF_018861865.1 Clostridium frigoris
AATGTTGGACATAAAAATACTCCTCCTTACAATCTTTGATAATTACTTATCTCAATTATTGCCAAGAAAGAGTACATTTTATTCTGTTTACACAAAATTATTTACAGGCCCCATTGGCTTATCATAACTGATAAGCCAATTTAATACTCACTTATCTCCAATATTCCACTAATTCCAAGGCCAGGTGCATTCGAAAACTTTATTAGGCTTTCATTAAAAATTGAGCCACCTATAATGGGATCGATGCTACAGAGTAATGGACCATCCAAATCTATTTTTGTTATAATGCTTTTGGCGGCCGCAAGATGTGCAGCTGCTGTAACACTGATTTTTGCTTCTAACATGCAGCCCATCATACATTCAACGCCATAAACCTCTGCTATTGAGCATATCTTTAATGCATTGTAAATTCCACCAGTCTTCATAAGCTTTATATTGATGAGATCAGCCGCACGAATCTGCATAATTTTAAGAGCATCCATAGGAGAAAAAACACTTTCATCGGCCATAACTGGTATAGAAATATTATCAGTAACAAACTTTAAGCCTTCTATATCATGGGCCTTAACAGGTTGTTCAACAAATTCAATATCTAGTCCAGCATCCTCCATTTTTCGAAGTGTCAAAACAGCTTCTTTAGGTTTCCAGCCTTGATTTGCATCAATTCTAATATTCACGCCCGGGCCAACAATTTTTCTTATAGCTTTTAACCTTTTTATATCTGAGGTCGAATCTGTACCTACTTTTATTTTTAGTGTTTTATAGCCAAGTCCAATTGCGCTAAGGCTATCGTTAGCCATCACATCTTGGTCATTTACACTTATAGTAATATCAGTTATAAGTTCATTTCTATAACCGCCAAGCAACTTATATAATGGTGCTTTATAGAGCTTGCCATAAAGATCATAAAGAGCCATATCTATAGCGGCTTTGGCACTAGTATTTTTAACAATACACTTGTTTAACTTGATCATAATTTCCTCGAAATTTTCTATGTCCATCCCTATAATTGCCTTTTTAATATGATCATTAATAGCAGAAATGATAGCACCTCTAGTGTCGCCAGTTATTACACCAGTAGGTGGAGCCTCGCCATAACCAACGCTAATTGAATCTGTTTTAATCATAACTATAATATCTTCTACAGAAGTTACTGTTCTTATTGCAGTTTTAAAAGGTCTTTTTAAAGGCACAGAAATATATCCTATTTCAATATCAGTGATTTTCAAAATATTTCCCTCCATTCATAAAATAATCATAAATTAATTCTCATCATTGAATCGTCTAATCGTTACACAAAAGCGTCACATACCTGAGTATCACCAGCAAATTCACAATACCTACACTTCTTTCTATACAATTCAATATTGAAATCCAAACTAAAATCATAATTGTTAAGCCTGCTTGTTATCGACCTGATTTTTTCTTCATATATTCTATGCATGCTCTTTGAATAATTAATAGTGATGATATCCTCTTTAAACTGAGGTTGCCAAAAGCTCATACTTATATCTTCAAATGATATCTCTCTATCAAATATTTCAAAAGACCTTTCTCCTAATATATACATATAGACAATAGCTTGCATTCTTTTACTTACTTCACTATAATCAAGCTTCCTATTTTCTGTCTTCCAGTCCCATATTTCTATTTTATTATTTGGCTTAATAATTATTAAATCATACTTTGCTTGAATCCTAATATTATCTTTCCTCATTTTAATTTCATATTCGGGCAAATATATATTTTCATCTATAATAGTAAATTTTTCTCGAAGTGACTTTGTAAATTCGAGCAATTCAGTATTACTCTCATTTATGACCACAGGAATATTTGAAAAATATCTTTGAGCTATGAGATGAAAATCCAGTCCCATGTTCATATTCTCATAATAATCCTCATCATTTATTGAATCTTTTTTCCATCTGATATTATCCAAATATTTTATTTTAAATCTAAAAGGACATTTATCAAAAGTATTTAAAAGATTTTGACTATAGTAGACATGATTTAATTTTCTAATGTCTAACATCTATAAAACACCCCTTTGGCTATTTATGTAATCTTGAAGAACATAAAAATACTTTGATGGTTTATCTTCATTCCATTTTCCTTCATTAGACTGCGTTGCCATTAAGATTAAATATTCCTTGGCCCTTGTTATCCCTACATATAAAAGCCTTATTTTTTCATTTATTATTTGTATTTTAGCTTCTTTTAATGGATCTTCGCAAATATTATTACCTAGAATTTTAGCAATTTCAGCCCTGCAGATAACTGTTGGATTTTTAAATTCATCCTTTAAATAATAATAGTCTTTAAATTTATCAGTTGTCATATAAGGGTACTGATAAGATGTAATATTTAATATTAATACACAATCCCATTCTAATCCTTTGGCTTTGTGACAAGTTGATACTGTTACTCTATCAGGGGATGGTTCATACCCCTCTAAATCGTATATTATACCTGATATATAATCGAGTATACTATTCTTTCCATCTAGCAATTGCTCTGCTACATAAGCTAAGGAAAATTCACTATTTTCAATAGACTCAAATCTAACATATGAGGCAACCGCCTCTGACATTGCTCTATTTTCAAGCGTAAAATTTAGAACATCGCTAATATATAAAATTAGTCTATCAAAATGTGTCTGAGGATATTTAAATATCCTTTTAATTAAATCCATGGAACTTATCAATTGCTTATACACCTTAGAGTTTAATATTTCTCCTGGAATATCCAGTTCATTTATAGTACCGCAACTAGGGTACATCAGCTTTTCAACATCATAACTACAAATAAAGCCAAACAATTTTTCACTTTCTTCATTATGTTCCTCGCAAAATACATTCTTAATTAAATCTGTAAATATGACACTATCCTGTGGATTTGAAATGAATTTCAGTATATATCCTAGTGTACTTGTAACTTTAATTTTTTTATCTGATTTATTTGATAACTCATCACACTCAACATTATAAGATCTAAGCATATCTGCTATTTCTCTAACTTGATTATTAAAAGGAACTAGTATTGCACAGGTTTTGCCTGGAAATTTTTCTTTAAATTTCATAGCCACGCGAACTGCTTTTTTAGTTTCTTCTTCTCTTGAATTACAAACCATAGTGCTTATCCCATAGTTATCTTGGCCGGTTTCAACTTCATCATCCAAACTTTTAATCTTTTGATCTACTAATGCATTTCTACATTTTTCTTCTCCATGCTTATTGTTTGTAAACTCAACTAATTCATTTGCTAAATCAATAATATGATTTGTACTACGTCCTGCCATGAACATTTTAAAAGCATTATTTGCCTTACCACAAAACTCCCTAAAAAATTTAGGATCAGACGCTGTAAATGTTCCTGTTATACTTTGATTAACATCCCCCACCCTTACTAAATTACCACTTTTCTTTGAAATTAAGCTTAATATTTTTCCTTCAATTAAATTAGAGTCTTGGCATTCATCTTCAAAGACAAAGGTATATTTCTTTTGTAATTTTTCTCTAACTGTATCATCAGTTTTTAAAAGTTTATACGCAAGAATTAGCAAATCATTGTAATCTATATACCCCTCACTTTTTAAAATTTTACTATAAGTATCATAAATTTCAGATATATGTACTAAGATACTATTATTATCTAATGATTTTATATTTTCTTTTAATTTTTCAGGAGAAATGTCATTTATCTTTAATTCACCAATAATCGTATCAACTGTTGTAAAAAAATCATTCCACCATTTATCTTGTTTCCCTGAGTATTTATTTAAGGATTTATCCAATATCATGCTCTTAAATATGCCCTCTCCGCCCTTCCTTCGCCACATTGAAATACAATTATTTAAATATAAACTTTTATTAACATCATCCAATATTTTAAATTCCTCATTAACCCCCATTACATCTGGTCTATCTTTTAAAATTTTTAGTGCCAAACTATGGATGGTCATGACTTCATAATCATTACTTGCGTTTATGCCCTTATTTTGTAGCACCATCGAGATTCTATGTTTAAAGTTGTTAACTGCACTATTCATAAAAGTTACAATAAGTATTTTACCAGGTTTATGGACCTTATCCTTTATAATTTCACATACTAGATTACATATTATGAAAGTCTTTCCCGCTCCTGGAACTGCTGGAACTGCCATACTTCCTCCTCGATACTGCATTATAGGCAACTGATCATCCCTATAAACTATTTTTTTAACTTCATTACTCATCAACTTCGTTGCTGTACTCATCAACTTCGTTGCTGTACTCATCAACTTCGTTGCTGTACCCATCGACTCTGTCGCTTTATTTATCTCCTCTATCAATGGTTTCACCTCTCTCACTTAATATGTCTATAAGAATATTTGCAAATTTACTTTCTTGCTCAAACCCACTTAAAGAATATTCACTGCCATATATATATAATTCACCACTACATTTTCTTAATAAACAATTAACCACAGACATTAGAATTCCATAAACATTATTATTTTCTTCCCTTTCGGTATACATCTCTTCACTATTCCGATTACTCTTTAATACATAAGAATTTGATAATTCGTGGACATTTCTAGGAGACCACATATTGCTGTTAATATCTGTCCATATCTGAACCTTACTGCTTAAATTAGATGTCAAATAGGTATAAGGAGATGTTAATACTATACTATTATCTTGTAATAACATTCCCTGAATCTGATTCATAGAATAAAATCCACTTCCTTCACCTCGAATAAATTCTATAAATCTCTCCTCTGAAGATTTCCCTTTAAATTCTAGTTTATCTAAAGTATTTATGAAACCTTCACATATTTCATATAAACCTATATAGTCCTCTATATGTTCTTTAACATTTGGTAACCTTATAAGAACCTCTGAAAATGCTTTTCTAAAAAATTCGCCAAGGGAACCCTTGTGCTCCCTTAAATTAACTTTATAATTTTCTATCCACTCTTTTAACTCATTATATTTACCTACTGCCTCGCTGCCTACTCTATCTTCAATATCGAGACTAATATCTTGCAGTTCACTTTCAGTTACAAAAGGATATAGCAAAGACCCTCGAATAACATCTAGCCTTAACATAAAAGAGAAAAAGTTTTTATAATCTTCCTTTGTTAAAAGGATACTTTTATAATCGTTACACAATACTGCAAGCACTATTAACGGGTGTAGATATTCATTGTCTATAAATCTATCCTTTTTAGAAGTCTCCATAACTGATATATTTAATTCCTTTGCTTTTTTCAAAAGTTCATAGGAAATAATGAAATCATTAAATGGACATATTATTGCTATATCCTTTGGCATAAATCCCTGATTTAAAAGTTCTTCAACTTTTAACATTATCTTCTGGACCATTTCGGATCTTAGTTGTGATGTCATATCTATAAAAGCTGGTACATCTTCATTTATTTTATCTTCCATAAAGAGATTGTGAGCCCTGTTATCTATTACAATGGCAAGGTTAATAAAATCATCATCACAGCAAAAATGATTGTCTAAAATAATCTCGTGATGTCCAATAGTTAATTTACTCTTCAAATAATCAATATTAGCTCCATAGTAACTACAAAGGCCCCCTTTAGGATTATAAAACAAATACGCCCTGTCTACATTATTAATAATCTTAAATATCAATTCTTGCTCTGCAGGTGATGCTTCATCTATATCATCTACTATAAGATATCTAATATTATTTATACTATTATATCTTGGATCGTGAAGTAAATAATTATTATATAAATAAAATGCTAGTCCATAATCGCAAACACCATTACAGAGTAATTTCGAAATATAATACATAGTTACTTCGTCCAATTGATTATATGTTTCTTTAACTAAGAAATCCCTAACCTCTAATGAATTATAAAGCCTAGTTCCTATTTCATCAAAAGGAACTAATGATAGTGCAGCATTATTAATGTTAGAAATTAAATCTGATGCTATTTTTGAAGATGTTGACGTTATATCTTGAAAATATCCTTTAACTTTTCTAAAATGCTCAACTAACGCTTTCATAGCATAATTGGTAGCATCAAAAGATGCGAACTCTGGCTTTAATATATTAATCTTTATTTCCTTGCAATTCTGAGTTACATAGGGCCAATAAAGAGATAGTTCTCTCCTAATAAATCCATAATAAGAGCTTTTTCTAATCTCACCAGAAGTATTGAAAATCATATCTTTGGTCCATGTTATATTTTGATATTTATTCATAAATAAACATAATATATTTGAACTTTTAATATTTTCATTTTCTATTAGATTCCTGTATTTAGTAATTGCAAGAGTTGTTTTACCACTTGCTGAATTCCCTTTAACTAAGATACATTTGTGACTAAATTTATCATCATTCAATTTATCTTGGACCTCTTTATAGTTCATAATATCAACTCCATGTGTTCCATTATTTTTATGGTTTTTATTTATAACCATTTTATCACAATAGCTAACTTATATATTTAGCTTTTCTGTTTTGCCTTAATTATACAATAAAAAAAGATGCAATTATTAAAACATAAATTAAACTTTTCTTACTGGGTATATTATTTTAAATAGAAATAGTAAAATTGAATAAATAGAATTAACGAAAGAGTGGGCTTATATGAAGAGAATACCTTATGACATTTCTAACTTTGAAGTTTTAAGAGAAAAAAATTACCTTTAGGAATACTTTAGAAAAAATAAAGAAGCTAGGACTAAAACAGCTTCAAATGTATGGAGAAAGTAAGATGGTTCAAGAGGAATTGGGCAAAGAAGGGTTAAGGAAGGTTTTAATTATTGTTGTAGGTAAAAAAGATATTTATATTGAAACTGATAGGATAATACAAGAGAAAAACAAACTGTTATGTGATAGGTATGCGGATATTACAAAAGCATATGACAATTTATCGGATAAAATAGTAGCAATTCAAAGGCAAGCACCTGATATATATAAAAAAATTATTAAAATGGGCATTAATAAAAATTTACTTATATATTATAAGAAGATTAAAAATTACTTGAAATAAATAAATGTTGACAGAAGTTGAATTTATGTCTTTTTTACGAGTCTTAGAACGTTCTTTGAAGAATATATTTAGAATATATAAAGTTCATTGCCTTAGAAGGAGGAAAAAATGAGCACAATAAATCGTATATCAAAGGTCTTTGAATCAGCAGAAGAAATTCAATTTGATGATTCCTCTAAGATTGTTTTAATGAGCGATTGCCATAGGGGTGACGGAAACTGGTCAGATGATTTTTCTAAAAATCAGAATATTTATTTTGCTGCCTTAACTCATTATTATGATAATTATTACACTTATATAGAGATTGGGGATGGAGATGAACTTTGGGAGAATAAAAGACTATCTGAAATAAAGCTGGAACACCGTGATGTTTTCTGGCTTTTGTCAAAATTCTATAATAAGGATAGACTCAAACTTATTTTTGGAAACCATGATATAGTAAAAGGAAACGATAAGTTTGTAAAAGATAATTTATATACCTATTTTGATGAGCCAAGTAAGAAATATATTCCATTATTTAAAAACATTAAGCTTCATGAGGGATTAATCTTAAGACATGCAGTTACTAAGAATAAAATATTTCTAATACACGGACATCAAGTCGATTTTATAAATTATAAAACGTGGAGATTAACCAGATTTTTAGTGAGATATTTATGGAAACCCCTTAATTTTTTTGGAGTAAATGATCCAACCAGAACAGCTGAAAATTTTCATAAAAAGCAAGCAATAGAAAAAAAGCTTATTAAATGGTCAATTGAAAAAAAGCAGATGCTAATTGCAGGACATACTCATAGACCTATGTTTCCTGAAGTAGGTGAGCCTCCGTATTTTAATGATGGAAGCTGTGTTCATCCAAGGTGTATTACAGCTATAGAAATTGATTCTGGTCAAATACAACTTGTGAAATGGTATATTAACACTAAGGAGGATGGAACTTTGTTCATAGACAAGGCGGTACTTGCGGGTCCAAATAAACTAAAGGACTACTTTAATGTTTAAGATCTTTCGACAATAAATTAGAATTAATTGCTTCATTTTTATAATATATTACTTCTATTTAATAGTGATAAATACTATTAGTACAACTAAACATAAGAATGATAAGGAAGGTCCAAATATGGGCCTTCCTTATCATTCTTACATTCACTTCAGCGAATTAAACATTTGATGTTTCCTATTTTTAGGTGGTTGTCCACACCCCATAGACGGTAATAATTATTTTCCACAGCATTTCTTATATTTCTTACCACTACCACAAGGACAAAGATCATTTCTACCAACTTTGGCTGCCTCTCGTACTGTAGGTTCCTGTGGCTTATAATATTTTAGGCCATCTTCGCTTGCTTCACTACCCTCTTCATCAAAAAATCTGTCTGCTATATGTTTATATTTACCCGACTGCTTTTTATACTCCACTTGGAGCTTTTTTCTTTCAATGTTATTAATTAACTTACTAAAGAACTCTGCCTTTAAAGCATATAAATCTGGATAATCCTTTTCTAGTTTTTTAAGAGAAGTTTTGTCGTTATCATAATTATCTAATACGATATACTCCTGAAAATGAGTCATTGCTTCTTTTTCTTCTTCATCGTGCATCCCTAATTCATTATTTGGAAGTACATTGAAAGCAATAAGAGCAACAATCTCTTGTTTTATTTTTTTATCTTCTTTCATTTTACGAAAATCATCTATATATCTCATATAGTTTTCAATTTCGTTTTTAATTAGCAATACATCTTTATCTTCAGGTATTATCTCTGTTGCCTTCTGTATTATCTTTTTAGCGTCTTCCATTCTTTCCACTTGCATTAAATAAGATGCTAGATCAGATAATGTAGAGGTTATATTCTCTTTTATTTCATCATTATTTATTGCAAGCTCTGCCAACTTATCTATAGATTTATGTATTGAAGAAAACATTTCAAAATTCATATCAATAGTTATTAACTCTAGATATATTATTGTATTATCCTTTATACCTGTAACTACCTCTAAAGACTTTTCTAAGACATTCCTAGCATTCATATATTCATTATTTTCTACATAAGCTTCACTTAATCCAAGCCACAAAGAAATATTATCACTATCAAGTTCTATTGCCTTATTGTAGGCTAAAATAGCCTTTTTATGCCAACCTCTGTTTAAATAAGCATTAGCTAAATAGCCTGCAAATGCTGAGTTTTCCGGTTCCTCTGAAGTTAATTCTTCATATATCGTCAGAGCTTTACCACTGTTACTATTTTTTAAATATACTTCTGCTAGAAATGCTTTTACTATTAGCGATTTTGAATCTTCTTTCTGCATCTTTTGAAGAATTTTAATCGCTTTGTTTAATTTTTCTTCTTCCATATAGCTTATTGCTAAGCTATAATTTTCTTTCACATCAGAATCTAAATTATTTATTGAATCATACTGTTTTCTAGTTTTTTCATTACTCAAAATTTCGTAAGCTTTTCTAATATTTATAAATTCTACTTCAAATCTATCCGGTGGATATTTTCTTACGCTCTTAAAGTAAGCACTTTTTATATCTTCTTTTGAAGCCTGCGCGGTTAGTTCTAATATTTCATAATAATCTTTCATTTATATCACCTTTTCTCTCTACTCTTTAGTATATTTTAAATATTTTTATAAAGTTATCCACATTTTCTATTTTAGAATTTCATACTCCTCTAAAATATCTTACCAAGTATTATCGACTATAATTATATAACAAAGATAATTAGTCACGCAACCCTAATAGGAATATACTTCAGTAACTCCTAACTAAAAGCTTTTAAGCTTGCAATCAGTGAAAATAAACTAGGAGCTTTCAGTTTTTAATATATTAAAAATTGACTAAATATTATATTCAAAATATAATGTATGTATATTTCACAAAAGGAGGCAAAAAGTATGTCAGATATCACCAAACAAGCTTTAGCACAATCATTAAAAAATTTAATGATTACTACTCCTTTAGCTAAAATTACAGTAAATAATATTGTTAAAGTATGTAATGTAAATCGTCGTACATTTTATTATCACTTTCAAGATATGTATGCACTTTTAGAGTGGATTTTTAAAAATGAAGTTTCAAATGTAATGGAAGAAAATAAAACCTATAAGACATGGCAAGAAGGATTCTTGAGAATATTTCATTATTTGAGTGCAAACCGCAAAATGGTACTAAATACTTATAACTCCATTGGTAGAGACAAATTAGAAACTCACCTATACAGTGCAGTGTACAGCCTGGTTTTAAATGTTGTAGATGAAATTACCTTAGGCAAAGAAGTGTCTGAAAAAAGAAAGGAATTTGTAGTGAATTTTTATAAGGTTGCTCTTGTTGGTTTATTGCTTGAATGGATAAGAAAAGATATGATAGATAATCCAGAGCAAATCATTGAGAATCTTAATAAAATAATAAGTGGAGATACCCATAAAGCTTTACTAGGATTCAAAATGCCTTAATAGCATTATATATAAAAGCTATGAAATTAAGTTTTTAAACTCATATTTCATAGCTTTTTATTCTTTATATTTCAAATAAGCTTAAATTAAGCCTTCCAAACTTGTATTGCTTAATAGTTTTTTGATAATTCCTTCAGCAGGTAATGGTCTTCCACTATACATTGCTTTAGCTGCTTTAGCAACAATACGTACATCATATTGGCTAGGATATATTTCAGGTGGGTTTTTTTCAAGTCCAAGTAAAGTATATACAGCCATAATAGCAGAACGAACTGAATATTCAACAGTAAATACACAATCACCTTTAACTTCTGCAAATTGACCTATAAATGCAAGGTTTGTACTACCAACAGGTACAACTTCTGGTCTATCTCCTTTAACACGAGGCATAAATTGACTTGTAATATAAGGCATGATAGATGGAATTACAATTGTTGTATCAATATATTCATCCATATCTTTTTCATCAATTCCTAAATGATATAACAGTTCTTGTAATAATTCTCTACCATTACATTCGCTCATTTTCTTTTTAATGAAATCACCTTCATTGTTAGGGAATAAAGCATATGCCCATATAACTATAACATCATCAGGTTGATTAGTAAATTGAGGTTGTCTGTTAACAGTAACACTTAATAACCACTTTGAGTCTTTAATTGTTATTATTCCGCCTGTTGCAGTTTGATGTGGAGCGAACTCTCTTTGCGCAAATTTCTCCATAAGTTTTCTCATTTTAGGACCTTTAGCAGTTATTGTATATGATTCCCATGTAGTTTTGTCAATATCACTACAGAATACTTCTGGTTTTCCGAATGAAGCATCTTTCTTAGCTATATTTTTCCATAGACTCCAGCATGCACCTTCGCTTCTATCGAGTATAGGCGCTTTGTCCATATTTCCAAGTGTAGCATTTTCAGTCATGGATCCATTAGTAAAGAATACTAAATCATTTTCTGTAGTTTTAATAAGTTCTTCTTTTTTTCCATTACGAGTTAAATGAATTCCTGTAACTGTTTTTTTATCTGCAGTTATATCTATATCTAAATCAGTTACTTTTGTATTTAAGTCTAATACTACTCCTTGTGACTCTAACAATTTTTTTAGTGGAAGAATCATTGAATCGTATTGATTATATTTAGTGAAAACTAATCCTTCCATTTTATTCATTCCTGGCATTAGATGTATAAAACGATGCATATAACGTTTCATTTCAACAAGAGCATGCCAATTTTCAAATGCAAACATACTTCTCCAATATAACCAAAAATCAGTTTCCAAGAATGAAGCATCGAAAAATTGTTCAACAGTAATTGCACCTAAAGAATCTTCGGTTGCAAGAAATAATTTAGTAAGTTGTTTAACATGATTTGGAGCTAGTCCAAGAGTTGAAAAATCAAGTTTTTCTCCACGGTTAGCAATAGCACGACAATTAGAGTAGTTAGGATCAGCATTATTTAATTCTCTAAATTCATCTAAAACATATCGTTCAGGTTCTTCTAATGATGGTACTTTGCCGAATAAATCCCACATACATTCATAATGCTCTTCCATTTCTCTTCCGCCAAGTGCAACATATCCATCTTTTGCATTTCCAGCACCGTCCATAGAACCACCGAGAATATTTTTTTGTTCTAAAATAGTTATATTTTTACCATCCATATGACCATCACGGATTAGGTATTGCGCAGCTGCTAATGAAGCGATACCTCCTCCAATTAAATATGCTTTTTTATTTTCAATTCCTTCAGGTTTTAATGTTTTAATTCTTTCATAATTTACCATAATTAATCTATCTCCTTTTAATTTAAAAATTTTAGTTTGATTATAGAATCCATTAGTAAATTTTTTATTTAATATAAAAAAATTTGTGTTGGAGTGTCTATAGTCATAATATAATTTTTATACAGTATAGTAAATCATCAAAAGAGGTAGATTGTGCAAATTTGTAACAATCCCTTTGATTTGTGATAGTTAGCAAGGCGATAACTGAAAGTTATCGCCTTGCTAATCCTTAATTACAACATTGTAAGATTAGGGTACTATTTTTTATTCCTAATTACCTTTACATTAGGATCGCAAGAATAAGAAATTGCGGCTGGATTCTTACTTAAATCTAAGGTTGTTAATTTATTATACTGACAATTTAAATTAGTCAATGCTGAATCTACCTTTAATGTTGTTAGTTGATTCATACTGCACTGTAAAATATCTAATGATACATTTTTACTTACATCTAATTTTGTTAGCTTGTTACCCCAGCAAGATAATGCAGTTAATGCTGTATTCTTACTTACGTCTAGAGTTAATAGCCCATTATTTGAACAATTTAAATCAGTTAATGATGTAAAATACTCTATTCCGCTTGAACTAGTCACTTCAGCACCAGACATATCTATTGATTTTATGTCTTTAACATCAGACTCAAGTATTGGCGAAGGAGCAGTTTTTCCTATCGTCATATATACAACGCTCTTAAAATTTTCGTCAAATTTTCTCGTTATATCTGTCTTGTCAAGGATAGGCATGGAGACAATTAGTGTAGCTAATGCCGTTACATTCTCTGTATTAACAACTCCATCTACCATTGTTAATGTACCTGTAAATGTAAATTGTCCTGATACTTTCGTACTTGCCACTTTATTCCACGTCACAGCAAAATCTTTAGTTGTATTATCAACTAAAGTCGCGGTTACTGTTACTGGTAATGTATAACTATCACCTATGTTTTTTGTTGTATTTTTAATTTTATTTACTGACGTAACTGGCAATGCTTGAGCTAAAACTTTAAGTGTAGCACTTTGGCTTATATTACTATCAGAATCAGTAGCTGTAATAATTGTTGTTGCATATTGTGTCAAAAGTCCTACATCATAAGCTGCCTGTATGTCGATTAACCCATTTGAAGCAGAAACAGAACCTATTGAGCAAGTCCAATTTATATTTGAGCTACTTGCTAATGAATTTTTTGTAATATCTACTCCATATTGATCAAATACTTTGTATGAAACATGACCATGTCCTGGCCACAGTCCACCACCATCACTTCCACTTTGAGGTGTAGGATGATCTACAGCTAAAGTATCACCTATCTCGATTTTAGCTACTTTCTGTTTTGTAACAGCTACTGTACTTGATCCCATATTAGTAATGCCATTCATTACACCGACTGTATAAATATCTTCTGGTAAATTATTTTCATAAGTCATTGTAGCTTCTGTTTTAGCGTCATTCCAAGTAGTAACCATTGTCATAGGAGTAGCTTCTCTTTTAACTGTAAATGCAACTTTGCTTGTATCTGATACTTTACCATTGAATGTTGCTTTAAGTTGATTAGCCGCAATAGCACTTACTGATGCTGATGTAGCTACCGTATTTATATCTGCATCAAAAGCAAAAAAATTAGATGTACCTGATGCGTTTTTATAAGTTACTGCTGGTATAAGGCTTGCAGCTACTTTTGATCCTGAAATATTAGAAGTCCATTCTCCGTTAAAATCTTTAACATAAACTGATCCACCACCAGCTATTGCAGCAGTGATCTCAGAAGCATTTGCCAAGTTATTGGCATAAGTTAACTCAAAAGCTTTATTACCTATTACTACGCTGCCCGTAGGCATTGCCGCAAAAGCTGAGAAAGATGTTGATCCTGCTATCATTACAGCAGCCATAACTGAACGTATAATTTTTTTATTCATATGTATATACCCCCCTATTATTTTTTATACCTCATAATAAATACGTTATTTTTACAATATAGTTTTATTATTACATTAATACCGTTATAAGTATAACTAAAGCCCAAAATAAAAGAACCTTAAAACTTATTGTATTTAGCTTGTAATGAATTTATAATAAATCAAATTTTTTGAATTACTACGTGCAGCACTTATGAGTGAACAGAAAATTGCAATTGGAAAAACTGTAATGGGCACTAAAGAAACTTTACTTGCTATCATCCCACGCGCAGATGGAATATTAATATCAAAAATGTACTTTGAGGATGAAATTAAAGATCTTCCCAAATCCTATAATAAGCCAGAGATAGTAGAGGCTGAACTTACTATGGCAAAAGCATTAATTAATTCTATGGTTAATCCTTTTGAGCCAGCAGCATATAAGGATGAATACCAGGTAAAATTACGTGAGTTACTAGAAACAAAAATAGCTGGCAAAGATATTGTTGCATCTAAGGATGAGGCACCAAGCAATATAATTAGTCTTATGGACGCATTAAAGGCAAGTATTGATCAAAACAAAACCGCACAGGAACCAGCTACTAAGGCGCCACGTAAAAAAACACCCAAAGGTGCATAATGGATCTGTTTGAGAGTAGAAACATAAAACCTATGCTAATTGGTGAAAATCAAGAAGCATTTGACGACCCCGATTATATCTATGAATTAAAATTAGATGGAGAACGTAGCATTGCATATTTAGATGAAAATATAACTGATATCCGCAACAAAAGAAATGTTAAGATGCTTACTAAAGTTCCAGAACTAGCAAATATCCACAAACAGGTAAATAAAAGATGTATTTTAGATGGAGAGTTAATTGTTATTAAAGATGGTGTGCCAAACTTCTATGAGATTCAGCGGCGATCACTACTGTCTAATACCTTTAAAATTAAGCTTTCCTCGTCTAAACTTCCCGCTAGTTTTACCGCTTTTGATATTCTCTACTATGACGATCACTCTGTTACAGATTTACCGCTCATGCAGCGTAAAAAATTGCTTGAAAAAGTTCTAAAGGAGAATGAACGAATAGCAATCTCTCGTTATATAGCGCAACAGGGAATAAAATTTTATCAGCTAGCAAGGCAAAACAATTTAGAAGGTATAGTGGCCAAAAGAAAAGATAGCAAATATTATCTTGATAAAAAAACTAAGGATTGGATTAAAATTAAATATCTACTGGATGATGATTTTGTAGTATGTGGATATATTTTTAAAGAACATGGTGTAATTAGCATATTACTTGGTCAATACTCCGAGAAATAATTGGTATATAAAGGGCATGTTACTATGGGAATCTCTACGGAAGATTTTCAAATAATAAGATCAACTCGTGAATTGTGTTCACAACCTTTTAATGAATTACCATCTGGTAATGATAATGCAGTGTGGATAGAGCTTCAACTTGTATGTATCGTAAAATTTATGATGAGAACTGCAAATGGTGCTTTAAGGCAGCCTGTATTTAAGGGTCTTAGGGATGATAAGTTACCAACTGATTGTATATCTAATTAACACAGTAAAGTATGAAATACTTTGGAGGTAGTTATAGTTATGGACGAAAAAGAAGCTAAAGAGTTTTCATCTGATGCTAAATATGGGATTACTCAAATGCTAACTCTTATTGATGATCAAACAGAAGAAATTGAAGAACTAAAAGATAAACTTGAGGAATGTAAAATACAAGAATCAACTGAACTATATTCATTACAATCACCAGAGTGCCCTACTGAAGAAATCGAATTTGATGGTGAGTCTGATTTTTACGAGGAATAGTCAAAAGACATGTCATTACTTAATTAAAAGTATTGGCATGCATTATTAAATTTCTTCATTTAATATAACAAAGTTATCCATTTTATATGTTATAATAATTTTAGTATAAATGAAATGGGTCATAATGTTTATTAAAGAAAAGAGGCATTAAAATGAACAGTTTTTCTATTGGAAATATATACGAAATAACTGGTTTGAAAACAGTAGATATTAATATATTACCTGAAAATTATTGTGGTTTTGATTGTGTTTTTTGTCCTTTGGGAAGAACAATTGTTAAAACTAATAGAACATTTCACTTTGAAGGAACTAAAGAATTTATAACTAAACTTTCAAGATTTTTGGATGATAATCAATTAGAACTTGTGGTTATTAAAAATGGTGAATCATTAGCCAATGCAGAAATTAAGGATGTTATTAAACTAATTAAAAATAGAAACATTAAAATAAGATTGCTATCTAACGGCTACGTTTTAAATAATAGTGAATATAGAAATATTCTTCAAATGTGTGATGAAGTAGTTGGTGAACTTGCAGTAACTAATGAAAAAGATTTTCAAAAATTACAAAGACCACTAGAAGGATATACACTTAAAAAGTATATAAATAACATGATGGAATTTAGAAAGTGGTTTAAAGGAAAATTTATATTTGACATCACTATAATAAAAAACTATTCTGATTCAGATAAATCTATAGAAATATTTAAAAGTATCATAACAAAACTTTCTCCAGATGAAGTATACTTTGAGACTCCAGATGAGGAAAGATTTAAAGGTGCTTTTCAAATTTCTAAGGAAAAACTTAATGAAATAAACAAATATGGCTATTGATAATTTTACGTACCGTTGTATAATTAATTGCTCTTCTTTTTAAATACAATTTGACCTCTAAATATTTACACTTTTTTATCTATTCCATACATATCACATTACAACTTTTGAAAGGTTACTTAATAGCTCTTCTATGGCACCTGTGTAATGATTTATTATCTTATTTTTAATTTTTTCATAATCTTGTTCATCATAAATATGAGATGTAGAATTTCTTGATAATAAAATATCGTTCCAAATTTCTATATCATTAATTAATCCTTCCTTAAACGCTTGTTTATAACACCCTCTTGGATAAATGAAATTGCTAACAAACCTTTATAGATTTTGCTAACATGATTTTTCCTCCTTATTTGTTATTAATTTCTTAATATAATAATACAAGGAAAATGCGAGAAAAGTTTGAGGTTTTATGAAATTAATATTAAAATTATTTTGGTACTGTTCTATTTTATGCCTTTTTTTTATCTATAGGTAAGTCTATTTATATCCATGACTCGCTACTGGTGTGATGGATCCTGCGAGCAATTATTCAATATGTAGAACCCCTAATTACTTTTGTAAGGCTTATTTCTAAGCATTATTTCACTAAAAATATTTCTAATCACTTATACTTTCTTACTTTTGTGCGGCTTAGATTACTAAGCATTATCTCTTAGATTATTCCATGAAAAATAACAAGCATGCTTTTGCTGTCTTCCTGATCTATTAAACATCACCACTAATTAACAAAACGACTCATATTAATGATTTGCTCACATACCCTGAGAAAATTTTTGAAGGAGCTTGCGACTGAAATTGCTAAAAATTTTATGTAGTTAATTAAGCTTTAAAACTTAGTAAAAGCTTCTTAAAAAGTACAAATCTATATTGCTAAAATAACATGTTTAATTTACAAATACTTTTTTTGAAATTTTTCCTATTACCTTAGTTGAAGCTAAATCAACTCCGCCACCTATTATACCTCCAATAACTGGAATTGCTTTTCCTAAATTAAATATGCCCTTTTCTCCAAACTTTGTTATTAGTCTAAATCCTACTGCTTTATTTATTCTTTTTATTGTTTCAAAAGATATCTTCTGTATAGCTGATTGTGTTAGTTTAACTCCTATTTTTATACCACAGTCTTTTGCCATATCTACAGCTGCGTTACCTGTTAAACACATATATACTAAAGTTTTTACCTTGTCATCATTTATATCATACCCACCTATATGTGCTACTGCCGCTATCATTCTCATTTGAACATATATTACACTAGAAATATTAGCAGGAATTGCGACTGGCAATGTTATTATTCCTCCTAATCCAGTTAAAAATCCAGATGTAGCACATTTACCAACTTGCCAATTTACTAAGCTATCGCATGCTTTTATAGCAATACCACCATTTTTATTTAAATATGAATCTCCTAATTCTTCTGCTGACAATGTTCCTGGTAATCCATTTAAGGATTTATCATAAGCCCAATCCAATACCTGCATCATTTTATTGTTTTTTGCTAATTCACTCATCTGTTTTCCCCCTAATAATAAATTCAAAACAAAACTCCACTTAAATATTGTCAACATCGAATATTCTATTTTCGTCACGCTATCTTTACTGAATTTTTATCTAATTTCCCAAAGCTCTAACAAAAACTTATTGAATTAAATGACCGTTTAAATTTGATACTAATCGTCCTCGTATTCTAGGCTTGCATTTGGGTTATACTTCACTAAATTTAGTAATTTAAGAACTTCCTCATGTTCGCCACCACTTAAAGTATAATCTCTTAAATCTTTGTCGAGCATTTCCTGCTCTTTAGAATAATAATTAGAGTTTTCAACAGTGAGCTTTTCGGCTCCAAGCCCCTTTAAGTAATTATCATAATCTATATCTTCATCTCCAATATTAAAAACTATTTTTATATCCTCATCATCTGTTATTAACACTTTTTTATATAATACATAATTAATGACATCAGCTTTGGTGATCCTTTTGTAATCTATTGAAATACACATACTATAAACGCTCTCTAGATCATTTTAGTTTCAATAAAAATAGCAATGGTATAAATTACATATACCATCGCTGTTTAAGTTACTCTTACTAATACCTATTGTGAAGCAACCCACTTGTTATATATAGTCTGCCGTCCTTGGCGATGACATGCATTCATATTCTTGTTACTTGACAAATGGTACAAGTTACAGGTAATATAATCTTTGATAAAGTATCATAAATATGTATAGCTTTATATACAGAAAATATTTGAATGTTATATGTACTAATGATAATGAGAGGATTGATAAAAGATGGCAAATGAGAAAAAAAACTTAGTAGAATTAAAATCCCACTTGGAAAATGGAGAAGAAATAGAATCTCATATATTTGGTGCCTATCAAGCCAAAATTATGAATAACGATTCAGTAAGAAATGGAGTTTTAGTGGCTACAGAAACAAGAATAATATTCTATGCAAAAAAAATGTTTGGTTATGACATGGAAGTATTCCCTTATCTAAATATATCAAGTATAGAAGTAAGTAAAGATTTTATGGGTCATAAGATTTCATTTTTTGCTACAGGTAATAAGGTAACAGTAAAATGGATTCATTCAAAAAATATAATGGAGTTTGTAACTCTTGTACGAGACAGAATAGGAAAAAAACATGAGCCTTCTATAATAGCAAAAGAAACAACATCAGAAAAAAGCCCCATTGAAAAGATAAAAGAACTTAAGGAACTATTGGATATTGGAATTATAACACAAGAAGAATTTGATGCAAAGAAAAAACAGCTGTTAGAAATGATTTAAGGCAACCTTAAACAAGCTCACTAAATACTCCCAAAGTCCTATTTAAAACAGTTCCAGCAATTGGGACTTTATTAAGATAGGACTTTGGAATCATATCATCATATCCATCTATAATATCTTTTATCTTAGTATTGCTTAAATTATCTCTTATCTTCTATTCTATTAGGTTTTTGCAGTAGAATCCTTAAATTATTAGGTCAATTTTTTAATTATAGCTATTTTGTAACTATAATTTAAATATGTAATTAGCTTAGTTCATTGATATATAAGGATTTATCGTTAATTTATTTCTTATATTTCTTACCACTTCCACAAGGACAAAGATCATTTCTACCAATTTTAGGTTCCTCTCGCATTGTAGGTTCCTGTGGCTCATAATCTTTCAAGCTACCTTCGTTTTCTACACTATCATCTTCATCAAATAATCTGTTTATTATATTTTTATAATTACCCAACTGTTTTTTATACTCCACTTGCATCTTTTTTCTTTCAATGTTAACAAGTAGAAACTAGTCACTACGTTCCAGTTTTTACATTGCTAATATCTTATTGGACCTCGGTGTTCTAATTATCCAATCTCTGGCATAAAAAGATAATATATATTATATTAGGAGCTATGTTGTTTGTTGGGTGTACACCTAAAGAGATGATGGATAAAACTAAAGGTTATTTGGTAATGAGTCATAGCAACATTACTAACAGTAATTTAAGATAGGAGGTGGATTATATCTACTTCCTATCTCTTTCGTATGTATAGGTGATCAATATTAGGAGTTAGTATTAATGGGTTTAATAGGAATTTTATTTGGAATGCGAAAGAAGTCCAAGAATAAAACTTATTTAGAGATGCAAGAGAAATCTGTAATACAGGACGAGTATGATGAAATAAAGTCTGATGTGATATGGGAAGGACATCATGTAATTACTTCTTCAAAGCCTGCATCTTTACCAGCTACTTATATAAAGTATTATTTTACAAGGGTAACAGGAGATTTAGATAAACAAATGATAAAGGTTATAGACACATCAGTAGATACGTTGGATATAGCGATATACACAATAACTTTACCTAATGTGGTTGATGCTATTATATCTAGTAAGAAAAGGGGAGTTATTGTGCGTATTTTAACTGATAGCAAAACTTGTGTTTATGCATCGGTAGGTGAACAGTTAAATAGGTTAAAGCTATTAGGAATACCGGTTAAGATAAATACTCATTATGGTTATATGCATCTTAAGGTAACGATAGCAGATAGTAAGATTATTACTACAGGAAGTTATAATTATACAGGGTCAGCGACTAATAATCATGATGAGAATTTAGTAATAATCTCTAATGAAAAGATAGCAAAAGATTATAGACATGAATTTAATATAATGTGGAATGATACTTATAATTATGAGAATTATGTAGGGTAGGTTGCTATCAAAATGTTTCATATTCATGGTTCGTTAACTTATTTACAAACCTTTTATAATAATTTATATTAAAACACAAAAAAATAAAGAGCCTAGTATCAATAGGCCCTTTTAAGAGAAAAGATATATCTAATTGGATAAATATATTAAGTAGTTTGTCCACTTCTCATAAAAATATTCATTATATTAAAAAATAATTCCACAACTCTTAAATAATTTCTTTTTGAACTAACTTCTCTGAATTCATTCGGATTGCAACTGTATTCTCTGCAATATTTGAAATTACGGTTAAAAATACAAATAAAGATATAGAGCTTATAATTAAATAAAGACCCATATAACCGCTTAGGTGCTTTATAGTATCTGTAATAGCATTTTGTTCACTACTACTTTGGGATGGTTGTATAAGAATTATTATACCAACAATACCATATAAAAATAATAATGCTGTTCCCACTATTGGGAAAATATAATTTTTTTTCATAATTAAATCCTCCTAAGTTTATCTTTAGTTTATTGACCACCTATTTATTTTAAATTATTCTTCTTAGCCCACTCTATTTGGTCCGTAACCCATGGATCTTCAATCCATGGTTGTTTATACATTGGGATAGATGAATCATATGCTGGATATTTAACTGTCACTTTACCTTTTGTCACTGGCTTAGCTGTCTGAACTACTATAGCTTTAGCTTTAGCTTTGGCTTTGGCTTCTGCTTGAGCCTTAGCTTCGGCTTCTGCTTTAACCTTAGCCAACGCATCTTGTTCTGCTTTCAATTTAGCCTTAGCACTTGTCTGATATTTAACAAGTAATTTGTTTATCTGTTTATTAGTTGGATCTATACTTGACGCAGTGCTCATATAAATAATTGATGTTGCGTAATCTTGTTTAGAAGCAGTTTGTTGAGCCTTATTAATCAAGCCTGCAACAATATATAACTTATCACCCTCAGAAATTTTTAGTAATGAAATTCTATAATTTTCACTATCTTCTTTAATTACACCTCGAAATGATATAGATGAATCTTTATAATCTTTGTCAGCAAAATACTTCATCCCAATCTTAAAAGCATTTTCTGAATCTTGTAGTTTTTCAGCATTAGAAATTTTAGTTTTAACTTCTGGCATATTTGCTACTTGTTTATAAATTATAATAGCTTTTTCATAATTTTTATTTAATATTAAATCATCTGCTTGTTTTACCAATACAAAACAATAAGTAGCTATACCCCCAACTATTAAAACAAATATAACAATTGTCGATATTATTAATTTTCTCCAAAAATGCATTTCTTTCAACTTATTAAATAAATTAGTTTTATATATTTTCATATTTCAACTCCTTTTCATATTATTAGAAAGTATTTTAACAAATGTTTAAACTTTCCTTTATCTATTATACAACTTTATTATTTATACGAAAGTATAATTGCATTATTTATATTACATAAAACATGTATCCGCAATTATTTAAAACAATTAAAAAGGCATTATATTTTTCACTCTATATTATATTCGGAATTTATTAACTAATATTTAATTTTTTCCATAAAAATAGCATCTAATTTCATTTTTATTTGAAATTAGATGCTTTAAGATTCTGAACTTTATTTGCTTTCTGTTTCTTCGGTTGCTTTATAACTAATCACACATCACTACAGGTGTAATCTTAATTTGTGGAAAGTTATTCCTCCATTCTTCAAGATCATACACTTTAAAGTTTGATAGTACCTCCCGTAGGATCTTTTCGCCTTTTAATTTAATAGGTAATTGCTTGCCTATTTTCATCTCTAATATTTTCCTTAATTTTTTATCAATTAATGGATGCTCAATTAAAAGTACATATACAATCGGTAATTCTTTTTCATTTCCTTTACAAGCCCAAAACATTAAAAGACTATCATAGTATTTACGTGCTATACGTTTATAAAAATCCTCATGTTTAGTTTTTTTCAGCATAGCATCTGGATTAGACGCTCCCTTTATTCCTGCATTCTTATACTCTATAAATAATACTTCATTATTGGTTTCAGTTATAAAATCAACATCACTTAACATCACATTACTAATTAAATTGTGTATTTCCAAAACATATTCTAAATTTGAAAAATCAAATCTATACTGTTTGTTTTCTTCTATCAATACTTTGTTCTCCATTAATTACTCCTCTAAATTACCTTTGATAATTTCATCTAAAAGTTTGGAATCTGCTTCAATAATCGGATTATCTTCTAACTTTCCAAAATAATCTGCGCTTTGTGATTTAACACCCTTACCAGTTTTATATAAATTGTGATACAAAACCCTATCCGAATCTTTTCGTTTTATCTCAAAATATTTGGCAAAATTATAACTATGGGTTGCAACAAAAACCTGAACACCATCTCTTTGTAATTCAATAAGTATATCTACAAGAACTGGTATCAACTCTGGATTAATATTCGCCTCTGGTTCATCCCACAAAAGAATAGTTCCTTTTTCAATTAATCCGTTTCTTATCAATTTCCACAAAACTCCAAATTTACGAAACCCCTCAGCTTCTAATGAAAACTCTATTTTCAATCCATTTGTTTTTATTACATAAAAAGTATCATTTTCATAAATTACTTTTCCATCAATTACTTTTGAGATAGTAGCTAATAATTTTTTATTCAATTGTGACATTTCCCTTGTTTCTGGCAATTCGCAATTTGTAATAATATCTATATAAGTTCTATCAAATGGCATATCATACTTGTTATTTAATGCCAAAAAACCTTTTGAATGTGACAACATTTCTTTTGGAGGAATAAAAATTGATTTTTGTTCTTTATCTGGAAATCCTATTTCATATGAACATTCCTCATCAGTATCACCAACTATTATTTTAGAATTATTGATATTAAATGAAAGTTTACCCATAAGATATTGTTTGTCCTCAATTAATTTAGACTCATTAGCATATACTTTTAAAATTAGGGGCTTTAAAAGCTTTGTAAAAAATTCACCTTTACTTAATCCCCCTTTAAAATAATTACTGATAATATCAATATCCGTATCTGTTTTTTTTGACATTTCACAAGTTGCATAGATTGACTTTAATAAATGTGTCTTACCTGTTCCATTTTCTCCTATAATTACATTTATCCCATTTGAAAATGCTATCTCTTCTTCTTCAAAAACCGTAAAATTTTTAAGATATACTTTAGCTATACTCACAATATACACCACCTCTAAATTAGATATTTTATAAATTACACTATTTTTATAATAAATAAATTATATATATGTATAACTATATTTTAGCCAATACATCAGCCTTTTCTCTCGCTGATGCATTGGCAAAACAAATTGATTACAATTTGTTCACGACACTCATGGGTTTTTATTAACGAAGTGAATTTACTAATTTTTTGATAACTATCCAATTATACTATTAATTCTTATATCTACTCTATATTGTACCTTAAATTCCGACTTAATCCCATATTAATTATATTATTAATTAATTTGTGTAGGTTAATGATTAAAGATTAATTATCTACATTTTATTCGCAAATCATGTCTTCACAGCCGTATACTTTTTCGTATAAAATACCCTTAAAAATTCAAGTATCTAACTGTATTTTTTATAAGCTTTACCATCCTCATTTTTATAGGCTGTCCTAACTCCGAACATCCCTCCCTATCTTAATTATCCTCCCCATTACCTCCCTATGTTTCCTATCAAACTCTACCCTGCTAAAACCATACGATTCCCCATTGCACTCTACCCTGATTTCCTCATCTTTAATAAATATCCTCATTCCTTCTATAGAAAATCCCTTATAGGCTCAAGTGATCTTTTAAATGTTGAGTATGAGGATTCATTTATTAGCTTATCTAAAAACTCTCCCATGAGTCCTGTTGTTGATGGAAGAAATGGAATTCCACCTATATTTACTTCCTTCAGTTCTACACCCTAATTTACTAGCTTTTCGTGATTTAAATGCATTATAACTTACCTTAAAAGTTTCCTTTGTCTTAGGATTTTCATATACTAATGTAGACGTTACGCCTTTTTTAAGTGAGACAAATATTCCAGTTCTATTAATTCATCTTCTGGGTAGCTGCATATTAATGTCTGTACTTATTAGCTTATATCTCTTTCTAAGCAGCAAATTTATCTTTATAAAACACCAATACTCATATAATAAACTAAGTTCCTTCATTTAACTATTTCATTAGAACTTTCTTGTATTTTTCATTCCATTTCCTTATCTACCAAGGATCTGAACCATTTCAGAGTTTGGAAGTTAAGCAGACAAGCTATGTTACTATTTACGATCTCTATTATATCTTAATTTTTAAAGTATTCTTCTTCCCGTTACAAACGATGTTCTCCAATAACCACTTAAGTCGGCTATATGTACAAGTGTACCACTTTTTCGTGCTTCTATAAATTTGTTATTTCCAACATATATTCCTACATGCGCATTACCTATAAAAAAAACTAAGTCTCCCACTTCGAGATTATTTATGCTAACAGCACTACCTTCTCCTGCTTGCTGATAAGTTGTTCTAGGTAAAGTAACACCGATACTCTTATAAATATACTGTACAAGTCCTGAACAATCAAAACCACTAGTTGTTGCACCACCCCATATATAAGGTATTCCAATTAATTTATCTGCATTTGCTATTATAGATTTTTTTTGAGAAGCTGTACTTGGTACTGGTGTTGTAATCTTTGAAGTAATTACGAATGATTTTGCAATGTATCCCCATGTGTTATTATATTTAATTTTATAATAACCATTTTGAGTTCCATATAAACTTATATTATTTGTTGGATTAATAATACCAATAATATTATTCCCTGTAGCTGCTGTTTTACGTACATTTAAATACCATACTTTTGTACTGCCTACCCCTGTTTTGGTTGTACTAGCTAATGTACTAGATGCCATCGGGATTCTAACCACTGCTGAAGTTGCAGACGTAATTACGTATGATTTGGCAATGTATCCCCATGTGTTATTATATTTAATTTTATAATAACCATTTTGAGTTCCATATAAACTTATATTATTTGTTGGATTAATAATACCAATAATATTATTCCCTGTA
>NZ_JAHLDV010000050.1 GCF_018861865.1 Clostridium frigoris
AAGTAATTACAAAGTAACAATATCTATAAACTATATTAACAGTTTTTCATAATTAAATAATTCAATTATTTTGCTTAAAGAAAGAGAATACACAAAATAATTTACACCCTCTTTTGGTTGGTGTTTACTTCTAGCAATTATGTCTATGCTTATAATTTATTGCTTAAGAAATGTTCATTTAAATGGGTTCCCTTTTAGAATTCCAGAGGTGGTTGTATGCATCATATTAAAGAATTAGATCTTTTTCTACACCTAGATCTTTAAATTTAATTTCTCCTTTTGTTATACAACCTTCTATTGGGCAAATTAATGAGCATAAGAGGCATCCTACACAGTTATCTTTATTTAATGATGGTGTTCTGCTTTTTTCATCCCATTCTATTGCTTGATGAGCTCCATCAAAGCATGAAATGTAACATCTTCCACAACCAATACATTTTTCATGGTCAAAGTTTGGGTATACTATGTAATTTCTATCTAGATTCTCAGCTGGAACTATGTTATCAAGTGCAATACCAACTAAATCTGAAAGTTTTTCCACACCCTTTTCGTCCATATAGTATTCTATTCCACTTATCATGTCTTCAACTATCCTATAACCATATTGCATTATAGCAGTTGTAACTTGTAGATTTGAAGATCCAAGCATTATGAATTCAAGTGCATCCTGCCAAGTTTCTATTCCACCAATGCCACTAATTGGGACGTTCTTAAGTTTAGGTTCTTTAGCAAGTTCATTTATAAATCTTAATGCTATCGGTTTAACAGCTTTGCCTGAATATCCGGATACAGATGACTTACCATTAATTATTGGAAGTCCTATTTTTTTATCTAAATCTACTCCAGTAATACACTTTATTGTATTTATAGCAGCAATGCCTGTAGCACCACCTTCTAATGCAGCTATTGCTGGGATCGTCATATTTCCTATATTAGGAGTCATTTTAGCAAGTATGGGAAGATGAGTTCCTTTTCTTACTGCCGTTGAATATTTTTTAACTAATGCAGGGTTTTGACCAACATCACAGCCCATAGAATGACTTGTCATCTGTGGACATGAAAAATTGCATTCAATAATATCTGCTCCAATTTCAGTAACAAGTTGTGCAAGTTTAGTCCATTCTTCCTCGTTTGATCCCATTATTGAAGCTACTAATACTTTATTTGGATAATTTTCTTTAAGCTTTTTCATATCAGCAAGATTTTGCTGGACTGAATGTTCTGAAACTTGCTCCATATTTTTAAATCCTATAAAAGGAGTACCTTCTTTTCTATTAGCATCAAAACGTGGTGATACTTCTTTCATTTGTTGCATAGCCGAGGTTTTAAATACTATTCCACCCCAACCTGTTTCTAACGCTTTCGCACACATTTCATAATTATTCCCGACTGGGGATGATGCTAAGAAAAATGGATTTTCACACTTCACACCGCAAAATTCTATTGAAAGATCTTTTTTTCTCATAACTCTATGCCTCCTTAGTTGATGACAGACTAATTGCTCCCATAGATCCTTTTTTTGAAGTTAAATATTTTTCTATTTCATGCGCAACTAACTTACCTGATGCAACAGCTTGTACAACTGTTTTATCACCGCAAATAATATCTCCTGCTGCAAATGTATCTTCTACATCTGTCCTACAGTTTTCTGTAGCAACTATTCCTTTTTTATTAACCTTTACATCGACAATAGTTTTTATATCTTCTGATTCCTGTCCAACTGCAAATATAACCATATCTGCTACAAGTTCTAATGCGGATGCATCAAACATTCCTTCTGCTTTAAAACTAACAACTTTACTATTTTCCCCTATTATTTCTGATGGTTTAAACCCTGTAAATATAGGGATATTTAACGATTGAACGTGTTGTCTTTCGCCTACAGTTGAAGGCATTTTTTCTATAGTTCTTCTATAAACTATTTTTACATCTTTGGAGCCAAGTAATTTTGCAGTGGATGCACAATCCATAGCAACGTCTCCACCACCAATAATTACTACATGGTTACCAATGATTATATTACCATTTTTAGTTTTAGCATCTGAAAGAAAATCTACACCATTTACAACGCCATGTAAATGTGAGCCTTTAACGTCTATAGTTTTTCCATTTTGATTTCCACAAGAAAGTAGGAAGGCTTTAAAACCGTGTGATCTAAGAGTATCTATTTTAACATCTTTTCCTATTGTGCAATTTGTTTTAAAATCTACACCTAATTCTTTTATATAGTTTATTTCATTTTGTACAATTTGCTGAGGTAAACGCTCAGGTGGTATTCCATAACTTAACCATCCACCTAATATATCTTTTTTTTCAAATACTGTTACTTTATATCCTTTTAATGCAAGTTCTGCAGCGGCTGTAATGCCACTTGGACCAGATCCTATAATTGCTATTTTTTCTTTTGTAGCTTCAACTTTATCTAGCACTTTTAAGTTTATACGTTCTTCATAATCAGTTAAATATCTCTGAAGAGCACCTATTTTTATAGGTTTGTCTATGCCACATCTGCTACAAGCACTTTCACAATACTTGTCATAAGGGCAGACCCTAGCACATATGCCACCAAGAATATTGTTTGTTCTTATTGTTTCCACTGCACCTTTTGGATTACGAAAACGAAGTGAGCGAATAAATTTAGCAGGATTTGTACCTGCAGGACAAGCTTTACTACAAGGTGCATCATGACATAAAAGACATCTTGTTGCCTCTTCTATTGCTAAAAAAGGTGTTAATACTTGAGTTGTTTCTTTCAAATATAATTCATTATCCATATAGAATTCATCCCCTTAAGAAAATACATTTATTTAAAATATAAGAATATATTTAATTGTTTGTATATGTTTTGCTTGTTAATAGATTAACACTCCTTTCATAATAGTTCAATTCTATAGGTCATATTTCTAGTAAAGACGTTATTCTTTAATATTTTTATTATTGTTTTTGTCTATCCAAGTCCCACTTAAATTTGCTAAAACATTTGAATATGGTCCATTGGTTCTCGAGAAGTTTAGAATATCTCCTTTTGATATATGAGTAAATCCATTTAGGTTCTTAGCTTTTTTGAAATACCTTTCATATTTTCATCTCTTTTCGTAAATTATATAACTATAAAATAAAAACTTGTCTGTAATTATATATTACACTATACGCTTATCATAAATTTATGCCAATCAAAAAAATATTTGGATGCCACTTTCCGTGTGGGTGGCACCTAAGGTTGTCTATGTTAAACCGTTAAGAAATAGACAAATGATAATCCAAAGTATAAAACACTAGAAACTAAAATTATCAATATTCTCAACTCCTTTTTATTTATTAAGAAACTAAAACTTGATGTAACTTATTGTTATATAGAAATTGTAACTAAAAAATGTATTGTTATTATCAAGCAATTATATTAAATTTATGTGATTTATATTAAATCACTGGGTGTATGAAACAGCTTCGAAGAAGATGCATTGACAATTTCAGAAGGAGATTTATATTAAAAATTGTAATATGAACATAAATAGATTATAATATATTAACATACAATTGATTATCATTATCATTATCATTGTAAACAAAATTAATGTCTATAATATTTATAGATAATAAAGAAAGGTGGAACATTATGAGTGAAATTGCAAAAAGATTAAATCAATGTAAAAAGCCAACTGGTGAGATAGGAAAAATAATAGCTGAAGACATGAATATAGCACATTTTGAACTAACTAATTGGGGATTTGAGAAAATAAATATTAAAAAAAATGATGTAATACTAGATATAGGTTGCGGTGGTGGTAGAACAGTAAATAGAATGGCATTAATGGCAACAGAGGGTAAAACATTTGGTATAGATTATTCAACAGATTGTGTAAAATGGTCAAAAGACTATAATGAAAAACTTATTAAAGAGGGTAGCGTAGAAATTCTACATGCAAGTGTAGAAAAAATTCCATTCAAAAATGATAAATTTGACATTATATCAGCAGTAGAAACTATTTATTTCTGGCCTAATCTTGTTGAAAGTTTTAAAGAGGTAAAAAGAGTTTTAAAACCATCAGGAAAACTTATTATAATATGTGAAATGTATTCTAGTGAAAGATTTAAAGAAAGAAATGATGAGTTTGTTGCAATATCAGATATGGAGATACATACTCCTGAAGAATTAAAAGTAATATTAGAAAAAGCTGGGTACAATAATATAAAAATAGATCTAGTGGAAGATAAAAATTGGTTATGTTGTGTATGTGAAAAGTAGAGATATTAATTAGGATACTAAAAAACCGTATGTGATTAAATTCACATCCGGTTTTTAGTATTCATGATTTGAGAAATAGCTTATATGTAGATCACTTAACAAGATGCTTGATATAAATTAGAAAAGTTGTATTTTAATTATATTTATCCTGATTATATGTATATGATTACTGATTTTATCTATATAACCAGTGATATTTATTGTTAATAAAACCTATAGTTTTGCAGGTACTACAACACTCCAATTGCCATATACTTTTGTTTTTCCTACAGTGAAGTATGGTCTTATTTTGTAGTAATAAGTTTTACCTTTTGCTAACCTTGAATTTGTATAATAGGTAGATGACATACTTGATACAAATGTGTAGGTTCCTCCACTTGAGGTAGCTCTAAATAATTCATAAGCATTTGCACCTGAAGCTTTATTCCAGGAAAGTCGAATACTTATAGAACTAGTTTTAGCAGCTTTAACATTTGTTGGTGCAGCAGGTACTGGTTTTGAGCTTATTACAGATGAACAATTTCCATACACTTTTAAATTGTCAATTACCATATATGCTCTAACTTTGTAGTAATAATTAGTATTGATTGTTAATCCAGTATCTTCAAAACTAATACCCGTGGTGTCCAATAGTAAAGTGTATGGACTATTACTTGATGGTGATTTGTAAACTTCATATCCAGTTGCCAAGGGTACGGCACTCCAAGTAGTATTAATACTACTAATTGAAGAGGAAGTTGTTTTTAATATAGGAGAAGATGGTATTGCCATTGCGCTTATAGGATCTGAAAAAATACTGCACATTTTTACAGTGCCAACCATTCTAAATGCCCTAATTTTATAGTAATAAGTACTGCTTGTTATAAGTCCAATATGGTTATAATTATTGCCAGTAGTACTAGATAGTAGGGTATATAAACCATCACTTGATGTTGCACCGTAAACTTCATATCCATTTGCTCCAGCTACAGTGCTCCAATTAGTATTAATACTGGTATATGAAGATGAAGTCGCTTTAAATGACGTCGGCAATGATGGTATTGGCTTTGAGATGTCTACATCTGAAAAGCTACTATGTAAATTAACCGAGCCAACTACCTTATATGTCCTAATTTTATAATAATAAGTCTTATTTGTTATAAGTCCAGTATTGTTATAACTAAGGGCAGTCGTCCTTGATAGTAAAGAGTATGATCCAGTACTTGATGTTGCTCTATAAATTTCATAACCAGTTTCGCCGGCTACAGCGCTCCAATTAAGTTTGATACTGCTATATCCAGATGAAGATACAGTAACTTTTGTGGGTGGAGTAGGGGTATGCATAAATGATGCAAAAGCGTCTGTGGCATAAGTTGAACCCATGTTTCTTATATGAACAGAAGTGCCTTGGTTGTCTGCAACGTATGCCGAAGTATAATCTCTGTCAGTAACCCACCCCATAAATACAAAGGTATGAGTTGGATAACCTTGCCCATTAGATACTGTAAAACAAATACTTCCTGGTGTAAGCTCTTTAATATTAGATGAGGATACCCATGCATTAGAACGTAAATAATGTATATAATCCAATGTATTGCACATTGACATTGGAACTCCTCTACCTATTCTTCTCATTGCTTCACTTGAAAAGTACACACAATTATTTGATGAATCTCCACTATGTAGTTCAATAGCCTTGTTTAGTACATTAACTATGTTAGCAGATGAGCTTAAATATGTTGATAACTTTGCTCCAATCGCCGTTTGTTTAAGTCCTAATGCTGAGAGTTTAGCTGTATCTTCTGTAGTTAGACTATATAATGCTATTTTTGCTGTTGACGCTATTTTAGAACTTTTTTTTTCTCCCATCTCTTTAGATGAATCTGACTTTTTAGCAGCTATTCTATCGATTTCTTCTTGTTTTGCTTTATTTGCAGCAATTTGTGACAATTCGCTAGGATCCGTTTGATTAACTAAGGGTTTTAGTGTATCATTTTTAGTTAATGCATATGCTTTGTCATTACTTGAAATTCCTCCAATATTAGTACCTAAGAGTACCAATAATGTTAATGATGATGTTATTATTATTGTCATTATCTTTTTCACTTCTGCTATTCCTCCAGATTTATTAGTGATGTTGAAATTGCTTCTCTACAACCTAATCAAATAATTTTATTTGTATTGTTTTAATAAGATATGAATATAATTATTATTTTTCACCATATTAAAATGTTTACATACATTATTTATTCTAGAATTTTACACAATAACCCTTTAATTTTCGTGTTGCAAAAACAGACAAAAACCGCAAACTCAATTATTTTGGTTTTGACATGTAAAACTATGTTATTGTATAAATATTAGTAATGGTGCAATATAATGGCATCTATAAATTAAAAAAGGGGGGTGAAAAATGTTAGTTATCGCAATAATTTTAATAAATTTAGCATTGATATTTTATACTATTTCTATTTTAAATGAAGTCAAAGAAAAAACTTTACTTCCTTGGCACGTTGTTATACTTTGTATAGGTTTAACCTGTGATATATTAGGAACTTTAATAATGTTTGAACTTGGTGGGGGTATAGTAAAGACGGGAATACATGATATATTAGGATTTGTTGCTTTGTTACTTATGATAGTGAACGCAATTGGTTCAATACTTGTATTAAAAGAATATAAAAATTTACTTGATAAGTTTTATATTTTTAGTATATTTGCATGGATAATTTGGATTATATCTTATATTTTAGGTGTGACTACACATATGTAAAACTTGATGTACCTTAGTGATATAGTTTAATTCATATCCATTTTTTAGGATGCTTGCTTTCGGAAATAAATTATATGGGGAGCACGTAACAATAAACTTGACATAGCTTCAATTTCACTATATTATATGTATATACATATATAGTACTGGAGTTGAATTTATGTGTAGTTTAATTATACATGATAACAAAAATTCGCAAAGTTGTGCTTGTGGTAATTTAAGAAAAACTACCCGAGCAATTACTCAGTTTTATGATAAAATGCTTCAACCAACAGGACTTCGTAGTACTCAATGTTTGCTGCTATTGGATATTTCTTTTAATAAAAATATTTCTGTTACGAGGCTTGGTAACATTTTACGCATGGATCAAAGTACTGTAACGAGAAATGTTGAGTTACTTAGAAAGAGTGGTTATATTGATATTAAGAAAGAAGAACAGGACTGTAGGAAAAAATGCATAACTATAACAGATAAGGGAGTAAAGACTCTTGATGCTGCTATACCAATATTAAAGGAAGCACAAATTAAGATTGAGGATGGTATTGGTAAAGATAGAATAAAAGAATTATTAAAAACATTAAATGATATTGAAAAATTAGTAAAGTAAATTTAAAGGGGATAAATAAAATGGGTCTTATAACAGTAAATGAAGAAAAATGTATTAAATGCGGACAATGTATTAAGGAATGTCCATCATTTGTTTTAAAGATGGGAGAAAAGGGTCCAGAAGAAGTAGAAAATACTAGTTGTATTGCTTGTGGACATTGTGTTGCTGTATGCCCAACTGAAGCTATAGATAATAAAAAAACACCACTCGCAGAGCAAATTGATGCAAAAGATTTTCCTAAGCTAAATGAAGAGCAGGCTGAGCATTTTTTAAGAGCGCGTCGTTCAATAAGAAGTTATCAAGATAAATCTGTATCAAGAGAAAAATTAACGAAATTAGTTGATATCGCAAGGCTAGCTCCTACTGGAAGTAATAGTCAAGGTATATCATTCGTTGTAGTTGAGGACAGAAAATTAGTTGAAAAAGCCGTTCAACTTACTATTCGAATGATTGAAAAATCTCCACTAAAGGATTCATTAAAAGGATTAATTAGATTATACAGGGAAGACGGAGTTGATTCAATTTTGCGTGGTGCGCCAAACTTAATTATGACTACTGCTGACAAAGGTTTTTCAAATGGTAGGGCTAACTCTATTTCTTCTTTGACTTATCTAGAATTATTTGCTCCTTCACTAGGGCTTGGAACTTGTTGGGCTGGCTTTTTTGAGTATTGCGCAGCTATGAAGGGTTCACCAATGCTTAAATTATTTAATATACCAGAAGGAAAAACCATAACAGCAGCTGTTATGGTTGGATATCCTAAGTACAGTTATAAGAAATTAGTGGACAGAAATCCATTAGAGGTAACTTATTTATAATATTATTAATATCGAATAGACAGTTTAATATAACTGTTTATTCGATATTTTTTTTATAATTTAATTAATTAAAAATATTTTGAATTTGTATATAGAATTTATTGTGAAAATAGTATAATTAATTATATTAGGTTAGAAAGGGTGATTTGGATATGAATTTAATTTTAAAAAAATATAGTGGCTTATTGTTTTTTATGTTTGTATATTGTGTACTCTGTTTCTTTATGATAATTAATGATCATAGTTTTTTATATCTTATGCTTACTTGGAATATATTTCTTGCTATGTTGCCATTGTTTTTTATTGAATTATCAATACTAGAGAATAAAAAAAACAAATATATAGGTGCAATTATTTTTGGAATACTTTGGCTTATATTTTTTCCTAATTCTGTGTATATGGTTACTGATGTTATCCATATATCTAGTGACAAATTAGTGTGGTATGATGCAGCAGCTCAGTATTCATTTAATAATGGAATTATTTATAGTAATGATATAATACATTGGGTTAAACTATTTGTTATTGGTATAGGAGTTATTTATGGAGTGCTAATTGGAATGGAATCACTTAATAGATTTTATCGTTTTGTAAATCAAAAGAGATCGAAATTAATAAGCTACTTAATCATTGTTGGAGTAGCTTTAATCAGCGGATTAGGAGTTTATATTGGTAGGTTTTTGAGATTTAATAGCTGGGATTTACTTAGGCCGATGTCAGTATTAAGGGGTGTATTTACTAATATAAATAAATTTGCAATTGAGTTCATGTTTGCTTTCGCTGGATTTATTTTAATAATGTTTCTATTTTACGTCTTGTTTCGTAAAGTTATTACAGGGAGTTCTGAGCAAGAATAAGTTGAATTATGAAATTATGATTTCGCTATATTAGAGGGAAAAGTGAAGTTAATATAGAATATATATAAATGATAATAAAAATAAAAACGGTTATTTTACTCCAGGTTTTATTAATACTATAGAAGATGAAAACTATAGAAAAGAATAAGTAGGAGGGTGAATAATATGAATTATGAAAAATTAAGAAAAGATTTATTAAAAAAGCTAGGTACATCAAAAATTACGTCTTTAATTTTAACGAAAAATAGTCCAGATGAAAAACAACTTCTTCGATTGGCTAAAAAATATAATTTTAATATTTCAGAGTATTAAGTTTTTAATTTACCAGAAAATTTGAAAAATGAGATTATAAAAATAACCATACTATTAAATTTAGATGGTTATTTTTATATGCTTTTATAAGTTAAAAGGAAACAAATACGTTGGTAGAGTATTATGATAGATAATAATTAATGAGTCGAGGATAAAAGGCTTAAAAATATGAATTACATGGAGGTATTCATGAAGATAGCTAATTTAGTTGTAGAAGGTAAAAATATTAGAAAAATAAGTGACATTTTATATAATCACCAAGATGATTTTTATAGGGGTAAACCTTATATGTACAGTGATAGAAATATAATAGTACTAATGAGAGAACGGTACTATAAAAGAATTTCATCATATATTATGTCAGTAATCTTTATGAAATTTGTTAATGATAATAAGGTTGAAATAGAAATAGCTTGCAGTGGAGGGCGAGAGGGAATACTTATGCTAGACTATGGTGCGCAGAAAAGTGAAGATGCTGACATAGTAAATCAAATTATAGAGGTATCTAGTGTTTATTTGTGGGAGATAACAAAAATGGAACCCCAAGATCTTTTGGTATCAGTTAAAGATGGTATAACTAATAAAATCAAAGAAAAAATTAATAATCCTTTTAAAAAATAATCTTATAGAATGTATATAACACTATATACATTAATTAATTTATGGGTTAGGTGTATTACATTTTAATGGAGTTTGATTAATTATAACAGTAGCTAAAGGTTTTATATATTTACACTACAGGATATTATACTATATTATAGCAGATGAGATAATATTACGGTAGCAAAAGCACTATCTAAACAGTTAGAGACCAAACAGTTATGGCAGAGTTAAGCATGCCATAACTGATAAGCTAGTTTCTTCTTATGGGGTATCTGGTTCTATATGAATTAATACATAGGATCCTCCAGGAAAAATATCTTTTATTTCTTCTTCAACTTTATCAGAGAGGTTATGAGCATCAACTAGTGAGGTGTTTTCTACAACATGCACATTTACATTAATTTCGCGGGTCGGACCACTTTTCCTAGTCTTTAAGTTATGATATTTAGTAATTTCTTGATGAGAGTCAAGTATGTTTAATATCTTTAAAATATCATCATCCGGAAGCTTAGAATCTACTAAATCATTTAAAGATTTTTTGATTAAGTCTATAGAAGTCTTAATTATTAGGAATGCAACAAATATAGCAGTAAGTGGATCGATAATTGGTATATTTGTTATTTTTAATAATACAAGCCCAAGAAATACTCCAATAGAGGTGTATACATCTGTTAAAAGATGCATACCATCAGCTTCTAGCGCTATAGAATCTGTTTTTTTTGCTGTTTTTAATAGGATCATTGAAATAAAAAAGTTAACTACAGCAGCGAGTAACATTACTAATATGCCTGCACCTACATTATCTACAGTTCCACCTTTAAGAATTCTTTTTATGGCTTGATAGATAATAAGCGCGGCAGCAAGTAAAATTAATAAAGCCTCGACGAAGCCGGACACATCTTCATACTTGCCATGTCCAAAGGGATGACCATCATCTTCAGCTTTGGAAGCTACTTTAATGGAGAAAAAAGCAATAAGGCTTGCTAAAAGATCTATAGAAGAATGGATTGCTTCAGAAATAACACTAACTGAACCCATTAATACACCAACTATTACTTTAAAAAATATTAACGCAGTATTAGAAAATATAGACAATGCTGCGGCTTTTTGCTTATCCATTATTATTCAGTCCTTTCAAAATAATATCAATTGATAATATAATTTAATTAAAATAACTTTTCAAAGAAATTATATTAATAAATGAAAGCTCGTTGTTTATTAATGTATTTAAATATAGTATATGGTTTAAAAGACTGGTTGCTACTGGTTTAAGTATAATTACCAAGTATAGCAAAAAAAGTTGATATTTAATCTAGGGTATTATTTAAAAGATTCAAAGGGGTGGTATTGTGATACTATAAAAGAGAACTTGCTTACGAATAAAAGAAAGGTGGCAAATGCAACATGATCAGAGTAAATAAAAACACATTTATAAAATGGATTAGTGTATGGATGACAACGTGTGGGGTAGTTTTATTTATTTTATTTCCATTTATTGACATGGGTACTTTGTTATACAGTATTACGCTTAATCTTTTATTGATGATTTGGATGTCCATAGTAGAAACATTACTAATACCGGAACTCAAATCATCTTATTTTGATAGTCATCCTATTGAAATGGAAGGAAAAATATATAAGTACATTGGTGTTCATATTTTTAGAAAATTACTAGTATTTAGTGGCTGGGAGAGAAGTAGAAAAAAAGAAAATCCTATTAGAAAATCACTGATTTTATTGGAATATTATGAATACAGAACTAGAACTTCTGAATTTGGACACACAATTATCGCTATTATAATTTTCTTTATTTCTGTATATGTTTGCAAGGCATATTCATATAAGAATATAATATGGTTAACGGTTTTTAATATATTTTTTAATATATACCCTATTACAGTTCAACGGTATAATCGTCCACGAGTGCGTAGAGTGATTAAAAATCTTAAATTAAAACTTAAGTTAAAAAATTCTAAGATAGTATATAAAAATTGGTAATAAAATGTTTTATATATTACGCTTACTCTCATGAACTATTGATAAAAAACGTGTTTCATAAAAACCTAATGCTTTAGATTGTCTTATCTTTACTTGTGTATTTATAACTTCATAGTTGTCGAATAGTAATTCAACAATCCGTTTATCTAATAAATTCTCATTTGCTTGTGTTTTTATAATCTTATAAATTTCGTTTTTATTCATCCCTTTTCTATAAGGTCTATTTTCGGATATTGCTGTAAATATATCTGCAACAGCCATTATTCTAGAACCGGTACCGATTTCTTCACTAGTTAAGTGAAATGGGTACCCGCTTCCATCTAATTTTTCATGATGATAAGCTGCCCACTCAGCTATTCGTTCCAAACCACCAATTGAATTTAAAGTTCTAAATGTATGATACGTATGACACCTTATAATTGCAAACTCATCAACCGTTAATTTGTCAGGCTTCTCAAGAATACTGTTTGGTATTACTAATTTGCCTATATCATGGAAATTTCCAGCAATCCTCATTGACTTTACATCTAATGCTGCTAGTCCTAGCAATTCAGATAATTTTACTGCACATTCTGATACACCTGATGTATGAGTAGCAGTAAATCTCGACTTAAAATCTATTAGATCTCTATACAAATTGGAGATTAATGATACATCTTCTAATTCTATTTGCATGTTTTTAAACTGCCCATGATTCAATAATAACGAATATAACCTAGGAGAAGTTAAATCTAGCCAAAATTCTTCTCTTTTAGATAAATCAAGAAAATAGGTTACTATATTCTTATGTATTACTGTACCTGACAATCTTTTTATTTCTGAAATTATATCGTTAACTTGATGTAAGATATATTTATTTCTATTTACTAATCTCTCAACATAATCAGATAACAAAATGATCTGAGAAGAAAAAACTACTGGATTATCTATACCATCATTCCAATCATTCCAATTTCTATGATGATTTCTTACTATCTTTGAAATCTTTCTTAACCATGGTATTTGTTCTAATAATACTTCACCTCTTATTGTATGAATGTTTTCATCTATTTTTTGAAAACTGTGAATGGCTATTTTTTCTTCTACGGAGATGGCACCAATATCATGCAATAATGCAGCAGTGAAAATATTCTCTGTAATTTCGGGCCCTAAATTGGCTGTTTTGGATAATTCGAGAGCAATAAATGCTGTTCTATGTTGATGTTGCGCAACCAAGGGATTTGCTAAATCTGCTACTTCTGATAAAGATAATAGTAAATTACCTAAGTTTACAGATAATTGACTCTTCATAAAATCATCTCCTTAAATTTGAAACTATTTATAGTATAGTTATATCTATGCTTTTTATATATATGATAAGAATTTGAGGTTATTCTAAAAAATTATTTATCATAAATTCATTAGCTATTTAAAATCATATAACTTGCTATTTGCAATTTACCATTATTTTAGCTAAATATTTTTGAAGTAAATTATTTTCTACACGAATTTTTTTTAGTTTGTTATAAAAACTTTTAATGTTACTTATTACAATTTGATTATATATTTACATAAAATACTGTAAAATGGATTAATGCAAATAATTTGTAATTTTTAAAAAATATGTTTGCGAAGTCATAAAATGAGTAATACTATACTACTATAACACGAGCTGAAAAAAAATTCATTACAATTTTTTGCAGCGTTTTATTATTATACGTAATTATGTTAACCTTATTTATAATAAATTCAAATATAAAACAAAGTAACAAATTGTTATAATAAAAGAATTTCGAAGAATATATTATCAAAAAAGAAGGGAAGTGTTAGTATCAAATTTTTTGTAAATTTAAAGGTAAAGAAAAAGCTTATATCAGTATTTTCAGTGATTTGTATTTTTATAGTTTTAATAGGAGCACAAGGTATAATAAGTTCATCAAAAATAAATGATGGTTCTAAGTTTATATATAGTAATAGTTTAATATCAATTAACGATCTTCAAATAATCAAAGGGAACATCAATGAAATGAGAGGAAATATGCTTACAATTGTTTTTGAAAGAGATGAATCAAAATTAGATGCACAGATAAAGAACATAAATAATCTAACCAATGAAGATATAAAAGTTCAAAAGGAATACGAGAGTCTACCTACATCATCAATAGAAGAGGATAAAATTTATACTGATTTTACAAATGATTTAATAAAATATAGAGAGGAAAAAGTTAAGGTAATAGAACTTGTAAAAGCTAAAAACTATGGAGAGGCAGTTAAGCTTTTTAATTCTAAAATGGCTCAAGTAAGAATTTCTATGTTTGAAAAATTAGATAAATGTATCGTATTAAATCAGCAATCGGCGACACAAGCAAATTTAGATAATATAGCTCAGTTTAATAAGGTTAGATATACAATAATAATTTATACAGCTATAGCATTTTTTATTATAATTTTTATGGCATATATATTAAGTAAAAACATAATGAATCCATTAAAAAAAATAAAAGAGTTAGCAGATAGGTTATCTTCTTACGATTGCTCAATTCCAATTAATATTACAAGGAAAGATGAATTTGGGCAAACAGCTGTAGCTTTAAATACAGCACAAGAAAATGTAAATAGTTTAGTAAAGGTAATTATAGAAAATGCACAGGATTTAAGTGCATCTTCGCAGGAACTCTCAGCTACGGTTCAAGAATTATCTTCAAAATCAATAATTATAGATGAATCAGTGGATACTATTGCTGCAGGTATGCAAGAGGCTAGTGCTTCCTCAGAGGAAATAAGTGCATCTGTTGAAGAAGTAGACTCAAGTATTAAGTTATTAGCCACAAAGGCGATGGAAGGAAGTAACAATTCATATAAATTTAAAGAAAGAGCTACTGAGGTTAAAAATAATAGTCAAAAGGCTATCAACGTAACTCAAAAACTATATACGCAAAAACAAACGAATATGGAAAAAGCAATTGAAGATGGAAAAGTAGTAGACAATATAAAAGTTATGGCAGATACTATCGCAGGTATAGCATCGCAAACCAATCTTCTTGCATTAAATGCTGCAATAGAGGCAGCAAGAGCTGGGGAACAGGGGAAAGGGTTCGCAGTGGTAGCAGATGAGGTAAGAAAACTTGCAGAGCAGTCAGCGCAAGCAGTAATAAATATTCAAGATACTATTGTTAAGGTTCAAGGGGCATTCAAAAGCAGTATTGATACAGGTAGTGATTTATTAGAGTTTATAAATACACATGTTCATGAACAATTTACTGCATATGCAGAAACAGGAAATCAATATTATAATGATTCAGATTTTGTAAGTAAAATGTCTGAGGAAATAGCAGCTATGTCTGAAGAGATTACAGCAACGGTTGGGCAAGTAAGCCAAGTAGTTCAAAATATGGCTGAGTCTTCACAAAGCTCAAGTGAAGAAGCAAGTACAATAAAAGAGAGTATTAATGAAACGTCACAAGCTATAGAGCAAGTGGCATTAACAGCACAAAGCCAAGCAGAACTTGCTCAAAAATTGAATGAAATAGTTCAACAATTTAAAATTTAAAGAAAAAGGCATACTTTTGCTATAAAAGTATGCCTTTTTCTTGTTAAACTAACTGTTGATATAAGCTTAAATATCATGATGATTATTTAGGTGGTTAAAAATGAAAAAACAACGCTTTACTTATTGATCTTATTATATTAATATAAAAAAAGCGGTATATGGAAAAATAAAATTTATTGTGTGCCAGGAGGTAGGATGTAGATGACTAATAAAGAAAAAGTAAGTTTAAGGTTAAAAGAGCTTTCAATAGAGATGGATAGTAAAAATGACTATGGGATAACTGCAATGGAATTTAGAAAAGCAGTTGAAACAGATACTAATGACATAATGAGTATCATTATGCAGGCACAAGCATACTTTAAAAAACATGGGATAAACCAATGGCAGAATAACTATCCTAATGTTGAAATAATACGTAATGATACTAATAATAAAAATGGTTATGTACTGTTAAAAGGCGATAATATTGTTGCTACTGCAGCAATTTCTTTTGATGGAGAAAAAACATATGATTCTATTTATGAGGGGCAATGGATTAGTGATAATGAATATGCAGTTATTCATAGAATCGCTGTTGACAACAATTATAAAGGATTATCTTTATCATCACAGATTATCAAAAATACAGAGCAGATTTGTTTAAGTAAAGGTGTGTACAGTATAAAAGTGGATACACATGAAGAAAATTTATCAATGCAAAAGATGCTTAAGAAAAACAAATTTCAGTATTGTGGAATAATTTATTTAGAAAATGGAAGTAAAAGAATAGCTTATGAGAAAATACTATACTAAAAAATAGTCGCAAATAAGTAAAGCTACTTGAATGATGAGATATTTAAAATAAGATCATGAGGAGAAGTTAAAATGTCACAAGTAACACTTAAACAATTAAAAGATCTTTCGTTGTTTGAATGCATTGAGGATAAGACTTTAAATTTAATTAAAGAGAGTATTAGTATAAATAAGCTAAAAAAATCACAAATATTATTTTCTGAAAGGCAGAACATAGATTATATATATATAGTCCTTGAAGGAAAGGTAACCATGTACAAGTTATCGGAAAAAGGTCGTAAGAGAGTTGTTTACATTTTAAATAAGGGCGAAATCATAAACAATGCAAATTTTGATGAATACACTTCGTCCATAAACTGTGAAGGATTTGAAGATAGTGAAATAATAGGCATATCAAAAATAGAATTATTAAATATTATGAAAGTTCATTTTAAGCTCACAGAAATGATCCTTTGTTCTACGAGTAAGAAGATAAGAAGATTATACAGACAGATTAAAAACACAATTCCTATTAAAATGGACAAAAGGGTGGCAGCTAAATTGTGGAAACTCTCAAAAGACTATGGGGTAGAAACTCAGGAGGGAACTTTAATAGATGTTAAGATAAACGTAACGTATTTAGCTGATATGTTAGGTAGTTCACGCGAAACTATTTCAAGGGCCATAAAAGAGCTTCAAATAGTAGGTATGGTTAAAATTAAAAATAGAAAATTTATAGTAAATAGAGAGAAATTAAACGAGTATTTTAAAAGTGTGTGATGGAAGTCACATACTTTTATTTCTTTTTGAACTACAATGGATTTAAGTAGTTCTAAGTTTAATTTAAATAGTGAATTAATTAACAAAGATTGATAATTAAATAAAATTATTACAATGGAGGGTGTTACATTTATGGGCTTTAAATTAAAAATAGAGAAGTTTGATGAGTATCTTGAAATATTGCGACATGAATATAAGGTATATGCGCCAGTAAAGCTTAGGGGAAAAGGAACTTTTACGGACACTGATACTATTAGGTATCAAGAGATAAAAAGTATAGAAGAAGTAGAGTTTGATTTAAAATCTAGTTTTTCACCTAAAGAAATAATACTTCCAATTACTCAAACCTTATTTTACTTTACTGAAAAGGATTGCATAGAGCCAAAATTCGATGAGAAAAAAATACTAATATTCCTAAGAAGTTGTGATGTCCATTCAATGATGCGATTAGATGAAATTTATTTAAGAAATGGAAATGAGGATTATTATTATAAGACTTTAAGAGAAAAAGTTAAATTTGTACTTATGGGTTGTAGTGTAAGTTTTGAAAACTGTTTTTGTGCTAGTATGGGATCAAATAAAACAGAAGATTATGATATGTACAATAAAATTCAAGGTGATGAGGTCTTTGTGAATTGTAAATCGGAAGAATTAATGAAATATTTTAATGAGGATAAAGATTGCGAGGTAGAAGTAGAACCTGAATTCGTTCAGACTAATGAAATAGTGGTTACTATACCTGAAAACTTAGATCAAAGAGTCAATAAATCTAAAATGTGGGATGAATATTCGCAAAGATGTATTGCTTGTGGAAGGTGTAATTTTGTCTGTTGCACTTGTACTTGCTTTACTATGCAGGATATTTTATATAAAGAAAATAAAAACGTAGGAGAAAGAAGGCGTGTATGGGCATCTTGCCAAGTAGACGGGTACAGTGATATGGCAGGCGGACACGGCTTTAGAAAAGACAAAAAAGACAGAATGAGATTTAAAATTATGCACAAGATATATGACTTTAAAAAGAGAACCGGATATCATATGTGTGTAGGTTGTGGTAGATGTGATGATATATGTCCTGAATATATATCTTTCTCAAATTGTGTAAATAAACTAAATAAAGCAATGGATGAGGTGGAATAAATGAAAAATATATATATTCCTTTTATATCTAAGATACTTAAGATAAGTAAGCATACAGAAACTGATTATACATTTAGAATGGAATTTCGCGGTGATGTAAAACCTGGACAATTTTTCGAGGTTTCTATACCAAAGTTTGGAGAATCACCTATATCAGTTAGTGAAATAGGTGAGGATTATGTAGATCTTACAATAAGACATGTAGGTACAGTTACCGATGTAATTCATAGCTTCAGCGTAGGAGGAACTTTGTTTTTAAGAGGTCCTTATGGTAATGGATTTGATATTGAACTTTATAAAAATAAAGAAATTATTGTTGCAGCGGGTGGTACAGGGCTTGCACCTGTAAAGGGAATAGTAAATTATTTTGCACAAAATCCTAAGCAGTGCAAAGATTTTAATTTAATGGCGGGATTTAAGTCACCTGAGGATATTTTATTTAAAGAAAATTTTAAACTTTGGGAAAAGAATATTAGTGTAACTTTAACTGTTGATAATGCAGATGTGGGATACCCTGGAACTGTAGGACTCATAACAAAATATATTGGAGGTATTCCAGTAGATAATATTGATGAAGTACAAGTTATTGTAGTAGGTCCCCCAATGATGCTTAAGTTTACAGTGGCTGGATTTATAAAAAAAGGAGTAAAAGAAAAAAATATATGGGTATCTTATGAAAGAAAGATGTGCTGTGGAGTTGGCAAATGTGGACACTGCAGAATTGATGATACGTATATATGTTTAGACGGACCTGTTTTTAACTATTTGGATGCAGTTCATCTAGTAGACTAGAGGGGAGGAAATTATGGATATAAACACTAAATTACTTAAAAAGAATGCATATAGAATAACTAAGAAAAGAGGTAAAACCGCAATAAGAATAAGAGTACCAGGAGGACATATTGAAGCTAAATATTTGGCAGTACTTCAAGAAGTAGCAGAAACTTATGGAGATGGAAATATTCACATATCTATAAGACAGGGTTTTGAACTGACCGGTATTGATATAGCTAAAATACCAGAAGTTAATAAGATGATTCAACCAGTTATAGATGGCTTTAAAATAAATCAAATTTCACCAAATACGGGGTACTCAGCTGCAGGAACTAGAAATGTGTCAGCATGTATAGGTTCAAATGTCTGTCCTTTTGCAAATTATAATACTACTGAATTTGCGAAAAAGATTGAGAAAGAAATCTTCCCTAATGACTATCATGTAAAGGTAGCTTTAACAGGTTGCCCCAATGATTGTATTAAAGCTAGGATGCAAGATTTTGGAATTATAGGAATGACAGAGCCACAATATGAATCTTACAGATGTATAAGTTGTAAATCTTGCTTAACTAATTGTAAACTAAGGGCTGGGGATGCACTTAAAATGGAGAATTATAAAATAGTAAGAGATCGCGATAAATGTATTGGATGTGGAGAATGCATCGGAAAATGTCCAACTAGTGCTTGGAGTAGAAGCAATGAAAAATATTATAAACTTGTAATAATGGGTAGGACAGGAAAGAAGAAACCTAGACTTGCTAAGGATTTTATAACTTGGGTAGACGAGGAAAGTATTATTAAAATTATAAAAAATACTTACTCGTACATTGAAAAATATATGGACGTAGATGCACCAGGAGGAAAAGAACATATAGGTTATATTGTTGATAGAACAGGGTACCCGGTTTTTAAGGAATGGGTTTTAAAAGATGTAAACCTGGGCGAAAAAGCTAAGGTTGAAGAATTTATTAATTGGTAATAATAAAAAGTATGCAGAAATTTTTTCTGCATACTTTTTATGTTAATTACCCATAAACATATTTATATCGTCATCTACATTACTTATTCCACCAATACCAAAGCTGTCTACTAATACCTTTACCACGTTTGGTGATAGGAAGGCAGGTAGGGTTGGTCCTAAGTGAATGTTTTTAACACCTAGATGCAATAATGCAAGTAATACTATAACTGCCTTTTGTTCGTACCATGCAATATTATAAGAAATAGGAAGTTCGTTTATATCATCGAGTCCAAATACTTCTTTAAGTTTAAGTGCTATTACAACTAATGAATATGAATCATTACATTGACCAGCATCTAATACTCTTGGAATTCCACCAATATCACCTAAATCTAACTTGTTATATTTATATTTTGCGCAACCTGCTGTAAGTATAACTGCATCCTTTGGTAGTTTTTCAGCAAATTCTGTATAGTAATCACGGCTCTTCATTCGTCCATCGCAGCCTGCCATTACAAAGAATCTCTTTATTGCGCCGATTTTAACAGCGTCCACAATTTTGTCTGCAAGAGCTATTACTTGATTATGAGCAAAGCCTCCTACTATTTCACCTTTCTCAAGTTCCTTAGGTGCTGAGCATTTTTTAGCTTGCTTAATTATTTGAGAAAAATCTTTCGCTTTTCCATTTATTTTATCTTCTATATGCTTAACCCCTGGAAACCCTGTTACTCCAGTAGTGTATATTCTATCTTTATAAGATGCTTTTGGAGTCACTATGCAGTTTGTAGTCATAAGTATTGGTCCGTTGAAGCTTTCAAATTCCTGGTTTTGTTTCCACCATGCATTTCCGTAATTACCTATCAAGTGCTTGTACTTTTTAAATGCAGGGTAGTAATTTGCAGGAAGCATTTCACTATGAGTATATATCTATTCCAGTACCCTGCGTTTGTTTAAGTAACTCTTCCATATCTTTTAAATCATGTCCACTAATTAATATACCAGGTTTAGTTTTAACTCCTAGATTAACTTTTGTTATTTCAGGATTTCCGTAACTAGTGGTGTTAGCCTTATCAAGTAACGCCATTGCATCCACTCCGTATTTACCGCATTCAAGTACTAAAGCTATAAGTTCATTAACTCCTAGAGTATCGTCCAATGTAGAAGCTAATCCTTTTTGAGTAAATGCATGAAGTCCTTCATCGTCATATCCAAGGTTATTTGCATGCTTAGCATAAGCAGCCATTCCTTTAAGTCCATAAATTAGAAGTTCTCTTAAAGATCTTATATCCTCATTCTGTGTTGATAGTACGCCGACTGTTGCTGCTTTTTCATCAAATGCTTTTAAGTCATTAGAAAACCAAACTGCTGCATCAGGTAAGTTTAATTCCTCCTCGAAGCTAAACCCAAAGGTATTAAATATCTTTTTAAGCCAGCTAGCGTTTTCGCCTTTATCACTTAACTTAACACCTGCTTTAAGAAGTTGATTCTTTAAACCGTCTCTTAAACTTAAACCTTTTCTAATCCTTTCAATAAATACATTTCTATCAAAATTTGCATTAGTTATAGTTGCAAATAAACTTTCCATTATAAAACGATCTACTTCTTTATTAACGATACCATTTTCTCTAGCGCGCACTCCATATATAGATATTCCTTTAGTTATATAAATTAGTAAATCTTGAGCCTTTGCGAGGCTTTCGGTCTTACCACAAACTCCCTTTATTGTACAACCTGTGCAGTTAGCTGCTTCTTGACATTGATAACAAAACATAGCCATATAAATAACCTCCATTTTTTCTTTCGCATGTACTGTTCGTGCCTGCTTTATGAGATTATTATACAACCTTACAATTTCATTGTCGGTAACATATGTTACTATACTAATTATTTATTATCTTCAGGCGTAAATCCACAATAACCTATTTCATCACATCTTCTCTTCATATCATCCCAGATGTCTTTCCCCTGTATAGATTCTATCGCTGTAGGATATAGAATATAGTTTTCTTTAAATATATGATCTCTCATGTTAAATATAATATATTTTGCGATCTCATCTACTTTTTCTTTGAATTCATTGAAGTTTAGTTCAGAGGCCTCTTCTGCTGCGACTTTTAGAAACTCTTTTTTAGCTTTTATATCTTCATGTTCCATTCTCATAATTCGAGTTGGTCCAGTAATTTCTATGCTTTCCATCACAGTAAACAACACTTTTTCTTCTCTTTGGTGATGATTTTCTGCATCTAATATATTAAATATAATAGTCTTTAATTCCTTAATTTCTTCTAAACTATTAATATACTTTTCAGCCTTTTGGATTTTAGAATTAACTTCTTCAAGCTGTGTCAAGAATTCAAGAATTTTGTCGTGTTCAGCAATAAGGGTATACACAACATGACCTGGTTCAATTTTTGTTTTAATTTTATCAAGTTCGTCTTTTAAAACTTCCATGTGTATATAACAAAGATGTCTTAAATCTTGAGGCTTCATTCCTTTTTCTATTAAATTTTGCTCTGCAATTGAAAGTTCAATGGGACTTATATTTGAAACAATATCTAAGGCTTCTTTTCTTAAAGCTTCAGTTATACCTTCTTGATTTAGTTTTTACAATATAAAATTGTAACTTACGTTACGGTTTTTTTAATAGTGAGCATGATGCAGCTGGAAATATAATTAAAGAATTAGAGAAGATAACTAGAGACTTTAATGCTCCATAAGGCGCGTGTATTTCTTTCAAAATTGTATATACAAAAATTCATGACTTAGAAAAAGATCTATTCATTCACATTTATCTTGAAAATAGTGTTTTATTTAATATGCTTCAAGAGAAAAAGTGTTGCTCTATAAATTAAGTGATCTATTAAATTCAAAAACTCCATCATGAGAAAATCCATGAGGGGGTTTTTAAGTTTCTTATTTATATATTTTAGATGAAGAAAACCGTTTAATTTATTATGAATTAGACCCTGTATTGTATATTTAAGTTATAAAAGTGCAAACTAATATATAGAATATATCATAAAATTAGGAGGATTACATATGCAAGGAAAAATGTTTTGTTTTCAATGTGAACAAACTTTCGGTGGAAAAGGCTGTACAAAAGTAGGGGTTTGTGGTAAAACACCAGAGATTGCAGCAATGCAGGATTTGCTTATATATCAATTAAAAGGAATAAGCTGTTACGCTTCTAAACTTTTAGCAAAAGGTGAAAAAGTTGATAAGTCATTGGTATCATTTGTTGAGAATGCATTGTTTATGACATTAACTAATGTAAATTTTGATCCAGAATCTCATATGGAGATGCTAAGAAAATCTCAAGTTAATAAAGAAGAAATCAGAAAAAAAGCGTCAGGCGAAAATGTGACCAGTGAAGAGGCTCTATATAATTTAAGTGATACAAAAGAACAAATACTTGAAGATGCTAAAAAGGCAGGTGTCATGTATGATCAGGATTTAGATGCAGATATACGTTCTGTTCGTGAAACTATAAAATATGGATTAAAAGGAATTGCAGCGTATGCACATCAAGCTAGATTTATTAAATATCAAAGTGATGAGGTAAATGAATTTTATTTTATAGCTTTAGCAGTACTTACTGATGATAGTTTAAATCTTAATGATCTTATAGGGTACCTAATTAAAACTGGTGAGATGAGTGTTAAGGTTATGGAAGTATTAGACAAAGCGAATAATGAAAAATACAATTCTCCTACACCTACAAAGGTAAATGTAAATATTAAGAAAGGTCCATTTATAGTAGTTTCAGGCCATGATTTAAGAGACCTTGAAATGTTACTTGAACAAACAGAAGGCAAGGGGATAAATGTTTATACTCATGGTGAAATGTTACCTTCTCATGGATATCCAAAACTTAATAAATTTAAACATTTAGTAGGTAATTTTGGAGGCGCATGGCAAAATCAACAAAAGGAGTTTGATGGTATACCAGGTTGTATTTTAATGACAACAAACTGCTTAATGAAACCAAGAGATTCTTATAAAGATAGAATTTATTCCACAAGTGTTGTAGGGTGGGAAGGATTAAAACATATATCTAATGATGAAAATGGATATAAGGATTTTTCTGAAATAATAAACAAAGCTCTAGAACTTGGTGGATTTGAAAAAGATGAGGAAGTTAAGGAAATAACAGTAGGATTTGGACATATTGCAACTTTAAGTCATGCAGGTGAGATAGTCAATGCAGTTAAAGAAGGCAAAATTAGACACTTCTTCTTAATCGGTGGTTGTGATGGTGCCAGACCAGGGAGAAATTATTATACACAATTTGCGCAAATTGTTCCAAAAGATTGTATTATTCTTACGTTAGCTTGCGGGAAATACCGTTTTAATAAATTAGAATTTGGTGAGGTAGCAGGACTTCCAAGGTTACTTGATGTAGGGCAATGTAACGATGCATATTCTGCTGTTAGAATAGCTAATGCACTAGCTGATGCATTTGAATGCACCATTAATGATTTGCCACTTTCGTTCATCATAACTTGGTATGAACAGAAAGCTGTTGCTGATCTACTAGCATTATTGTCGCTTGGAGTAAAAGGAATTTATCTTGGACCAACACTTCCAGCGTTTTTAAGTCCAAATGTATTACAATTTTTAATTGATACATTTGACCTTAGAGCAATAAGTACACCAGAGGATGATTTAGCACAAATACTTGGATAAAAACATTATATTAAATTAAAATAGTAAAGCTTATAATTGTTAAACCAGTTTTAAGCTTTATTATATGATCATAACTATAATAAAACCATAAGATAATTAAAAGTCAAACCACAATAATAATTACCTCAGTAACATATGTTACGGACAATATGGATGGTAAACATTATACTTAACCTATATTTCAATAAAGGCTACGGCATAGAAATACTAATTGATACAGGAGAATTAAAAAATGCAGGGTTTGAAACAATAAACGATGGTATAAGAGAAATGTGGAAACCAGATGATGATGCAATAGTTAGATGCAAAAACTTTTGTGAGAGTATAGGAGCAATTATAGGGGAAACTATATAGTAGTTTATAAATATTAATTAAACTTAAAGGAGATGTTTTGATGGATAAATATGTTTGTTTAGTGTGTGGGTATATTTATGATCCAGAAATAGGAGATCCAGACGGAGAAGTAAAACCAGGTACTAAGTTTGAGGATATTCAAGAAGATTGGGTTTGCCCATTGTGTGGAGTGCCAAAATCAGACTTCGAAAAAGTCGAATAAAATTTCTTATATTGTAATAGTTGCTAATTATGTCTTGTCTAATAGCTAAATATATGAAATGTCATAAAGTAAATATATAGCTAGTAAATAAAAAATATGTTAAAGGAGTGATATTAATGAAAGCTCACGTAGATAAGGATACATGTATTGGATGCGGATTATGTCCAGGGATATGTCCAGAAATTTTTGAAATGGAAGATGACGGAAAAGCAGTGGCATCAACAGATGAGGTTGCAGAAAATCTCGTAAGTAGTGCAAAGGAAGCAGAAGAACAATGCCCAGTGGCAGCCATAACTGTGGAGTAACAATTAAAATTGAGATACATAACAAAAGATAGTGTTAACTAACCTATGAAAAAACTAGATTGAAAATTTTAAGATTTAAATTGTACTTTGAAAAGTGAAAATATATCTAAAAGGAATGAAACATTAGTTTTGTTATC
>NZ_JAHLDV010000051.1 GCF_018861865.1 Clostridium frigoris
TTTAGATATCAATGGGGTTTAAAAAAGATGACTCCTGTTCAATACAGAAATCATCTTCTTAAATCAGCGTAGACTTTTTTTTAGATTGTCCTTGACAAAGGGTACACATTAAATTAAGCAGTTCTTTTAGTTTATATTATGTTTTCATATCTTTTTATATAAATTTACTCTGAACCTCTCTTAAATATTGTTATGAAGTAACGTTATGACTTTGCGTAATTCTACTGCAGAAATTTGTCCTGGTGCAGAAACCTTCTTTGCTGCAGCAAATGTTAGTGCAGAACCAAATAATTCACCCGATAATCTGCTTATAATACCTTTTCCTGCCATAGATATAGTAATAATAGGTCTATTAGCATATTTTTCATTCATAATACGGGTTGCGTCTAGAAGTGTAATCACATCTTTTGTACAAGTAGGCATTACTGCAATTTTAGGAAGATCACCACCTAATTCTTGAGCCTTACGTAACCTCGATATAATCTCTTCTTTTTCTGGAGTTCTTTCAAAATCATGATTAGATATAATAACGAATATACCATTATTATGAGCTGCATTTACTAATTCTAATATATCTTTTTCTTCATTAAATAGTTCAATATCTAGAACTTCAGCAAGTTTTGACAATGCAATTGCTTTATTTAATTCAACATAATATGCTGTAGTAACTTCTTTCTGTCCCCCCTCTTTAGCTGTGCGAAAAGTGAAAATAATAGGTTTTTCAAGTACCACTGTGCTAATTGCTTGTAATGCTTTCTTTACTTTTGATATATTAGTAACATCTTTAAAGAAATCTGCACGCCACTCTATAACATCTATATCCAGTTGCTTTAAAAATTCTGCTTCTTCTATAAGTTCTGAAGTCGTTTTTCCTACCATAGACACACAAATTTTAGGTATACCATCACCAATTGTAACATCTTTAATCTTAACTAGTTTTTTCATTATTATTTATCCTCTCAAAATATATTAATCTATTTGTAACATTACGCAATCTCAATTATAATAAATGGAAAAGAACTGCTCACCGTAAGCAGTTCTTTTCCATATTTAAAATGCTCCTATAGCAAATGAAATTTATATATTTGTTTTGTTATAACTTTTTATATAAATTAACATCCATATTGGATTCATGTAATTTCCCGAGTTTTGGAATGATAGAAGTAAAATGTTTAGAATTATTATGGATTTTAATTATATCTTCATTTTGCCATTCTTCTATAAAAGTTAATATATCACAATTGTTAGTATCTTGATATAAGTTGTAAGATATATTTCCTTTTTCTTTTCTACTTTCGTTTATAAGTTCTTCTGCCAAAGCCATAAATTCTTCTGCTTTACCCTTCTTTAATATGTTCTTTGCAACTATAGTAATCATATAATTTCTCCTCTTTATAATTTATTTAATAAACTTTTATATTGTAAGCCTATAACACTTGTCCTAATTTTACCATTTCTACAAAGCTGCTATAACATTATAAACTCCATGCTCATTATTACTTTCTGCAATAAACTTGGCATGTTTTTTCACATCTTCAGGTGCATTTTTCATTGCATAACTGTAATGAGCAGCTTTAAACATAGTCAAATCATTATAATAATCTCCAAAAACCATTGTGTTCTTTTGATCTATTTCAAATTTTTCTTGGAGTATTTTTATAGCACTCCCTTTACTTATACCTTTATTCATTATATCTATAAATTTACCACCAGATACAACAAATTCAAGTTTGTCATCCAATTTTTCTTTCAAATGATTTACTATAGCTGAAGTTACTCCACCAGCCATATAATAAGTAATTTTATATATTGGACTTGCAAGCTCACTAAAAGTCCTTAATTTTACAACAGGCACATCAACCCCTGTAAGTTCATTAAAAATAACTTTTGATGGATTTACTACAAATGCCTCATTTTCTCCCGCTAAAAATACTTCTTCACCTAGTTGTGGATTTAAATTTATTACATGCTCTATTTCTTCTTTTGCAATATAATTTGAATACAATGTCTTTCCTTTATTATTATGCTTAATGAGAGCTCCATTATGGGCAATGAATATCATATCTGTATTTACCCTTTTAAAATTCAAGCTCAATTGTGAATAAAATCTGCCACTAGCAACTGCAAATTTTATATCTTTCTCATTTAAATCCTGTATCAGTCCAAATATTTTTTCATCTATATTACCTTTGTCATTTAATAGTGTACCATCCATGTCAGTTGCAATGAGTTTTATAATAAGTATTTCCCCCTTTATATTGTTTTATAGGAATATTAAAATTATAACACTGTCTTAGTAAAAATGAGCTATAAATAAACTAATGTTTATTTATAGCTCACAAATATGTTTATATTTTTCTTGCTAATATGCTTTTATTATATCATTACTTTACATATATTATTTGTAAATTCTACTGGATCATTAATTGGTAATCCTTCAATAAGTAACGCTTGATTATATAATATATTAGTATATAAATCTAACTTACTTTTATCTTTTTCAAAAGATTCTTTAAGCACTTTAAACATATCATTATTTATATTTATTTCTAAAACTTTATCTGCTTTTACATTTTCGTTATTAGGCATAGAATTTAGCGTTTTTTCCATTTCTATTGTAAGCTCACCATCATTTGATAAACATACTGGATAATTTTTAAGTCGTTTTGATGCACGAACATCGTTAACCTTACCCGCCAAAACAGCTTTCATATGCTCAAATAATTCTTTGTTTTCTTTGTCATCAACTTCTGAAGGTTCTTCCTTCTTTTCCGCTTCTATCCCTAAATCACCACTTGATACAGATTTAAATTCTTTTTCTTTATATTTAGCTATCATTCTTATAGCAAATTCGTCCACTTCATCCGTAAAGTATAGAATTTCAAATCCTTTATCAGAAACCATTTCAATTTGAGGTAATTTTTCAATTCGTGCGTTTGTTTCTCCTGAAGCATAATATATATATTTTTGATCTTCTGGCATTCTAGAAACATACTCATCTAAAGTAACATTCTTTTTCTCCTTTGATGAATAAAACAGTAACAAATCTTGCAAAGTGTCTTTATTACTACCATAATCAGAGTAAATACCATATTTTAGTTGTCTTCCGAATGATTTGTAAAATATTTCATATTTTTCTCTTTCATTTTTAAGTAAATTTTCTAACTCACTTTTTATTTTACTTTTAATGTTTTTAGCTATTAATTGAAGTTGTCTATCATGCTGCAATACTTCTCTTGATATATTAAGAGATAAGTCCTCTGAATCTACTATTCCTTTTACAAAACTAAAATAGTCTGGTAATAAGTCTGCACACTTGTTCATAATTAAAACACCATTTGAGTAAAGCTCTAAGCCTTTTTCATATTCTTTTGTATAGAAATCATATGGAGTTTTTTCTGGAATATATAAAATAGAATTATAACTTATAACACCATCAACACTTATATGAATATGCTTTAATGGCTTATCAAAACCATAGTGCTTTTCAGCATAAAAATTATTATAATCTTCATCAGTAAGTTCACTTTTATTTTTTCTCCATATAGGAACCATACTGTTTATAGTCTTTTCTTCGACGATATCTTCGTATTCTGTTTCACTACCTTCTTTAAGTTTAGAATTACTTACATTCATTTTAATGGGGTACCTAATAAAATCTGAATATTTCTTTATAATAGATTTCAATCCATTTTCATCAAGAAATTCATCAAAATTATCATCTTCAGTGTTCTCTTTTATTTTAAGTGTAATTTCTGTACCAACGGAATCTTTCTCGCAAGGTTCTATAGTATAACCATCTGCGCCTGTAGATTCCCACTTGTACGCTTTATCATTACCAAAAGCTTTACTTATAACAGTAATATTATCAGCTACCATAAATGCAGAATAAAATCCCACACCAAATTGTCCGATTATATCATAACCATCTTTTATTTCATTTTCTTTTTTAAATGCTAAAGATCCACTTTTAGCTATAACACCTAGATTATCCGTTAGCTCTTTTTCAGTCATTCCAATACCAGTATCAGAAATTTTTACTATTCTATTTTCTTTTTCACTTGCTATACTAATATAGTATTTATCTTTCTCAAAAGTTAATGTATCATCTGCTAACGTCTTATAATATATTTTATCAATAGCATCACTAGCATTAGAGACAAGTTCTCTTAAAAATATATCTCTATGAGTATATATTGAGTTTACCATCATATCTAGAATTCTCTTAGATTCTGTTTTAAATTGTTTTTTTTCCATGTGTAATTTCCCCTTTCATACCAAATAATTTAATTTTACATTTTGTTAGCACTCTATCCTTCTGAGTGCTAATGATAACTATAAAATACACCTTATTATATGATTTGTCAATGTTTCACTATATAATTTCTATTATTTCAAACGGCAAATCCAACATTAACATAATTTTACTCTACTGGTATTAGTAAGTCTTTCTGAACTATATGATTAATTAACCACTCATTTAAAAAAGTTAATATTTTCATTATAGCTTCATCTTGATTATCATCAATTTCACTTAAATTAATCTCACCTATTTTTTCAATAAAAAATGTATGATCTATTTTTTGTGTAAATAATCTTTTATAATTTATTCTGATCATATATTCTTCTTCAGCGTTAAAATGATATATTGTATATGCTTTTAATTCGTCAATTACCGTTACTATTTTATCATACTTATCTGTATCATATTTATCTATTAGCAATTGATAAGCTCTTTCCCCGATTTCGAAAAGCTTTTCGTGCTCAGCATTAATTTTTGGAATTTTTGTCATATATTTTTCCTTCATCTCAAACATTAATTAATTTCCCCCTCAAATTTATATAATATAGCTTGTCTTCAACATTAAAATTAAATTCATACATTTATATTACTTTGTTTTAATTTATTTTACAAGAATAATCTCCATAATATTCTATTTACATACCACTTTTTTATTATCCTACATTACCTCATTAAAATCGAGTGCTTATTTTACTTTTTATCTATTTCACCTTTCAATAAAGCTCTTCTCCTTCGATACTCAATAATAGGTAAATCTCCTTGAATAAGGTTCTCATTCATTGTTATCTCAGATTTTATAGGAATTTGAGTTAAAACAACCTTCCTATCTTGATGAAGTATATATTTATTACTAAAAGTACTCATTGTATTAACTAATTGTTTTAATATAGGTACTTTCATAAATTTTTGGTAAAATCTAATGTAAATCTGTGTATGCTCATCATCAATAGGTGCAAATATTGCACCTATTCTAATATCCTTACTAATAATATTTTGCCAAATGTTAGGCATTTGTAACTGAAGACTAAATAAATTTTTATAGTTCTCAATTTCATTTGGTTTTAAAGGCTGTGCATTTCCGTCATCCACTACATTATTTACATAAAAAGTCATTAAATTTTCTTCCCATTTAACAACAGGACCATTTACTAAAGTTTTATTCCCCCTACCTATAGAAGATGTATGAACAAAAGGTAAATGAACAACATCTAATTGATTTTCAATTGCTCTCGTATAATGAACTGGCCACATCTCTGAAAAACCACCATAAGAAAAGCCCTCACGTAGGTCTTTGAAAAAAGGAATTTCGGGAATATTATCTAATTTTTCTCCATACCATAACCAAATTAGACCATATTTTTCTTCTACTAGATAGGAATTAACCTTATACCTCTCTGGTATATCATTATTTTTCCCATTAGCTGGTATTAAAGTTACCTTTCCAAATGAATTGTATTCAAATCCATGAAAAGGACACATAATTTTATCATGAACCACCTTGCCACCACTTAATGCTGCTCCTCTATGGCAACACTTATCAAAAATACAATTCACTTTTCCATTCTCACTTCTCCAAAAGACTAGTTTTTGACCCAGCCTTGTTATGCCAATTGGTTTTTCACTTTTTACTTCTTTTGATTCTAATATTCCATACCATTGATTCTTAATCACGCTTATCCATCCTTTCTTTCAACAATTCAATTTTTATAATTAAACTCTATTTTTTACCCAGAACTTTTCCCAGTTTTCATTACTGCTATTAAATGCTAAGAAAATATATAAACAACTAATCATGCTACCTAATGTTAGCACAAGCAAAACCCAGATTAAAGATTTTGAAGCATTATTCTCTCTATACACTATCCACGAACATACTATAATAAATTCTATATAAATATCTACTAATGATATTTGTCCCCAGGGCATACCTAATAAGATTTTACCCTCCTGAGTAAAATCTCCAATAGTAAACCCATATATAAGCATTCCCATCATTACAAAAAAACCAATAAGAGATAATATTTTTCCGATTTTCATAAAATCACTCCTTTCTCATTATATTTTATTATTAATGTTATTAAACCTTTCTTTTAGGAAACCAAGGTATAAATTTACTAGTGATTTTCGCGTATGCCTCAAACTCCTTATTATCCTTATAATGCTTTTCAAGCATTGGTACTCCGGAAACATATAACAACAATAACGTTATAATTATAGGGCTAATGATTCCAATTATGCCACTTTTTGATGATAAAGTAATTATAAATATCCCCCACCACATTGTAGCTTCTCCAAAATAATTTGGATGCCTTGTGAATTTCCAAAGCCCCCTTTTCATTATATGCCCTTTATTCTTTTTATCTGCAATAAAGTTTTTTAACTGTTTATCTCCTAATGCTTCAAAAATGAAACCAACTATCCAAATAACGATACCTACAAATTCTAATATGCCTAAACTTCCTTTAGATGTAGCATTATTCATTATAATGGGATAAGCTATAACTAGCATAATTGCTCCTTGTAACATGAACACTTGCAAAAATGCCCTTGGCATAACCCATCTACCCCAATTCCTCCTAAATGCTACATATCTAAAATCTTCGGGCTTTCCTAAATTTCTTTTTAATATATGATAAAACAATCTTATTCCCCAGACGAAAACTAATGCCGTAACTATAACTGCTCTTAAATTATAATTTCCTCCAATAAATAATGTATATATTGATATCAAAACAAATCCAAGACCCCAACCCATGTCAACTATTGAATTATTTTTAATCATTTGAGCAATAATAAAAAAGATGCTCATGTAGATAAAAACTAGTATTGTACTTTGCGCGTAAATATTCATATTAACTCCTCCTAAATTTATATTATTACATTAAGAACTTATAAACGATACAGCTACTGCTCCAATTCCGGCACTTAAACCAACAATAGGTGATATTTCAGTAATATATTCTGGTTCTTTCCCTAAAATTACTTTTAATTTCAAGCTCAATTCATTAGCTTTTATAGGAGCACTTGCATGTACAATGTTATAAGATATTATTTTGTTATTTTCATTTGCTTTATTAATTATCGAAAGTATTTTCTTAGTATTTGATTTTGCGTTAAAAATTTTACCAAATGCAATTCCTTTCCCATCTGTATTTATTGATATTATTGGTTTTAAATTTAATACCCTTCCAATAAACCCTTTCATTGGTGAAACTCGTCCACCCCTTACCATGTATTTAAAAGTATTAACGCTAACATATATTCTTGCTTTTTTAATCTTATTTTTTATTATCTCTACAACTTCCTCATAATTTTTCCCGGTTTCTAATTCTTTTGCTGCTTCTAATACTATTAACCCTTGTGCACCAGAATTTAATTTGGAATTAATTACTGTTATTTTTTTGCCTTCTTCTATAAATTTTTCTGCAGCTTTTTTAACAATGTTAAACGTTCCACTCATTTCCTTAGATACTATTATTGTAATTACTGATTCATAATGACTAGTTAAAAAAGAAAATACATTTTGCACATTTTTTATTGTTGGTTGCGAACTTGTTGGATACTCTTTCAAATTGTCAATCATAGAATAAAACTTATCCGGTTTTATAGTAAGTTTGTCCAGATATGTGCTACCTTCAATAATTAAATTTAATGGTAAAACGTGAATCTGATATTTTTCTATAAGTTCTTGTGGTAAATCAGCAATTGAATCTGTAAGTATAGCCGTTTTATTAATTCTGTTATGAACCACCTCATATTGTTTCTTCATGTCGTCAACTTTTTGCTGAACTATTTCACCTTTTTCTCTTAGTATAGAAAATAATTCATCTGGCTTATTTGTGTGTATGTGTATTCTAACTTTGCTTTTGTTTCCTGCTACAATTAAAGAATCTCCTAAGTGTTTTAGTGCATTCTTTATTTCATCAGTATTAACATTCTCATTTGAAATTAAAGCTTCTGTACAATATCTATACGTTATATTTGGTGTAAAATTAAAAACTTCTTCTTCAAATATTATTTCCTCTTCATTTTGAGTTAATTTTGTAATGTTTTTATCATTAAGAAAATAAACAACTCCCTGGAGAAAACTCACAAAACCACTTGCGCCAGAATCTACCACAGATGATTTTTTCAATATCTCAAGAATATTGGGTGTGTTTGCAAGTGAGCTCTTAGCATCCTCTAAGGTTTTAATTATTATTGCTTCAAAGCTCTCAGTTACATCTTTCAATTTGTAAACGGCTTCCGCCCATTCTCTTATAACAGTTATCATAGTCCCCTCAATAGGATTTAAGATAGCTTTATATGCATAAGGTACAGCGTTTTTTAATGTTTCTGCAAAAGTCACCATAGTTAGGGGTTCTTTATCACTAATTTCTTCATTAATCCCATTTATAAATTGAGCAAAAATTATTCCTGAATTACCCCTTGCCCCAATTAATGCTGCATCCGCCATAGAATTAATTGTAGCTTTAATAGATTTGTGAATCTTCATATCTTCAACAATTGCATTCATTGTAGATACTAGATTGCTACCCGTATCTCCATCAGGAATAGGAAAAACATTCATTTTATTTAAAATATTCTTTTGTTTCCTAACTTGCACTACACCTGATAAAAATGCGTAATATAATACTTCTCCTGTTATATTATTATTATTAATTTCAGTTCCCCCTATTCAATACTATTTATCTACAAATAATTGTTATTAATAATATAATAGCATATTTTTTAACTAAATGTGCATATAAATAAATATATTTATTTGTTAATATGTACCTTTAAATATATTAAATATTATATAAATTAAGAAGCAAAAAATATATTTAGTTTAGAATCATAATGATTAATAAAATAATTCAAAACATTGAAATAAATGTTGACAACCATTAAATTAAGATGTATGATTTTAATAATATCAATGAGCAGAAATAGTAGATAAAGGAATTTAGTTTAAGCGAACCTGGATTAGTGAAAGCTGGGTACTGTAGCCGTTATTGAATGGGTCTGTGAGATGTGATGCGAACTAGTAGTAGCATTAACCGGGGTGTCTACCGTTACATGGACAGGGCAATCGAGAAATCTGTGCCTGACAAAGATAATTATTTAGGTGGTATAACGAAATTTTGCATTTCGTCCTTTTGTAGGATGAAGTGTTTTTATTTTTTTGTTACTAAATAACTAATATGGGTGGCACCGCGGTCACTTCGTCCCATTATACAGATGAAGTGTTTTTTTTGTACAAAAAAATAGAGGGGTGATGATAATATGGTTAATATAACTCAGAAAGAATTTGATAACAAAAAATCTATGAAAGTAGTTTTTCCGATGTTCACTAAAATCAATGGTGATGAACTTACACCAGTAAATATCTATTATAATTTAAAAGGAAAATATAAATTTCTACTTGAAAGTGCTTCGTCCTCTAAAGAAGATTCAAGGTATTCTTTTATGGGTAGTAACCCATATATGATACTAAGTAGCCGAGGTGAAAATGTAAGTATAACTAAAGGAAATGAAATTAAAGAGAAAACAGGTAAAATATTAGATTTTGCAGAAGGTAACTTACTTAAACAATATGATAGGAATGACTTAGATCTACCCTTTATAGGAGGAGCAATTGGTTATATTGGTTATGATGTAATAAGACAATATGAAAAATTACCAGATAATAATCCAGATGAATTAAATTTACCAGAAACATGTTTGCTTTTTTATAAAGAATTTATATGTTTCGATCATTTTAAAAATACAATAATGCTAATTCATAATGTATTCCCAGAAGAAGTTGAGGATTACGATACTGTTTTAAGCAGGCTAAATATTATGAAAGAAATGGTAGGTTGCGAGAACGTACATCATGAATTGATTGAAAATTCGCAAAATAAAGAATTAATTTCTAATTATAAAAAAGAGGATTTTTGTAAACTTGTTGACAAAGCAAAAGAATATATAACATCCGGTGACATTTTTCAAGTTGTCTTATCTCAAAGATTTAAGGTTAAAAATAGTATAGACCCTTTTGAAATATATAGGAAATTACGTCGTAGCAACCCCTCCCCTTATATGTTTTATATAGATTTTGAAGATTTTAAGTTAGCGGGTGCATCTCCTGAGAGTTTAGTTAAAGTTAAAGGTAATGTAGTAATGACTAATCCTATTGCAGGAACAAGACCTCGTGGTAGGACTGCAAAAGAAGATAATCTATTAAAAGAAGAATTGTTAAAAGATGAGAAGGAACTTGCAGAACATTTAATGCTAGTAGATCTTGGTAGGAATGATATAGGGAAAATAAGTGAATTTGGCTCTGTAAAACTAGCTAAATTTATGGAGGTTGAAGCCTTCTCTCATGTAATGCACATATGTTCAAAGGTGTCAGGTACTTTAAAAAAAGAATTGAATTGCTTTGATGCACTTAAGTCTTGTTTGCCTGTAGGAACAGTCTCAGGTGCCCCTAAGATAAGAGCAATGGAAATTATTGATGAACTAGAGAATACAAGGCGTGGTATATATTCAGGCGCCATTGGTTATTTCTCATATGGTGGTGACATGGATACTTGCATAGCAATAAGAACAATAGTATTTAAGGATGATATTGCTTATGTTCAAGGTGGTGCAGGAATAGTTTATGACTCTGTGCCTGAGACAGAATACACTGAAACCATGAATAAAACTATGGCCTTAATGGAGGTATTGTAATGATTTTGATAATAGATAATTACGATTCCTTTACTTATAATTTATATCAATATGTAGGTGAATTATATAAAGACGTAAAAGTTTTAAGAAATGACGAATTTACAATAAAAGAATTAAAAAATTTAGCATTAGATGGCATTATTATTTCTCCCGGGCCAGGCAGACCAGAAAATGCAGGATTAAGTGTTGAAGTTATAAGGGTTTTTGAAGGCACTATACCTATTATGGGTATTTGTTTAGGACATCAAGCTATAGGTTATGCATATGGCGGAAAAATTATAAAAGCACCAAAGATAATGCATGGGAAAACATCAATCATTACCCATAATGGAAAAGGCTTGTTTAAAGGAATAAACAACAATCTAAAAATAATGAGGTATCATTCTTTAATTGTTGAGAAATCTACTGTGCCAAAAGATTTAGAAATTACTGCTTTAACAAAAGATGGATTAATAATGGCAATGAAACATAAAGTGTTTCAGACATATGGTCTACAATTTCATCCCGAATCAATATTTAGTGAGGAAGGGAAAAAAATAATAAAAAATTTTGTGGAGGTAATTTGTAATGTTAAAGATGATAATAAGTAAAATTATACAAAATCAAAATTTAACGCAAAAGGAATCTTATGATTTTATGAATGGAATAATGAAAGGAGAAGCAACTCAGGCTCAAATAGGAGCATTTCTTGTTGGTTTAAGGATGAAAGGTGAGACAATCGATGAAATCACAGGTTGTGCAAAAGCTATGAGGGATAACGCAAAACATGTAAATTTAATTAGCGATTATGCTATTGACACCTGCGGCACTGGTGGTGATGGAGGTAAGACTTTTAATATCTCTACTGCCTGCGCTATAATAGCATCTGCAGGAGGAGTAAAAGTGGCTAAACATGGTAATCGGGCAGTCTCTAGTCAAAGTGGAAGTGCAGATGTACTAACGCAGCTTGGAATAAATATAAATATAGATCCCAGCGTTGCTGCAAATCTAATTGAGGAAAAAGGTATGGCATTTCTATTTGCTCAAAACTACCACTCAGCTATGAAAAATGCAGCGGCACCAAGACGTGAAATAGGAACTAGAACTATTTTTAATATTTTAGGTCCATTAACAAATCCTGCTTTTGTACGCGGACAGATACTTGGAATTTTCAATAAAGACCTAACTAATCCAGTTGCTCAGGTTTTAGGAAATCTTGGATCAGAAAGAGCCCTTGTAGTACACGGCGAGGATGGGCTAGATGAAATAACCACAACTGGTTTTACTTATGTCAGTGAATTAAAGGATGGCGTTGTATTTGATTATAAAATATATCCAGAAGATTTCGACATTAAAAGAACAATCCTTAAAAATATAGTCGGAGGCAGTGCTAAGGATAATGCAGCTATTATTTTAAATGTTTTAAAAGGAGAAAAAGGGCCTCAAAGAGATATTGTAATAATAAACACAGCTGCAGCACTATATATTGGCAAAAAGTGTGAAACTATAAAAGAAGGAGTATTACTCGCGAAAGACTTAATTGACTCAGGCAAAGCCCTTCTAAAGCTTAAGGAGCTTAGATTATCATGAATATATTAGATAAAATAGTTAAAAACAAAATACTTCAAATTGAAGATGAAAAAATTCTTAAACCATTAGAAAATTTAATTAATATAGAGCACAGAGTAATAAGAAATTTTGGAAGAACACTTAATAAAAATGGTTTGTCTATTATAGCTGAGGTAAAAAAAGCTTCTCCCTCTAAGGGTCTTATTGATCCAAATTTTGATCCTATTAAAACAGCTTTAAATTATGAAAAATATGGTGTTGACGCTATCTCAGTTCTTACAGAAAAAAAATATTTCTTAGGAGATGATAAAAATATAGGATTGGTTAAAGAAAATACATCTATGCCTATATTAAGAAAAGATTTTATTATAGATAAATATCAAATATATCAATCTGTTGCCCTTGGTTCTGATGCTATTTTACTAATAGCTGCAGTTCTAAAGGATAAGCTAAAATCTTATTATGAACTTGCCTCTTCACTAGGCCTTCATTGCTTAGTTGAGGTTCATGATCAAGCTGAAATAGAGCTTGCATTAGAATGTGACTGCAAAATAATTGGTATAAATAATAGAGACTTAAATAACTTCAATGTTGATATTCATACAACAGAGAAACTAATGAAGGATATACCAAAAGACAAAATTGTTGTGTCTGAAAGCGGCATAAGTTCAATTAATGATGTTTTGTATTTAAAATCAATCGGAGCAAGCGCAGTACTTATCGGAGAATCCTTTATGAGAAATCCTGATAGTGTTGAAGCCTTCCTTAATGCCTGCCATGACTAAAATTAAAATTTGCGGAATTAGAAGGCCTTGCGACATAGAATATCTTAACGAGCTTCTCCCAGAATATGCTGGATTTGTTTTTGCTAAAAGCAAACGGCAAGTAGATATGGAACATGCCTATAAATTAATAAAAAATTTAAATGAAGGCATTCAAAAGGTTGGAGTATTTGTTGATCAAGATCCATTTGTAGTACTAAAAATTGCGAAAAAATTACAACTTAAAGTTCTACAATTTCATGGTCACGAGACCCAAGAATATATAAATAAATTTAGAGATTATGAAATTTGGAAAGCGCTCAAAATTAATAATATTAAAAGCATTTCCGAAATAAGCCATTATAAGTGTGCAAAATTTCTTTTAGACAATAGTATTTCAGGTTCTGGAGAAAGCTTTAATTGGAACCTTGCTTATAAAAAAGTTGATGGAAACACCATAATGCTCGCCGGTGGATTAACTAGTGAAAATGTTGTGCATGGGATTACAACGTTAAACCCTTACGGGGTTGATGTATCCAGTGGAGTAGAAACAGATGGGTTTAAGGATTATACAAAAATAAAAGAATTTATTAAGAAAGTGAGGAATTTATGATGAAAGGTAGATTTGGAAAATTTGGTGGACAATATGCACCTGAAACAGTAATGAGCGCAGTTATAATACTTGAGAAGGAATATGAAAAGGCTAAAGTTGATCCCGAGTTCATATCTAAATATAAATATTATCTTAAGAACTATGCAGGTCGAGAAACTCCGTTATATTATGCAGAGCATCTCACAAAAAAATTAGGTGGAGCAAAGATATACTTAAAGAGAGAAGATTTAAACCATACTGGAGCTCATAAAATAAATAATGCATTAGGACAAATCCTTCTTGCAATGAGGATGGGTAAAAACCGAATAATAGCTGAAACCGGAGCAGGTCAACATGGAGTTGCAACAGCAACTGTAGCTGCAATGTTTGGGCTTGAGTGTGAAGTATTTATGGGCGAAGAAGATATACAAAGGCAATCTTTGAACGTATTTAAAATGAAGATGTTAGGATCTAAGGTTACATCAGTTACCACAGGCACAGGCACTTTAAAAGATGCTGTTAATGAAGCTATGAAAAATTGGGTTAGTAATGTGGAAGATACTTTTTATGTTATAGGATCTACCGTTGGATTACATCCATATCCAACAATGGTTCGTGACTTTCAAAGAGTTATTGGCGATGAAGCTAGAAAACAGATACTTCTTGCCGAGAATAGATTACCTGATTATATAATAGCATGTGTTGGTGGTGGAAGTAATGCTATGGGCATATTCTACCCTTTCATTGAAGATAAAGCTGTAAAACTTATTGGAGTTGAAGCAGCGGGAAAAGGATTAAATACAGACCAACATGCCGCAACTATATCTAAAGGTAATATCGGTATAATTCATGGAATGAAAACTTATGTACTCCAAGATGATGATGGTCAAATAATGCCTGTTTATTCAATATCTGCTGGTCTTGATTACCCTGGCATAGGACCTGAGCATGCTTATCTACATGACATACATCGGGCTCAATATGTCAGTGCTACGGATGATGAGTCAGTTAATGCCTTTATGCAACTTACAAAAGTTGAAGGAATAATCCCAGCTATAGAAAGTGCTCATGCAGTCGCCTATGCTATGAAACTCGCACCAACACTTTCAAAAGATAAAATTATTATTATTAATCTTTCAGGACGTGGCGACAAGGATATAAATACAATTGCGCAAATTATGGGGGTAAAACTATGAATAGAATAGTCGAAAAATTTAATTATCTTAAATCAAAAAACGAAAAAGCCTTTATACCTTTTATAACAGGTGGAGATCCAGATTTAGATACCACCTTAGAATTAGTTTTAACACTTGAAAAAGCTGGGGCTGATATAATAGAGATTGGTGTTCCTTATTCTGATCCTATGGCAGACGGTCCCGTAATACAAGCCTCTTCTACTAAAGCTTTAGCTCATGGAACAAAAATTAATTCTATTATGGAAAAGGTTCGTCAGATAAGAGTAAAAACACAGATACCACTAGTATATTTACTTTATTATAATTCAATATTTAAATATGGTGATGTAAATTTTTTTGAAAAATGCAAGGAAGTTGGTATTGATGGATTAATAATTCCAGATCTTCCACTGGAAGAGCGAGGTGAAGTAATAGAAATAGCAGATAAATATGATATATGCATAATCCCAATGGTTGCTCCAACATCGAAATCTAGAATTAAAGCTATAACTAATCTTGGAAAAGGTTTTGTATATTGTGTTTCTGTAAATGGAGTAACGGGAACAAGACAAAAACTTAATACAGACATTAAAGAGTATATGGACTTAGTATCCACATACACTGATATGCCTAAGGGCCTCGGTTTTGGAATATCAAATGCTGAAATGGCAAAAGCATATGCCCCCTATTGTGAAGCCATTATTGTTGGAAGTGCAATAATTAAGTTAGTAGACGATAGTGGAACGCAAAATGAAATATTAAAAAGAGTATACGATTTTGCAGTAGGTATAAAAAGTGCAATAAATTAATTTGAAAAAAGAACATAATAATATTAATAAAATAAAAGTCAGTAATTAACGTATTAATTACTGACTTTTGATATGCAATAATATAAAACTAAACTCTTATTTTAATCCCAAAATCTTACCTAATGTCTTATACTTTGTTTCTATTGCGCCTTGCGGACAAAGTTCTTGACAACAGAAGCATCTTATACATTTGCTGTAATCCCATTTTGGAATTGTTTTATTTCCTTTCTTAATAAATGATATGACTTCTGGCCTTCGAGGGCAAACTTCATCACATCTTCTGCAACCAATACATTTTTCTTCTATTACAACAGGATTTGGTGCAACCATTGATGTTAAAAAATGGGTTACAGAAGGATTTACAAAATAAAAACTACCCCCTTTTCTTGATAGCTTAAAGTCTTTACATTTCATTGTCTCTATTTTTTCTCCGAGTACTACTATATCCTTTGGCATTACAGCTCCCCACTTCGCATCAAATGCTTCCTTTAAAAATGGTAGTTTTAAAACATCATCATAACCGATTAACCTTACTGCAACAGAATCCACTGCGGTTAAACATTGTCCCATAATTATAGTATCCATCTTTTTAGGAGTTCCACTTTTAGGTCCATTTCCCTCCATTGCGATTATTCCATCTAAAATTGCAAAACTAGTCTTAACCAAGGAATTTACATCTAATAACATTTTACTGAAATTATTAGCATCTGGCATTCTTGTGTGCCATATCGCCTTTTGAGCACCCGGTATACAACCGAATTGATTCTTAACCGCTCCAGTATAATAAGCCATAGCATGGGTTTTTAACTTTGGAAGTGTAATCACAACATCCGCTTCATAAGGTGCTCTAGCTATATTCCAAGATTTACATAATAAAGAGTTTTCAAGAGTTACATGAACATCGTCTTTAAAATCATCAAAAACGACTCCATATCTATTAGCAACCTCCATCAAACCAGACTTTTCAGCTGCTTTCCTTGAATCTCCAAAACCAGGAGAGTCTCCAAATGTAATATTTTCGCTATACTCTTTAACTATTCTAACCACAGCTTCAAAAACTGCGTAATGAGTTATAACTGGTGATCCTTTTGCCTCTATACTAAGAAAATTAGGTTTTAACAAAACTTTACTATTTTCAGGTATAAGTTTACGTAAAAAAGAATCTCCTCCAAGAAGTTCAAATCCTTCTCTTAGTGTATTTTCTATCAGTTCTACGTCATAATCTGTGCATTTTAAAAGTGCAACACTTTCCATAATAATCGCCCCCTATTATTTAATTAAATTCTACAGAGTTAGCATCTTACTAAATCCTCTTATATATTTCTATAATATCATTTACAACATCGTTTATACCCCTAATATTCATAACCTCATGATCACAATATTTTTTATAAAATGTGGCTCTCTCCTCAAACAATTTAGATATCTTATCTGGATTCTTTGCAAGTAAGGGGCGCCCCTCAATATTTATATCAGATACTATATTTTCAATTGGACGGTTAATATAAATGATAATGCCATTTCTCTTAAGATTTAAAATATTCTCATATCTTTTAATTACCCCACCACCAGTTGAGATAACTACATGATGTTTTTGGGTTATATCCCTAACTGCAATAGCTTCTATATCTCTAAACCCATCCTCACCATTTTTAAATATATCAGTAATGGAACGACTTGTACTCGATTCAATAAAATCATCTACATCTATGAAGTCCATCTCTATTCTCTTTGCAAGTATTTCCCCAATTTCACTTTTACCACAACCAGGCATACCAATTAAAACTATATTTTTCATAGTCTATTTTCTACTCCTCTACCTAACTCTTCATAAATTTTATCAATTGTTTCCTTAGGGATTTTAATATTGTTCCATATTTCCTGAGCACAAGTTGCTTGACCAACAAGCATATAAAGACCATTAACTGCTTTTATGCCTGCATCTTTCGCATACTTTAAAAATAAAGTTTCTTTAGGATTGTAAATCATATCTACGGCACTTGTAAATTTACCAATATATTTTTTTTCAATGGGTGAATTATTTAAGTTAGGATACATTCCAAGCGGTGTACAATTTATCGCTATATCTGATTCTTTAATTTCCGAAGCTTCATCATAAGAAATTACTCTGCAACAATTAAAGTTGCTATTCTCCTTAAGTTTTTCTATATTTCTTGTTACTACAGTGATTTCACTTATTCCATTATTTAAAAGATAATTTACCATAGTAATCGCTACCCCACCATTACCAAATATCGTTGCTTTTTTATTTTCCACCTTTATATCATTTTTACTAAATAACATTCCAATTCCAAAGTAATCGGTATTATAACCAATAGTTTTACTATTTTCAAACTTTATGGTATTTACAGCTCCTATTGCTTTTGCCTCGACACTAACCTCATCAAGAAATTCCATAACTTTAATTTTATAAGGAATAGTCACATTAATACCCATTGGTTTAATAACCTTAAAGCCTTCTATTGCCACTTTAAGATCTTTTTTTCCTACTTCAAATAAATGGTAATAACCCTTAATACTTAATTTATTAAAGATCATTGAATGTATTTGTGGAGATACACTATGCGATAGTTTTTCTCCAAGCAAACCATATAACTCTGACATAACTTCCCCTCATTTCTTTGATAATAATTATTAAATATTGATTATCTCGCTTCTATAATTACCCAATATCTTAAAATACCGACTATTATTTTTGATTAAATCAATTGCATGTAATATTTTGTCTTCATTAATATTTCCCTGGAAATCTATGTAAAAGAAATATTCCCATGGCTTTTCTTTTATCGGTCTAGATTCAATTTTCATAAGGTTTATATTATTTTCTGCAAAATGTTTTAAAACATGATACAACGAACCAGCCGTGTGAGTAGTTGATAATACTAAACTTATTTTGTTACTTTTATTATTTGACTCCATCTCTTTGCCAATGACTACAAATCTAGTCATATTTGTTGCATTTGAGTTTACATTTTTTTGTAGTATTTCAAGATCATATATCTCTGCTGCCTTAGTGCTAGCTATCGCAGCTAGAGTTTTGTCATTTTTATCCTTAACTAATTCTGCACTTTTAGCAGTACTCTTATACGGAACCAAGTTCCACTGTGGATATCCTTTTAAAAATTCCATGCTTTGCTCAAGCCCTTGAGGATGTGAATAAACATCTTTGATTTTATCTAATGTTGAACCTTTAATTCCCATTAGATTTTGACTTATTTTTAGATATTTCTCTCCTGTTATATAAAAATCATATTTATTGAGAAGATCATAAACCTCAGATATTGCACCAGTTGAAGAATTTTCTATAGGAATAACTCCATAATTTATTTTTCCATATTTAAGCTCTAAAAATATATCTTCAAACTCACTTATTTCTTTTGTATCCACCTTTTCTCCAAAATACTCTTTTAATGCCTGTTCGCTAAAAGAACCTGTAACGCCATAAAAACCAACAATCAGATTTTTATCAGTAGGCACCACTTGACTCTTATTTAAAGCTCTATCTTGGAACCCTCTACTTATTCTCATAACCGATTTGAAAAATTCTTCTACCTCTGAATATAAATCTTTATTTTTAACAATGTCTAAATTTTTCTTTATAACTGCTTCCTCGCGTCCTTGATTTAGAATGGCAATACCATTTATCTTCTTATACTCAGCTACCTTTAAAACTGTTTCCATACGCTTTTCAAATAATGATACAAGGCTAGCATCAATTTTATCAATTTTATTTCTTAAATCATCTATATTTAAATTATCTAAATTACTCATTAGAACACCTCCTATATAAAATCTAAAATACTCATTGCCGCGCAAGCTTCAATTACTGGTAGTGCTCTTAAAACAATACATGGATCATGTCTACCTATAACTGATATTTCTGAATTTTCACCTGTTGCCATATCAATAGTATTTTGAGTTTTTGCGATTGAAGGTGTAGGTTTCATTGCAACTCTAAAAATTACAGGCATTCCGTTAGATATGCCTCCATTAATTCCACCATTGTTGTTTGTTTTAGTAAGTACCTTATCTTTGTATATATATGGCACATCATTAGCCTTACTTCCCCTGATTTTTGTTATATCAAAACCCATTCCAAATTCTACTCCTTTTACTGCAGGTACAGAAAATAATAATTGTGCTAGATTACTTTCTAGAGAATCAAAAAATGGTTCACCAAGGCCACAAGGAAGATTTAAGATAGCACTCTCAATTATACCACCAACCGAATCAGTTTCTTCCTTAGCTTTTAATATAACATTCTTCATTTCTTTACCCGTTAAATCATCAAGTACAGGGAAATCCTTATGTAGTACATCTGCTAACGTCTGTACTTCTAAATTAACACTATCAAAATAACTGTCAAAGACATTCCCAATACTTAAAATATGACTTCCGATTACAATTCCCTTATCGAAAAGTATTTGTTTAGCAACAGCCCCTGCAAAAACAAGTGGTGCTGTGATTCTTCCTGAGAAATGACCTCCACCTCTATAATCATTAAAACCTGAATACTTAACTTTTCCTGTGAAATCTGCATGACCTGGCCTTGCTAAATTTTTCAACTTGTCATAATCTTTCGAATTTTGATTTTCGTTAAAAATAACACCACAAAGAGGTGTCCCTGTGGTATAACCATTAAAATATCCACTTAATATTTCAACTTTATCTCCTTCTTTTCTTTTAGTTGAAAATTCGTCTCGTCCTGGTGCCCTTCTTTGCATTTCGCCATTAATAAAATCTATATCAAGCTTAATGCCCGGTGGTAATCCATCAATAGTTATTCCTATCCCTCTTCCATGAGACTCTCCAAATATAGAATACTTTATTTTTTTACCCCATTGTCCGCTCATTAACTTCCCCTCCTAGGCTCTTGAAATCTTCATAAAAATTTGGGTAGGATTTTTTAACTGCCTCGCTATCCTCAATAGTAAGCTCCTGCGTGCATTTAATTGAAGCAATAGCCATAGCCATAGCTATTCTATGGTCATTCCAACTGCTTACAACTCCACCGCAAAGATTTGGCTTACCATGAATTATAAGTGAATCCTCTTTCTCTATAACCTCTGCACCAATTTTGTTTAGCTCTGTTGCCATAGCCTTTAACCTATCTGATTCCTTTATTCTAACTCTACCGGCATTAATAATCTGCGTAGTTCCCTCACTTAATGCTGCAAGAACAGCAACTATTGGTACAAGGTCAGGACATTGAGATGCATCAACAATAGTCCCTTTTAAATTCGATTTTGATGCTTTTAGAATACCATCTTTAATAGTAATCTTTCCACCCATATCTTTAATTATATCTACTATTACTCGATCACCTTGAAGAGATTCCATATTTAAATCCATACATTCAACTTCCCCACCGAGTACTCCTGCTGCTAAATAAAATGCAGCTTGAGAAAAATCACCTTCAACTCTGTAATCTCTCCTATTATAATGTTGATTACCCTTTATCTTAAATTCTCTATAGTTATTATTTTCTATTTTTATACCGAATTTAGAAAGAACATCTAAAGTTAAATCTATATATCCTATGGATTCCATCTTAGTAGTAATCTTGATTATTGAATCACCATCTAATAAAGGTAATGAATAAATAAGTCCTGTAATAAACTGAGAGCTTACATCACCCCTAAGTTCAAAAATACCGGGTTTAAGACTTCCTTCTACCATTAATGGCAGATTACCTTTGTTTGTATTATACTTTACATTCTGATTATCAAAAATATCATAATATGGTTTAAGTGTTCTTTGTACTAGCTTGGACTTGCCATTAAAAACTATTTTTTCTCCGGTTAGCATGGCTATAGGAATTAAAAACCTTAACGTTGATCCACTTTCATTACATTGTAGTTCATTATTTAAATTATCACTAAGTTTAAATGAGAGCTTACCTTTCCCACATACCACAAGGTTACTTGGTAATCTTTTAATATCAACTCCAAATTTCTCCATTATTTCACAGGTGGCTATTATATCCTCAGACATACTAATATTATCAATAGCACATCCTCCATTGCTTAATCCCGCTGCTATAACTGCTCTATGCGATAATGATTTTGAAGGTGGAATTTTCACTTTTCCCTTTAAATAAGATGGTTTAATTATAACTAATTTCATTACTTAGCACCTCAATTCAATATAATAAATCATTTTATGATTTTTTGAAGAAAATTTTCTATCTTAGTTCTATCAATTTTTTCAATAAAGCTATTTCCAATGGATTCTATTAATATTAAATTCATGGATCCTGCAATGTTTTTCTTATCATGACTAATAGCTTCAATTATAGCTTGAGTTCTTATTTCAGGCAACTCCCATGGCAGATTATACTTAATTAGAATTTCTTTTATAGCAATAGATGTCCCAATCTTAGTTAATCCTAGTTCTTCTCCTAACTTGGTTATAGAATACATTCCCATTGCTACTGCCTCTCCATGAGAGTACTTGGTAAAATTAAAGAACTGCTCAATTGCGTGCCCAATGGTATGACCATAATTTAATAACATTCTCTCTCCCGTATCTTTCTCATCTAATTCAACAATATTAGCTTTAATAGAGCAACAAGTATATATAATTTTATCTATTTCGCTCAAAAGTGCTTCTTTATTTTCATATTTCATTAAAGTATTAAATAGTTCGCTATCTTTGATAGCCCCATATTTTATAACTTCACCCATACCATCATTTAAATACTTATTGTTAAGTGTTCTAAGAAGCAATGGATCGATAAAAACTGCCTTGGGCATATAAAAGCTTCCCACTAGATTCTTTCCACGAGGTAAATCTACTGCTACCTTACCACCTACACTGCTATCCACCTGTGCAAGCAGTGTAGTTGGAATTTGTATAAGAGGAATACCCCTTAAGAAAGTTGAGGCTGCAAAGCCAGTCATATCACCCACAACTCCCCCACCTAATGCAATAATAATATCTCCTCTGTTTATATTAAAATCTAAAAGTTTGTCATACACCTCAAGTAATGTTTCAAATGACTTGCTTTCCTCTCCAGCTTTTACCACAATTTTAAAAGTTTCAAAACCTGATTCTTTTAATGAGTTAATAGTCTTTTGTCCATAAAACTGGTCAACATTAGAATCTGTTACAATAGCAATTCTTTTTCCTTCATATATCTTCTTAACTTCTACACCGATTTCATCTAATAATCCATTCTTAATATATATTGGATAACTTCCGCTGGAAGCTCTAACTTCTATATTATGCACCTTTAACTATCTCCTCTCTCTTCATTGTTGCATCCTCAAACCTTTTTTTAAGAAAACCATCATCATTATTTATTATTGCTGTTTTTATTTCTTTTATATTTTTTTCAAAGTCCTCTATCTTACTAATTATATTTTCTTTATTATATAAAAGTAATTCAGGCCATAATTCACCATTTATAGTAGCAACTCTAGTTGTGTCCCTAAAACTTCCTCCAATAAACTTAGACGTACCCTCAATTAAACTATTACAGTCTATTAAAGAAACAGCTATAATATGTGGTAACTGACTTGTATAAGAAATGATATCATCATGCTCCTTAGGTGTAAGATATACCACTCTCTTGCACCCCATCCCCTTAGCAATCGTACCTACCAAATTTATATTTTCTTCCTTGTTCCCATTAATTGGAGTTATAATGTAATTAGCATTTTTAAACATATCCTTTGATGCTGCCTTAAGCCCTGATTCTTCTTTTCCTGCCATAGGATGTCCACCTATAAAATCTAGATCTTTCCTAAGTACAGGCATAATTTCATGTATTAAATTGCTCTTAATTCCAGCAGTGTCTGTAATAACTGCTCCACTTTTAAATAAATTCATATTGCTTTTTACAAAATTTATAGTCTTTTGAGGATAAACTGCAAGTATCACAATATCTGAATTACTAAGTGGTATTTTTGGATTTATGTATCCTTTATCAATGATATTCATTTTCTCCGCCAATTTTAGCGTTTCTTTATCAATGTCAATTGCCCAAATATTTTTAGGATTTAATTTTCTTAGTGCCATGGCAAAGGAGCCACCTATAAGTCCTAAGCCTACAATTGTAATATTAAAGTCAGTACAATCCAAATTTACCACCTCTTAAACTATTTTGTTTTGTGTTTTTGCAATTACTCTTATAGAATCCATAAGGGCTTCAAATTTTTTAGGTTTTAATGATTGAGGGCCATCACTAAGTGCATTAGCAGGATCATAATGCACCTCAATTTCAAGACCATCTGCACCGACTGCTATAGCAGCTTTTGCAAGAGGTTCTATTAACCACCATTTACCAGCAGCATGACTTGGATCTACTATAACCGGTAAATGACTGAGTTTCTTAAGTACAGGAATTGCACTTAAATCTAAAGTATTTCTTGTAAAAGTTTCAAATGTTCTAATTCCTCTTTCACATAAAACTACTTTTTCATTTCCCTCAGACATTATGTACTCGGCAGACATTAAAAGTTCTTCAATTGTTGCACTCATACCTCTTTTTAATAGAACCGTTTTATTGCATCTTCCTACTTCTTTTAAAAGATCGAAGTTCTGCATATTTCTAGCTCCAATTTGTAAAACATCAGCATATTGACATATTTTATCAACAAGCTCAACACTCATAACTTCGGTTACTATTGGAAGTCCTGTTATTTTTTTAGCCTCTAATAATATTTTTAGTCCTTCTTCTTCCATTCCTTGAAAACTGTATGGTGAAGTTCTAGGTTTGTAAGCTCCTCCTCTTAGAAAATTAGCACCTGCTCTTTTTACATCTTTTGCAATATGTATTAATTGCTCTTCGCTTTCAACAGCGCAAGGTCCTGCTATTATCGCTAGTTCTTTTCCACCAATTGTTAATTCATCTACCTTTATTATTGAATCGTCTGGATGGAATAGTCTGTTACCTCTTTTGTAAGGCGCCTGAACTCTCATAACCTTATCAACACACTCTATTGCCTCAATTTGGTTCTCATTTATTGTAGTTGTATCTCCAACAAGCCCTAAAACGCATTGATTCTCTCCTTTAGAAACATGAACCATAAATCCTAATTCCTCTAACTTCTTCTTAATAGACATAATTTGATTCTCTTTTGCATTTGCTTTCATTACGATTACCATATAAAATTCCTCCTAAAATATACTTAACTTATAATTTGTTATAAAGAATTATAAAAAAAAGGAAGCCCCTTTATAATGGACCCTCCTTTTTTAAAAGAAGGAACCCCTATAATGAGTCTTCCTTGCGTACAGACTTAGTTTACTTTCTATAATTCAGCATAAGCCGGTATTATAGGTTTATTCCTAAACTCATTATTTAAAGAAATCTTATATATTTTTTTGCACAAAAAGTAACCAATGCTAAAATAACGATAGCCCCAGCTAAAATAAAAATATACTTTTTTAGTGATTTCTTTAATAATGATATTCTTCATAATAATACCTCACAAATTTATAATTAGTGTCTGTAAATTCTTTAATGTTTAAATATTATAACAAACTGGAGTATTTGTCAAGGATTTGCTTTTAAATTTTCACTACTTATATGATCCGTTTATGATAATGTCCTAGTATACCATTTTTGATTATGTCCCAAACAGACAAAAATATAGTGTAGAATTACCTCATAAGAATTTATAAATGAGGTGTTCGTAA
>NZ_JAHLDV010000052.1 GCF_018861865.1 Clostridium frigoris
AACAATTATACCAAATAGAGGGGGTCATTGTTTTTTGTGCTAAAAACAGCTACAATCCTTGCAATAGCAGGGTTTTAAATAAATAAAACAAAGATAGTGTTAACACTATCTTATAGGGGAGGGGGAATGCATTATGAAAGTTCTATTGTGTGTTAGACAAGATTATTACAGAAATTTTGCAGTGGATTCTATGAAGGTAATTAAAACAGCTGAATATTTGCGAAAATTAGGGGTAACTGTAGATATAAATGATGGTGGAATATATGATTATTCTAGTTATGATATAGTACATTTATTTAATATTGACAAAGCAGGTGAAACATATAGATATTATAAGACTGCACATTTTTACAAAAAAAACTTAGTAATATCTCCTATGCATTGGGATATGAAAAAACATCACATGATAAACAATGAGATTGAAAGTTTGAAGTTATATGAAAAGTGTAGCAGCTATAAACAAGAAATTTTGAAAAAAAGCAAAGCTATTATTTGTAATAGTGAATTAGAAAAGGAACTTATTCAGAGTGAATTTCATGTTAAGGTGGAAAGCGAAGTCATACACAATGGTGTAGAAGTAGAAAATGATGATATACCATTATATAATTTTACTGAGAGATATAATTTAAACAATTATGTTTTATGTGTTGGTAGGATAAGTGAAAGCAAAAATCAACTTGCTTTATGTAGAATATGTGCAGAACTTGGGAAACAGTTAGTTTTAATTGGAAATGTAAATGACAATGAGTACCTTAAAGAATGTACTAATTTTAAGAACGTAGTCCATTTAGGATTTATGGATAATTATAATGTATATAATGCATATAGATTTGCAAAGGTGCACGTAAATCCAAGTTATGTAGGAATGCCTGGTTTATCATCACTTGAGGCAGCAGCAAGTGGGTGCAATATTGTTTCAACTAAAGATGGATGTGCAAAAGAATATTTTAAAGAAATGGCTTTATACTGTGATCCATATGATAATAAAAGTATGTACGATGCAGTGAAAAATGGGTTTGAAAAGCATAAGGATAACATTCTTAAAAATTACGTTAATCAAAACTATAACTATAAGAAACTAACAAATGATTTATATAAAATTTATTTAGAAATCCTTAAATAAAGATTTTTTCTCATATTATGCTATAACTAAAAGTATATATTGCTAGAGTGCTTGCGCATCGCTAAGAAATTCTAAAATTTATTTTGTTTGCATCTGCTAAAAAATTCAAACTCGCTTTGCTCAAACATGAATTTTTCTTAACGCAGCTACAAAAAAAATAAATTAAGAATTACTAAAGCTTGCTTAAATGCATTCTACGCAATATATACTTTTGTTAGCATAATATGAGAAAAAAGATATCATTTAAATAGTTTTCCTTAGCTAAATTAAGCATACTTTTAGAAGCAGAGAATTCATCTAAATCGCATACACCTGATGGATTACATTTAAACCGTTCATTAGTAAAAGCATTTACTTGATAAATATTAATCATTATTAACCTACATTTAAGTATACTATTATTTGAATGATTTCCTATAGTGCGTTTCTCACAGAGAGTATAAATTTAGCTCTGTCTAAGGGGTTTACACCAATTCTTTCCCTTACTGCTCCTATTTCTAAGGAGCAGGGCTCGTAGCCTGAAAAACTGGTTGTCATTACTGCTTTTCCAGAAGAAATTTTTCCAAGGTCCCCGGGATATTCAAGGGAAGTAGATACTGGTATTTTACCTTTTATTGTAAAGCTACTGTTGTGTATAAATGGAGTATCAAAGCTACCGCGCATTTTTATAATATCATTTAAAACTCTTCCACCTACATTCTCAGGCACTGTAATTCTAAAATTAATTATTGGTTCAAGTAGTGTGGTACCTATTACGCGTAGGCCTCTCATTATGCCCATGGCGGCGGAAGCTGCAAAGTCACCTGACCGTGAATGCATAACATGGTCTTCACCCTGAGTGAAGGTTATTTTTAAATCAGTAACTGGCCAACCATAGATACCTTGACTTAAAATCTTATCAAGATTATCTTCTATTTCTCTTTGATATTTTATTTTTACCTTTTCAGTTCTAACCTTAGATTCATAGATAAGTCCACTTCCTTTTGGTAGTGGCTCAATAAAAAATTCAACTATAGCCCAACAGGGTTTAGGCATAGTGTAACGTGATTCACCATAGCCACTTGATATAGGAGTTTCCCTGTAGATTACAGAAGGCGGACCAAAAGTAACTTGAACATTAAATCTTTCCATTAAAATATCTTCAATATATTCAATCTGAATTTTACCCATAATCCTAAGATGAATTTCTTTTTTTTCTTTTATCCATAACACGTTAAGAAGAGGATCTTCATCTTGAAGTATTGTTAAAGCATCAACTAAAGTTACATAATCTTCTTCTAATTTTGAATAAATTCTTAAGGTGAGAAGAGGAGTTGCAATAGTTTTAAGAATGGGAATATGGGTTTTGCTTCCCAGGACATCGTATATGCTACAATTTAAGCCACTTACCATTACTAGATCACTGCTACTAGCGGTTGATACATCAATTGGCTTTTGATTAACGACTTTTTTTATCATAGTAATTTTTTCTTTTTTGTTTGTAGTTACATTTAAAATATCATCTCTAGTTGAGATCAATCCACTAAATATTTTTATATGAGCTATTTTACCTAATGTTTTGTTATGGGATATTTTATATACAAGGGCTGATAGATCTGAATCATCTAAATTATCAGGTCCTGGGAGGTAATCGATTATGCTATCAAGCAACTCATTAATTCCTTCACCTCTTAATGCTATGCCATATAGCACAGGGTAAATTTGACCACTATTTGCTTGCAGAACTATCTCACTTTTTATTATTTCTAGGGTTAAAGTCCCGTCGAAGAATTGATTTAAAATTTCTTCATTGTTATTACCTAGTATATCTATTATATCTTCAAGTAACTGTTTAAACGATTCATCTTTTATTTCTAATATATTTTTAGAAGAATTTACATTGTCAAATATGTTTTTGACAATAAATTCGTTGTTTTTTTCATAAACTAACTGTAGTGGTATAAGTTTATTAGTTAGAAACTTTTTCATATCCTTAATAGTTTTATAGGGAGATGCCCCAATACGGTCTAGTTTGTTTATAAAAAATACTGAAGGTGTATTTAATTCTTTTAAAGCATTAAAATATACCTCTGTTTGAGGTTGTACTCCCTCGACACAAGATAATACAACTATAGCTCCATCTAGAACGCCTATACTTCTTTCTACTTCAGAACTAAAATCAATATGTCCAGGGGTATCTATAACATGTACATTAGTTCCTTTGTAAGTGAAATCTGTTTCAGCAGCTTTAACTGAAATACCTCTTTGTTTTTCCATAGCTAAAGAATCTGTATGGGTTGTACCCTTATCTACGCTGCCTAGAATTCTACTGGAACCACTTTGGTAAAGTAGTTGCTCGGTTAAAGTTGTTTTACCAGCATCTACATGAGCTACTATTCCAATATTTCTAATATTATTTTTTATTGTCATATTCATATCTCCATTAGCAATTTTTTGTACTAGGCTTTCTCAAATAATAAAGAAGAAGTAAGCTAGTCTATTTTTTATTATATTCCATTATTTTTGTTGTGTCCATTGGCATAAAACATGAAAATAAACGCTTATATTAATGTAAAATGTTTTAATGACTTAATTTATTACAACATTTATTGTATAATAGGATATAGAAGACTTATTAGGAGAGATGCAAATGAAGAAGATTGAATTATTAGCACCTGCTGGTAGCATGGAAAGTGTATATGCAGCAGTTCAAATGGGAGCAGATGCAATTTATATGGGAGGAAGCAAGTTCTCGGCAAGAGCTTACGCTTCTAATTTTGATGAAGAAAATATAACTATTGCAGTAGATTATTGCCATATTTATGGGGTACGCGTATATGTTACTTTAAATACGCTAGCAAAGGATAATGAATTAAAAGAAATTATGGAGTATGTAGGATTTTTATATAGCATTGGAGTTGATGCATTGCTTGTCCAAGATACTGGGTTAATATATTTGATAAGAAACAATTTTCCGGATTTTGAATTGCATGCGTCAACGCAAATGACGGTTCACAATGGAGAAGCTGCCTTATTTTTAAAGAAGATTGGGTTTATTAGAATTGTTCTGTCAAGAGAGCTTAGTTTAGAAGAAATTGATTTTATATCTAATACTTTAAACGTGGAAACAGAAGTTTTTGTTCATGGAGCTTTATGTATATGTTATTCAGGACAGTGTCTTATGAGTAGCATTATTGGCGGTAGAAGTGGGAATAGAGGCAGATGTGCCCAACCATGTAGATTACCATATACTTTGATAGATAAGGTTAATAACAAAGAACATAAGGCATACCTATTAAGCCCTAAGGATACTTGCACATTAGATAGTTTAAAAGATATAGTTGCAAGTGGTACATCTTCACTTAAAATTGAAGGAAGAATGAAAAGAGCAGAATATGTTGCAGGTACAGTGGAAATATATAGACGTGCGCTTAATAATATTTATAATAATAAGATACAAAAATTAGATAAGGATACTAAAGTTTTAACTCAATTATTTAATAGAGAAGGATTTTCAAAGGCATATTTATATGGTAATAAAGGAAAAGATATGATGGCATACAAAGTTCCTAAAAATTCTGGAATTGCAATTGGAACAGTGGCGAGTGATTTAACGGTAACACTTTTAGAAGATGTTGTTTTAAAAGATGGTGTAATGTTCCTTGAGGATGGGTTTACAATATCTAAAATTATAAAGGACGGAGTAGATGTAGAAGTAGCACTAAAGGGTGATAGGGTTTTATTAAAACCAACTAAATTTAAAGCTGGAGACTCCTTATATAAAATAACAGATGTTTTATTAATGAATAAGCTCGCTCAAAGTTATAGTGATAAATATAGAAGGAAAATTGGAATAAATCTTTTAATAGAATTTAGTGTGAATAAACCGCTAAGAATAAGTACGAATTATCTTGGTAGAACTTTTGAAATGATCGGAGAACTTGTTCAAAAAGCCATAAATAAGCCACTAGATAAAGATCGTATAATTAAGAGTTTATCTAAAACAGGAGATACACCTTTTTTAATAAATGAGGTTACTTTTGAAAGTTTCGAGGATGGATTTATGCCAATGGCATCATTAAACTTAGTGAGAAGAGAATTAGTGGAATCTGTGCAAAACTTTATAATAGAAAAGTATAAACGAGAGAATACTAAAACACAGATTAATTATAATAAAGGACTTTCACTACAAGAAGATAATAAGGATATAGAATTAACACAGGAAAAAGATAAAATTATGCCTGAAACTCTTATTGTAGTTTCAACAGCTTCTCAGTTAAAGGCTACAATGAAAATGGGATTTAATAATATTGCTATAAATCCTTTTATGCGTGGATGCACAATGGATCTAAACATAAAGGATGTAAATATTTATATTAAAGTTCCCAATATTATTAAGGGTGAATTTGAAAGTGTTTGTGAGTTTATAGAAAATAATCTAGGTAATATAAAAGGTATTATAACTGCTAATTTGGGTATAATTAGTAGGTTTAATAAAAGAACAATGATTATCGGTGATTATAAATTAAATATTTTCAACAGTTATGCAGGAGATTTCTATAAGGAATTTCTTACTGGAACTTGTATTAGTACTGAATTAAATGCAACAGAAATAAAAAAAATTGCGTATAAAAGTTCACTGCCACTTCAAATTATGGCATATGGAAAATATGAACTTATGGTTAGTGAGTATTGCGTCATTGGTAGCGTTTTTGGTAATAAGAGTGAAAATAAGACTTGCCTTGGTAATTGCAGCAAAGGAGATTATACACTTAAAGACAGAAAAGGTGTAGAATTTAGCATTAGAACTGACAAATATTGTAGAAGTTATATCTATAATAATGTTGCGGTTAATTTAATACCTAATATAGAGGAAATTAAAAAGAATAAAATTATTTCATTTAGATTAGATTTTATAGAAGAAAGTTATGATGAAACTATTGAAGTCCTTACAAATTATATTAACAAAGAGTGGCAAGGAGAATTTAAAAATTATACAAGAGGTCATTATAAAAGAGGCGTTGAATAATCAATAATATTTACGTCTAATAAACTATAAATTTTTTAACAAAGGGAAGACGGTGGATCATGAATAAAAAATCATTAAAGGTTTTAGAATATTATAAAATTAAAGAGAAAATTAAAACATATACCCATACTACGGCCGGTAAAGATATTATAGATAATTTGGAGCCTTACACAAATGTTTATGAAGTAAAGGAACACTTACAAGAAACTAATGAGGCGTTACTTCTTTTATCAAGAAAAGGAAGTGCTCCTTTTGAGGGTATATATGATGTTCGCTCTGCAATAATAAGAGCATCAAAGGAAGCCACACTTATGCCAACGCAACTTTTAAGAATAGCCCAAATGCTGCGATGTGCCAGATTATTTCAAAATTATGTTGGTAACAATGGGGATGAACTTTCATCGAGAGTTTTAGATGACATATGTATTGGAATTGTTCCGATAAAAAAATTAGAAGACGAAATCTTTATAGCTATAATTAGTGATGAAGAAATCTCTGATAGGGCTAGTAGTTTACTCTTTAGTTTAAGAAAATCTCTAAAAGATAAGAATGCCTCGGTAAAAGATAAGGTAACTTCGTTAGTTAGGAGCTATGCCAGATACCTTCAAGAAAGTCTTTATACTATAAGAGGGGATAGATATGTAATTCCCGTTAAAATAGAACATAAAGCGAGTGTACCAGGAATTGTGCATGATCAAAGTTCTTCAGGAGCTACGCTTTTTATTGAGCCAATGAGTTTAGTAAATTTAAATAATGAAATTAAGGAAATTATGTTAAAGGAAAAAGCTGAGGTTGAGAGGATTTTAGCAGAACTTTCCTACAAAATATATGAAAATATAAATATAGTTTCAAGTAATGCAAATATAGTATGGGAATTGGATTCTATTTTTGCAAAAGCAGGGTATGCAATAGAGATTAATGCTATTATACCAAAGGTTAATGAAGATGGAATAATAGATATAATTGAGGCAAGGCACCCACTTATAGATCCAAAGGTTGTAGTACCTAGTAATATATATTTAGGCCGAGAGTTTACGTCTCTTGTAATAACAGGACCCAATACAGGTGGTAAAACAGTAACGTTAAAAACTGTTGGGTTAATTCAACTTATGGCTATGAGCGGAATTTTAATTCCAGCAAGAGAAGGTTCTATGGTAAGTTTTTTTGATGAAATTTTCGCAGATATAGGGGATGAACAAAGCATAGAGCAAAGTTTATCTACCTTTTCTTCTCATATGACAAATATAGTAAATATAATTGCAAAAGCAGATATAAAATCTTTAGCTCTATTTGATGAATTAGGAGCTGGTACAGATCCTACAGAGGGAGCAGCACTTGCCGTTTCAATACTCGAAAATTTAAGAGCAAGAGGTACAAAAGTTGTTGCAACTACTCATTATAGTGAATTAAAAGGATATGCGTTAAAAACTTCAGGGGTGGAAAATGCTTCTGTAGAATTTAATGTGGACACACTAAGTCCAACCTATAGATTAATAATCGGAGTACCAGGTAAATCAAATGCTTTTGAAATTTCAAAAAGATTAGGACTTCCTGATTACATTATTAAAAGTGCTAGAGAAAATATTTCTATAGAGACCTTAGAGTTTGAAGAATTAGTACAAAGTTTACAAGAAAAGAGCATAAAAGCGCAGAGAGATGCTAGGGAGTCTGAGGTTTTAAAACAAGACGCTAGCAAGCTAAAAGACAAATATCAGGAAAAATTATATAAACTTGAAAACATTCGTGAAAATGCAATGTATGAAGCTCAAAGGGAAGCAAAGAGACTTATAAAAAGCGCTAAGGAAGAATCTGATATTATTCTTAAAAATATGAGAGAACTAGAAAAGCTAGGATATTCATCTGAAGCAAGGCAAAAGCTTGAAGAGGAAAGAAAAAAAATTAAAAATAAGCTTGATAGTATAGAAATTCATGTAGAAAAAAATAATAATGATCTAGGAGAAAAAATAAAAAATGTAAAACAAGGAGAAGAGGTATTTTTGCCATCTCTTAACCAGAAGGTAATTGTAATTTCAAAGCCAGATAAAAAAGGTGAGGTACAGGTTCAAGCTGGTATCATGAAGATAAACGTTAAAGTAGATGATTTACGTGTATCAAAGCTTTCTCAGGAAGATAAGAAAAAAGCTAAGATAAAAAAGAGAGAAATGAAGCTAAATCTAAGTAATGTATCTACCTCAGTTGATCTAAGAGGCATGGATTCGGAGGAGGCTATTTTTACTGTTGATAAATATTTAGATGAAGCTTGCCTTGGAGGACTTAAGGAAGTTACTATTATCCATGGTAAGGGAACGGGGGTTTTAAGAAATGCTATCACTGATATGCTAAAGAGGCATGGTCATTCTAAAACATATAGATTGGGAAATTATGGTGAGGGTGGTAGCGGAGTTACTGTAGTAGAGATCAAATAAATAAAAGCCTAATAAAGGATGGTTAGATATGATTATTGTAAGTGCTTGCTTATGCGGTATTAATTGTAGATATGATGGTGGCAATAATTTAGATGAGCGCGTACTTAAATTATTAGAAGAAGGGAAAGCGATGCCTGTTTGTCCAGAACAACTAGGCGGGCTAGAGACTCCAAGGGAGCCATGTGAAATTTTAAATGGGAATGGTCTTGATGTAATAGATGGTAAAGCAACTATTATTGGACCTGTGAATAATGACAAAACTGCTAAGTTTTTAAGAGGTGCTTATGAAACTCTTAAAATAGCAGAGGTTATAGGCGCAACCTGTGCTGTTTTAAAAGCGAGAAGTCCTTCTTGTGGAGTTTCTAAAATATATGATGGAACCTTTAGTAGTACTCTAAGGTCGGGAAATGGAGTTACTGCTGAGCTTTTGATATCCAAAGGCATAAAGGTTTTTACCGAGGAAAATTTAAATGATATAAAATTATGACTAGAAATAAAAAGAACTCCAAAATTGGAGTTCTTTTTAGTTCTAGTCAACAGTTATGTGCACCGCATCTTCTTCAAGAACAACTTTTATATATTCAACTTCAGGGTCTTCGGTTCCTTGAACATATAATCCAGTGTTTTTTAACTTCTCAACATAATCTACAATCTCTTTAGTTATTCTTTCACCAGGACAAAGAACTGGTATGCCAGGTGGATAAGCCATTAAGAATTCACCGCTTATCATACCAACGCTTTTCTTTATTTCTACCGCGGTATTTACGCTATTGAATGCTTCACGAGGAATTTGAACTTGCTCTGGAATACTAGGTATATCAATAAAATCAATTTTTTTTGTGCCCTTACCATAATATTCATAACTTATTTCTCCTAGAGCCTTTAGCAATTGCTCCATTCCATCTCTCGTATCACCAAATGACCCAACTGCTAATATATTATAAATATCAGATAACTCCATTTGTATGTGATATTTATTAGAAAGTATCATATCTAAGTCATAACCTGTTATGCCGAGTTCACGACAAGTTATTGTGATTTTAGTTGGATCAAAAGCATAAGCTCCAAAGCCATTTAAAATTTCTTCGCCGAAACAATAAAATCCGGGTATTTTATTTACTTCACTTCTTACATAATTACATAAGTCAATGGTTTTTTCTAATAGTTCAGTCCCGTTTAATGCAATTTGTCTCCTTGCACAATCAAGGGATGCCATTAGTATGTAGGATGGTGATGTTGTGTGCATTAAGTTTATTAGTTGTTTAACTCTAGCGGGGTTTACAAGCTTTGAATTTACATGCAGCATTGAACTTTGAGTTAATGACCCTATAATTTTATGTGTACTTTGAGCACAGATATCTGCACCAGCTTCCATTGCGGAGATTGGTAATCTACTATTAAAATTAAGATGAGGGCCATGAGCTTCATCAACTATAAGAGGGATGTCATATTCATGAACCATCTCTGCAATTCTTTTAATATCAGTGGAAACGCCATAGTATGTAGGATTTATTATAAGTACAGCTTTTGCATCAGGGTTATTCTTTAAGGTTTCTTCGACTGTTTCTGGAGAAACCCCATGAGCAACTCCTATTTTCTTATCTAGCTCTGGTTGCATATAAACTGGAATAGCACCAGATAAAATGATACCGCCAGTTATTGATTTATGTACATTCCTAGGTACAATAATTTTATCGCCAGATCCAACTACAGACATAATCATAGCTTGAATGGCACCAGATGTTCCATGAACTGAGAAAAATGATGCATCAGCACCATAGGCATCTGCTGCTAATTCCTGAGCTTTTTTAATAGGACCGGTTGGGTGGTGAAAACTGTCAACTAGTTTAAAAACTGTAACGTCAATTTTAAAAGGGTTTTCTCCCATGAATTTTTTGAATTGTTCATCAGCTCCTAAGCCTTTTTTATGACCAGGTACATGAAAAGGTAAGGTATCTCTGTCAACATATTCCATTAAAGCATCAAATAATGGAGTTTCATTTTGATTTAATCTATACATTTTATACACCCCTTTCAAAAGAATTTATATTAACTATTTAAATCGCTATTAAAAATATATTCATTCAGCCAATTTATAATTATAGAGGATTAGATATGCAATTGCAATTATAATCCTTTATAATTATAAATTAATACAAAATAATTGGATTTAAAATCTTAAGAAAATAACAATTTGTAATAAAGACATCAACAATACCTTTTATTTGTGATAGGTTGATAGTATAATATGGTAGACTAAAGGGATGTTGTTACAAAAAATTAGAGAAAATATCAATTGTTGTTTTCTATAGAAAAACATGAGGAGGTCAATATATATGACGTATAAAGAAAAATATGAGAAGTGGATTAATTCAAGTTTTATAGATGCAGAATTAAAGAAAGAACTTGCACAATTAGTAGATGAAAAAGAAATTGAAGATAGATTTTATAAGGACTTAGAGTTTGGTACAGGTGGACTAAGAGGCTTAATAGGTGCGGGTACGAACAGAATGAATATACATACAATAGGAAAAGCTACTCAAGGTTTATCGGACTATTTAAAATCAAAACATACCGGAAAAATTTCAGTTACCATAGCATATGATTCAAGAAATATGTCAATAGAATTTGCAAAAGCCGCTGCAGAAACTCTTTGTGCTAATGGTATTTCAGTAAATTTATTTGAAAAATTAACACCAACACCAATTTTGTCTTATGCTGTTCGTAAAATGGAAAGTAAGGCTGGAATTGTTATTACTGCATCACATAATCCTAAAGAATATAACGGATATAAGGTTTATGGAGAAGATGGAGGACAAGTTACTGATGAAGTTGCAAAAAATATTATAACTTGCGTAGGTAGCGTAGAAGACTTTTCTAAAGTTAAAAATATGGGTTTTGATAATGCGAGGCAAAGTGGAATATTAACAATTATTGGAGAACCCATTTATTTATCATATATGGATAAGGTTAAGAATTTAACTATAAGAAAAGAATTGGTTGATAAATATGCTAGTGATTTAAAAATAATTTATACTCCTATTCATGGATCTGGAAATATACCTGTTAGAAGAGTTTTAAAAGAATTAGGTTATAATAATGTGTTTGTTGTTAAAGAACAAGAGATGCCAAATGGAAATTTTCCAACAGTACCATATCCTAATCCAGAAGAACCAAAGGTGTTTGAGTTAGCATTAGAAATGGCAAAGGATATTAATCCAGATATTATTTTTGGTACAGATCCTGATTGTGATCGAATTGGAGTAGTAGTTAAGGGTGATGAAGGAAAATATAAGGTATTGTCAGGGAATCAGACAGGGGTATTATTAAGTAATTATATACTAAATTCATTAAGTGAGACTAAACAATTGCCGAGTAATGGTGTTTTAATAAAAACTATTGTTACTACAGATATGGTAGATACTATTTCTAAAAAATATAATGTAGAAGTGTTAGATGTGCTTACAGGTTTTAAATATATTGGAGAAAAAATTAAAGAGTTTGAAAAGACATGTGAGAAAGACTTTATTTTTGGATTTGAAGAAAGTTTTGGCTATTTAGCAGGAAATTTTGTTAGAGATAAAGACGCGGTTATAGCTGCAATGCTTATTTGTGAAATGACACTTTATTATAAAAATAAAGGCCTTAGTTTGTATGACGCTTTGATTGGTATTTACAAGGAACATGGATACTATAAAGAAGGTTTAGTTTCAATAGAACTCAAAGGAAAAGATGGTGCAAATAAAATAATTAATATATTAGAAAATCTAAGGAATTCAATGAAAGAATCCATAAATAATAATAGGATTATAAAAAAAATGGATTATAAATTGAGTTTAGAAATGGATTTAATTAGCAATACCAAAAAATCTATTAAATTACCGAAATCAAATGTATTAAAATTTGTATTAGAGGATGGTTCTTGGTTTGTAGTTAGGCCATCAGGTACAGAACCAAAAATGAAAATTTATCTATCGGTTAAGGGAGATTCTTTGGAAAATGCATCTGAAAAGCTAATTGATTTAAGAAAAGACGTTATGGAAACAATTGATAAGGCAGGTATAAATTAAAGAAAAGTAGGAAGGTGTAAGTATGGATATGAAAACATATTTTTCAGAAAAATTAGCAGCACTTCTTTTTTTAGAAATAAAAAAGAATAGTAAAATCAACGATTTTGTAATTTTGGAGGATATTTATTTTCCTGTGAGAACTAATGAAATAATCCAAAAGGTAAAGAAAAAGGAAGATTTTAAAAATATACAAGTTAATTTGTTTATAGAGGGAATGTTTTATGTAATAGGTGCAGATGAACACTTTAAATATAATGAAGAGTATAAAAAAATTATTAACACTGTACCAAATTCCACAGGATTTATTAAGAGTGTAATATTTAAAGAAATTAAAGCTGAAAATTATGAAGAAGCATATATTATTTTAAAAGGATTATTAGTAATAGAGGAAAGTATAGATAATTATGATAAAATTTTTCTTTTAGTTGATAAATTAAGACTTAAAAATATTATGTTTAAGGAAGAAGAACTAAAACTCGTAGAAAAAGCTAAAAATATTACTCATTATAGTAATTCATATTTATATGAGGCATTAGTATTAAATAGTGAAAAGAAACATGAATTAGCATTAATGGCTTTAAGAAATTATACTACCAATGGTGGGGAACAAACTTTAGATGTTATTGAACTTAAAAATTCATTGGAAACCATAACAGGTTTTGAAAAAGCAAAAGAGTTAGTGCAGTCGGATCCTAAAGAGGCACTTAAAATTTTAATACCTTTGATAAATCAATTAGGAGACAGACCAGATATATATTATCATTGCGCTGTTGCCTATAGAATTCTACAAAATTATGAGAAAGCAATATATTATTTAAATGAGGCAGTGGCAATTGATAAGGATTTAATTGAGGTGATTAATGAATTTGGAATTAATTATGCTTGCCTTGAAAATTACGAGATGGCAATACAATATTTTAGGAAAGCATTTGAAGTTACAAAATCTATAGAGATATGTACAAATCTAGTTATGTGTTATCTAAATGTAGAAAATGTTGAACAAGCAAGGATACATTTGGAGATAGCTAAAAAAATAGATGCGAAGGATGAAGTTGTGATCGATTTAGAAAAACTTTTTACTAAAAGCAAATAATGGTGTAGATAGAATATTTAATGTAATGTGATACATATTTTGGGCAAAGATGGACATAATATTATAAATAGAAAATTTGGAGCATTTATTAGAGGAGAGAAGAATTATGAGAGTTAAGAAGGCTATAATACCAGCAGCTGGGCTTGGCACAAGGTTTTTACCAGCTACAAAAGCGCAACCTAAAGAAATGCTGCCAATTGTTGATAAACCAACAATACAGTATATTATAGAGGAGGCAGTTGCAGCAGGAATTGAGGAAATATTAATTATAACAGGAAGAAATAAAAGAGCTATCGAGGACCATTTTGATAAGTCAGTTGAACTTGAATACCAGTTACAAAAAAATGGTAAAGATGAAGTTCTAAAGATGGTTCAAAATATATCCAACTTAGCGAATATTTATTATATACGTCAGAAAGAACCTAAAGGTCTAGGTCATGCGATAAGTTGTGCAAAAACTTTTGTTGGAAATGAACCTTTTGCTGTAATGCTTGGTGATGATGTGGTAGATAGTGATGTGCCTTGCCTTAAACAACTTATAGATTGTTACTCAAAATATGAGACTTCAATTATAGGAGTTCAAGAGGTTCCTGAAAGTGAAGTTTCCAAATATGGTATTGTAGATGGAATATCAGTAGAAGACAGAGTTTATAAGGTTAAAGATGTTATAGAAAAGCCTAAAGCAAATGAAGCTCCATCAAATATAGCAATACTTGGAAGATATATTATAACACCTAGAATATTTGATATTTTGGAAAATACAAAGCCAGGTAAAGGTGGCGAAATACAACTTACTGATGCTTTAAAAACCTTAATATCAGAGGAAGATATGTACGCTTATAATTTTGAGGGTAGAAGATACGATGTTGGGGATAAAGAAGGATTTTTAGAAGCGACTGTAGAATATGCACTTAAACGAGATGAGCTTAAAGAAACCTTTATGAAATATCTTTTAACTATTAAGGACAATGATATGTTTAAAGAAATTTATAGTAAATGTACTAATAATCAAAATAAATAATGCAAATAGAAAGCTAGTAAAACTAGCTTTTTATTTGTATAAAATAGAAGTTATAATCAGTTAGATGAATTTTTTTGAATAAAAATTTAGGGACTTTAACAAAACAAAATTTGTATTAATTTAAAGAAATATAAATAAATAGTTAATATATTCTTATAAATTATACAAATAGAATGATTTAGGATATAATAGTACATGCTGACAGATGTTATTATGATTATGAAAGTATAAAAAATATGTTGAATAATTTTAGAAATGATGTAAAATGGTTAGGGAGAGTTGCGACGATTTAAACGAGATAAAGTATAAGAACACAATAAAACTGATGAAAAAATCTTTGCGATTAAACATATATTATTTTTAATGGATGTAAAAGTTTATACAGATAAAAAAGTGTATAAGAAAGATAATGTATTAAATAAGACCTTTAAGGTTGCAGGAGGTAACAAAATGTTTCAGTTAAAAGATGAATTACTATTAAAATTAAAGAATAAAACAGCTAGACTTGGTGTAGTTGGACTTGGTTATGTGGGATTGCCACTAGCTGTAGAGAAGGCTAAGGTAGGATACGAGGTAATAGGGTTTGATGTTCAAGATAAAAAGGTTCAAATGGTAAATGAAGGACGTAATTATATTGGTGACATTGTAGATGAAGATTTAGATAAATTAGTCAAATCTGGAAAACTTAAAGCTACTACAGATTTTAGTTTTGTTAAGGATGTTGATACAGTATGTATTGCCGTTCCTACACCACTTGATTTATATAAACAACCAGATTTATCATATGTAGTTGAATCAACTAAAAGTGTAGCTAAGTACTTACATAGGGGAATGCTTGTAGTACTTGAAAGTACTACATACCCAGGAACAACAGAAGAAGTGCTTAAACCAATACTTGAGGAATCTGGACTTAAATGTGGAGTCGATTTTTTCTTAGCGTTTTCTCCAGAGAGAATTGATCCAGGAAATAAACAATTTAATACAAAAAATACTCCTAAGGTAGTCGGAGGATGTACTAAAGATTGTACTGAAGTAGCTGGGATGTTATATAGAAGTGTGCTTGAGGGAGATATATTAGAGGTGTCTTCACCAGCAGTAGCTGAAATGGAAAAAATACTTGAAAATACTTTTAGAAATGTAAATATAGCATTAGCTAATGAAATGGCTATTTTGTGTAAAAGAATGAATATAGATATTTGGGAAGTAATAGATGCAGCTAAAACTAAACCTTATGGCTTTATGCCATTTTACCCGGGTCCAGGGCTTGGTGGACATTGTATACCTCTTGATCCATTCTATCTTGAGTGGAAAGCAAAAGAGTTTGATTATCATACAAAATTAATAGAAGCATCAGGTATAATTAATGATTACATGCCTGAATTTGTGCTTGAAAATGTTATGAAACTTTTAAATGGTCAGAAAAAAGCTTTAAACGGAGCAAAAGTGCTTCTTATGGGTGCAGCTTATAAGAAAGATATAGATGATATGCGCGAGTCACCAACATTAAAGGTTATAGAACAGTTAGAAAAGAATGGTGCTGACATCATTATAAATGATCCGTTTATACCTAAGTTCACACATAACGGCAAAGAATATATAACTGTAAATTGGGAAGATGAAATAAAACATGCAGATATAGTGATCATAACAACAGATCACAGTAGTTATGATTATGAAAGAATTGTGGCAGAAGCTACTTTGTTATATGATACTAGAAATGCTACAAAACATGTTGTAAATAATAGAGAAAAGATAAATAAGCTTTAAAAAACATCTAAAGTGATTATTTAATATAATAAATATGGCATGCAAGCATTGTAAACTATTTTATAATATTGCATGCCAAAATTATAGAAATCACTATTTTATTAACCAACAGATATAAGTAGTGAGAAATCTTGAAGAACATTTACTTAAAGATGCTGTGTTTTAAGGGATATTATAAGGAGGAATTTAAATGAAAAAAATACGTATGGCAATAATAGGATGCGGAAGAATTTCATATAAACATGTAGAGGCTATAATTCAAAATAGGGATGAAATTGAACTTGTATCAGTTTGTGACGTTGTAGAAGCTAATGCTGTCGCTAAAAAAGATGAATACATAGAAAAAACAGGTAACAACGTAGAAGTTAAAGTTTACACGGATTATAAAGAAATGCTTGAAAAAGTAGATATCGATATGGTGTCAATTGCTACTGAAAGTGGTTATCATACAGAAATAGCTATATATTGTATGAATAAAGGGAAACATGCACTTGTAGAAAAACCGATGGCTTTATCTACTCAAGATGCTGACAGAATGATTGAATGTGCAAATAAAAATAATGTTAAGCTTTGTGTTAGTCATCAAAACAGATTTAATGAGCCAATACAAAAGCTAAGAGCTGCAGTTGAGGAGAATAGATTTGGAAAATTAGTTAATGGAACAGCAAGAATCCTTTGGAACAGGAATATGGGATATTATACTCAAGCACCATGGAGAGGAACTTGGGAACTTGATGGTGGTACTTTGATGAACCAATGCATTCACAATATTGATTTATTACAATGGATGATGGGTGGAGAAATAGATACTGTTTATGCACAGTGTGGAACTTTTTTAAGAGACATAGAAGCTGAAGATTTTGGAGCAATAATCATTAGATTCAAAAATGGAGCCATAGGTGTAGTTGAAGGTTCTGCTTGCGTTTATCCTAAAAATTTAGAAGAAACACTAAGCGTATTTGGTGAAAAGGGCACTGTAGTTATAGGTGGAATTGCAGTTAATGCAATAGAAACTTGGAGATTCGGTGATAATAAGGATACCGAGGAAGAAATATTAAAGCAGCAAAAGGGAGACCCAGATTCAGTATATGGTTTTGGTCATACACCATTATTTAAAGACATGATAGATGCTATAAATACCAATAGACAACCGCTCATAAATGGAGTAGAAGGAAAAAAAGGTATGTCTATAATACTTGCAGCTTATAAATCAAGACTAACAGGACTTCCAGTTAAATTTCCAATGGGAGAATTTTCAACAATGCAGATGAAAAAATAGATATAAAGATATTATATGAAAAGGGGTTTTTTTCATGAAGTATGTTTCAGATAAAAGCAAATTGGGCAAAAATGTAACAATGGGACATTTTGTAGTAATAGATAATGAGGTAGTAATAGGTGATAATTGTGTTATAGGAAGTAATGTAGTTATACATGAAGGAACTATTGTAGGAGATAATGTTAGAATAGATGATAATACAGTAATAGGTAAAGAGCCTATGAGATCTGTAAACAGTATATTTAAAAGTGAAGAAAAATTACTACCAGCTAAAATTAATGAAGGATGCCTCATAGGGGCAGGCGTAATCATTTATTGTGGATGCGAAATTGGAGATAAAACATTAATTGCTGATACTGCTGTAATAAGAGAAAATGTAACAGTAGGTTTAAAAACAATTATCGGTCGTGGTACAACTATTGAAAATTTCTGCAAGATTGGTTCTAATTGCAAAATACAAACTAATGTATATATAACAGCATATTCATTAGTTGGAAATTATGTATTTATCGCACCTTGCGTCACAACATCTAATGATAATTATGCAGCACGTTCTAAAGAAAGATTTGGTAAATTTAAAGGTGTAACTATTAAAAATGGTGGTAGGATAGGGGCAGGAGCTGTTATTTTGCCAGGTATTACTATATATGAAGATGGTTTTGTAGCAGCAGGTAGTGTAGTTACAAAGGATGTTGAAGAAGGTGTTATTGTAGTGGGTAATCCAGCTAAGGTAATGCGCGATGTACCAGAGAATCAATTGCTTAAAAATCAGTAAAGGAAGTAAAGATGGGAAATTATAATTTTAGAAATTTAGAAAAGAATGAATATGGACTGTGGAATGAGTTTGTAGACAACTCGCCACAAGGTAGCATATTTGCTAAAACATTTTGGCTTGATGCAGTAGGATCATATTATAAAATATTAGGGTGTTTTGATAAAGGCAACAGGTTAGTAGCTGGGATGCCTATAACTGAAACTAATAAGGTACATGTATCAATGCCAAAGCTTACTCAAACACTGGGTATACTTTTTAATGACTTCTCCCAAATGAAATATGTGAAGAAAATTTCAAAAGAAAAAGATATAACTATGGAATTTGTAAATAATATTCCTAAGTTAAAGTTTTTTGATTGTGCATTTCATTATAATTTTACTAATTGGATGCCTTTTATGTGGAAGGGATATAAAGAGCAAACTAGATACACTTATGTAATAGAAGGTATCCAAGATATTGAAAAAGTAAGAGGTGCATTTTCAGATAGCACGAAGTCTGTTATTAAGAAGTGTATGGGTCTTAATTTAAAAGTAATTGATAGTTTGACACTTACTGATATGTATAGTATGCTGAAAAAAACTTTTGAAAGGCAAAAGATGGCGGTACCTTTTGATTTTAATTGGTTTAGTAACTTTGATAAAGTAATAAATAAAAACAAATCAAGAAAGATGCTTTTTACAGTGGATTCACAAAATAACCTTCATGCAGCATTATATCTTGTATATGATAGTAACTCTGCATATTACTTATTAGGTGGCGCTGATCCGAAATTTAGAAATAGTGGAGCTATGTATTTAAACATTTTTGAAGCTATAAAATATTCAGCAAAATTTACTAATAAATTTGATTTTGAGGGTTCAGTAGCTCCTCAGATAGAAAGTATGTTTAGGTCTTTTGGAGCGCTTCAAAAGCAATATTTCAGGATAAGTAAAAATAATTCGATTATTCTAAATTTGAAAGAGGATATAAGAAAGTACGGAAAAATCATACTTAGAAGGGGATAATTATGTATAAGAATAAAAAATTTCTCGCTATTATTCCAGCAAGAGGTGGTTCTAAGAGTATACCCAATAAAAATATTATGTCTATATGTGGTAAACCACTTATAGCTTATACAATTGATGCAGGAAAGAAATCTAAATATATAGATGAGATAATAGTATCAACGGATAGTGACGTAATTAAGGTGATAGCTCAGCAGTATGGAGCTAAAGTACCTTTCCTAAGACCAGAGGAATTATCAAATGATACTTCAAAATCTATAGATGTAGTAATGCATGTTATTGATTTTTATAAAAAGAATGATGTTAGTTTTGATTATGTAATATTATTACAACCAACGTCGCCACTAAGGACATTTGAACATTTGGATAATGCTATAGAGAAACTTATAGAGTCAAATAGCACATCACTTGTAAGTGTATGTGAAGCAGATGAAAATCCTGTCCTTATGAGAAGAATAGAAAATGAGAAACTAAAAGAAATTATAAGTTTTGAGGGAACAAATCTAAGACGTCAAGATTTACCTACTTTTTATAAATTTAATGGTGCATTATATATAGTTTCAAATGATATGTTAATAAATCAAAGAAAGTTTGTTGATGAAAATACAGTCCCTTATGTAATGGACAAAGAAAGCTCTATAGATATCGATACAATGCTCGATGCAAGACTTGTAGAACTTATAATAAAGGAGAGCATAGATGTTTAAGATAGAAAATAAAATTATAGGTGATGGAAACCGAGCGTTTATTATAGCAGAGGCTGGGGTTAATCACAATGGAGACGTTAATATTGCAAAACAACTGGTAGATAAAGCTATAATTTCAGGGGTTGATGCAATAAAATTTCAGACATTTAAAACAGAAAAGTTAGTTACTGGATATGCGGATATGGCTGCTTATCAAAAGAGTAATATTGGTCATACTTCATCACAGTTTAACATGTTAAAGAAACTGGAACTATCACAAGAAAGTTTTATAGAAATTCAAGAATATTGTAAATATAAGGAGATTATGTTTTTGTCTACTCCTTTTGATTTTGAAAGTGCAGATTTTTTAGAGTCTATAGGAATGTCAGCTTTTAAAATTAGTTCAGGAGACTTAACAAATATTCCTCTTTTAGAACATATAGCAAAATTTAATAAACCTATAATATTATCTTCTGGAATGGCAAATCTTTCGGAAATTGAAGAAGCATTAAATGCAATTTATTGTTTGGAAAATAGCGAGGTTGCTGTGCTTCACTGTACTTCGAATTATCCAGCTAAATTACAAAGTGTTAACTTGAATGCTATGAATACTATAAAAAATGCTTTTAAAGTTGTAAGCGGATATTCTGATCATACAAAGGGCATAACAGTGCCAATAGCGGCAGTAGCTATTGGAGCTAATATAATCGAGAAGCATTTTACAATAGATAAAAATATGCAGGGACCAGACCATAAAGCTTCATTAAATCCTACGGAACTAAAAGATATGGTTCAAGCAATTAGGGATGTGGAAATGTCACTTGGGAATGGTATTAAAAGGTATAATCCAAGTGAAGTAGATACAATGAAGGCTGCAAGAAAAAGTGTTGTTGCTTCTAGATATATAAAAAAAGGGCAGATTATAACTCTAATGGATTTGGATTATAAAAGACCTGGAACTGGACTTTCACCTAAATTTTATGTAGATATTGTTGGAAAGAAAACCAATAGAGATATAAAAATAGATGAACAAATAACTTTAAATATTATAGAATAGAAATTAACTAATTAGTTTCACGTTTATATACAATAGGAGAATAACAATTAATTGTTATTACCTAAGAGTGCTGCAAGGAGGATAAATATGAAAAGAAAGATAGCGGTTATAACAGGTACAAGAGCCGATTATGGAATATTTTACTATGTCCTTAAAGAAATTGAAAAACATGAAGATTTGGACCTTAAGCTTATTGTATGTGGAATGCATTTATGTCCTGAATATGGAATGACGATAAATGAAATAGAAAAAGATGGGTTTGATATAGCGGATAAGTTTGAAACTATATTAGCATCAGATACGGGTGCTTCTATGGCTAAATCAATAGGACTTTCAATTATAAGTATGGCTCAAAGTTTTGATCGCATAAAACCAGATCTTTTATTAATACTAGGGGATAGGGGAGAAATGCTTGCTGCAGCAACTGCAGCTATCCATATGAATATACCTGTGGCTCATATTCATGGGGGAGAAGTAACTGGAACAGTAGATGAATCTGTAAGGCATGCTATAACTAAACTTTCACATATACACTTTCCTGCTAATGATGATAGTAAGCAAAGAATCATCAAATTAGGTGAGAAAGAAAAGAATATTTATGTAGTAGGGGCACCAGGTCTTGATTATATTAAAAAAACACAATATATATCAAGAAGTGAAATGCTAAAGAGGTTTGAATTAAAAGATGATAAGATACTTTTATTAACGCAGCATCCAGTAACTACAGAACGGGACATGGTAGAATGGCAAATACGAGAAACACTTGATGCAGTTGTAGAACTAGGGTATCAAACTATAGTTTCATACCCTAACAGTGATAATGGCGGACGTGAAATCATAAAGGTAATTGAAGAATATAGAGCTAAATATCCATTCTTAAAGGTATTTAGAAACTTAAGTCAAGTAGAATACCTTAGCTTTTTAGATATAGCAGAGGTAATGATAGGGAATTCATCTTCAGGTATAATTGAAGCACCTAGTTTCAAGTTACCTGTAGTAAATATAGGTTCAAGACAGGATGGAAGATTAAGAGCTCATAATATAATAGATGTTCCTTATGGAAAAGAATCTGTTATAAGAGGTGTTAAAGAAGCAATATACGATGAGAGTTTTAAGAAGCAATTAGAAAATTGTATAAATCCTTATGGTGATGGCAATGCTAGCGAAAAAATAGCACGAATTATAAGTGAAGTAAAGCTAGATAGGCAACTTATACAAAAGAGAATTACTTATTAACTTAGAAATTAAAGTTGAGGTGAAATTATGGAGAAAATCGTACTTGTAGGTGCAGGTGGACACTGCAAGGTAATTATAGATATTATAAAAAGTGTTGGTAAATATGACATTATAGGTGTAACAGATACGACGTTTAGAGGCGAAAAATTAGTATTAGATATCCCTATAATAGGTGATGATAGTATTTTGAAAAAATTATATAATGATGGTGTAGAAAATGCTTTTGTATGTATTGGTGCACTTCAAAATATTAGACTTCGTGATAAGATATATAATAAATTAAAGGATATAGGCTTTAATATACCGGTACTTATACATAAAGATACAATAGTTTCATCTTATGCGAGTATTGCTTCTGGAACTTGTGTAATGCCAGGAGCTATAATTAATCCAGGTGTTTCCATAGAAGAAAATTGTATAATAAACACTGGTGTAGTAATTGAGCATGATTGTAAAATACAAAGGAATACCCATATCTCTCCTAAAGCATGTATAGCTGGTGGAGTGAAAGTTGGTCATGATACACATGTAGGGATGGGAAGTTGTATAATTCAAGCTCTACATATAGGTAATAATGTAATTATAGGAGCGGGAGCTGTGGTAATTAATAATGTAGTAGATAATGTGGTGACTGTAGGAGTTCCATCAAAAATTATAAAGCGCAGGTGATATTGTGAAATTTCCAATTGAAAATTATTGTATAGTAGCTAGTTCTACAATAAAAGAGACTATGAGAGTTATAGATAAAAATTTAACTGGTGGAGCGCTAGTTGTAAATAAAAATAATGAATTAGTGGGAACTATTACAGATGGCGATATAAGACGTGCTATGCTTAAGGATTTAAGCATAAATGATAGTATAGAGAGTACATATTTTAAAAATTTTAAATTTGTTACAGAAGAGCATAGTAAAAAGAAAGCAAAAGAGTATATGTTAAGTAACAATATAAGACAGGTTCCTGTAATTGATAAAGATAAAAAACTAATTGATTTATATTTTCTTGATGATATATTATCTTATGATAAAAAGGACAATTATGTTTTTATTCTAGCTGGAGGATTAGGAACTAGATTAAGACCACTAACTGAAACAGTACCAAAACCTATGTTATTAATTGGTAACAAACCAATACTAGAACTTATAATAGAACAGTTCAAAGAATATGGTTTTAATAACTTCATGATATCTCTTAACTATAAAGGAGAAATAATAGAGGAGTACTTTGAAGATGGGAAAAAATTTGGAGTAAACATAGAATATATTAGAGAAACAAAAAAACTAGGTACAGCAGGATCAATAGCGTTAGTTAAAGAAAAATTTGTTAAACCATTTATAGTTATAAATGGAGATATATTAACAGGAATAGATTTCGAAAAATTTTTAAATCATCATATTAAAAATAAGTTTAGTATAACTGTAGGTGTTAGAAATTATGAGGTAAATGTTCCTTATGGTGTATTAGTTACTGATAATATGCTTATAGAGTCTTTGGAAGAAAAACCTACATACAAATTTAATATTAATGGTGGAGTATATGTAGTAAATCCAGAAATCATAAAATATATACATAAAAATGAAGTTTATAATATGACAGACCTAATAGAAGATGCAATTAATAATAAATATAAGTCAGGTATATATGAAATAACTGAGTATTGGAAGGACATAGGACAAATAGAGGACTATAGAAAAGCCAACACGGATGTTGATAAATTTTTCAAACTATAAAAAAGGAGTAGATTAAATGAATTGGCAAGGAAAAAAAGTTTTGATTACTGGTGCTGAAGGTTTCATAGGAAGTCATTTAACAGAAAGATTAGTGGAACTTGGAGCAGATGTTACGGCGCTCGCTCAATATAACTCATTTAATAACTGGGGATGGATTGATACTTTTGATAAAAAGATTAAAGACAGTATAAAAGTTGTTACTGGTGATATAAGAGAATATGATGGAATGAAAAGAATTATAAAAGGGCAAGAAGTTGTGCTTCATCTTGCAGCACTTATTGCTATTCCATATTCTTATTTATCCCCTATGGCCTATGTAAGAACAAATGTTGAAGGTACCACTAATGTTTTAGAAGCGTGTCGAGAATACGACATAGAAAAAATTGTACATACATCAACGTCTGAAACTTATGGAACAGCCCTTTATGTACCAATTGATGAAAAACATCCAATGCAAGGTCAGTCTCCCTATTCAGCATCTAAAATAGGAGCAGATAAAATGGCTGAGAGTTATTATAAAAGCTTTAATATGCCTATAGCAACTATTAGGCCATTTAACACTTATGGACCAAGACAATCTGCAAGAGCTGTAATCCCAACGATAATATCTCAAATACTTGCAGGTAAAACAGAAATTAAACTTGGAAGTTTAACTCCAACTAGAGATTTTAACTTTGTTAAGGATACTGCTGAGGCATTCATAAAAATAGCGGAAAGTGAAAAAACTATTGGTGAAGTTATTAATGCTGGTTCAAATTATGAAATAACTATAGGCGAAACGGTTAAAAAAATAATAAAAATAATAGGAAAAGATGTAAAAATCATTTGTGATGATGAGAGATTAAGACCTACAAACAGTGAAGTTAATAGATTATGGGCTGATAATACTAAAATAAAAGAATTAACAGGTTGGAAACCAAATTATAATATAGACAGAGGCCTCGAAGCAACAGTAGAGTGGATAAAAAACAATATGCAGTATTTTAAAACAGACATATACAATGTTTAACAAAAGAATAACGTTTAAAAAAATAGGAGGTTTTTGTTATGATACCTTTATGTATACCAGAGATACGAGGCAATGAACTCAAATACGTAAAAGACTGTATAGATACTAATTGGGTATCTTCAGTAGGA
>NZ_JAHLDV010000053.1 GCF_018861865.1 Clostridium frigoris
AAATATGTATCTTTGAATCCAATAAAAGAAGAAGAACTTCTTATTATAGAAGAGTCATCGTCATAAAAATGTTAGAAATAGAAATTGCGACAACTATGTTGACAAACTCCGGGACCCACTACTATGACTATGCTTATCTAGGATTTCCATAACAAGTTGTTCTTCGCCAACTTTATCTATTAGAAATTCAGTTAGTGTTTTTTTACTGTCCTTTATATAGGTAAGCGTCCATGCTATACATGCTGTTGGTATTATATCTGTAAATGGTAAAATTTCTTCTACCACCCCACCCAAAGCCACTATTTTATGCTTTGGAAATAAAATACCTATCAACAATCCACTTATCGGACCCCAAATCATATCTCCAATTCCACCTGCTACTGGAATAAAAGCACTTGAAAACCCTACTATATCAATAATTATTGCAATTACAAGTTTGATTTGTTTTGTCTTATTATACTGTTTTAGTAGTTCATTTTTCATTTTGTCATCATTCTCCTTTATCATATTACAAAAATCCATCATTATGTATGTCTATTAACGCTCTGAAAGCAATTATAGCTCACTTTCTTTCTATATGTATACTAGCCCTAGTTTTTCTGTTATTCCACCAACCTATGTTTGCTTTTGCGCAACTTGAAGTTGCTTCATACAATTACAATTTCTCTTCTACAATCCAATTGATAGCCTACATCAAATCCACACTCTAAACATTTGCAAAACATCTAAATCAAACACTCACGAACACCCGACATCTAAATCGACCTGTCGAACTGCTAGCTTTGACTTGTTCACACGGAGTGATATTATTGTGTTTTCCACACATTGGATTTCTTCTCACAAACCCCCAAAAACCTATATTTCAAGGCTTCTAAAATACTCACTCTTTCACCCTTGACATCAATACTACCGTCTCAACGTGTGTTTTGATAGTTAAGTGATACTAATGCGCGTTATATAGATTTTACATACTTAAAACCATTTCCTTATTTATTACTAATATTTAGTTAGTGTATTATTCAATATATCTTTTATTGTTGTCCCTTCATTTATTTTGTCCCATTGCTTGCTTAATTGACAATCTATACTTTTGTTTGCTCTTATCAAATGCCAACACTTTACCCTTAACTTCTATTCCTTCATAGGCTGACATTTCGATTTCATTTATTCTATCATAGCTCACCTCACTAATTATTACACCCCCTTGCTCTTTCTGTTAAGGATTCTGCATAGTTATCTAGTGCTCTGAGTATATGCAAAATATATAAATAATATGGCGGTCTTGGATCATTATAATCTAACTCTTGTTGAAATTTATGCCACTTTTTAGCCATAACAATAGCGTCACTAGTAAGTACTTCTGTATACCTTGCTATCTTAAACCAAAGAGAATAATCGTATAGTGAATGTTTATCACTTGTGTTTATATTCATATTAACTAATTCAAGTATCCTATCTGCATCCTTTGAGTTTTCTTTAATTGCAAGCTTAGAATAATTATTAGCAAACAGAACTTGTCCACTTTGTTACCAATTTCTATAATGGGGTCGCATCAGCCTCCAAAATAAGTAAATATAGAAATATAGGGCGTACATTTTATATAGAATAAGTCGTGAAGGAAAATTAAAAATAATGCCTTTCGAGAAGTTACCTCTAATTTCATTTACATTTATTAGGCTTTCGGTACGACCCTCTTGTAAAATGTGGAAGCGTATTTTACTTACTAATAATATGAAAGAATTAATATATAAAAGGAAGTGATATATATGTGATTTTTACGATGGTTAATAGGAATAATAATAATAATAATTATTTGGATATTGGGACTTGTACTTAAAATTGGTGGCGGTATGATACACATTTTGCTTGTCATTGCTGTAGTTATATTTGTAATTGATATGGTTATGGGAAAAGGAAGACACTAGAAAAAATAATAATCAAATATTGTTTCTAATAACGCAAGTATATTTTATTTAATATTCTTTTAACCTAAAAAATAAGGCGATTAATAGAGCGTAAATTCCAAGAGACATCAAACCTAGAGCGACAATGCCGATAAGCCAACGTCCATAAGACTGATGCATAAGAGACATAAGAGCGCTGTCAAAACCCTTAGCTTCATTAGAATCAGATGTATAAGCAGCTATAACTAAGAAGACACCCACTAAGATAATGACAAAGCCTCGTGAAATGGTACCAAATATACCAAAACCTTTAACCCATTTTAATTGATATGTGTTAAGTTTGATGAGGTCAAGATGACAACCAAAATGTGGCATAAATCCCTTACAAACCTGAAACGCACCTACTATGATTACGGTTATTGCAACCACAACAACTAACCACTGCCCAAAAGGCAAATCTAGAATTTTTGCTACATAGTTCTGAGTTTGAGCAGCTTGTTTACCAACATGAACTGGTTTGGATCCACCTGTGAGAAGCGCATACGTAGGTATCGCCAAAAAAGAGTAAGAAATCGAACCAAATAAATATCCCAACCTGGCTGAAATACCCTTTGTGTCATTCTCTTTATTGAAAGGGTTTATGACGACTTGTATTAATCCCCATGAAGAATAACATATAAGTCCTATCAAAACAATCCATAATAATACCTTACCTTCGGGCTGTTTTCCTATCATCGCAATGGCTCCTTGCTGATCTGTTGTCTTTCCTCCGCTTCCGAATGCAATAAGAAGTGCCAAAATTCCCATGACAGAAAATATCAACCCACGTGTAGCGAAACCAACTCGTGCCATGAATTCAGCGGTTGAATTAAAAGTATCGTTATGGGCTACATCTTCGCTAGTTTTTTTCATTTTCCTAATTGCTTTTTCTTTATTCGCCATTAAATCACATCCTATTTACATAATATAGTTTCAACATTTCCAGATAATTATGCAATATTTCTACTAGCAAAAGATTCTTTAGATTTCTCCATATTTATACAAAGGATATTGTATTAGCAAACAGAACTTGTCCTCTGCGTTACCAATTTCTGTAACGGGGTCGTGTCAGCAAAACAATAAATGTAAATTTTCTATAAGAAAATTATAGTCATGTTGGATATTATTTTATAGAACCAGCCCTCCCTGTTTTCAGGTAACTGCCCATCCCACCTAGTTCATTACAGAAGTTAACTTCTATTTTGAAATATACTTTATATCTTTGAAGTCACTTAAAACTTCTTTTAATGCTTGTATGTGTCCATAATTTTGTTTTATTGGATTATGTAGTTTTTCTTTGTGCTTATAAATTACTTGTTTCCAGTTATCATCAAATTCATTACCAACAACCCACCCTTTGTAATTCTTAGTTTCTATTACAAAAATACCATAGTTAGATACTATTACATGATCTATCTGTGTTATTTTGTTACCTACTGACAGTAGCAAATTCGCTTTGCTCATTAGAACCCCCCGGGGGGCATGAACAAATTGTAACCAAAATTTACTTTGCTATAATTTTGGCTTTGTTATGCTTCATCTCTGCATCCCTTAATTGCTATTCAACAGATAAAAAACACCTAAAATTAAATACTCTCAAAAATTACTATCATATGTTTAACAATATTATTTATTACACTCATTTCTAAGTGTATTTATAAATAGTGCTATTTCTGTTGCCATTTCATCACTTTTCACCTTTTTACATATTAGTCCATTCTCTATTGCAGCTATTGTAATTTCCTTTAAATATTCTTCATTCATATTTTTACCTCCTACATTAACGTACTATTAACTTCGTTATATTCTTCATCAAAAATGATGATTATGTTATTTCTATCATCTAATAGCAAATTCGCTCAAACACTTGAAATCCCCTGCGCATCCGTTTCAATTTTAAGAGCTTGAATTGATATTAAAAGCATCCCTTTATTTAACTTCATCATATATGCTATTTCAGGCTTTTCAGCTTTTATTGCCTTTTGTTTGTTTGAATATATAATACCTCCACCTGCAATAGCTACTCATCTAATAAATTATTTAATTTGTACGTTGGCATAATTATTTACCTATTACCTTTTCTTGTTCTCTTTGTATAAGCATATTAGATAACATCATATAAAAATCTTGCTCTTGTTTACTCTTTGCCTTTCTAAATAAATCCTTTAATTGACTATATGATAAACTTAAAAAAATGTCATATATTTCGTTGTTTTTAATTACTGTCTTTTATTTATTTTAAAACCTCGTTCATATAATAATCCCATACCTTAATAAATTCTTCTTTTGCATGTTATATTTCTACATTAATTTCTAGACACCTCCATAATTTAACATAGTATTTTAAATTTATCATTTGGTAGGTAAATTAAAAAAAGAGTATTATTTTATTGACAACTCGTTGTTAATTGTATACAATATAATTTAATACAATTAATATATCGTATTATTAAAAAGGATTATAGGTTGCCTTTAATAACCTAAATATATTTTACAAGAGGTATAATAAATGAATATTGATTTTTCAATTGAAGATGTAGTAAAAAAAAGATACAGTGTAAGAAACTATCAAGAAAGAGAAATCGAACCAGCTAAAAGAAAAGATATTGAATCTTTTATTGATTCTTTGGATAATCCATTTGGAAATAAAGTCAAGTTTCACTATCTTGATGACAAGGACATAAAAAACAAAGAAAAACTTGGAACCTACGGCGTTATTAAAGGCTCAAAGCAATACATCGGAACAACTATTAAATTAGAACCAATGGCACTCGAAGCATTGGGATATGAATTGGAAGCAGTAGTTCTTTATTTAGCACATCTTAATCTTGGAACTTGCTGGCTCGGAGGAACCTTTGATCGTGAAGGCTTTGCAGATGCTATGAATATTAAAGAAGGAGAATTATTCCCAATCATAACACCTTATGGATATGCCGCCGCCACTAAGCATGAAAAAGAGATAGAGATGCGAACAATGATTCAAGCAGATAAGCGTAAAGAATGGAATCAATTATTTTATAAAAATGATTTTAAGTCTCCTCTTACTAAAGAAGAAGCCGGTAGTCTTGCCTTTCCACTAGAAATGGTTCGATTGGCACCCTCAGCATCAAATAAACAGCCGTGGAGAATACTTCTTAAAGATGGTGACTTACATTTTTATGAATATAAAGAACCTGGATATAGCGATAGATTCCCCTACGATATCCAAAGAGTAGATATGGGGATTGCCGCAGCACACTTTGATTTTTCACTTAAAGAAAAAGGTATTAAAGGTCATTTTAATACATCATCTGAACCAGAGCTAGAGTTACCTGAGAATATGGAGTATGTTTTTTCTTTGATAAGGTAATAAAAAGTGGAATGCCACCGTACATGGTGAATGTACGGTGGCATTTTTGTAATTCTATGCTATTTTTTAATTTTTATAGTTAAACCAGCAGTAGTTCTTGTTGTATGAGTTTAATCTGTGTACTGAGGTCTATAGAATATAGAATTCCATGTATCTTTAGCTGAGTATAGCGTTGTTAATTCATTATTTCCACAGTATAAAGTGGTTAAGGCTGTAAAATACTCGATTCCACTTAAATCACTTATATTACTATTCGAATCACTTATAGTAACATTGCTTAAATCTAGTGTTGTTATGTTTTTCACATCAGAATAAAGTAGAATTACTTTAAATAAAAAACTATTGTACATTACTATTTATTTAATATTTGTCATATATTCATTTGAAAAATTTATATGCAGTTTCTTTGCCAATACACTCTTTTCTGAGTTACCTTTTGATAGTGCCTTATAAATATTCTCGCGTTAAGAAGCATTTAATAAAAGAATTGAAATACTCCCTTTCAAATACGAACGTATTATTTTAACCTCTCGCGATACAGGTTCAAGACATTTCATGAGTAAATTTATAAGATAAATAATTCAAAGTAATGTATTGAATCTATATAACGTTTTATTTACTGATGAATTTACTTGGTGATATATTTGCTGCCAATACGCCTTTTCTTTTTAATCATTACTATGTAATCACATAATATATGGTGGCAATTAATAATTACTCCCATATATTATTTTTCAATGGGTACTGCATAATATAAGCATACTAAACTCCCTATAATAATTAATAAACCTAAAATTGCGGGTAACCTCATAATTTCCAACTCATTATTTTCTTTTTTTAATATCTCCTATCTATTTTCGTTTTGACAAATAATTTATTCCTGTTTTAACTAGTTCACTTATAATCTGAACATAATCTACTGTTATTTCGGCCTTATCTGATATTGGACCTGATTAATTAGCTAATTTTTTTCAATAGTTTCAGACGTAGCCACTATGGTTTGAATCCCTTCTCTTACCTCTCCAGTTATGCCTTGAATGTTAGAGGCTATTCCTGGTAATGAAGAAATGGTACTATCTATATTCTTCTTATTTTTGCTTACTATATACTTAACATCCTTTAGTATGCTATTTATATTACCTAATGTACTAGCTAAATATACTAATAGCACAATACCTGTAACAGAAAGTAGAAATATTAAAGTATCATTTAATGATATTGTAACTGCCATATAATCACCTTTATTCTTCCAAATCTTCTATATCATCTTTATTATCGTAATGCTCATTTATACCTTCCACAATATCAATTTTAGCATCTTCAAATTTATCTTCTAGCTTACCTTTTACTTCATTTATATCATTTTTTCTTTCTTCTAACATATTTCTACCTTCCTTAACAAGTTCATCTACCTTCTCCTTACCTATCTCTACTGCATCCACTACCTTTTCTTTAATTTGATTAAGTGAATTATTTATTCTATCAGATTTAGGAGCAATAAATAATGCCATAACCGCTCCTGATATAGCACCTATTGCTGATGCTAAAGCTAAATTTCTAGCCTGCTCCTTTCTCTTTTGTTTATTCATAGCTTTTACTACTTTTTTAACTGAATACATGTTGTTACCTCCTCATATAATTATAAATTTTTGTAAAGGTTATGCCTTTATAAAAATTTTATTTAAGCTTGATCTAGACATCACAATTTCTTTGTTAATTATATTAGATATTTTAATAATTAAATATGATGACATAATACTATTAATAAAATTAAATAACCAACTCTAAAGGAAAGGTATCTTTAATTTAAAAGAATCATATTTTTTATCTTTTATTTTATTTTTAAAATAACTATTAATTGAATTTAGTTCTCCTCCAATGAGAATTATTAAAGTGCTAATATATAACTAGCTTATTAGAGCAATAACTCCTCCTATACTTCCATAAACCTTTTCATAATTCGAAAAATTATTTACGTAGAAAGAAAATAATACTGAAGCAGTAATCCAACCAACTGTTGTAAATATAGTACCTACTATAACATTATTAAATTTCAATCTTCTATTAGGCACATATATGAATATCAATGAAAATGTAATAAACATTATGGCTAGTGGAATTCCATATCTTAATAATGACCAGATAACATTAAACAAAGCCTTTGCCCCTACGAGTCCAAATATATAAATTCCTATAGGTTTTCCAAATACTATCATAATAAATGAAAGTATTATCATAATTGTTATACCGATGATTGATATAAGAGCTATTAAATTGATTTTAATGAAATTACGGTTCTCTTGTATATCGTAGACTTTATTAAGTCCTTTCATAATAGCAGATATCCCTTTGGACGCTGCCCAAAGACTCCCTATCATACCAAAAATTAATAGAGTTTTACTTTTTGCCTGCAAAGTCTGTACAACCACATTCTTCAGTAAAATACCTGTTTCTTTAGGAAGAAACTTATTAAAGTTTGTAATCAATATTTCATTTGAAAGAGGGGTAAAACTTACTAGGTTAATTAAAAAAAGTAAAAAAGGGAAAAACGCTAATATTAAGTAATATGTAATCTGTGCACTCATTGAGGGTAAATCATCATCTTTATATCTAAATACTAATTGTTCCATATATTTAAATACAATAGAACTTCTTAACTTTTGAGCCATAATTACCTCCTCAAGTTTTATAATAAATTATTTTATTTTAACTTTTCACCTTTTTACTGATGTAAATCCACTGATATTTGAATTCATTATATAATAGTTAAATGAATGATTTATTTCAATTTTACAAACATTTTGAATATTATAGATATATCGTAGCATATATATAACCACGCTTCAACATAATATGACAATTTATTCATATTGAATAAATTTATTTGTCGGAAAACATTGAAATATGATAGTGCATCTGGTATATTATATATAATATTCTAAATTAAGTGACTTTTCCTACTATAGTAATCATCTAGATCTTTTTAAAACAACAGTTGTATCAATAACTATAAGTTATGAAGTTTAATTATAAATACAGTTTGTTAAGAATTTATGTATGAGATGAAGACGTTGTAACTTGTATATAAGGATATTAAAATGCATAAAAGGAGGTAGTAATATGTATTACATAATAAGAACGCTAAATGGGTATTTAACTCGGAAGGAAAGGACATTGGAGTTTAGTTTTAATACTGATATTAATTTTGCATATGCCCTTGATAATGTAAGTGAGGTGCAAGAGATAATTAAAGGCACTAATATCATAGGAGAGATAGTGATGATGAAGTATTCCGAGAAGAGTAATACAACAAAGGGATAAATTAAATCAGCACTCTATGTAATTGTTTTCATTCTATATAAGTAATGGTAGATAATAAATGGGCTATTTGCCCATTTATATACTCATCTGTTGGACTATTTTTATATTTTTAAAATAATGTTACGGTTAAATAGTAAAGTGGAATGTGAAATTTAAGTATAAATGAATTTCATTAAAAATTAATAGATGAGAGGAAGTGATTTCTACGTTAGAAGAAAAAGTGTTTACAAATGGAAAAGCTAATACAATTGGTAAAATTCTTGGAATAGACTGGAGTAAATTTAATGTAGACCAATTTAGAATGGGATTGGTTGTTGAGCTTGAACATGGTAAAGTTTCTTCAGGCACAAATGTTACAGACAATGATCCTTTAGTCACAGGCAAAATTGCACTTGCCCATCTTGACGAATTTCCAGACTACTATACTAGACTAAAAAAAATGGAAAATGAGGCATATAAATACCGGTCAAGCAAATAACTTTAAATTAAAATAAAAAATAAGGGGATGAATTTATGTTTTTTAGCTCACTAGGATTATTTGGTTTTTTTATATTTTTAATTTGGATTAGTATTGTAACAATTACTAAAAAGCAAATGAAAATACCTAAAATTGGTCTTATGCTATCGATGGCTATACTTATAATAGGCGTATCAATATCTTCATTTTCATTTGCATCTAATGATACTAAAGTAAATAGTAATAGTGCTGGAATTTCTAATCCTAAGATATCCAAAGAAATGGGTCTAAAAATCGTGACATCGAAGATAGTGGGTTTACATGTTCTTTATGATTCAAAAAAGGTTATTAAAAAAAATACTTATTATTTATACACTATAAACACAGATGGATATACATTGGATGATGTTGCTTACTGTGTTAATGTGGATACAGGAAATTTATTCAAGTGCTCGATTGATATGATTCTGTCGCAAATCGAATAACGAAACAAAAACAATAGCAATCAATGTTTCTAATGTTTTTATATCTTGTATCATCGACTCTATTAAAAAATATATATGGAGTTGAGATTGATTTTGGAGATATAGTAGGGTATTTTTTTCTATACTCCCGAAAAGATATATTAGTATTGAGTAATATTTAAATAATCTCTAGTTTTATTAACATCATCCAAAGTATGGCTACCAGAAACTCTGTTTTTATCTGACAACTGATTGAATGCCTCTATAAAAAGTACTATTCTCTAATTTATTAGAATGAAGAAAAATCAATCCTTAAAATATAGTAACAAAATTCGTATAAGTTTTAATGAGTGCTTGAATTTGTATAATCTAATAAACATGTAAACTATTGAAGCAACTTAAACTATTTGTCGAAAAAAGTTGAAATATGTCAGTATCAGTGATATAATATAATCATAATATTCTAAGTTTTCCGTAAATTTAAATTTGTGTAGTATTAGGCATAAAGTTTAGGTATTAACACTATTTGTTAAAAATCAGGTTATAAATGAGTGATATATATGGGATTATTATGTTGGTTAGCAGGGATATTAATAATTTTCTGGTTATTGGGGCTGCTGCTTAATATTGGTGGTGGCGTGATACACATATTAATTGTCATAGCTGTTATATTATTCGTTTTTGATGTTATTGGTGGAAGAGGACGATAATAGAAATTGTTCTTTTAAATATAACACAGAACCATTTTACAAAAAACTAAAATACGAAAGGGATGTTATTATGTTAAACAAAGCCAAAACACTAAAGAATTACAAATTAAGCTGTATAGACGGAGAAATAGGCAAGGTCAAAGAATTCTATTTTGATGACCACTTTTGGGCAATTCGCTATTTGATTGTAAACACAGGAAATTGGTTAACTGGTAGACAAGTAATAATCTCACCGTATGCATTGGCTGGGGTTAATAAAGAAGAAGAATCCATCACCATTAATCTCACCAAGAATCAGATTGAAAACAGTCCGTCTTTGTATAATGATGAACCTATATCACGACAATATGAAGAAGATTACTATAAATATTATGAATGGCCCGTATATTGGGGTGGACCAAACATGTGGGGAACGTATGGGCTCTCTCCTCGCATAGAGAGTAGTCAAGACCAAGAAAAATTAATGGGATCACCTCAAGTTAACGAACAGTGGGAAAACCATTTACACATGGCTAGTGATGTAATTGGGTACGATATCCAAGCTACAGATGGCACGATTGGACATGTTGATGATTTTATCATTGATGATAACACATTGGCGATTCGTTACCTAATCATTGATACAAAGAATTGGTTGCCCGGGAAAAAAGTTCTTATTTCCCCAAAATGGATAGAACGTGTTAGTTGGGATGAATCTAAAGTATTCATCAACCTTCTTCGTGAGAATATTAAGCAGTCACCGGAATACACGGATGAATCTCTGTTAACCCGAGATTACGAGAATGGACTGTATCAACATTATAATCAACAGGGATACTGGATCGATGAAGAGATCTTCAATGAACATTTACGCTAAAACAGTTGAGTGAGAATCTACATTTTTTTAATATAACTATATGTCGGTGTAAATGTATATGTTGATAAAGAACTAATTAATTAAACGGCAATGGTATAAATTGTATTTCACATTGCCGTTTTTGTTTCATTGCTACAGAAAAACTAATAGATAGAAAAAAAGGAGTGTTAATTATATGTTAGCAATAATTGGTGGAGTGGTTGTAATAATTGTAATACTTAAAGTTCTCCATATTTTTTAGTTGTTATTTTATAAATAACAACTAAAACAGATTCAAAAATGGTAAGTATAATCTAATTAGAACTCATAAAAATGTTGAATTTATGGATTTTGTTAAAAATAAATTTATGAAAGGAAGTGATATATATGGGATTTTTACGATGGATAATAGGAGTAATGATAATATTATGGTTACTAGGTTTTGTCCTTAATATTGGTGGAGGTATGATACATATCTTGATTGTAATAGCTGTAATTTTATTTATTTTTGATTTTGTTACAGGTAGAGGAAAACATTAGATAATATTTAGGAATAGTAGTCTTAATTTGGACACAAGAAAAAATGCTTATAAATTCTGGATTGTAATCTTACGTGATAATCCAGAATTTGTTTTTTTTGTTTTATTCTCTAAAATAGACCTATTCAAAAAAGGATACTTTAATACTTACCATTGCATATGTATTTATTATAATGTAAAGAAACTAGTTAGAAAGGGCAAAAGAAAATGAAAATAGATAAAAAATTACTACAATACTGCTTATATGCCACGATAACCGTGCTACTAATTTATATTGGTATAACAATTTTCAATAATATAAGAGATATATTATCTTTATTATCAATCATAATAGGAAATATTATTGGAATTATAAAGCCGCTTCTTATGGCATTAGTAATTGTTTACTTATTGAAGCCGGGTGTGAAAGGTATTGAAAATTTCTTGGAAAAGAAAAAAATATTTAAAAGAGCAACACCCAGAAGGGTCGTGGGAATTTCAGGAATGTATATATTAGTAATAGCTGTTTTTGTAACTATTATTAGTGGAATATATATTATGATTGGTGGAAAAATCTCTAATAATATAACCATATCTACGATGATAGGATATCTGAATAATTATTTAAATAACCCGACAGCAGTAGTTAGTTCTACTATTACTAAGAAATTACAAAGTACAAATGTTTCGATGATAGGAAATCTACATGAAAAGATTATCCATGTTGTAAGTTATGTTCAGTCGTATTTTTCGACAAGCATAGAAGTGATGACAGCTTCTATGCTATCTATAGGAGGCAATATAGTTTCATTTTTCATAGCAATAGTATTAAGTATATATTTAATGCAAGACTCAGAATACTTTATGAATTTATGGAATAAAATTTTTAATCTTATATTTGGAAAAAGTAAATCAGGAAATATATTAAAAGAAATACTATCTGTTATTAATAGTACGTTTTATAAATATATGAGGGGACAATTAGTAGAAGCTTGCTTTGTAGGCGTTCTGTCAGCTATTGTACTGTATTTCATTGGAATAGATTATGCTTTAATAATAGGAATTATTGCAGGCATTTGTAACATGATACCATATATTGGACCTATTATTGGAACTATTCTCGCAGTAATTATTGCTTTACTAAGTGGGCAACCCATTAAGGCAATATGGGTGATAATTGGAATGCTTGTAATTCAACAAGTGGATAATAGCTTGTTAGCACCAAAAATTGTTGGAGATAGTGTAGGTTTGCATCCAGTATTCATTATGCTTGCTATTATTATAGGTGGTAATGTAGGTGGACTTTTAGGGATGCTAATAGCTGTACCGGTTACTGCCTCTTTGAAAATATTGCTTAGTAGCTGGTATACTTCTCACATGCAACGATTGAAGTAATATGCTATTTCTTACATATAAATTACCTTCTTCATATTTTAAAATAATTTTCATTTATAATTGAATACACATACCTAAATATAGCTGAAATAGATGCCTCATAGAGGTATACTGACTTTGAATATGTAGTATACTGGAGCACCTAGTACTTATATGTTATGATAAATACATAGCAACTCAATATTTTTTTAATTAAAGTCTCCCTTTAATTAAATATAAGTATATAAATCAAAAAAAATTAGTTTTAATTAGCTAGTTTTTTTATTTTTTTGTAAAAAACATAAATCTACTGATATTTGAATTCATCATACAATGCTTAAATGAACAGTTTCAGTCATTTTTAAAAATATTTAGAATGTTATAAATATATCACAGCATATATATGATCATATCTAAACATACTTGAGAATTTATTTGTCGTAAAATGTTGAAATATGATAGCATATATGGTATATCGTATAAAATATTCTAAATTTTTTATACATTTGCAAGTACCTTGATAAACTAATTATCATTTTTTTATAATGTTATGATTATGCCTATGCAATAAGGAATTATTAGTCCCAGATTGAATAGGTGTTGAATTATATAACTACTTTATAGGAGGGATGAAAATGTCAATTTATGATTATAAGGCAATTACAATCGATGGTGATGAAGTATCTCTGGAGCAGTATAAAGGAAAGATATTGGTTATAGTTAATACAGCAAGCAAGTGTGGCTTTACACCACAATATGAGGGCCTAGAGAATCTTTATGAACAGTATAAGGATAAGGATTTTGAAATACTAGGCTTTCCAAGCAATCAATTTGCAGGACAGGAACCAGGCGAAAACGACGAAATAAAAGATTTTTGTTTAATTAATTATGGAGTTAGTTTTCAACTATTCAAAAAGAGTGATGTAATAGGTAAGAATCCTCATCCGCTTTTTAGCTATTTGACAGCAAAAGCAACTTTTAAAGGTTTTGATTTAAAACAACCTAATGATAAAAAACTCTATGAAATGTTAAAAAAACGTTTTCCAGAATTTCTTAAAGGGAATTCAATAAAATGGAATTTCACGAAATTTCTTATTGACAGAGATGGTAGAATAGTTAAAAGATATGAACCAACAACTGAACCTTTCGCTATGTCAAAAGATATTGAAAAGCTCTTAGATGTATCAAAACATAATGACATCCCAGTAATGGATAAATCTGAAACAGATGTAAATAATAAAAAAATCTATACCGGCGATGATGATGAAGAAGTCTTAAATTGCGAGGGAAAACCTTGTAACTTTGTATACGATGATAAAACGATAGAAAAAGAATAAAAAGAAATATTTAAAGGAAGGTGTTTTTATGTCTGAAAAAAAGATATTTACGAGGGAACAGGCTAAGGAAATAGGTGAAAAACTTGGAATAAAATGGATCAAGTTTAATACAGAACAATTTAGAATGGGACTTGACGTTGAACTTGAACATGGCACAATAGATCCACGTACCAATGTTTCAAATAATGATTCATTAATTACAGGCAAAATTGCACTTGCACATTTGATAGAATTTCCTGACTACTATAACAGACTTGAAAAAATGGAAACTGAAGCAGCAAAATATTGGGAAGATAAATTAGTTAATATAAAATAAAAAATATATAGAGGAGGCAAAATAATGAGCATGATTACTATGAAAGATGGTACACAGATTTATTATAAGGACTGGGGCACAGGACAACCTGTTGTGTTTAGCCATGGTTGGCCACTCAATTCAGATAGTTGGGAGGCTCAAATGATGTTCTTAGCTTCAAACGGCTATCGCTGTATTGCTCATGATCGTCGTGGCCATGGACGATCGAGCCAGCCTTGGATTGGTAATGACATGAATACTTATGCAGATGATCTCTCTGAGCTCATCGAAACACTCGACTTAAAGAATGTTATCTTAGTTGGTTTCTCTGCGGGAGGTGGCGAAATTTCCCGATATATAGGTAGACACGGAACGGAACGTGTGGCCAAGGCCGCTCTTATATCATCTGTTCCACCATTTATGCTAAAAACAAAGACCAATCCACTTGGCTTACCTATTGATGTGTTCGATGGAATTCGCGCTAATTCCCTGGCAGACCGTTCGCAATTCTACAAAGATCTTGCTAGTGGTCCGTTCTTCGGAGCAAATAGACCTGGTTCAAAGGTATCACAGGGTATGATCGACTCGTTTTGGCTTCAAGGGATGCAAGCAGGTAGTAAAAATACATTTGATTGCATTAAGGCGTTCTCAGAAACAGATTTCACAGAAGATCTTAAGAAGTTTGACGTACCAACGTTGATCATTCACGGTGATGATGACCAAGTTGTGCCAATTGGTGCCGCAGGTCTCAGCTCTTCAAAGCTGGTAAAGAATGCAATCCTAAAGATTTATAAGGGTGCACCCCACGGTCTGGCATACACTCATAAAGATAAGCTTAATGCCGATTTATTGGAATTCATTAAGATGTAAAATCGTTTTTATGATAATGGTATAAGAATACACTTATAAGTCATTTATAATATTAAATAAATTAAGAGGAGATGTTTTTATGGATATTTACGTTTGTTCAGTATGTGGTTACGAGTATGATCCAGCAACAGGAGATTCAGATGGTGGAGTAGCCCCAGGCACTAAGTTTGAGGATATTCCAGAAGATTGGGTTTGCCCAGTATGTGGAGCTACAAAATCAGAATTTGAAAAAAAGAAATAACATTTCTAACAAATCAAACACAAAATTTAGGAGGTATAATTATGAATAAGATTAACGAAGTCTATAAATGTAAAATTTGCGGTAATATAGTAGAGATTGTACATGCAGGTGATGGAGTTTTAGTTTGTTGTGGACAACCAATGATACAACAAATTGAGAATACCGTGGATGCAGCGAAAGAAAAGCATGTGCCAGTTGTTGAAAAAGTTAAAGGTGGAGTTCTTGTTAAAATTGGTGCTGCTCTACATCCCATGTTAGAAAAACATTATATTGAATGGATAGAAATTCAAACTGCAAATAAAACATACAGAAAATATTTAAATCCTGGCGATAAACCTGAGGCTATATTTCTTCTAGAGGAAGAGATTTTGAGTGCACGAGAATACTGTAATGTTCACGGATTATGGAAATCATAGAATATTTCACTAAATTTAATAAAGTATATCTTGAATGCTTTTATTTATTAGATTTTTATGATGAAAAATTTAATTTTTCCATTTCTTACTCAACAAGTAGACGTTATAAATATATCATCAAGGATTCATTTATTGAACTTTATATTTAGATAGAAACTGTTTAAGTTTCTCTGAAGCTTTTGTAAGAGTGTTTATGGATAGAGATATTTCCTCAATAGAAGATACTTGTTCTTCTGTTGACTCTGCAACTTCTTCACTAGCAGCAGCATTTTGTTCTATTACGTTAGATATATTGATAATTGCTTTTTCAAGAGAAAGAGAATTTTTATTAATAATTTGTATCTTATCTGAAACATTTATAATCTCATTAGTTACTTGGGAGGTTGAATCTTTAATCTTCCAGAAAATATTTTCTGTGTTTTTTATAGATTCAGTTTGTTCTTCCATTGATTTTTGAGATTTTTCCATTTTTATAATAGTTTCGTTCATACCATTTTGAATTGCTTTAACTAATTCTTCAATTTTACTAGTTGATCTGCTAGAGGATTCAGCTAATTTTTTTATCTCATCAGCTACAACAGCAAACCCCTTACCTGATTCACCAGCCCTTGCAGCTTCTATGGAAGCATTTAATGCTAACAAATTTGTCTGAGCTGAAATACCATTAATAACTTCAACAAATTCTACTATTTTAACCGACTTTGTTGAAAGATTTAAAATTGATGATGAAACATCTTCTGTAGTATTTTTACTATCTAGCATCTTAGTATTTTGAAACTTAATACTTGAAATACCTTGTGTAACTATATTATCTGTTTCCATAGCTAGGTTTCCCATATAATTAGTAGTCTCAGTAACCTTATTTAAATCTTTTGTTACACTAACTACCATATCATTACTTTTCTGAGCTAATCCAGCTTGTGTAGTTGCCCCTGTTGCAACATCCGAGATAGTTTCGGATATTTGTTGTGAAGTTTTAGCAGTTTCATCAGAGTTTTTAAGAATATCATTTGATGAAGAAACCACTAAGGAACTCATTTCTTTTGTTTCTAAAATTAAAAATTTCATGTTTTCAATAAACTTATTAAATCGAATTGTTAAAACTCCTAATTCATTATTAGAAAAAATACTTCCCTGTATAGTAAGATCTCCTTCTTCAGCTTTCTGCATAAGAACCTGAAATTGTTTTATAAATTTCTCAATATTTTTATAAGTATGTAATGTTATTAGTGTAAGTAAAACTATTAAACAAATAGCAATAGTCATTATAATAAATAAATACAAGTGTAATTGTTTATTACTAGTATTAGATGCTAAGTTCATACTTGTTATTTGAACAGTTGATTTAGTTGTTATTAATTTAACCAAAGTGTCCATGTCATTTGTTGGTGGTTTATCCATTCCCTTAACTAGAGTATCAACAATTTTGTAACTATCTTTATTAGTTTTATCATAACTTCTCAATGCAATAGTATATTTAATCTCAAGTTGGTCAAGTTCATTCTAAACTTTATCAACTGAAGCAACATCCATTCCTAGCGAATTCATTGATGTCTTTAACCCAGTTAATCCTATTAGAACCTCTTTGTTATATCCAGTAAATTGATCAAAATACTTATTATATTGGGTTTGATCTGAACCCCTTAATAATAAATCTTTCCAAGCTTGAACTTGTTTTTTAAAAGTTACTTGAATATTTCTAGAGTTATCAACTAAATCAATATATTTGTTGACAGTAACTACATCCTCTTGACCCCGACTTGTTGTTCTATTTAATGAAATAAAAGTAAAAGTTCCCATCCCAATTATGAATACTAGCATGAACCCCACTAAAAGTAATAAATTACTTTTAATACTATTGTTTTTCATTGTTTCACCCCTTAATATGTTTTTATTTTTTTAGTTGTATTATTTTTTAATTTACCTTCATTATATTTATCAAAGTTTATTATTGCATATAATTAACATTAAATATACCTTTTGTTTTAAATGTTCTATATCGTGAGTATCATGTTTCCATAGCTATATGCATTAAAAAACTTGTATAATTCATTACTGCTATATATTTGTTGCGTAATAGGATAATATGTCGTCACTAGTCTCTCACTATATAATGATATGGGGACTATATGTAGTGTGTATTGATATTCTGAAAGCAACACAATAGTAATTGATTTACAAACACTCCTTAATATCAATTCCTCGCAGCAGTTTAGCATTAATTACTCTCTTCATATTTATTAATTAATTTATAAAATGTAGTTTTTTTAATTCCAATATTTTCATAACATCAACCGCTTTTATAGTATTTTCTTTATACATCTTGTAATACTTACCCCATAACTTTGGTACTTCAATAGCCTTATGTCCTTTATATTTCCCTTCTGACACTGCAATTGATATACCTTCCCTCTGTCTATCTTTTATGTAGTCACGTTCAAGTTGTGCAACTGCTCCAAACACTGTAAGCATAAATACTCCTGTAGGTGTTGTCGTGTCTATGGCTTCCTTTAATGATATAAATATTAGCAAACAGCACTTGTCCTCTGCGTTACCAATTTCTGTAATAGGGTCGTGTCAGCAGACCAATAAATGTAAGCTTTCTATAAAAGCTTATAGTCATGTTGAATATTATTTTATAGAACCAGTCCTCCATGTAACTAAGTGGATATTTTATATCCTTAATTAATAAGTGTACAACCATTAATTATTTCTACTGGCCATTCTTTAAACCAATAATTAAGATCTATATACCTGATATTAGTATATCTGTTTTCAGCCATTATCATTTCCCCCTAATTCATTTCAGTGGTGGTAGAGTCTCATCTAATATATTTTGCTTTCTAGATCCGTCATTATTTCTGTTTAAGCCTTCTAACAAATTGGTGATTCCTTCACTTTGTCTTATATTGCTGATTTTATCCAAGTACCCAATTATAATAAATCCAACTCCAAGAATAGCAAACATTGTTGCTAAGAACACTTTGTGATCACAAATTGTTTTACTAAAAAAAGACCACCAGTTATGGCAGTCTCATATAATATTTAGTTTAATTATTTTAAGTTATCTTTAGCGTATTGAGCCTCTGATGGTGTAAATTTATCTCCTGCTGAAGATATTAACTGGTCATAAATTGCACTTGGAGACATATTCATAGATTTTTGATATGTCTCTGCTGATTTCAATGCATTTGCATTATAATCAATCTTTACATTGTCTACTGCATATTGAGCAGATTTTGGTGAAAATTTATCTCCTGCCGAAGATGTTAACTGGTTATATATTCCATCCTTAGACATATTCATGGTAGTACCATATATTTCTGCTGATGCTAAAGCTGAAATATATTCTGTTGGAACAGTTGGTTTTGCAGGTTCAGCAGTTGTAGTCATTGTTGTGCTATCACTATCTGCTACTGGTGTAGTTGTCGCACTTTTGTTTCCACTGTTACTAATTGCTACTAATAATACTATTATTGCTAGTCCAGTCAGTATCTTATGCTTACCGAAGAAGTTACGTTGGTCATGACCACAACTTGGACACCTTTTCACACTTTTTGATATTTCCTTGTCACACGCTTTACATTTAACTAATTTACTCATTATTAATTCCCCCTATAATTTAACTGCTTTTCAGTCAGTAACTTCGTATTTTGTTAATATCTACCATTTTTACTGAACTGCACCATATATTATAAACTACTACAATATTTACTTAATTGACAAAATTTTTTATTTTATCTTCCTTGACTTGTTTAATATTGAATTACATTTAATTATTCCAATTATTTTAATTATTTTAATTAGATATCCTCTTATAAATCTCCTATAAAAATAAACTTCAATACTATATACGAGATAATGACTATTTAGTTTCAATATTAACGCAACATACTACTATTTTAGATATAATACTCCTCCTATCTCCTAGTAAACATACAAAATCGAGATTCTATTCGGAGTTTGCTAGATAAATGATGGTGGATTTATCGAAACTTCTGCTATACCAACAGACTTTAATTAATTGAACAAGTGGAAATAATTCCACAAAAATATCAACCCTCCTTAGATAAAGTATAATAATCGCTAATAGAAAGGGGATAGTCCAATGTTTCAAATTAAGTTGTTAAAGTTTTTAGAGGTTAGTAAAATTTATAAATAAGAGGTCTTTAGAATATGTGATAAGACAAGAAAAATTTATTTGATTAAAATAAATTACTATACTCTACTTAATTAAAAATTAAATATGTAAATATATTAAAAGGAAGTTCTTAAATGAACTTCCTTTTATCAGTTTCATAATACAACCCTCAGCAATGCTGGAAGTTTTAATTCATTGGGTCAACCATATTCAGTATCCTTCTTTTATCCTATTGATAATTGAGTCTTAGTCTCTTCTACATCAATGTTTTCCTTCTGAAAGTTTTTTAACTAAGTTTAAGTAATGCCTATTTAATTCAACCTATAAGGGGCAAAAAAAGGGGCAAAATAAAATCACCACTGTAATGTAAAGTTATGAATATGTTCGATGTAAAAAAACAAGGATACTCACTTAATATGAATATCCTTCTTAATCAATAACCTTTATTATTTAATTGTTATAACCAAACTATCTGTAGTAGTTACGCTTGGTAAATCTATATACTGAGTTTTATAATAGCCATCCTGCCATTCTCTAAAAGAATATAGGGTTTTTATTTGATTCCACCCACAATATAAATAAGTTAATGCTGTATTCTTACTTATATCTAAAGTTTTTAGATGATTCTCCTCACAATTTAAATGAGTTAATACTGTATTCTTACTTACATCTAAGGTTGCTATTTGATTCAACCCACAATCTAAAGAAATTAATGCTATATTTTTACTTACATCTAAGGTTGATAATTGATTATAATAACATTTTAAATCAGTTAATGCTATATCCTTACTTACATCTAAGGTTTTTAATTTATTATACTCACAATTTAAATCAGTTAATGCTGTATTTACATTTAAGGTTGCTAGTACATTACTTTTACAATCTAAAGAAGTTAATGCTTTATTCTTGCTTACATCTAAAGTTGTTAACTTATTATTTGAAACATTTAAATCAGTTAATGATGTAAAATACTCTATTCCACTTAAACTACTCAAGTTCTTGGCAGACAACTCTAAGGATTTTATATCTTTAACATCAGACTCAAGTATTGGCGAAGGAGCAGCTTTTCCTATATGCGAATATACACTACTCTTAAAATTTTCATCAGTAAACTTGCTCGTTATATCTGTCTTATCAATAATAGGCATAGCTACAATTAGTGTAGCTGATGCCGTTACATTATTTGTATTAACAATTCCATCTGTCATTGTTAGTGTACCTATAAATGTAAATTGTCCCGCTACTTTGGTGCTCGCCACTTTATCCCAAGTTACAGCAAAATCTTTAGTTGTTTTATCAACTAAAGTTGCGGTTACAGTTGTTGGTAATGTATAACTATCACCTATGTTCACCGTTGTATTTTTAATTTTATTTACTGTCAATGCTTGATCAATAACCTTAAGTATAGTACTTTGACGTGCATTACTATCAGAATCAGTAGCTGTAATAGTTATTGTTGCATTATCTGTCAAAAGTCCTACATCATAGCACCCGGCTCCCTCTAATATGCTTATGGTGATTATACCCTTTGAAGCACTAATTTTACCTATTGTACTTTTCCAATTAATATTTGATGCTAGTGAATTTTCTGTGATATCTACTCCATATTGATCAATTACTTTGTATGAAACATGACCATCTCCTGGCCAATATCCATTACCAGCATTTATATAACCTACAAAATTAGGAGGATCCACATTTAAAGTATCACCCAATATTTCAATTTTAGATATTTTCTGTTTTTTAACAGCTACTGTACTTGATCCAATATCAGTAGTGTTATTCATTACACCAACTGTATAAGTACCTTCTGGCAAGTTATCTTCATAAGTCAGTGTTGCTTCTGTTTTATCATCATTCCAAGTAGCAATCATTGTCATAGGCGTTGCTGCTCTTTTAACTGTAAATACAACTTTGCTTGTATCTGCCACTTTACCATTAAATGTTTCTTTAAGTTGATTAATAGATATAGCACTTACTGTCGCTGATGTAGCTACCGTATTTATATCTGCATCTGCTGCAGCAAAGCTGGTTGTACCTGCCTCATTTTTATAAGTTACTGCCGGTATGATGCTTGCAGCTATTTTTAATCCTGTAACATTAGAAATCCAGTCTCCCTTAAAATCTTTAACATAAACTAATCCACCATCAGCTATTGCAGCAGTGATGTCAGAAGCATTTGCTGAGTTATTAGCATAAGTTAAGTCAAAAGCCTTTGTTCCTATTACTACGCTGCCTGCAGGCATTGCAGCAAAAGCTGAGAAAGATGTTGATCCTGCTATCATTAATGCAACTAGAACTAAACTTATAATTTTTTTATTCATATGTATATACCCCCCTATTATTTTTTATACTCCATAGTTAAATACGTTATTTTTACAATATAGTTTTATTATTACATTAATACCGTTATAAGTATATCTAAAGTGATATATAGTAATCTTATTTTATACAAAATAAATTTACCCTATTAAACTCCAAAATAAATAAGCCTTGAAAACTTAGTGTTTCCAAGGTTCTTGTTTGGTGCAATCATAAGTAATTTGCACATCCATAATAATAATAATCTATGCATCTCCTGAAGACCTAATCAGAGTAACTCTGGCCAACTGATTCATAATAGTCAAGTTTAATCGATACTAAAAAGCTTTCATTCCCTTACATATATACTCCTTTGAATTTAAATAGCTATTTTATTTTCTCACTATTTTTATACTTACTCCACTGCTTCTTATCATGATCCCAAAACTCGAAAAATTCTTCTTCATGGACGATCACGTCATAAATAGGTTTGAGAAATACTATAATTGTTGTCATAACTTCATCTAACTCAATACTTTTAGAGTTTATTTTTCTTAAAAATGCTTTCCACATTTTAATTCTATTCTCGTCATTCATAAACTCTTCTGTAAAAATAATATTTTCTCTTTCAATTACCGTGTGCCATGTTCGCAAAATCTCATTTACAGCCTCCTGCACCTTCCTACCATCAAAACTATTACTATGCATGTTAACACAATATGTAATAATTAAATTTATATACTACAATACTAGAGTCACCTGCAATTTAGTAGGTGACTTATTTAACTTCTATAACTATTTATTGGTCTTGTAAAAACTTGTTCAACTTAAATAAAATAAAGGCATACAATATAACATTTTTTATATCGCATGCCTTTTATTCATCTATTAAAATGTGCGTTGAAATCACTAATAATAAAGCGCTATTTTTTAAATTGAACAGGTTTGTATTCAGGTGGTGAAAATTTCATAAACCAAGTACCAAAATCAATTTTTATCTCCAAACCTATTACATTAGAATATTTTATCTTTATTTGCAAAAGAAGACTCCGCTTTCTATAGAAGGAGATGAATTCCGCTTTTAAATTATTTTTAAATAACTTAATATTATAGGATCTATTATGGCATAATATTTAGTAGAGCTTATAAAAAAAAGGTGGTGAATATTTTGAGAATAGAAACTAATTCTTCTACAAGAATATATAAAGATAAGCTTAGCTTTGAAAATCTCAACAATCTATCGAATATACTGTATGTTGGTAATGAAGCTAAAATTAAAGCTTATTCAATTCTTGTTTACAATCATGAGAAAGGTCTTTCTCAAAGTATTCATTTAACTATTAAAAATATGTTTAATCTTAATACTTATTATACAAACTATGCTGTTTGCGAAGCTAAATGGAATAAATCTTCTAATGTTGAATTAAACAAAATG
>NZ_JAHLDV010000054.1 GCF_018861865.1 Clostridium frigoris
TAACAAAACTAATGTTTCATTCCTTTTAGATATATTTTCACTTTTCAAAGTACAATTTAAATCTTAAAATTTTCAATCTAGTTTTTTCATAGGTTAGTTAACACTATCGTTAAGGTTCAAGAACTTATATTGCTAGTTTGGAGAATTATTCAATATGATTTAAATACATCTCATGTTAAGGTTCAAGGGTAACTATGAACGTAATGACCGTATACCCAATATATTTAAATACATCTCATGTTAAGGTTCAAGCATCCCCACTGCCATTGTTCCTTCAGGCTGGCTTACATTTAAATACATCTCATGTTAAGGTTCAAGGCCAATACTTGAAAGATTATTGTGAAAGAATACACCATTTAAATACATCTCATGTTAAGGTTCAAGACTCCACTTTAGACCATATTTCCCTTACTTTTTCAAATTTAAATACATCTCATGTTAAGGTTCAAGTTCGTAGTAATAGCTGAAACTTTAGTAGCTACTTTATTTAAATACATCTCATGTTAAGGTTCAAGTTTATATTGTACTTAGTTAGTTCCAAACTCTTTTCGATTTAAATACATCTCATGTTAAGGTTCAAGGTGGATCACTACCATTACCAAATCCAACAACGTCTATTTAAATACATCTCATGTTAAGGTTCAAGGTAGTTTAAGAAAAGCATTTAAAAATATTGCAATAGCATTTAAATACATCTCATGTTAAGGTTCAAGATGGTTTAATATGATGTACCAACTCCACTTGTCTTATTTAAATACATCTCATGTTAAGGTTCAAGTACAACATTGTTATACCCTGCTTCTATACAAACTAAATTTAAATACATCTCATGTTAAGGTTCAAGTACATCCATTTGTATATCAAATCTAGCCATTATATATTTAAATACATCTCATGTTAAGGTTCAAGCTATATGTGTAGCATTAATCATGTCTTCCAACCGTATTTAAATACATCTCATGTTAAGGTTCAAGGTAGACATTGTCTTAGGTAATAGTTTTTCTCCGCCATTTAAATACATCTCATGTTAAGGTTCAAGTTGAATTTTCTGTACCAATGTATCCTCTGCCAAAAAATTTAAATACATCTCATGTTAAGGTTCAAGTCAATACTTTGGAGTTACCATTGAGTACCTATGTGGATTTAAATACATCTCATGTTAAGGTTCAAGCAACATGAATCGTATGGAGGAGGGGATCAGTCTTGCATTTAAATACATCTCATGTTAAGGTTCAAGCTAATGGATTCAAGATAAAGATTACTGGAAGCGCATTTAAATACATCTCATGTTAAGGTTCAAGATACACATAGATAGTAATGAATTGAATGGAACGATATTTAAATACATCTCATGTTAAGGTTCAAGTAAAATATATAAGGATGAAACTTTATCAGCTATAATATTTAAATACATCTCATGTTAAGGTTCAAGAAGGCATTAGATGCATTTACTCTATACCCCAAACTTATTTAAATACATCTCATGTTAAGGTTCAAGGTAAACAAATATCGGATAAAGAAGTCGTAGTTTTTAATTTAAATACATCTCATGTTAAGGTTCAAGACATGTAGTTTTTTTAAAAGTGTAACAGTGTAACAAATTTAAATACATCTCATGTTAAGGTTCAAGTATTCTTTTTTTTATTATTAAAGTATGATTAAAGTAATTTAAATACATCTCATGTTAAGGTTCAAGAAATATTTACTAACTGGTATACTAAAATCTTTACTTTATTTAAATACATCTCATGTTAAGGTTCAAGCAGCAACAGGCGGTAAAAATACGGTCATTTACGAATTTAAATACATCTCATGTTAAGGTTCAAGCTGGAACAATACTACGAACGCTGGCGTGTTCTACTATTTAAATACATCTCATGTTAAGGTTCAAGCTAGAATTCGCGGACCGAATAGAAGACCGAAAGTAATTTAAATACATCTCATGTTAAGGTTCAAGAATTTGCATATTGCTCATTGCCTATTACATTACCTATTTAAATACATCTCATGTTAAGGTTCAAGAACAAGCGGACCTAATGTTTCAGGCCATAAATGCAAATTTAAATACATCTCATGTTAAGGTTCAAGTCTTCTAGTGCTAGATAAAAAACCTGTGGTGGATGCATTTAAATACATCTCATGTTAAGGTTCAAGTGATATTCTTTGGTAGTTACTGCTAAAGATAATTGATTTAAATACATCTCATGTTAAGGTTCAAGGGTAAATGACCATATTCGTGAGGTCACGCAAATGGATTTAAATACATCTCATGTTAAGGTTCAAGAAAGATATGTCTGAAAGATTACCTTTAATAGATGCATTTAAATACATCTCATGTTAAGGTTCAAGTAGAAGGCGGTGCGGTTATATATGTACGCTGCACATTTAAATACATCTCATGTTAAGGTTCAAGCAGCAGCTAAGAAGTTAGAAGCCAGGTACCAGCTTAATTTAAATACATCTCATGTTAAGGTTCAAGCGGGAACTGGTAAAGCAGAAGCTAAGCCTAGACACATTTAAATACATCTCATGTTAAGGTTCAAGACATTTAGAAAAACAGTTAAAAGCAACTGTAGAAAAATTTAAATACATCTCATGTTAAGGTTCAAGTTGGTTCAAGTTGTAAAAAGTGCGGTGAATTTATTAATTTAAATACATCTCATGTTAAGGTTCAAGTTAATTGCTTTATTAAAGATAGTTTTACTTTCTCATTTAAATACATCTCATGTTAAGGTTCAAGCATCAATCGTTCCGCAAAGTGCTAATTCTACACTTATTTAAATACATCTCATGTTAAGGTTCAAGCTTCTATATATGCAAAAACCAAATTTTTTAAGTCATTTAAATACATCTCATGTTAAGGTTCAAGTAGACACAGATAAGCCTGTGATACTTACAGAGGGCAATTTAAATACATCTCATGTTAAGGTTCAAGTTAAAATAACTATTTACAGCACTAAAAAACAAAATTATTTAAATACATCTCATGTTAAGGTTCAAGAAATACAAAATTGACAGATAAGTCAACTGGTAAGTCATTTAAATACATCTCATGTTAAGGTTCAAGATAGCTTTCTTTCCTTGTCCTCTAGTGCTTTCTTTATTTAAATACATCTCATGTTAAGGTTCAAGTATAAGAATTGATGGAATGTATGGTCGTAGAGATATATTTAAATACATCTCATGTTAAGGTTCAAGGGAAAGAATATAGGTAATAGACTAGCAACTATTAGATTTAAATACATCTCATGTTAAGGTTCAAGCTATTACAGGCACCGTAGGGGCATTGATTACTACAGGATTTAAATACATCTCATGTTAAGGTTCAAGCAAATATTTGTGTAATTAACGGATGTAATTTGTTAATTTAAATACATCTCATGTTAAGGTTCAAGACTAATCCCTTAAATATACAAGGGTTTGCATTTAAATTTAAATACATCTCATGTTAAGGTTCAAGTTTTAAATTGTGAGCAGTAAAGGATTCCTTGACAACATTTAAATACATCTCATGTTAAGGTTCAAGCTTTCAATTTTCTTTCTTCTCTTTTATAATTTTTCATTTAAATACATCTCATGTTAAGGTTCAAGCTGCCGAAGCAATTGCTTTCCATAATGTACTAGAAGCATTTAAATACATCTCATGTTAAGGTTCAAGGTCTATTTCTAAACCTAGGCACTTTTCTTCTAACTCATTTAAATACATCTCATGTTAAGGTTCAAGGTGAACATACATTAGATGAATTAGAGAATGTTATAAAATTTAAATACATCTCATGTTAAGGTTCAAGAAAAGTTTTGGATATATTTTATATTCAATCTTTTTTCATTTAAATACATCTCATGTTAAGGTTCAAGGGTGCTAGTTCTGGACAACTTAACGGTTGGATTAATTTAAATACATCTCATGTTAAGGTTCAAGTAACTATAGAAGGTGCAAGTGATATAATGGCTGTCGGATTTAAATACATCTCATGTTAAGGTTCAAGAAGAAAGAGTTGCCGAAGCTTTAAGGTTAGAAACATTTAAATACATCTCATGTTAAGGTTCAAGATGAACTCAACATAGCACTTAATGAATTTATTAGTAATTTAAATACATCTCATGTTAAGGTTCAAGTCTAAAAATTCACGAACTAACTTACTTATTTGATTGCATTTAAATACATCTCATGTTAAGGTTCAAGGCAGACGTTTTAAGCAACAATAAAGATTTAAGTACATTTAAATACATCTCATGTTAAGGTTCAAGGCTTAGCGCGAAAGACAAGGACACTAAAACAGATATATTTAAATACATCTCATGTTAAGGTTCAAGTCATAACCATCAGCTGTTGCAGTTAAATTTGTTAATTTAAATACATCTCATGTTAAGGTTCAAGGTTGGAGTAACATTACATACTGTATGTCCTAATTTTATTTAAATACATCTCATGTTAAGGTTCAAGCATCACTTGTTATCACTTGATCACCTCCTTAACGTAATTTAAATACATCTCATGTTAAGGTTCAAGTTAATACAGCTTACTGTTTACCCTATTTTTATTAATTTAAATACATCTCATGTTAAGGTTCAAGAAATTGTTATTGGTTCAATAGCAGGCTTAATAATATTTAAATACATCTCATGTTAAGGTTCAAGGTTATTGCTAATGCTGCTAAACCTAATGCAAACTTGATTTAAATACATCTCATGTTAAGGTTCAAGAACTATTTATTAAGAGGTGATATAAATGTTAATTGCATTTAAATACATCTCATGTTAAGGTTCAAGGTTGGAGTAACATTACATACTGTATGTCCTAATTTTATTTAAATACATCTCATGTTAAGGTTCAAGCTCTTACGAGTGCCTTAAGTCTACAACTACTTGCAATATTTAAATACATCTCATGTTAAGGTTCAAGTAAGTTTTTACTTTTGAGTCCATTAATATAACCTATTTAAATACATCTCATGTTAAGGTTCAAGTTAAAGCCTGTTCTATAGTTATAGTCTCGTCAGAAATATTTAAATACATCTCATGTTAAGGTTCAAGTAAGACAAACAGGTAGTTTTTAAAGCTAGAAACCCTTCTTATTCCATGTATAGCTGATTTTCATTGTTTTTTACCAACCTATTAAGTTATCTTTATATAATTCAGGATAATATGTGGAAATCCCTTTATTTTCAATAGCATTCGTCTTTTTAATTTTAAATGAGGTTGGTAAAAACTCATTATAAAATTAAAGCTTCACTGTTTTCAATATTTACCCCTATTGTTTCTTCTCCAAAGCTTTTTTCGTTCATCATTTTTATAATACTAATGAAATCTTCTTTCTCATTAATTACTTTTTTTAAATCAGACCTTAATTTTATTAAATTAGCCGGTGTAATAGTACCTCTAAAAATAGATTTTTGATGATGCTTAAAATATTTCTTACAAACCTTAAACACTTTATTTACCCGTTTTTCTTTTATATCATAAAAAACAAAAACATAATTATAATTTATATTTTTTGCCATACTACCTCATCTCCTTAAGACTAAAAGGCTTAAATTCTTTGCCCTCCAAGCAAAATTTAATCAATTTATAACCATCTAGTTTTATTGCGGTTTCATAGCTTACTTTGCGTTTCAATATTGGATGATCAAACACAGCACTAAATCTTTCTTCTATAGCTTCAATAAAAATCTTCTTACCTGCTTCATTTAATAAACAGTAATTTAATTTTTTATCAAAATGTTTAGAAACTTGAATCCTTCTATTATTAACTAATTCAAATATGCATTTATAAACTATTACAGGCTTAAATACTTCTGCAAGGTCTAGGCTAAGCGAGAATCTTCTCTCACTTGGCTCATGTAAAAAACTAATAGTTTGATTTAAATGAGTATTGTATATTTGAGATACAGTCTTAGTATACAAAATTGAATTACCAAAAGAAATCAAAGCATTTATTGGGTTATCGGGTGGCCTTTTTACTCTTTTATTCATTATAAAATCTTCTGGAAGAAAATATTTAAAACTTTCGTAAAACCTCATCCAGATTTGACCCTCGATAAATAAAATCTGTTTTATATCTAAGTCTTTGCTTAAAAATTTTGGCACTTCTTTTTTTATCCAGTCTAAAGTCCCTTTAAGCTCTTTCTTATCATGTTTGTAATAATGATATAAAACTTCATATATGTTATCCCCTATCCCCTGAACAAAAGCCTTAGCTATTTTTATTCTATCTTCTAGGTATGCCTTAGCTTGTTTTACAGTTAAGTTCCCGCTGACTAATTGTTCCTTTGGATAAAAGCTACCACTATAATTACCATAATAATTAAATATGTGAAGAGTAATTCCAGCTCTTGCTATAAAATCTAAAAACTTTGTATTCATACTTATTTCATTTAAACAATATAATTCTTTTGTAGATTCAATCGGTATATAATTATTACCTTTTTCATTTTTAAACATTATAGAATTATCTTTCCTGCTAAGAGCCCCCATGGACATAATATATCTAGTATATTTACTCGTAGTAACCCCTCCCTCTCAATATTAAATAATCATCTTCACAGATGCTCATCTTATGCTAAGATGCAATATTAACGTCTTTAAGATCTAACTAAATAAAGCAATATTCATAAAAAGCACACTTCTTACATTTGGGCTTAAATTCTGGCTGTGGAGGTTTATCCATTGTGACAAAGTCTTCAATTTCTTTAATTAGAATCTCTAGCTGCTGCTCATATTCTTTGGTTAGTTCTACTAAAACAATTTTCTTATCTTGTTTGTTTTTTTCTAGATATTCTATTTTGCCAATCTTTTCAACGCCTTTATCCTTTAAGATTTTAAGATAAAGTAATGTTTGCCACTTAGTAGCCACTGTATCTGCATCAGATTTTTTCATTTCCACTAAATATTCTTCAGTTATCTTATCTATTCTCACATTATCAATAGCTATTTCCGTATTTTTCTTACCTTCATTTTTTAATTGATGAAGAATTTTTCCGATCCTAACATCCTCACTATTATCCTCTAAGTTAATCCTATTACCTAGTAGCCAGCATTGGCGTTTGCAATGAAAATAATAATTAATTAAGGTACCTGTAATCTTCATATTTCACCTCTTACCATCCTATAATTTCTGCTTTTTCATTTTCATTAAATAGTCCCCTATCAAATTTACCATCAGTAAAATATTTTTCACCATCTTGTATGTAATAAATATTACCCAGAATATCATTATAGGAAACAGTCATTCTATTTACCGCATAAGTAAAATAATCTAATTTTGCTAAGATTCTTGAAAGCCTTACCCTCTTTTCTCCATACTCTAAATCTGTATTTTGCAAAATATCCTTATATTCATCCCACACTTCTGATCCAATTATTACAAGTCCACTATCATCTTCAATTTTCTTATTAAAGAAAACTCTATATACTTTATCATCATCATCAATTAATTTCATTCGTTTTGTTATCTCTCTATACTCAAGCTTCGCCACTATATTTTTCCTGAAATCTTTTATATTTTTAGAGTCTTTTCTTAGTTTATCACTATCTAAATTTTCCATAACGATTTCATAGAATTTTTCAAAATCCTTTAGTTTTAAAATTTTTCTCATAGCTATTGTACTCAAAGTAATTTCTTTATCTTTTCTACGATCTCCCTTATAAACAGAGCTTACATCATCCAGGTTGAAGAAATAAACTAAAGAACCTTTCTTTTTACATGAACGATTAATTCGTCCTAAAAACTGTTCCTCAGCATCCAAAATAGATATATCTTTAAATCCTATGTCCATATCGATGTCTACACCAGCTTCTATTACTTGGGTTGCCACAAGTATAATATTTTTCTCAGTTTTTACAGTGTTTATAATCTTATTTCTGTCTATTTTATTATCATCACCAGTTATTAACATTATCTTCTTACCTAAGGATTTAAGTTCTTCAATTTCATTTAAATTCTTAAAGAAATCTAAAGCGGTTTTTTTCTTTATAAACTCAATTAATATATTTTCACCTTCAACTTGCGTGCATTCCACCACTTTATTTATAAGTACTCCCCTTGGGTCATCTTCTTCATCTAATAATGAGAAATCCAAACTAACCCTATCTTTAAATAATGGATCTGAAAAATATTTTTCTCTATTTTCAATTAAATTCACAAATTTTGTTTCAGCACCTACAAGTTTTTCAAGCTTTGGAAGGGTTGCTGACATTATGATTAGCTTGATGTTCAAAAGCTTACAGTAGCCTTTTAAAAATATTATTATTTCTTTCCAAATACTATTTTTATAGCTTTGTATTTCATCAAGTATTACAACACTATTTGCTATGTGTGTTATAGGGAAAACCTCTTCCCTACTGTTTCCAAAAAGGTAATTAAAAAAATTTACGTGGCTAGTTAATACTATAGGGTAATGTAAAAATTGCCTATCGAGAATGGCTTTATTATAATCAATTTTATGCTTAAGACCTTTGATTTTTATTTGACCATTATCTTCTTCAATATCATCCACCTGAATGGGGGTTACTGAATTAATTACAGCAATTTGTCTTTTTATTTCTTCATTATTCTCAAATATATCATCTAAAGAATTTTTAGTTTGCTCAATTAATGTATTAAATGGAAAAACATAAAAAATCTTATTCAAATTTTTGTTATTTTCTAAAAGTTTAAAAGCTAGATTTATTGAGGTATTTGTTTTTCCACTACCCGTTGGTGCCTCTAAATAGAATATATTCTCCTCTTTATGCTGTATAAGTGCTTCCTCTGAATCTATAAATAGCTGAGTCCTTATCTCGTTTATATCACCTTTAGAAAAAGGGTTTTTAGTTTTTCCATTTAAATAATCCTTATAGACTTCAGTGCTTTTGTATATATCCCTGTCTTTATAAATATTATAATATTTTTCTATGTTATCAATAGTACCAAAGCTTTGCGTACCCTTACCACTTTGATAATGGGAAGTAGAATAGAAATCTCCTGAAACTAAAAGGGAAAAGACTAATTTTGTATAAATATATACATCAATAGATTTCCAGGACTCTTCATCCTCAAAACTAACAATTGTATCTTCTAAACATTCCATATAATCAGTTATATTATCAGGAGTTATACTCAATTTACCTTTATAATCTTTATATATTTTTACATTTTCTATTTTTCTATAATTCTTAAATCCATCAATGAATTTATCTTTAAAGCCTGCAAAATTGTCTAAGATTCCGTGATGTTTAGATATTAAATAACTATTTAGAAGTAAAAAGGTTAAGAGAATGGGTTTGTCACCATTCTCTTTTATATCAATAAACTTTTTAAAATAGTAATCAAAATATATACATGCAGATAACATTGAATGTTTAGAATCAAAATTAGGAAAATCTTTATATTTTTTATTTTTCATTTTTCTAGTTTGAAAATTGCAATTTACTTTTCCAATATCATGCATATATATTGTGTTGCACAAAAGTTCTTTCCAAAATGCCTTACCCTCATTACTTAAATCCGTAAGTAATTTTTTTTCTATATTCATAAATACATTGTCCAAGTTTTTCTCCTTACATATATTCAAAAAATATTTGTATGCCAGGTTCATATGATCAACTAATTTTTCTTTGTGTTCATCTTTAGTGTGTTCATCTTTCATATGAGCGAAAATATTATCTAAATTACTTACTTCCTCTTTAATATTAAATAATTTTATATTATCAAAATACATGTATATCACCTAAAAGAAAAATAATATTTTTTCAGATTCAGCAAATACCTTACAACTTTCTTTGGGCTTAACTTTCATATTTGTGAAAATAAATGGAACTGTTATATATTGATTTTGATTACCTTCAAGTGCTATTGGCAAGCGTTCCTCATATTTCCACATATCCTCATGCTGAAAACCTGAATCAAAAATTTTTTTCTCCTCCTTTTTAAATTCAAAATGCTCCCTAATAAATAAACTGTTTACCTTTTCAAAGCTAGTAGTTTCTTTAATATCCACGAGCACTGCCTCTGTAATATTCGCATAATGATCATTTTTACCGAGGTATGGCATATATTGAAAACTATTTTCTAAAAAGCTATGAGTTATTTTATCCATGTTTGGGTTATTATCAATTAATATATATATATCCCATTTAGGTTTTTCAAGCCATTGTTCTTTAACTATAAGATTTCCACCCTGTTCTTGTGATGCATATCCCACAGAATTATTAAATACTTGGACCCTTTTAGGAATATATCCCCTTTCATTTTTAGGCGCAATCGCGATATTTAAATTATTTAATTCACTATAAAACTGTGGAAATTCTTTTCCTTCTTGAAAATTATAACCTGCAAGTCCAATTGCAGCTCCTACAAGCCCTAGAATGGCTACCTTGTGAATATTCCCATAGGTAAAATATAAGTAGGTATTTACATCAGGCTTTTTAAAAAAAGCCGTCTCTCCAGACAAAGTAAATTTTAAAGCCTTCATTTTCTATACCTCTTCTCTTGTAAATATATTAAAGTATTTAGCTTTGTTTATATTCCCTTCTAATTTTGTTTTATAAGAGTTATAGTAAATTTCAATATTTAGTATTCTATAAGATAGCTTATTTAAAAGTTGTTCAAATTTCAGAGTAATAATATCCTGTCCATTAACCTTAGTAAAATCAATGTATTGAGCTAAGTCTGGTAAATATAAGTCCTTCTGCGTTTCCACAAAAATAGCAAATTCATTTTCACAACCTAGTTTTGCATTTGTATTAAAGGCAGTGGCAGAAACAAGAGCTACTTCTTTGAATTTTTTATAGTCCTCTTCTGTGTACCCTTGTGTTTCGCCCATTTCTATATAGTTTTTATATGCAATAGGATTTATTACGAAAGGATAGAAATAATGTGCTTCGCTACTTACTATTTTTGTTCCTAGTGTTGTTGAACTCGCTTCTTGTATTTCTGTACTACCATCTTCATTAATCACTTTTTTACCATTACTTTTTACCTTACCATCTCTAAATGGTGAAAGTATTTGCTGTTCTTCAACTGTTGTATCTTCATATTTGTTAAATCCTTGACCTATTTGAACTGCTCCAGTAATAGAAATATTTTTTCCTGGTTCTGCAAATGTTGCTCCAAAATTCTTTACATCTATGGCATTAAATAAATTTGAAGTAACTTTTTTAGAATCCTTTTCATCCTTTAAATCTTTTACTTCAAAAAGTTCTTCATATCTTTCCTTTAAAGATTTGGGATTCATTTTAATTCCCTCTTTTTTATCTTCCTCAACTTTTAAAGACTTTATATAAAGAACCTTTTCACCATTATTCTCCCACATTTTTTTCATAGGATACTTTAACGCTTTATCGCTACCAAATATCTCTCCTGTTGATATTGACTTAGGTTGACCGCTAAAATCTGCGTTCCAGTTTGCCATTATTGATTTTATTCCTATAACACCATATACTCTATTCTCCATCTTTATTCTCCTCCTCTTTTTTACTCTCATAAATTAAACTACTATATAGATACCCTGCAACTAACATATTATCATTAACTTTGCTTTCAGCCTGATAGCCAAGTACCATGGCACTAAAATTATTAAATCTTTTGCTCTCTTTCTGAATATCATAATTATATTTTCTAAATAGCATTTGCAATTGCGCTTTTAATTTTTCGTCAGTTTTGCAATTTAAAAGTGGATTGATAAGAGAATGCATTTTTTTGCCTGATTTACTTTTAGATAATAAGTAACTTGAAATTTGCCCTACTGCAAAGTAATATTCATTGTCATTTTCAATTTTATCAGTTTGTTTATTATTTATCTTTTCTCTTAAACTACTAGCAAGTCCATTTAAAATATCCGCCATTTTTTCTCCTCCTATTAAATAATTTAAAATCGCACATCTAAGATTAAATTGTTCCTTCGCTTTTATCATATAATCATTACATATTGTGTTTTTAATAAGTTCCATTGAAGTTTTATCAAATATTTGTTTTATTATTGTAGTATCTCCCTTATAAAACCAGTTAAAAAAAGCGCCTCTTGATTTTATAAGATTTTCTTTAATCCTAAAGTCATTTAATTTTATGTCTTTAGGATCTGAAAAGTAGTTGTTAGTTAAAAATTTATTGAAATAAATATTACTAATTAGCATTTTAAGCGTGCTAATTTCTTTGATTTCTCTATAGTTATCACTAAGTGAGCCCTTGAATTTTATATAATCTATAGGGATAATTGTGTCAATAAATAAGCCTTTTAGTTTATTATCTAATCCAACAATTGTATCAAAATCAAGGACTTCAAGTTCCTTACCTTTGTTTATTCTTAAAAAATATCCTGAGAATTTTTTATCCAAATTCTGATCATTAGATAAAGAATTAATTTCACCATTACCAATATAAATATTGTTTTTTTGTTCACATACTTTATTATATAAAAAATCAAAGAATTTTTTTTGTAACATTACTTCTTCTAATGAGATTAAGTAGGGTGTTGAATTTTTTCTTGTCTTATTATCCAAGTATGGTTTTTTGGAATTCAAGCCCATATTATCATTGGGCAATCCATATGTTGTATTATTCATTCCTATATTATATTGGGTATTATTGTAAATATTAGGTATTACATATTTTTCACTTTCTCTTTTGTATTGAGCAATATCACATTCTAAAAATATTTTTAAGTAATTTTTACCATTCTTTACTTTCTTCAATTCTAAAATTGAAGAAATATTAGTTTTAATCCATAATTTTTGTTTTTCTAATAAATCATTATCTACCTTTCCGTACTTATCCTCTGCTAATTCATACATTCTTTTTTTCTTTTTATCTTTGTATTTTATTCTTGGATCTTTTAGTATTTCATAATAATTATCTATGATATCCTCAGTCAACTTTCCATTAGTTATATTTTCTTTCTTTATAAAAAAGCTCAAAAAATTATTGCTATGTATAACTTTTTTTTGATCTATAGGTTTATCAATAGAAACTAGTTTAGAGAAATAATTCATTTCAGCGAAATCATAGTATCTGCCTGTTTTATCAGAGCTTCTTTTATCAACCTCTAATATTTCTATAATCTCCCCATTTTTATCAACTAAGACATAACTTCCTTCTCCTAAAACATAACTGTCCGTTATGAGTTTTTCTCCTTCTTTACTATATATCTTTTCAAAGACCTCTAGACAGTCTTTTAGCATCAGTTTCACCTCCTATAACCATTTATAATTTACATAACCATATCCACGTCCATTCATTTCTAACAAGCCTGTCCCAAGAGCAAAATAAGCTAACTCTTGTGCTAATTTGTTTTCAGAAACATTTAAGGTTAATTTATCTCCAAGCATTTTTATGTTTTTATAGTTTGTTGATATTGGCTTTTTGTTTTCAAATTTCATAAAAGTAAATAAGTCAAATTCTTCATTAATTTTTTGATTTGTAAAATCATTATATTTCTTTATTAAATTTTCTTTTAACCTTTTTTCAAACGACTCTAAGCTTTCATTTGTTCTCCAATATCCATTTTCGAACTTTGCAACAACTGACGTAATTGAATAAATTCTTTCAATATATTTTTTAGGAACAGTTTTTATTTCTACTGATAAAGCTTTTAACATATCACTACTTTCATTATCTAAGAACTTTTTAAAATGATTTACTATTTTTTCATCAACAGTTCGTAAAGTTATTGTATATATTTTACCAGCTAGGTAGACTTTGTTTTTTTCTAGTGGGTAAAAGGAAGAGAATGTGTAATTTTTATATTGGTTAATACTATGAAATTTTAGGAAATCTTTTTCCTTAGCTAAGCAGCTGTCTATAATTCTACTTATTTCGACTTGGCTTTCTTCCATTTTAATATTTTTTTTGATGTAAACTTTTAATGCTAATTGCCATACCTTCATTTTTTCACCTCAATTCTATTTATTTTCAAACATATTATAATATTTTCTCTTGGTTTTAATGTAAAACGTACTATTTATTTACATGTTTTTTCTGTATACTGTAAATATAGACTTAATATTACACTTTGTCAATAATTTTATTTGCTAGTAAATTAATTAACAATGATATTCATATTTTTAAACAAATAAAAATACCATGCTGCAAGTCAATTAATTAACAAATTTAAATACATCATATGTTAAGGTTCATTATAACTGCTGCATTAGTATTTTTATATAAATAATATAAGTTAAATCCATGTATAAGTCAAATCAGGCTAACTTTTTATATAATTAATCAGCCTAATATTGCATATATAATTTTAGAATACAGTAAAATAAATATTCTAATTCAATACTCTTCTATATGTTTTTCACCATTTTTTCTTAAATCAGAGCTAAAATTGAGTATAAATTTATAAGTTTGTATTATTGATTCTTTTTCTTGAAAACCTAGCAATCACCTTATAAATGCAATGTAAATCAATCATCGCTGAAGCATTTAAAGTGTAGTCAAAAACAAATGTTATTGTGTACACCTATATGTTGTCATTTTTTAATTATAAAATATTAAATCAGTAATTAAAGCTCAAATAGCATTAAACATGTCTGGACTTAAGTGCATCAGATTTATTTACTAAGATATTAAACAATAAAAATTAACTGAATAGATTCCAAAATGCCATATTTTTCATAATTGAATTTTACGGTATTTTTACGTCGTATTCCAATAAATTTTCGAAGTAATTAGACTTTTTAGCCTATGCTCTATTTAAACATCTTCTGCCCATGTACTTACTCATGATTTAAGAATTGTATCATGAAACTATTATTGAATGGTCTTACACATTATCTTATGGTTCCACTGCGTTTGCCGCCTGTTCCAAGTTGCTTAATACTATAGCTTTATGATACCCTGATTTTTCAACAGATACTGAAAAGAATATTTCAAAGTAAGGTTTTATTTTTTATTATGTAATATTTTATAGCCATTATTATATTTAACCTTAGTACAATATAAATATATTTTACTACTCAGGTGCACTCTAAATATTAATTCCTTCATTTTTCTTATCAGTCGCCATATTAGATTCGAAGCTCTGAAAACATAAATAGTCTGTTTTTATATTTTCTTTTCCTATCTTGCTAATAAAACTATCTGTGTGTGAATAATAACTTTCATCTTTTATATCTCTATCCACAACTCCTCTAATAGAAACACCACTTGATGCTCTACTTCTTAGCATTTTAAAATATCAAAATAGGTTGTTTATGTCAATTATGATTCCTCTAAATAACCTTATTAAGCACTTGAAATCCTTGATTTAATGCAATTTGATACAATGGAGAAATGCATTGTTTAATATTTTTACTAAAGCTTTCCTGCGTACTATGTTTAAAGTATTCATATGGATTCTCTAGATTTAGCACGTCCACATATTCTTCAAGACTGTGCTTTATTTTCTTTTCACAAATATAGGAAAATGCTTTATATTGAGTACTACAAAAATTATCTATGTAATTATCATATAAGAGCAATTTATCACTTTTCTTACTATTAACATTTTTAAAGGTTGGCACGAGATTCCACATTTGATCATGTAGAACAAAACTCCAGGGAATGAAATGATCTATACTAAGAACACCATGCTCCTCAAATGCAGCTTTGCTGAATTCAGCGCCAGTATATATATCTTTTAATTTATTAACACTGATTATTTGTTTCCACAAATCTGTTGCTTCTTTAAGCATCCTTCTCTTTGGTGCCTCAAGTTTAAAAACAATAGCCGGTACATTAGGGTTCCTCTTTTGCAAAAAACATACAAGCTTATAGTAAATCCATGCTTTAATTACTCTGTAATTTTCCTTCAAATAAGTTATCCAACAGTCGTTAATTACTATTTTGTCCTTCTCACCTTTGATTATTTTGTACAAGCAAGTTTCACTATCTTGTGATAAATCCACAATTAAGGGATTTTTAAACTCAGCAACTTTAAAAAAGGGAGATAACAATCTATAGGGTACATTATAAGTAAGTTCCTTCATCATTTTATTCAATTCTTTATCTTCACTTTTATATAAAAAGTTCAATAGTTCTTTTTCATTGCAATTGACTGGGAACTCATTCCTCATTGCTACATAACCAATAGGTTTTTTCAAATTATCAGAAAAGCCAAAATTTAATTTGAATTGTTGTTGTGGGTACCAAGCAGATACTATCATCCTAGCAATAAGCTTTTTAAACTCAATCTCTGTATTTCCAATGCTAACTTCCTCTAATATTCCAAGCAACCAATACATTTTATAGCTAGCTACCATCTTGTCATCGTCCAAAAGCCTAGAGAAAATCTTTGAATCTATCAAGTTATTAATTGGCAAACATCCAACTATTTCCTTAATGTTTATTAGGTCAATAGATGCATCTTTCTCGCTTTTTATAAAATTCTTTAAGCCTGTCATCTTTTTCACATCCTATTAAAAACAAATTAACTATTTGTAAAATCTTTATCCCATATCCTTACTTTGTATCAATAATTAACTTATGATTTCTTTCTTAAACACCTTACCAGAATTGCCTTTTAGCCTTATAAATCAACGCCTAATGTAATCTCAATATCTCCATTATGCTTTTTAGCTTCTAATACCATTAGTAATTATAATAAAATCAATTTGAGCAACATAATCATGATTTATTATAGCAAAAGTAAATGCAATTTGTTTTTTAACTTTCATCAAAACTACTCTATCACATTAGCATTGCTAAATTAAGAGAATAATGTCATATTTAAAATTTAAAATGCCTTCTAATTCTATTAAATGAATAAAACATAGTTCTCTCTCTCCATTAATCTTATCAGCACCTATGCTATAATAAAGCAATAAACAATACCCCTAGGAGGCTCCCATGAAAACATACAACAAACTAGTTAGAGATAAAATCCCTGAAATTATAAAAGTTTCTGGTAAACCCTTTGATATCCACTATGCTAAAAAAGAAGAAGTTTTCCCCTTACTTGAACGTAAATTAAACGAGGAAGTTTCCGAATATCTAGAAGCTAAAAATCTAGAAGAACTTGCTGATGTTATGGAAGTTTTATTTGGACTTGCAAATGCTCTTGGATATTCTGAGGAAGATCTAATTAACAAAAGAAACGAAAAAAAAGCAGAAAGAGGCGGCTTTGAAAAAGGCATAGTACTTGAAAAGGTTTATGAATAAATGAAACCCTCCATAGTTTTTCTCTATAAAGGGTTTTGTCATCGTATTTATTTTTCTAACTTCTCAAGTCTTTCCTTATAAAATCTTCTAGTCCTATAATCAATAATATCTTTAAAATGAGCTCTAAATTCTGGATTTTTTATAAATTTAACTAAATCATTATTCAAACAAAAGTTAACATTTACATCCTTATAGAATGCTAAGAGTAAAGGCATTTTATAAGTCTTAGTCATGGTCGTTTTCTCAATAGTATTTAGAAATTCATAAGCTTTAGCATTTAATAACAGTTTTTCTTCTGTTGAAAGCTCATTTATCTTATTTAGAAAACCTAAATAATCATTAAATAACTAATTCTCCTCTAGATCTTATTACATTATAGAGATCATCCTCCATGTAAGTATACATTTGAACTCTACTAGGTCTAGTTTTCAAATCGTACTTAATTCTATTAAAATCCTACACTTTTAGATCAAATATATTCTTTTGCTCTATCATCATCTTCTTAAATATTGTTTTAGGTATATAATCTTTATGAAATAATTTTAAGAATTGTTGGATTTGATTTTCTTTAAAATAATGTTGTCTCTTATTAATTATAATCAATATTATTTCCTCCTCTAATTACAATAACAATTATCTGGTAATTGTATCATAATTAAGGAGACTTTTTATTGGCTTGTTAACCTATTTTATTAACTATTTTAGTTTAGATATGTTTCAAGGGATTCCTGATTAGAAATCCCTTGTATTGTTTTCTATTTTTAAACTTTTTTATTTTATTTTTTTACTAACTATTCCCAAGGTTTAGGCACCTTACATAATTTTGCTTTGAAGCAGAAAAACTATCCTGCTATTTTACCATTTACCTAAACTCATATGTCCTGCAAGTTCAGCCTTTGATCTTTGTTTTATAGTCCAAGCTTCATCTTTTGCTTGTGTAAAAGCTGCTAAACATTTAGGATCAAGATTATCTTCTATTCCTTCTTGACTAAGGAATGCTATTTTTTCAGCTAACGCAATGATTTCCATATGAATATCATTTGATTTATCTGAACGATAAATTTTTTCAGCTGCTTCGCTGCTCAATTCTTCAAATTTACTTGCATCTACACCACATTTAGGACATTTTTCTAAAGTACCCTCACTTACATAACCACAAACTGTACATTTAAATAATTTTTTCATATTTATTCCTCCCTTTATGTATCTATATATATTTTATTATAACTAAGTAGAAATTAGTACTTTTTTAATTAAATTCTGTTACTTTGTTTATAAGTAAACAATAACATAGCAATCGATATTTGTAAAGAATTGTTTGCAGTTAATAATAAATATTATACAAGCAAGATAAATAATTACTTAAATTAGCAAAACAAATTGATCTTATTTAAATCGATTGTTAGTATTAATATTGATTTCATCCTAGCAATAAGCTTTTCATATAATCCTTTAAGTTTGTCATCTTTTTCACATCCTATTAAAAACAAATTAACTATTTATAAAATTTTTATTATTCCCCTCTATTTATTATTTCTAATATTCCATCACCATATTTTTCAAGCTTCTTTATTCTAAATCCCTTAACTTGTTGAAGTACTTTTTCAACTTGCTTAATAAGCTTTTCAGTATTACATACTTGTTCATTTCCCACAAAATCTTCTTTAGTTAATGAGTATTTATCCTTATTATTCATTATTATTGGTTTATTATTTTTAACAAGGAAATCTGATATTTGGTACATGTATTTTTCAAGCATGTTTTTTGTATTCTTATCATTCCCAAGTTCCTTTTTTAACAGATTTGTGATTTGGTCATATTTATATATATTATCTTGAATATTCTTTGGAGCCTTATTCTTATTAATAATTGTTTTGGGATTTGCAAGTATAACCACAGATTTTATTGGCAAAGTTTTTATAATACCTTCCTTTAACAACATTTCTCTTAATATATTAACATGACGTTCATTCTGAGATATTGGACTATACATTCCTTCCTTCTTAAACACCTTACCAGAATTGCTTTTTAGGCTTCTTATAAAATCACCGCCTGATGTAATCTCAATATCTCCATTAAGCTTTTTAGCTTCTAATACCATTAGAAATTTATTAGTGATTATAATAAAATCAATTTGAGCAACATAATCATGATATTCAATTCGAATATCATGTAAACATAACATTGGTATAAATGAGTTCTTAAGTTCATAATACACATTTTGCTCACCTACTAATCCTTGTTTTAATAAAACGATAAAGTCTATGAATAAATGAAACCCCTCATAGAATTTTTCTCTATGAAGGGCCTTATCCTTATATTTATTTTTTTAGCTTCTCAAGTCCTTCCTTATAAAATCTCCTAGATTAGTTTTATTTTTTCTACTATTATAATATCTTATTCCTGTTATTACAGCACCTATTGCAGATAATATACCTGCAAACAAATATACATACCTCATTCCATACATAAATACATCAGCTCTACCATTCACATAATCTATAACTCTATATCCTATTTTATGGCTCATCCTATTATATAATAATAAGGTTGACAGTGTAGTACCTGAAACCAAGCCTACATTCCTTACTAATGCATTTATACTTCCTGCTATACCAAGCTTGTCTTTTGATACTGTTGACATAATCAATGAAGTATTAGGTGACTGGAACATTCCATTTCCAATAGTCATTATTACTATAAAAAACATAAGAAAGACCAATGATGATTTTATATTTAATGTAGCTATTAGTAAGAAACCTAAACTGGTAAATATAAGTCCATATAATGTAAGAATTAAAGAACCAATCTTATCCGATAAATATCCACTAAATGGTGCTACTACTGCCAAAACAATTGGTGATACCATCATAAGTAGCCCCGTTACTGCTGGTGAAAGGTTTTTCGCATATTGAAAATAAAAGGGTAATATAATATTTGATGCACTTATTGCTACAAATGCTATAAAAGCACATATTATACTTATTGAAAACAAACTATTTTTAAATATATTTAAATCAAGTAGTGGAAGTTTTAATTTTTTCTCCACAAATATAAATAGAATAAATGTAATTATTGAAACAATAAACGCTTCAATAATTATAGGATTATTATATCCTGTTATTTGTCCCTGTCCAATAGCTGCAAATAATGCTATCATAGATATTGCAAACAATATTGCACCCTTTCCATCCATTTTTTCATTCTTTGCTTCACCTGATTTAGGAAATATTTTAATAGTCATTATAAATACTATAATACCTATTGGTACATTTATTAAAAAAATATATTTAAAGCTTACAGCTGAAACAATTATTCCCCCAAGTGGTGGACCTATCATTGCCCCTAATGCAACAAAAGTTCCTATAACACCAAGTGCCCTTCCTCTCTCATTTGGAGGGAATACATGAGTTATAATTCCTTGACTAGTAGCCATAGTTGCGGATGCTCCTATTCCCTGTATAACTCTTGCTATTACTAATATGGTAAGGGAATCAGTAAACCCACATAATAATGAACCAACGGTAAACAAAAGAAGTCCATATTTAAATACTTTGGTCTTACCTATAATATCCCCTAATCTACCAAATATTAAAATTGTTGCAACTATAGTTATAAGAAAACTGGTAACCACCCATTCTATTTCTCCCATACTAACATTCATTTTTTGTGACATAACTGGCAACGCCACGTTAACAATACTTCCATCCAAAGTTGACATAAATACTGCTAGTACTACATTAATTAAAATAAGCCATCTATTTTTTAATACTCTACTTTCTGTCTCGCTCAACACTATTCATCCTTTCAACACATTCATCCGTATATTTTTTTCTGTTTTTTAAAACTCGTTCTAAAAGTTCTATAGATTACCCTATTTTCTCTTCACTTGTTCCTTCAACTAAAATTTCAATCCATATTCACATTATTTCATCACTTTTCCATTAATATAATATCATCATTTAGTTGATTAGTCAACCATTTATAGTTAAAGATCCTCATTAACTATTTTGAAAAATTATGATTCTTTTTATAAAACGGTTACCCAATATCATAGATTGTATTAAATAATATTTTTTTAAAATTGAAATTGAGTATGATCCATATTCTAATCCTAATGCGTTTATTCCAAGCCAACCATAAATCTTTAATAAGATAATAAAATGAGATTACCCTGATATAAGGCAATAGTAGTATAATTAATATATAGTTTTTTATGTCTTAATTCAATTGAGGTGATAAAATGATACCCAAATATATAAACGTAGCATGTATTACAAAAGAAAATAGAAATAATATGATTGATTACGCCGTTAGCTGTATCAATAGCGGTTCAGGATGGGTTATGAATCATACTATGTTTTCAAATGCAGCCATATGTATTAATTTTGAAATAGAAGCTAAGGATGTAAGTAAATTATTAAAACGACTTAATACTAATGGATTTAGTCTGATTAAGGAAAGCATTGAACTAGCAGAAAATTTCCCCCACAATATTGAAGAAAAATATAGAAAAAAAGAAATAATTGGAGCAATAAATATTACTTTTGTCCATAACGATCCAGATTTAATAATTAAAGCGCCTGCTGTTCCAGGATAATAATATTTACATAGATATTAATAAATGGACAACTTGTGGCATAAAATTAATAAAATATGTTTTAGTTTATGAAAACCAGTTATAGATAATGGAAGAGGTGGAGAGCGTGATAAAAAAGATTGTTTTAGTAATAGTATCAGTAGGAGTTGGTTCGTTCGTAGCTGACGTATTAGAAAAGACAGAGATAAATGTTTGGCTTGCTAGGGGCACTGGTTGTCTGGTTACTGTGATTATAGCGTTGCTTTTGTACTATTTATTGATAAAAAAATCTTAAAGATATCCTTTTTCTAAAGTATTAAAGATTTTAGGCTTTTTCCATACTGATGAATAACGCCTAAGCTCATCATCAATAATTATTAAATGATTTAAATTTAATTAGATTTCATAGCATTTTTAACTTAAATTTAACGACATTTCAGAAGGAAAGTCCCCCACTTCTACAAGCAAGCGTTACATATCCTAGCAAATAAGAAACTTCAGTGGAATTATAAATCTCCTTCTGAAGTCGTTAATGATTCAGCTCCACAGGAGATGATTTAACTCACTACACCTCAGTGATTTCAGTTGGTTATTAGCAATTAATATTATTTGCTTAATTAAATTCTTATTAGATTTTTATAAGATTTTACAAGATTCTAATCTAGATATTAACAACAATATAATTAAATAACTCCTATTAATTCTATATTAATAAACTCTTTTGTTACGCGAATATATGTTCGTATTCTGGTAACAATATTATTATAATATATATTATTTCAGGCAAAAATTTGTTATACTTAGGAGGATTAACATGAGTCTAAACACATTATCGCAGCTATATTTCTATTAGACTAAGATATAAATTTCATAGATTTTTGGAAAATATTGAACAATATAGTAATTAATTTTAACGACATTTCAGAAGGCAAGTCTCCCACTTCTATAAGTGTGGGTTACCTACCCTAATAAATAGAAAACTTCAGTTTGAATATAAATCTCCTTCTGAAGTCGTTAATGCATCTTCTTCAAAGCTGTTGCAGCGACCCAGGAGATGATTTAACAACCTAACTTCTGAGGGTAAATTATTATTAAAAGGATAGATTAAGAATACAACTAATAACAATAAAATATATAATATGGATGAGTTAATAGAAAATAACTGATCTAAAAAAAGATATTCAATTGCAATTTAGAATGATATAATATAAAAATGAGGTGCTAATATGAGTGATGATAAAATGTTTGAATTTATGACCAAAATGTATTCAGAAATGCAAGAAGGTTTTAAAGACATAAAAAATAATGATAAAATCCACACTGAACGATTTGATAAGCTTGAAAATAGACTTGATAGCCTTGAAAATGAGGTTAAAAAAATAGGTGTAACGATAGATGGAAAACTTATTCCTACAGGTGTTGCTCTTTTGGATGGATATAAAGATAATACTGAACATATCACGATTATTGATGATAAAATTGACAGGTTACAAATTGATGTAAATAGTATAAGTATGAAAGTATTATATAATGATAGTAGAATTATAGAAATATCTAAAAGCCTTAGAAAAGTTGAATAATAATAATAACACCCTCTGGTAATAATGTGTACCCTTTGTCAAGGACAATCTAAAAAAAAGTCTACGCTGATTTAAGAAGATGATTTCTGTATTGAACAGGAGTCATCTTTTTTAAACCCCATTGATATCTA
>NZ_JAHLDV010000055.1 GCF_018861865.1 Clostridium frigoris
TCATACTTAAGTCTACCTTTCTGATTACGAACACCTCATTTATAAATTCTTATGAGGTAATTCTACACTATATTTTTGTCTGTTTGGGACATAATCAAAAATGGTATACTAAGACATTATCATAAACGGATCATAAAGAATTAAGAAATATATTGACATGGCATAAACATGCTGATATAATAAATCTTGTCGCATAAGACATGGAGGGATGGTCGAGTTGGTTTAAGGCACCGGTCTTGAAAACCGACGTACGTGAAAGCGTACCGTGGGTTCGAATCCCACTTCCTCCACCATTTTGTAACAAAGTAATATTAAGCCTGGAGAAGTACTCAAGTGGCTAAAGAGGTGCCCCTGCTAAGGGTATAGACTGGGCAACTGGTGCGAGGGTTCAAATCCCTCCTTCTCCACCAAAAACATCTAACTTTTGTTAGATGTTTTTATTTTATTATATAAAATAAATATCTGTATTATTTTAACTTGTTTAAAGATACCTAAAAATATAATTATTATAAGAAATAAGGAGTAAGTATGTTAAAAGGAAATAAAGTATCACTTAGATGCGTAGCACGAAAAGATTTAGATATGTTTTATGATATTTGGTGTAATGAGGATGTTAGAAAACTTGATGGTAAATTTAGATTACCTCCATCTAAAGAAGATATATTAAACAATTTCAATAAATTCGTTAACCTTGATAAAAAATATCTTAGCATTGTAAATGAAAAAGAAATACTGGTAGGATATATAACCTTTAAAGAAAGTAATGAATGTAAAATGTATATACACTAGGTATAACTATAGATAAAGGCTTTTGGAATATAGGATATGGACAAGATGCTATAAAAGTGTTGTTACAATACTTATTTATGAATATGGCCGCACATAGAGTAGAGCTACAAGTATTAGATTTCAATCTAAGGGCAATTCAGTGTTATAAAAGATGTGGTTTTATCGTCGAGGGAAAGAAAAGAAAAGCTTGTTTTTCATATGGAAGTTACAGAGATGTAATAAGTATGGGAATTTTGATAGAAGAATTTATGAACAATAATTTGTAAAAAAACTTTACTCTTATCATATAATATGGTAGTATAGGAATGTAGTTTATGCGTTGGTAGCTCAGTTGGATAGAGTAGCTGGCTACGAACCAGTTGGTCGCAGGTTCGACTCCTGTCCGACGCACCATAGAAGCCCAGTAACTGTAATGGTTACTGGGTTTTGTTATTTTTGAAATATGTATAAACAAGAAATATACAGAAGCATGTATAAAATTGAGTTATGATCACATAAAGTAAGAGCCTTGGAAGCATTAAGTTTTCAAGGCTTATTTATTTTGGAGTTTAACGATCTTTCAGAAGGAAAATCTATCACTATAATTATTATCTGTAATATTTATAAATAAAACAAGTAACTGTATATGAATTTAAGTATACTTATATTATAATTTATGTAAAAATTAAACTATATTGTAATAATAACGTATTTAGTTGGGGGGTATAAAAAATACAAGTAAGATTAAAATATTAAATCAAATAAAAACACTGTTAATAAAAATAAAGGAGTGATAATTATGACAATTAAAAAATTTATGTTAATACCTACAGCAGTATTATTATTGGGGCTAGTTCAAGCACCTAGTACATTTGCAACAACATCTAATGGGGTACAACAATCTGTAGTACAAGCAAATGCAACATTATTAACAGTAACAGGTGCTAAAACTGTATCTGCTTCAACTTCATCTACTACAACTACGTGGAGTAGTTTAGCTGGAATCACTAATTATGATGTATACCAAGCTACTTCGCTTAATGGTAACTATTCATATATATCAAAATTAGGTAATGTTTCAAGTTTTACATTAAAAGGTCTAACTAAAGGACACACTTATTATTATAAAGTTAGAGCAAATAAAATCATTAATGGTAAAAATATATACAGCAATACAGATACTTTTAGTGCAACATCATCTGCAACAGTAGGGCAAACTACAATAGTCACACCACCAGTAACTGTAGGAACTACAGCAACGGTAAAATCTGCTGGTTTTGGAGCAGTAATAAATGTTACTTCAACTCAAACAGGAGCAGCTAAATATCAAGTAATTGATGGTACAAGTTTTTTATCAGCAATTGTTAACTTAGGAACAGATACAACAATATTCCCAGCTAAAGTGAAGGGAGATACAGTTACAATTAAATTATTTGATGCAAGTGGAACATTAATAAACACTTCAAATGTTGTTATAGGACAATCCGGTACTATACCAGTAGTTTCAGGTTTATTAACAGTAGACGGAACTAAAACAGTAGCTACATCACCTACATCTACAACGACTAGTTGGAGTTTATTATCAGGGGTTGATGGTTACGATATATATCAAGCAACTTCACTTAATGGTTCATATACGTTTATAGCAAGAAGGGCAAATACAGTTTCAAGTTTTGAATTAAAAGGCTTAGATGCAAATAAAACTTATTACTATAAAGTTAGGGCATATAAATTTGTTAATGGAGTAAATGAATATAGTAATACAAATACTTTCAGTGCAATAACTTCTTCAACAGTAGGTACTACCCCAGTAGATCCAGTTTTATTAACCGTAGGTGGAACTTCAACAGTAGCTACATCATCTACATCTTCAACAACTTCTTGGAATCTATTAGAAGGTGTTGATGGTTATGATATATATCAAGCAACTTCACTTAATGGTGCATATTCTTTTATAGCACGAAGAGCAAATACAGTTTCAAGTTTTGATTTAAAAGGCTTAGATGCAAATAAAACTTATTTCTACAAAGTTAGAGCAAATAAATTTGTTAATGGAGTAAATAAATATAGTAATACAAATACTTTCAGTGCAATAACTTCTTCAACAGTAGGTGCTGTACCAGTACAAACTGATGCAAAAGTTGTAACAACAATTAAAAAAGCAGCAAACTTTGGAGCAGTAGCAAACGTAACTTTAACAGCTGATGGTGTTAAAGCATACCCACTAGCTACACAATATCAAATAGTTACTGGTACAAGCAAATTATCAGCAGTATCTCTATTAGGAACAGCTACAGTAGTATTCCCAGCTAAAGTCGCTGGAGATATAGTAAGCATTAAATTATTCGATGCAAGTAATAACTTACTTACAACTATAGAATCTACTTTAGGACAATAAAGAATAATTGCAGGATATGCAACTGTAAAATATGAAGATTACTATTAATTTAGTAATCTTCATATTTTTTTTAATAATATTTTTTTAATAATATTTTTATATAAAATAAGATAAGTTCAATGTATGTGATTTTAGTTATACTTATACCTGTAGTAACTTATAAAAATGAGGCAGGGTTAACTTATTTTTATATAAATAAATACAATATATAATTAATTTATAAAATTTAAAAAATATATGTTATGGTAATCGAACAAATAGGGCAATATATGATAAACTAGTAAGACTAACAAAACTTACAAGGAAGAAGAGAGGTATAAAAAATGGGACTTATTAAAGGCATATTCAATAAAAAAATTCAAAATGTAATAAGTGATTACAAAAATAAAACTCCAGAAGATATAAAATATATTGATTCATATATAGATATAATCAAACTAGCATTAGTAAAAAACAATATAACTACTGTTGAACTATTTTATTCATTTGATGGTGGAGAATTATTTGATAAAATTAAGACCGAAAATTCATCTAGCAACATTTTAGTTTTATACAAAGGAAATATTGACAATCTAATAGCAAAAAATGGATATACTAATGTAGTTCACTCAAAACGAGGTAATTACTCTTTAGTTATTTTTCAACATCAATTTATATATGAAGAATTATTTGGAGTTGAATTATGGAATGATGGAAGTTCAACACCTGATAAAATACATACATTTAACTGTTACATAACAGAAAAAATCAATTATTTTGCAGGCATGAATTGTGAAGTTATGGGTATAGGTGTAGGAAATATCAATAAGAAACAGTATGAAAATTTGATGGAAGATTATCATAATTCAGTTAAAAAACCCAAAATTAAAACAATGTCAAGTAAAGTAGCAGTATATACAGGAATTGCATCTACAATTGGGGCTGGACTACTTATAGGTTTAAAAATATTATCAAAAAAAGGTAAAAAATAAAGTGCAAATTTGATTATAATTATACTAAGAAAGAACCTTGAAAATAATAAATTTTCAAGGTCCTTTTATTTAATGTTTTGTACTAATAAAAATATATCTAATAAGGTAACGATGTAAAGATTAAAGGCATATGGACGAAGATAGTATAAGGCGTGTTATCTGATTAAATATTTTATAGTTTCAGGAATATGACTTTATATAGTACGAGACGACATAGGGGGTAAATTTATTGAAACTATTAATAAAACTAAAATCAAGTATAGGCTACAAAATAGTAGCGGCTATTACAGTTTGTTGTTTATTAACTTCGTTTATCATAGCTGCAGTATGTATTGTAGAGAGTAAGAATGTTATACAAAGTGAAGCGGAAACAAGACTTACTGATATTTCAGAAGTTAAGGCAAGTGAAGTAAATAAGTTGTTATTAAACACCGAAAATACTGCAAATGCTGTAGGAGATATATTTGCAACAACATTCGATGAGAATAAAGCAAACACAGACCCGGAATATACTAAGGGTTACGTTGCATCACTAGATCCTACAATTAAAAAAATAGGAGAGAGTCAAGACAAGGGGTTAGGTATTACTTTAATACTAAATCCTGGTATTACAAAGGGTTTATACCAAATTTGCTATGAAGGAACAGTCACAAATAAACAGTTTAAGAAAAATAGTAAGTTTATTTTATCAGATTTCAATGAAAATAAACCAAGTATGAATTGGTACTATAATCCTGTGAACAGCAAAAAAGGTATATGGAGTGATCCACATGTTAATGCAAGTGGAAAATCTGTTAGTAATGACATGAGAATTTCTTATACTAAACCAATTTATAAGGATAATAAATTAGTTGCAGTTCTTGCTATTGATTTATTCTTTAGTGATTACGTTAAGATGATAAATGGTATAAATGTTTATGATAGTGGTTATGCATTTTTGTTGAATAATAAATATGATTTTTTAGTAGATAAAAAATACACAATTAAAGATAACTTAGGAAAAATTCAAAATGGAGATTTAAAACCCGTTGCAACGATTATGGGAAATAATTCTAAAGGTTTTACATATGGAAAAATAAATGGTGAAGAAAATATTTTTGGTTATAGCAAATTAATAAATGGTAACATTATGGTTATATCTGTTAAAAACTCAGACATTTTTAATAAAATAAGTGGGTTAAAGAAAGTAATTATTTGTCTTGCCTTATTTCTTACAATTATGTTCTCCATAATAGGGTGGTGGATAAGTATAAAAATATCACAACCTATTATTTTAACTACAAAACTTGTTAAAAAAACAGCAGAGTTTGACTTAGCAGAAGATCATAGTTGTGATAATTTGCTAAAATCCAATGATGAGGTAGGTCAGCTTGCAAATGCGTTTATTCTTATGAAGAAAGAATTAGTTACTCTAATAAAAAGTATATTAGAAAATTCTCAGGATTTAAGTGCTTCAAGTGAAGAACTATCTGCCACAGTTGAAGAATTAACAGCAAAATTTCAACAAATAAATAATGAGACAAAACAGATTGCAAGTAAGGTTAAAGATACTAGTATTACTTCAGATAAAATAATAATATCTTCTAAAACAATGCATTCTAAGATAGATGTATTATCAGGAAAGTCAATAGAAGGAAATAATAACTCAGCAAAAGCAAAAGAAAGAGCAATCGGTGTTCAAAAAGAAGGAAAAGAGGCTATTGAAACTATAGAGAAGGTGTTTAGTGACAAGGAAAAAGGTATTTTGAAATCTATAGAAGAGGGTAGTGTTGTTGATGATATATTAGTAATGGCAGCCACCATTGCAAGTATTTCTAAGCAAACTAATTTATTAGCATTAAATGCCGCTATTGAGGCCGCAAGAGCTGGTTCTCAGGGAAAAGGATTTGCTGTTGTGGCGCAAGAAGTTAGAAAACTTGCAGAGCAGACATCAGAGGCTGTTGTAAGCATTCAAGATACTATTGGTGGAGTACAAAGAGCATTTAAAAATCTTTCCCAAAATAGTAATGAAGTATTGGCATTTATTAAAGAGAATGTTAAACCTCAGCTCAAAGGTATGGGTAAAATGGGAATCAAATATTATGATGATGCCAATTTTATGAGTACTATGTCCGGGGAAATAGCTTCAATGACAGAAGAACTTACTACAACTATTAGTGAAGTAAATGGTGGAATGCAAAATATGTCTATGCTTGCTCAAAGTTCTTCTGAAAGTACAGAGGTTATAGTAGGAAGCATTGACGAGGTCTCACAAGGGGTAGAACAGATTGCATCTACAGCTCAAAACCAAGCTGAAATGGCCCAAAGACTTAATGAGATGGTGCTTAAATTTAAATTATAGGGAAGTACACGTGATCAATAGTTATATATGATGATACAATTTTAATAATGAAATTTATGTATAAATATAAAAAATAACATTAACATTAGGTGGCTTTAGTGGTTGGTTTAATATATATGTAATAATATTATTTATAATGGCAAATCTGCTTTGTATTTAGTATATTGGCCGCATTTATGTCCTATTTAACAGGAACTAATCCAGTATGGTAAGAAGAAAAAGAAGAAGTTGTAATTTTAACTAGATAAAAATACACCTAAATTATAATAGATACCGTGAAGAGTAGATAGAATTAAAAAAGTCTACTCTTCACGGTATTTTTATATTATATAAAATAATTTAAAAGGCTCAAGTATTATCAATTAATACTCGATAGATATATTATAGTATATTTAACAAACATAATACAAAGTATGGATTTTATGTTAATATGTATTAAACAATATTTTTAAAATGTATTTAAACATAAATGAGGAGGGGCTTAATGAGTGTTAAAAATTTAAATTTAGTAAAAAAACATGATAGCGAAGGTAATAAAAGGGGTATGTCGATTAGGAAGAAAATACCTTTATTTTTTGGGATATTAATAGCTATATCTATGATGACAATTTCTATTTTTACATATATAAAGTCATCACAAATAATATCAAATCAAAACGGGATCGGCCAAGCGGTAAATCAATTGGCACAAGGAATTTATACAATATCAGCAATTGTAATTATTATTTCTATATTAGTTGGTATAGTTATAGCTAGGGTATTAATAAAACCATTATCAAAAGTAACATTGTTAATTGATAAAACTTCTAAATTAGATTTAAGCGATGACGAAGATATAGAAGGTTTAATTAAAATAAATGATGAGTTTGGAACTATAGCTAGGACTATAGTTAATATGAGAAAGACATTAAAAGGTGTTGTAAAGGATTTAATAGAAGCATCAGAAAATATAAGTAACAATGAACATACTGTTGAAGAACTTTCAAGTATATTAAAAATTAAGGCAGAAGAAAGTTCAAGTGAAACCGAAACTTTATCAGCTGGAATGGAAGAGACAGCGGCTACTGCACAGGAAATTTCTGCTTCTTCTGGAGAAATGAAAAATATGGTAAACAATATAGCCAAAAAGGCTTCAGAAGGAATTAATTTATCTGAAAATATTGTTCAAAAGGCAACGGGGATAACTACGGGTACTACTGGGTCTAAAGAGGAGACCGATAAGATTTATAGTAAAATAAAGAAGCAGTTAGAAGTTGCGATAGAGAGCTCAAAATCAGTTGAGGAGATTCATGGACTTGCAACTTCAATATTACACATAACTAGCCAAACTAATTTACTAGCACTAAATGCAGCTATTGAGGCTGCAAGAGCTGGAGAAGCAGGAAGAGGCTTTGCAGTTGTGGCAGATGAGGTTAGAAAGCTTGCTGAGCAATCTGGAGCAACAGCAGCTAGCATCCAGAATGTAGTTAAAGTTGTAAATGATTCTGTAAAAAACCTATCAAGTTGTGCTATTAAAATGCTTGATTTCATGGATGAAGAGGTCTCACTGAATTATGAGATTATTATGGGTACAGGTAAGGAATATATAGACGATGCAGAAAATTTTAATAATTTCATGAAGGAATTTGATGAGACAGCGCAACAATTAAATACATCAATAAACGGGATTGTAGTAGCAATAGATCAAGTAGCAGGTACAGTTAATGAGGGATCACAAGGTATATTTAGTATATCGGATAAAAGTATTGATATTGTAAATAAAACGGAAGCAATAAAAAACACTACTGGTGGCAACAAAATTAGCGCAGAAAAATTAAGAGATATAATCTCGAAATTTAAAATATCATAAAAAATAGGACTGAAAGATTATTTCAGTCCTATTTTTTCGCCCATCAGTACAGAAGTTTCAAAGCCTAAACGGGATTGATTTAGAAGATCTTCATCAATTTTAACAGCATTTTTCTTGAATAATATAATTACTGTTGAGCCACCGAATTTAAAATACCCTTTCTCTTCTCCTTTTACAACTTTGCAGCCATTGCTATAACTTTGAACAATTGTGCCTACACATGTTGCACCGACTTCCATATAAATAGCATCTCCAAAATTGTCTGAGTGAAATATACTCCATTCTCTTTTATTTTGGCAAAACAATTTTTTTATGTTTTTTAGAGCAACTGGATTTACAGAATAATAATGACCTTTTATTTTAGTAGTATCACCACATATGCCATTATCAATAAAATGAAATCTATGATAATCAGTCGGGCACAATCTAAAAATTAAGCAGGTACCTTCATTGTATGAATTGTATGTTTTATCATCTTGTAGTAGTTCTTTAAGTGAATATGTAAAGCCTTTAATTTGAACTATTTTATTTAAGTTAACATTCTCATAAGCTGATATTTTACCATCACAAGGAGAGATAAGAGTATTATTATTTTTATCAATTTTTCGTGCACCTGGTTTTAATGATCTTATAAAAAACTCATTAAAAGAGGAGTATTCATTATAACTTCTGTCATATTTAGACATATCAATGTCAAATTCTTTAATAAAATTTTTTATTTTTCTAGAACTTGTTTTTGTATCACAATAAAAACCATATAATTTTGAAAAAAGTTTTTTCTTAAGTAGTAATTCAACTAGTCCTTTGCCGGCAGGAGAAGAATAAGACCAATTTAAATATTTTTCACCAGCTACCTTTTCAGTTTCATACTTGTTTTCTTTTCTGTTGTAATATTTAATCATAAAAACACCTCTATTGTAATAAGATTATATTTTGTTATTATAATTTACCAGATTTTATTATAGAAATTAATAACCAAAAGCCCATAAAGGCTGCAGTTAAAAAACCAGTTATACCAATAATTGTAACGTTATATATTTTAGGACCTATATTAGAATTTAAAATTGTAGAAGACCCTATGATAGTAGAAGAAATAATAAGAGCAGAAACCAATCTATTTATACCTTTATTTAGCTCGCTTATAGGGGTACTTAAATTTTTGTGTTCAAGTTGAAGTTTAGCCCTTCCACTTATTAAGCTGTCAGATAATTCTATGATTTTTGAGGGAAGCCTAAATGAGTCTTTCATAAATGAATATGAATGGATAAGTAAAGTGTTGAAATTCAAATTTTCTAATATAGAAAATTTGTTATTATTTTTTACATAAGGTATAGCTATATCTATTATTTTTATATCAGGTGCGATGCTTGCGATTACACCTTCTAATATTACAAGAGATCTTATTAAAAGTGTAAAATCGCGGGGCAGGCGAATGTTGTTTTGCCTAGCTATATCAAAAACTTCTGAAAGCATAACAGAAATTTGAATATTATTTAAAGATGTTGAAAGGTAATTTACAATAAGGTAATCTAAATCTTCATAGAGTTTATTTCTATCTACATATCCCTTTCTTATTCCTACAGTTAAAAGAGCGGAAATCATTTTGTTTATGTCATTAAGGGCAATAGCTGATATCATATCATTTAAGGATGATTTTAAGGAGTTAGAAAGGTTACCCATAATTCCAAAATCAATAAAACAAATTTTGCCTTCACATATAAATATATTTCCAGGATGCGGATCGCCGTGAAAGAAACCATCTTGTAGGATTTGTTTTAGGTAAGATAAAGCTAATTTTTTACCTAAATCATCAACATCATAATGGCCAATTAGAAGATTTTTCATGTCATCGACTTTAAAACCATAAATTCTTTCCATGGTTATAATTCTAGTGCCTGATAAATCTTTAATAACATAAGGTACATATAAAAATGTTATATCTTTGTTAAAACTTTTAAATTTATCCATGTTTTTAACTTCGTTGTTAAAATCTAGCTCAAGTTCAGTTGTTAGAAGTATTTCGTGAAGCGCTTCTTCTGGGTCAATTAGTGCATCAGCAAATTTTGTTTTAGCGAACTTTACTATACGAATCAATATAGAAATATCTGTTTTCATTTTTTCTGCAATATCAGGGCGTTGAACTTTTACCACAACTTTTCGGCCATCTCTTAACGTGGCTTTATGTACTTGAGAAATAGATGCAGAGGCTAAAGGTTTTTCGTCAAAAGTTTTAAAGCATTCAGTAGTTGATATTGCAAATTGATCTAAAAATACTTTTTTTACTGTTTCAATGCTTTCTGGAGGTACATTATCTTGGAGCTTTGAAAGTTCAGTTATATAATCAGGTGATAATAAATCTGGTCTGGTACTTAATATTTGGCCTATTTTTATAAAAGTAGGGCCAAGTTCTTCAAAGGCTTTTCTTAAATTTTCAGGGAGTTTATTTTGCTTATTAAACTTAGAGTCTACAATATATCCAAAGCCATAAGAACCAAGAACTTTAACAATTTTTTTGAATCGATTAACAGAACTTCGTCTCATTTTATACCTCACTTAAATTTTCTTTAACATATGTAGTTGAAAATAAAAGCCTTATATAAAATAAGGACTTTTATTAGAGTTGAATTTGTAAAATCATGAGTGACTTATTTCTAAATTTGTCAATCTTTTATTTACATTTTCAATATCTTCTTTAGTTGCAAAATTCATATCCTTTAGAAGTAAAATCATATCTTCTTTTGTTAAAGTATTCTTATCTTTTGTCAAAGTGATTTCTTCTTCTTTTTTTTCTTTTACAGTTCGTTTTAGTTCCTCAGATAAACATTTGCCCTCATCTAAGGTAAGCTTACCCTTTTGTACGAAATCATCTATTAAATTTGTTGCCTTTTCAAAAGTGTATGCTGCAGAGCCTATTCCAGCGAGAAAAAAATTTTTTATATCATTATTCAATTAAAACACCTCCACTTAATAGTATATACTATTAAGTGAATTAAAATTCTAATAATAGATAAACAGTGCAATATGTATGTCAAATATTTTTTAGAATCCATTTTTTTAACTGACAATAGGTTGACATATTTATGAAAGTGTAATATTATATTGAAGTAGAAATAAAATATGCACCCATAGCTCAGTTGGATAGAGCGTCCCCCTCCTAAGGGGAAGGCCGGAGGTTCGACTCCTCTTGTGTGCACCAAAAAACTAGTAAAGTAATACTTTGCTAGTTTTTTTATTTGTGAATTATTTTAACTTTATAATTAGTGTTATTTGGTATAAAAAGATATATAAGTGTAATTGTATTGAAAATGTTTTATTTAAGAAGTATACTGTAAGGAATAAAGATTATTTAGAAATAATTATTTACAAAATAAGGGGTTTACATGAAAGAATATTTTATTCATGAATCATTAAAAGAAGCAAAAATATCATTATTACTAAATGAAGTTCCTGTAGGTGCGGTCATAGTAAAAGATAATAAAATAATTGCTAGAGCACATAACCTAAGGGAAACGATGCAAGATTCTACTGCCCATGCGGAAGTTTTGGCTATAAAAAAAGCCTGCGTAATTTTAGGTAGTTGGAGATTAACTGAATGTGATATGTATGTAACTTTAGAACCATGCCCAATGTGTGCAGGGGCTATATTACAGTCTAGGATAAGAAAGCTATATATAGGTATTTTTGATCCTAGTGTAGGAGCTTGTGGGTCCGTTATTAATGTTATTCAAAATGATGACCTAAATCATTGGACAGAAATAAATTGGTTATATAATGAGGAATGTGGTAATTTATTAACTAATTTTTTTAAAGATAAAAGATAATCTGAAGGAGAAGTAATTATGGAAAACAATATAAATAAGAAAGTGCTTGATAAGCTTACTAAAATATGTTTGTGTAAAGTTATATCAAAGGCTACAATAAAAAAAGCTATAAAAAATGGTGCAAAAACATTAGAAGATGTTCAAAAGGTAACAGGAGCAGGTTCAGGTGGATGTAGAGGTAATAGATGTACACCTATGATAAAGGATATTTTAAAAGAAGAATTAGAAAAAGAAAAAGAAAATTAAGATAATTGTAATGATAAATTAGATATTTTAATAGGTGTTGATATAATAAAAACGAAGCCAATGGGTTTCGTTTTTATTTTTTTGAAATAAAATAAAAAAATAACATTTTTTGTATTGACAACGTTATCATAATATATTAAAATGAACACAAGTGAAAGCAAACGAATAAAAAATAAACCATAAACGAACACAAGTATATTAAAAAAAAATAAAATAAAAGGAAGAATAAATTATATGTTTCCTGAAGAAAGAAAATCAAAAATAATAAATAGTTTAAATAAATATGGAAAAGTAAAGGTGTGCGATCTATCTCAGCAATATGAAGTGTCAGAAGTTACTATTAGACGTGATCTTCAAGAGTTAGAAGAGGATGAAATAATTAAAAGAGTTCATGGTGGCGCAGTACTAAATGTAAACACTAAATTTGAACCCACCTTTTCAGAAAAAATAGATAAGTTTTATGATGAGAAAGAATCTATTGGAAAGCTTGCAGCATCAATTATAGAAGATGGAGATACAATAGCACTAGATGCAGGTACAACAACAATTAGCATTGCTAGGCAAATAACAGCTAAAAATATAACCGTTTTAACAAATTCTGTGGATGTAGCATATGAGCTTGCTAAAAAAAGAGACGTTGAAGTTATTATTACGGGAGGTACACTTAGGTGGGAGACAAGAGCAATGGTAGGACCAGTAGCAGATAATGCACTCAAAAATTTCAGAGTTGATAAGGCATTTATAGGAACGAATGGTCTGTGCAGCATTAATGGTTTAACTACACCCAATATTATTGAAGCTAATACAAAACGAGAAATGATAAAAATTGCAGATCAAACTATAGTAGTATGTGATCATACTAAATTTGGAATAGTATACTTTTCTAAAATCGTCAATTTAGATAGTGTTGATATTATAATTACAGACAACCAAATAGACAATGCAATACTTGAACAGTTTGTAGAAAAAGATGTAAAGATTATTAAAGCAAAATAATCATGGGGGTGAGCAAATGATAATAACAGTGACATTAAATCCGGCGATAGATAAAACTATTGAAATAGATGACTTTAAAATTGGTAATGTCAATAGAATCACATCCACAAGAGTTGATGTTGGAGGAAAAGGAATTAATGTATCTAAAGTTATTAAGGAATTACAGTATAAAAGCTTAGCTCTAGGGTTTGTAGGTGGAAATAGCGGAAATCAAATAAAGGATTATTTAAAGGATTCAAATATTAATAATGATTTTTTATCTGTAAATGGAGAAACTAGAACTAATATAAAAATAGTTGATAAAGTTAATAATACTCATACAGATATAAATGAGAACGGTACCAGTCTGACAACAGATAATATTGCTAATATAAAAGAAAAAATTATTGAGTATTGTAGTGAAAAATCTTTAGTAATCTTGTCTGGTAGTGTCCCAAATGGAGCAGGCAGTAATATATATGGTGAAATAATTAAAGATGTAAAAAGCAAGGGTGGCAGGGTTATATTAGATGCAGATGGTGACATGCTAATGCAGGGAATTAAAGCTGGGCCCTATATAGTTAAACCAAATGTTTGCGAGCTTGAAAAGGCATTTGGAATTAGCCTTGATAACGAGGAAAAAGTTATTGAAACTGCTAAAAAGATACTAAAGTATGGAGTTAAATTTGTAGTGATTTCGCAAGGGGCAGAAGGGTCATTAGTTATAAGTAAAAATAAAATTGCAAAGGTAATTGGTCTAAAGGTAGAAGTTAAAAGTACAGTTGGGGCTGGAGATTCAATGGTTGCAGCAATGGCTGTAGGAATTGAAAATGATTATAGTTTTGAAGAAACTATGAAACTTGCTTGTGCAACCAGCGCTGCTAATGTAATGACTGAGGGGACTCAGACAGGAAGGTTAATTGATATAGAAGAGCTAAAAAAACAAGTAACTATAAAATACCTATAAGAAAGGATGATTATTAATGAATATAACTGAATTATTAAATGTTAATTTAATTAAACTTGAGCTTACGAGTAAAACAAAAGAGGATGTAATTATAGAGATGGCAACAATGTTAGATGAGAATGGCAAGCTAATAGATAAGGATAAATATATGAAGGCTGTATCAGATAGAGAAAAGGAATTTTCAACTGGTATAGGTATGGGAATAGCAATTCCCCACGGAAAAAGTAGTGGAGTTAAAGAGGCAGCATTAGTGTTTGGAAGAAGCGTGGATGGAATTGATTATCAATCTATGGATGATGAATTAGCCCATATATTCTTTTTAATAGCAGTACCTGAAGAATCAAGTGATGAGCATTTGAAAATATTAAGCCAGCTTTCTAGAAAATTAATGCATAAAGATTTAAGAGAAAGCTTAATGAAAGCAAGTAGTGCAGGCGAAGTAATCACTTTATTAGAAAAATAGACATTACATGTTAAATATAAAGCTTTTTATAAAATATAAATTTTGATTTATAAGAAAAAATTAAGAGGGGGATATTTATGAAATTTGTAGCAATAACTTCATGTCCAACAGGGATAGCACATACTTATATGGCAGCCGAGGCTCTTTCAATGGCTGGAGAAGAAATGGGAGTAGAAATTAAAGTAGAGACTCAAGGATCTGTGGGGGCAGAAAACAAATTGACAGAGGCAGAAATAAGGGAAGCAAGAGTTGTAATAATTGCAGCAGATACTAACGTTTCAAAGGAACGTTTTGTGGGGAAAACTATAATTGAAGTTGGGGTAAAAGATGCAATTAAAGATGCAAAGGGTCTTATACAGAAAGCAATAGACATAAAATTAGAAAATAAAAATGCTTCAAAACAAGGCAATGAAATAAAAGAAGAAAAGGTTGAGAGAAAAGGTATTTATAAGCATCTTATGACAGGAGTTTCTTATATGATTCCTTTTGTAGCTGCAGGAGGTATTTTAATTGCACTTTCTTTTGCTTTTGGAATATATGCATTTAAAGTTCCAGGATCTATAGCAGAAGCATTAAAGACCATTGGTGGCAGTAATGCCATGGCACTTATGTATCCAATACTTGCAGGGTTTATAGCATTCTCTATAGCAGATAGACCAGGTCTTGTACCAGGTATGGTTGGTGGTTTGCTTGCTTCAACTTTAGGCGCTGCATTTCTAGGTGCAATGGCAGCAGGTTTCATAGCTGGTTATACTGTAGTTTTCTTAAAGAAAATAATAAAATTACCAAAATCATTACAAGGTTTAATGCCAGTTATAATATTACCTGTTTTATCGACATTAGTAGTAGGGCTTGTAATGATATATGTTATTGGAAAACCTGTAAGTGCTTTAACTATGGTAATGTCAAAATACTTAACTAATCTAAGTGGAGCAAACGCAGGACTTCTCGGAATTATTCTTGGTTTAATGATGGCTTTTGATATGGGTGGACCATTTAATAAAGCGGCATATACTTTTGGAGTGTCTACTTTGGTAGCAGGGCAGGGTTCTATGATAATGGCAGCAGTAATGGCGGCAGGAATGACTCCTCCACTAGGAATTGCTCTTGCAACAGTAATAGCAAAAAAGAAATTCACGGCAGAAGAAAGGGAATCAGGAAAAGCTGCTTGGGCATTAGGAGCTTCATTTATAACAGAGGGTGCAATACCATTTGCTGTAGCAGATCCACTTAAAATAATACCTTCAACAATGGCAGGTGCTGCAGTTGCAGGGGCGTTATCTATGATATTTAAGTCGGCTATAATAGCTCCACATGGTGGTATATTTCTCTTGTTTATTCCTCATGCAGTTACTAATTTAGTTGGATATATAATTGCAATACTAGCGGGTGCAATAGTAACTGGTATTATGATTTCAATATTAAAGAAAGATGTTGTTGTTAAAAATGAAATCAACGTATAGTATAAATTCATAAAGTAAAAATCACCCCTAGCTAGCAAAACATTTAAATTTGCTACTAGGAGTGATTTTTACGTGTAATTAGAAATTTTAATGAAATCTATTAGAATTTAACCCATAATTAATAAAAAAAGTATTTATGTATATTTATCTTTACTTTTTTATCATATTCAAAGACAATTGAGATAAGACTAATTATATATAAGTAAATTTAAGCTATATTTGATTTTTTATTATAATATGTATTTTTTATAAATAATTATTAAAACTGTACGATGAAGGAGAGATTAATTATGGATCCAATAGCTTTTAATATATTTGGATTAGATATTAGATGGTATGGTATTTTTATTGCGATAGGAATGATGATTGGAATTACATTGGCTAATTGTACATGCAAGTTAAAAAGCCTTGATTATGATGAGTTTTTAAATATTGTATTAATATCATTTCCTATAGCTATTGTTGGAGCTAGAGCTTATTATGTTATTTTTGAATTTAGTCAATATAAAGATAACTTAATAGAGGTTTTTAATATACGGCAAGGAGGGCTTGCTATCCATGGTGGGATTATATTTGGAATGATAACAGCATACATATATACAAGATATAAAAAAGAGAATTTGTTAAAATTTGCTGATGTTGCAGCGCCGTCTATAATTATCGCGCAAGCTATAGGCAGATGGGGGAATTTTTTTAATAGTGAAGCTCATGGTGGGCCAGTTACGCAGGGATTTATAAGCATATTCCCAAATTTTATACAGAAGGGTATGTTAATAGATGGAGTGTATTATCACCCGACTTTTTTTTATGAATCAATATGGAATGTAGCTGTATGTCTATTATTAATTTATTTACTAACAAAGGCATTAAAGTATGGTACCGTATTTTTCACTTATATAGGATTATATTCTTTAGGGAGATTTTTTATTGAAGGGTTAAGAACTGATAGTTTAATGCTAGGGGGTATAAGAGTAGCGCAGCTAATAAGTTTATCAGGTATTGCTTTGTGGATCATTTTTATTGTAATAAATTATAGAAAAAGAAATCCGCATTATTAATTTAGTATTGATTAGTAACAAAAAAATTAATACTAAATGTATATATTTAAGTAAGATGTGAAATATTATATAATGTGATATTAATATATTATAAAATTCTTAATAATATATTAATAAATATCTATTGAAATTAACCTTTATTAATAGTATAATTATTTATGTTGCACTAATGATGTATATACAAAAAAGTTAAATACTTTATGGAGAGATGTCCGAGTGGTTTAAGGAGCATGCCTGGAAAGCGTGTGTAGGGGCAACCCTACCGAGGGTTCGAATCCCTCTTTTTCCGCCAGTTTATATTTCCGTACTAGCCGGGGAGTTAGCGGTGCCCTCAACCTGCAATCCGCTACAGCAGGGGTGAATTCCTCGCCAAGGTTATAAAATGTGTGGTCTGACTTATATAAGTGGTGTTGAGAATTGGGCCCCACGCAATGAAAATTCATGAACCCCGTGAGATTCGGAAGGAAGCAGCGGTAAGTGGACACTTTCATGTGCCGTGGATCAACCTGATTTGAGCTAACTGTATAGGTATCGCGCATAGTTTATTTATCGAAGCGAGGTGTACGGTTTACATAAGAAATATAAGATACCTTTAGAGGTATCTTTTTTTTACTTGTGAATTAAAACAACATTAATGATATAATTAAGTAAATAAGTGAGTGCGATTGTTCTAAGATGGGGTTACAAATTAATAAGTGTTTAAAATAAAATAAATACTATTATTTAAAAGAGGTGAAATTTGTGGCATATATGGCTTTATATAGAGAGTGGAGACCAAGAACTTTTGGAGATGTAGTAGGTCAAGAGCATGTCACTATAACTTTAAAAAATCAAATAAATAGCGATCGAATAGCTCATGCATATCTTTTATGTGGGACAAGAGGGACTGGAAAAACTTCGACCGCTAAGATATTGGCAAAAGCGGTTAATTGCTTAAACTCAGATAATGGTGAACCTTGCAACGAATGCGAAATGTGCAAAAAGATAAATGCAGGAACAGCAATAGATGTTACAGAACTTGATGCGGCATCACATAATGGAGTAGATAATATACGTGATATAATCGAAGATGTTCAGTATCCTCCCCAAGAGGCTAAGTATAAGGTCTACATTATAGATGAGGTTCATATGTTATCCATAGGGGCAGTTAATGCTTTCCTAAAGACGCTAGAGGAGCCACCTAGTAACATAATATTCATATTAGCAACAACTGATCCTCAAAAACTTCCAATAACGATATTGTCGAGATGTCAAAGATTTGATTTTAAGAGAATAAAAAGTTCAGATATATTTGATAGACTTAGAAAAATAGTTACGGAGCAAGGCGTTTTTGCCGAAGATAATAGTTTGAAATTAATATCAAGAATCTCTGATGGAGCAATGAGAGATGCCCTAAGCATTCTAGATCAGGCAATATCAATGAATGAGGGCACGGTAGAGTATGATAATGTTGTAGAAATGCTAGGCATTGTAACTAATGAAAGTATTATAAAGCTTTCAGATAGTATAATAGATAGAAATATAGTAACTTCGATAAAGGGTATAAATGAAATAGTTTCTAGTGGCAAGGATGTATATGTATTTATAAAAGATATGACTACACATATGAGAAATCTTTTAATGGTTAAGGTAAGTGATGATGCTTATGATATTTTAGATATGTCTAGTGAAAACATAGAAATTTTAAAGAAGCAGGCAGCTAAAATTAGGGTAGAGGAAATCATGAGAAACATAAAAATACTTCAAGATGCAGAGCAAAAGGCCAAATGGAGTAAACAAAATAGAATTTATCTAGAGCTTGCAGTTATTAAGATGTGTAAAATTGAATATGATACATCAAAAGAGGTACTATTAGCCAGGGTAAATAAGTTAGAAGAAATAATAAAACAGGGTAAGATAACTGTTGCATGTGAAAGTGTAACACATAGATCTCCTGAAGATAATGGTTCTAATGTAGAAAAGAAGGTAAAGAAAAAAACAGAAATAAGACCAGTACAAATTCATAATGCTAATTCTAATTTAACGGTAGAAATTGTGAAAAAGTCGTTTAAGGATATCTTAGACATGTTTAAGACTAGAAGGCATATGGTTATATACGCTTCATTAATGACAGGAGAAATTTTATCTTGTAATGGAGGGATAATAGAACTTGGTTATGAAAAACAATATGCTTTTAATAAAATTAGGCTTGAAAAAGAAGAAAATAAAAATGTAATAGAAGAAATATTCTCAGAGCTACTAAAAGAGCCAGTGAAAATAAAATATACTATAGAAGCTCAGGAGATAGAGGAAAAATCACCAGAGGATATATTAAAAGAGACATTTGGAGAAGATGTTGTGGAAATATTAGATGAATAGGTATAGAATACTACACAAATATATAATAATTACTACATTAATTAAATCTTGAATAAATCTAAATTATTTAAAAAAAATATTTATTTAATTAATGGAAATTATTATAGGTATTAGTATATAATAATATAGAAAAGCTATAACAGATTGGTAACATGTATCCATTTAGATTATAAATACTTAACTTTTAGTTGCTAAAAATCTAGAGGAGATAAATATAAAAATAACTTAAATAACAAATATGTAGGAGGTAGCTATTATGGCAAAAGGCGGATTTCCAGGTATGGGTGGAAATATGAATAGTTTAATGAAACAAGCTCAAAAATTTCAAAAACAAATGGAAGATATGCAAAAGGATTTAGGAGATAAGAAATTTGAAGCATCCTCTGGTGGTGGAGCAGTAACTGCAGTGGCTAATGGAAAAAGGCAACTTGTTGAAGTTAAAATAAAACCAGAAGTAGTAGATCCAGATGATATTGAAATGCTTGAAGATCTAATTATGAGTGCTTGTAATGAAGCGTTAAAGAAGGCAGAAGATGAGTCAAGTAATGAAATGGGTAAGTTAACAGGCGGAATGAACATGCCGGGAATGTTTTAATAAAACAGTTATGAGGTGACTAAATTGGATTTTTATCCAGTAGCAATTGAAAAACTTATAGAAGAATTCGCTAAACTTCCTGGAATAGGGAAAAAGACAGCTCAAAGGCTTGCATTATTTGTATTAAACCTTCCTAAGGAAGAAGTAGATGAGTTTGCTGGTGCACTTATAAAAGCCAGAGGAACCATAAAATATTGCTCTGTATGTGGGAGTTTTACAGATACAGATCCATGTTCAATTTGTTCAAACCCTAACAGGGATAAGAGTATTATATGTGTAGTGGAAAATCCAAAAGATATTATGACTATGGAAAAAGTAAGGGAATTTAATGGGGTATATCATGTTCTTCATGGAACGATATCACCTATGTCAGGACGAGGACCTGAAGATATAAAGTTAAGAGAGCTTATAAGAAGAATTAATGGGGAAGTTGAGGAAGTAATAGTAGCAACTAATCCTAACATAGAAGGGGAAGCTACAGCGATGTATATATCTAAAATATTAAAGCCATTAGGTGCAAAAGTAACAAGGATTGCACATGGGATTCCAGTTGGTGGAGATTTAGAATATATAGATGAAGTAACTCTTTCTAAAGCATTAGAAGGAAGAAAAGAAATATAGAATATTACTCCTGTTTTATGTCAATAATTGATAAAAGATATAAAATGGGAGGTTTTTTATTATGAACAGAAAAAAAATAATTGGAATATTGCTTTCGACTGCTAAATATACATCGGAGCAGAAAGATATTATTGTGCAACTAGAGGAAGCTAAACTTGAATGGGAAAGTTCAAAGGAATATTTTCAAGTAGTAGACGACCCCAAACTTGTAGACTATGCAATTTATAGAGAAGATCAATCTAAAGCTAGGTACATATATTTTTTATTAGAAGCTAGAAGAAAAGATGTAACTATCGATGCTAGTTATATGATTGAAGATCTCAATGCTGTTAATAAATAGAAACAAAGATTCACATAGGGGGAATTAGATATGGACATTGCATTATATTTTTTAATTGGCATAGTAGGTATGCTAATTGTGGTCAAGTTTTTTTCTTGGCCACTGAAAATATTAGTTAAATTAATATTGAATTGCGTTTTTGGTGTATTACTGTTGCTGCTTGCGAACTTTGTAGGAATAACTATTCCGATTAATGCTGTAACGGCACTGATTTCAGGATTTTTAGGAGTGCCAGGGGTAATATTTATAATAATTTTTCAAAAATTAATGTGATGTTAATATACTAATGAAGACTTATATCAATAACGAACTTATATTAGAGTAATATAACTTTTAGTAATTAAAAGATGTGTTACTCTATTTTTTATTTATTAGTAAATAGTAAAAGCAGGTTAGTACTAATTAATAGGGGTATTGGTTATATTATATGTAGACTATTAATATTTGAAGATAAAATATTAAATAATAGTATATTTTAGTTTATTAAGGTTGATACTTAATATATATAATTGTTAAAATCATTATATATGATATATCGTTGTTAGGTAGTGGTAAGATCGAACTAAATAACTATCCTGGTGTATCAATATAAGATATATTGAGATAAGGTTTAAAAATTGAAGAATTTGAAACCTATTTTATTTTAATTAGTTAAAAAGATATTATGTATAGCATATATTATGATAAAATATTATATGTCGATGCGGTTGAGCAACGATAAAGGTAAGGTTTGAAAGGTTAATATTTATTGATTTGAAAATATATTTTAATAAATTAAAAAAAATGTTGACAAAACAAGATATACCTAGTAAAATAGTAGAAGTCGTCACATGATGACAAACAAATTGGTCTTTGAAAATTAAACAGAGAAATAGGTAAAGAAATGAAATAATATTTTATTTTAACCAGTCAATTACTTTAGTAAAAGTAATATTTTAGTCGTAAGACTAAAA
>NZ_JAHLDV010000056.1 GCF_018861865.1 Clostridium frigoris
CTTGTTTGCTATACCTATTTTTATTACTAACTGCTCTCTTAACACAAAAATTATAGTTCGATATTACTTCATACAAATTCAAGTTTTACATATTAGTTTCCGTGACTACTCTATACTGTTTTTAAAGTGTTGCTATAAATGACCATTTTATTATGTAATTAAATGATCATACAATTAACAATCAATATTGTTTAATAATAAGTACTACACTATTATATTATACATTACTTAATTATTATTGTTAATGCTTAGTGATAAAATAAATAATAAAGTTATCATTTATTTTAATTTGTGTAAGTCAATCTTGTTGATAAACATATTGTAATATTAAAAGTGAAACAGTTCAAGTGATTTTGTAAATGTTTTAATATTATGAATATTTAAAAAACCTTATGACTGTTGATATATATAGATTAAATGACATTAAATAATTTTAAAATAAAAGTAACAGAGGTATATAAAAGTGAAACAACTATGAATTATTCGTTTACAAAGGGGGAAAACAAATCATTATTTTAAAAAATAATGATTTGTTTTAATAGGAAGGCTAAAATAAATTTGACACTAGTTTGCATTAAAACACATAATATCGATATATTAAAATATAAAACGTTTACACATAAAGTGATATTGTGTAATTAAAGAAAACGATATTATTTTCATATGTAATGAGGTATAATAAGTAATGTATAGTTATCGATTAGAAAGTATGTATACAGAATGTATGAATGGTAACAGTGCATTAATTATAATGGAGGTAAATCATATGAAGAAGCCTAGTATATTTAGTAAGGATTATGATAGAAAAATAAAAAAACGAAAAAAGGTAATATTATCACTAATTGTTATACCTATAATAGGGCTCGTCATATTTTTAAGTATAGATTTTAAAGGTTTAACGAATAAAGGTACAAATAGTACTTTATCAAATGTATCAAACGATGATAAAGTCCAAAATAAATCAGAAGAAGTTTCACAGCAACAGACTAATGATGAAAAGGCTAAGAAAGCGAAAGCATCAATAGCAGCAAAAGCCGCAAAAGCAAAAGCAACAGCAGACAAGTCATCTTTTATCGCTACAATGCCCGATGGTCAAAAGGTAACTGTTGAATATAATGCAGTATCATCAAATAAGACTATAAAAGGTATATCAAACACTAAGGATGTATTATATGATATAAGTCCAAGCAAAACATCAATTGTTATACAAAATACAAAGAACCAAGATATGTTATATGTTGGTGTAAATAAAATTAGTAAAGACATATCAAGAAAGACTTATGTTTCTAGTAAAAATCAAACTTATTCAAAAGAAGAGCAACTTAAAATAAATCCAAATTACATATGGTCAATTACACCAAAGTTTATTGATGAAGATAATATTGTATATGTTAGCGAGTTACCTTGGATGAATGAAAAAAAAATACAATATATATGGAAGCTAAATTTAAAAGATAGTGTTCATATGCAGGTACAGCCAGCATCAGGAATGAAGATTACTTTCGGAGATTTGGCGGCTAAGGGGCTAGAGGCAAACATAGATGGAAATGTAGTTTATTTAACTGCCTTAGGTCAAGTAACGAAATAGCGAAAAGAGGCTAAACATGGATATAGGATTATCTTCGGCATGTTTTTATCCTAAACTGAATACAGAACATAGTATACATACGATGAAAGAGTTAGGATTTAATTTTGGTGAAATATTTTTAAATACTCAAAGCGAATATAACGAGGAATTTATAAGAGCACTACTGGTGAAAAAAGAACTATATGAATTCAATGTAAATTCAGTTCATGCATTTTCAGTTTCTTTTGAACCTTATTTATTTGACAAATATGACAGAAGACGCAAAGATATGTTAAAACAATTTAAAAAAGTTGTTAAGGCAGCAAAGATTTTAGGCGCAAGTTGTTACACCTTTCATGGAATGAGACATACTGATTTAAGTGGACTTGATACTAAATTTATTCTTGATATATATAATGAACTTTCATATATAGCACTAGAAGCAGGAATTAAGTTAGCACAGGAAAATGTCTCATGGTGTATGTCTTCGAATTTAGAATTCTTAACTCTTTTGTCGCAGGAATGTAAATATCCAATATATTTTACTTTAGATTTGAAACAAGCATGCAAAGCTAATATTCCTATAGAAAAGTATATTAAAGTTATGGGGAGTAACATTGTGAATCTTCATATAAACGATCGAGATGATAATTCACCTTGTCTTTTACCGGGAAAAGGAAATTTAGACTATGGTGACATTGCAAGGAATCTTAAAAATGTTAATTATAGTGGAAAAGGAATTATAGAAGTGTATAGTGATAATTTTTCAAGCTACGCTGAACTTACAAAGGCGAAAGATCTAGTTTCGAAAAAGTTTAACAACAATTCAGCGACCCAGGAGATGATATAATGATAAATGTTTTATATCATATTAAAGTAATCATTTGAATAAAATTATCTTGTAAATTATTTAAAATTTGGGTATAATCATAATATTAGACTATTTGAGCAAATATGCTTAATAGTATTTGTAAATAAGTTAAAAGTTATGTTATAATATATAAAGAAATAAGCATTTGTGAGCGATTAGGAGGAGTAATATAATGAACATTAAAATGGAAAAATTAGAGAAAAATATTATTAAATTAGAAATAACGGTAGAAGCAGAAAGATTTAATAAATCTTTAAAGAAATCTAGTGCAAAAAATTCAAAATCAATGAATATACCAGGATTCAGAAAAGGTAAAGCTCCAATGAATATAATAAAGAAAATGTATGGTGATGGTGTTTTTTTTGAAGATGCTATAAATTTTTGCTGTGATGATACATATCCAGAGGCTTTAAAAGAACATGACATAAATCCGTTGGATTACCCTAAAATTGATATTATTCAAATAGAAGAAGGAAAAGACTTTATATACACAGCATCAGTTCAAGTAGCACCAGAAGTTAAACTTGGAGAATATAAAGGACTAGAGGCTAAGAAAGTTGAATATAATGTATCAGATGATGAAATTGAAAGTCAACTAAAAGGCATGCAAGAAAAAAATGCTAGAATAGAAGATAAGCTAGAAGGCACAGTTGCAATGGGCGATATAGCAATTATAGATTTCAAAGGATTTATTGAAGAAACAGCTTTTGAAGGTGGAGAAGGAAAAGACTTTGAACTAGAAATTGGTTCAGGATCATTTATTGATACTTTTGAGGAACAATTAGTTGGTTTAAAAGCTGGAGAGGCTAAAGAAGTTAAAGTTAATTTCCCAGAAGCATATGGAAGAGAAGACTTAAATGGTAAACAAGCAACTTTTAATGTAACTGTTAAAAGCATGAAAGCAAAAGATTTACCAGCTATTGATGATGAATTTGCTAAAGATGTATCAGAATTTGATACTTTAGAAGAATTAAGAAATGACATTAAAAAGTCACTTGAAAAATCAGGTAAAGATAGAGAACAGAAAGAATTTGAAGAAGCAGTAATAGATGCAGCTTGCTCTAATGTTGTAATGGACATTCCAGAAATTATGGTAAAAAGAGAAACTGATGTAATGCTTAAAGATTTAGAAATGAAATTAAAACAACAAGGATTAGACCTTGAATCGTATTATCAGTATACTAACAATACTGAAGAAAAAGTTAGATCATTTATGAAAGAATCAGCTGAAAAGAGAGTTAAGACTGATTTAGTTATAACTGAAATAGCGAAAAAAGAAAATGTTGAAGCAAGTGATGAAGAAATGCTTGCAAAAGCAAAAGAAGTTGCAAAACAATACGGAGACAAAGATATAGATAAAACGGCAGATTTAATTATGAAAGCGCAAAAACAATATCTAAAAGTCGATGTTTTGAATGAAAAAGTAATAAAAATGTTAGTCGAAAATGCTAAAGTGATCGCATAATATATACTTAAATTAATTGCCAGATATTTCTCTGGCAATTAATTTTAAATATAGGATAAAAATAAATGATTAAAAAGTTAATATTTAGGATATAATTAAGGAATAGATTACCATTTAAAGCAGTAATATTATTAGAGCAGAGGAGTGAGTTATATGAGTTTAGTGCCAATGGTTGTTGAACAAACTAATAGGGGAGAAAGATCTTATGATATTTATTCAAGATTATTAAAAGATAGGATAATTTTTCTAGGAGAAGAGGTAAATGATGTAACTGCAAGTTTAATTGTTGCTCAGTTATTGTTTTTAGAATCAGAGGATCCAGATAAAGATATTTATTTATATATAAATAGTCCAGGTGGATCAATTACATCAGGAATGGCTATATATGATACTATGCAATATATCAAACCACAAGTTTCAACTATTTGTATTGGTATGGCAGCATCTATGGGATCTTTCTTATTAAATGCTGGAGAAAAAGGAAAAAGATTTGCATTACCTAATAGTGAGATTTTAATACATCAGCCTTTAGGAGGATTTCAAGGTCAGGCAACTGATATAGATATTCATGCAAAACGAATCATGAAAACTAAAGATACATTAAATAGAATATACAGCGAAAGAACCGGACAACCAATAGAAAAAATTAAACATGATGTTGAAAGAGATTACTTTATGAGTGCACAAGAAGCAATGGAATACGGGCTAATAGACGAAGTTATAACTAAAAAGAAATAGTTTTAACGATATTTCAAAGGTCGTCAATACATCTTCTAGGTTGCTTTTCTAGCGATCTAGGAGATGATTTAACTAAATAAGGTTAGTTGAGGTGAAAATATGACAAAGTTTGATGAAAAAAAGCAACTTAAATGCTCTTTTTGTGGCAAAACCCAGGAACAAGTTAGAAGATTAATTGCGGGACCAGGAGTATATATTTGTGATGAATGTATAGAATTGTGTTCTGAAATAATCGTAGATGAATTCCAAGGAGATGTTGAATTAGATTTAGGAGCACTTCCAAAACCTGCAGAAATAAAGAAATATATAGATGATTACGTAATTGGACAAAATACAGCTAAAAAATCTTTGGCAGTAGCAGTTTATAATCATTATAAAAGAATAAATTCAAATGTTAATGAGGGTGAGGTTGAACTCCAAAAGAGTAATATCCTATTACTTGGGCCTACAGGCTGTGGTAAAACTCTACTTGCTCAAACATTAGCAAAATTCTTAAATGTGCCTTTTGCTATAGCAGATGCGACTACGCTTACTGAAGCTGGGTATGTAGGAGAAGATGTTGAAAATATTCTTCTTAAATTAATACAAAATGCTGATTACGATGTAGAAAAAGCAGAAAAAGGTATTATTTATATAGATGAAATCGATAAGATAGCAAGAAAATCTGAGAATCCATCTATAACTCGTGATGTATCTGGAGAAGGCGTTCAACAGGCATTACTTAAAATACTCGAAGGAACTACAGCATCAGTTCCACCACAAGGTGGGAGAAAGCATCCTCACCAAGAGTTTATTCAGATAAATACTGCTAATATATTATTTATATGTGGAGGAGCATTTGATGGACTTGATAAAATTATAGAAAAAAGGACTAGAACTACATCAGTTGGGTTTGGAGCTGAAATAAGATCTAAACATGAAGAAAACGTAGGAGAGTTACTTAAATCTATAATGCCAGGAGATTTATTGAAATTTGGATTAATTCCAGAGTTTGTAGGTAGACTTCCAATAGTAGTTACACTTGAAGCTTTAGATGAACATGCATTGGTTAAAATTCTTAGTGAACCTAAAAACGCATTAGTTAAGCAATATAAGAAATTGTTTGAGATGGATAATGTGGAATTAGAGTTTAAAGAAGAAGCTTTAAAAGCTATTGCAAAAGAGGCTATTAAAAGAGAAACTGGAGCTCGTGGACTTAGATCTATTATAGAAGACACGATGAAGGAAGTTATGTTTGATATCCCATCAAATGAAGAAGTAGCTAAAGTTATAATTAATGCGGAAACTATTCAAACTAGAAATCCAGAATTAGTTTTAGCTGAAGGTGGGAAAAGAGAAAAAATAAAAATTACAAAACAAATTAAAGGTAAAAAAGGACCAGAATCAGCATAAATGAATCTTTTCAAAACACAAAAAGACGGATATTGTATCGGTCTTTTTGTGTTTTATCGAGTTATTAAAAACACTATTTTAAAGTAAAAAAGTTATATGAATTAATAATATTATATAGGAAAAAATGAATACATTTAGTCTTACTTGAGCATAATATCAAATGATGCAATATTTAGTAAAATATGCAAATTTAATATGTGAAAGGAGGATTAGTTTAATAGTTTCATCATTAAACTTTAATTATTATGACAACTAAAATTCTCATGGCAGTACAATTCTTTTTTACGGTAGTTATTGGTCTATACTTTTTTAATGCATTAAAAGCCCAAAAAAGTGGTAAGGTGGTCGTTAATAAGGGAAATAGAAAAGAAATGGAAAATTTAAGAAAAATGAAAAACATAAGCCTTACAGAACCACTTACGGAAAAAAGCAGACCAACGACATTTGATGAGGTAATAGGTCAAGAAGAAGGAATTAAGGCATTACAGGCAGCGATATGTGGTCCTAATCCTCAACATGTCATAATTTATGGTCCGCCTGGAATAGGAAAAACAGCAGCTGCTAGATTAGTGCTTGCAGATGCTAAAAAAAGAGCAAGATCTCCGTTTAAGCAAGGTTCGAAGTTTATAGAAATAGATGGTACTACTGTTAGGTTTGATGAAAGGGGTATAGCGGATCCACTTATAGGATCAGTTCATGATCCTATTTATCAAGGAGCAGGGCCACTCGGGGTAGCCGGAGTGCCTCAACCAAAGCCTGGTGCCGTTACAAAGGCGCATGGTGGAATCCTATTTATTGATGAAATTGGGGAGTTACATCCTATAGAAATGAATAAACTTCTTAAAGTATTAGAGGATAGAAAAGTCTTTTTAGATAGTGCTTATTATAATGAAGAGGATCCTAATATGCCTCTATATATAAAGGAAGTGTTTGATGAAGGATTGCCAGCTGATTTTAGGTTAATCGGTGCAACTACACGTAATCCGGAAGAAATAATGCCTGCCATAAGGTCAAGATGTATAGAAATATTTTTTAGAGCATTATTACCAGAAGAATTACAGCAAATTGCCAAAAATTCAATAAGCAAAATGGATCTTAAAATTTGTGATAAAGCACTACAACTTGTAGGTAAATACTCAAGTAATGGACGTGACACTGTTAATTTAATTCAACTAGCTTGTGGAATGGCAATTAATGATGAAAGAGATGAAGTAAGTATTGAAGATATTGAGTGGGTTATTGAGAATGGTCAATATTCACCTAGGCTTGAGTCTAGAATATCAGATAAGCCACAAATTGGTTATGTAAATGGTCTTGCTGTTTATGGAGCTAATATAGGAGCTGTAATGGAAATTGAAGCTAGTGCCAAAAGGGTAAAGCTTAGAAAAGGCATTCTTAAAATTACAGGGATTATTGAAGAAGAGGAGATAACCAGCAGCAATAAAAGACTACGACGAAAAAGCACTGCAAGGTCCTCAGTAGAAAATGTAGTTACAGTACTTGAAAAATATTTTAATATAGATTGTGACGATTATGACATTCATGTTAACTTCCCAGGTGGATCACCAGTGGATGGCCCATCTGCAGGAGTAAGTATAACAACTGCGATGTACAGTGCAATAAAGGGAATCCCAGTGGATAATATGGTTGCTATGACAGGAGAGATATCAATACATGGTAATGTATTACCAATAGGTGGTGTGAATGCTAAAATTGCTGCTGCTAAAAAAGCAGGAGCAACAAAAGTAATTATTCCAAGGGATAACTTTCAAGATAGTTTTAATACCATGGTCGATATTAAAATCATACCAGTTAGTAATATTAGTGAGGTAATTAAAGAAGCGTTGCTTCAAGAGATACCTAAAAATATTAAAACTACATTTGAACCAGAGGTAGACATTATAGCTGCAAAGTCATTAAAAATATAGCCTACCATTTTCTTAAAAAAGGTAATCCATCATTATATATAGTGGATTACCTTTTTTTATTTTAAAGTCTGTAGTATTGAAAAATAATTATATTATAGGTATACTATAGTAGTGGCACTATATAAATATAGTGACTATATAAATATAGTATAACTATAAAAATACGATGTGTGAGTATTTATGGTTTAAGATATCGATTCAATATAAAATTAAAATAATAATTTTATATTTATAAACGACGATTAATATAGAAAAGAGGGAGAAAAATGGATAAAACAACAAAACTTCTTCCGTTAATTCCGCTAAGAGGTATGAATATATTTCCATATATGGTATTGCATTTTGATGTTGGTAGAGAAAAATCTATACTAGCATTAGAAGATGCTATGCTAAATAATCAAGAAATTTTTCTGGTTTCACAGAAAGTATCAAAAATTGAAGAACCAGAAGAAAAGGATATATATGAAATTGGTACTATTTGTAACGTTAAACAAATATTAAAGTTACCAGGAGATACAATTAGAGTACTAGTTGAGGGAATACAAAGAGGTAAAATTTTAGAGTATAAAGATAAGGAACCATTTGTACGGGTGGAAGTAGAACTTATTTACGATGAAAAAAGCGCAGATGATAAAAAATGTAAGGCATACATTAAAATTATAGATAAAGCCTTCGAAGAATACATAAATTTATCGGTTAACAGTTTTCCAGATGCGTTATTCAGTTTAGAAGAAACTGAAGAACCAGGAAGATATTGTGATATTGTAAGTTCTTATTTAACATTAAAACCACAAACAAAACAAGAATTGCTTGAAATATTAGATGTTACTAAGAGACTCGAAAAACTGTTAATTATATTAAAGAATGAGCTTGAAGTTTTAAAAATAGAAAAGAAAATTGGAACCAAGGTTAAAGTTAAAATAGATAAAATTCAAAAGGAATATTATCTAAGGGAACAAATGAAAGCTATACAAGAGGAACTCGGCGAAGATGACGAAAATAAAAAAGAAGTAACTGAATATGAAAATAAAATTAAAAAAGCAAAACTTCCTAAAGAACCAAAAGAAAAAGCAAATTATGAGCTAAGCAAATTAAAGAGTTCGGGAAATTATTCTGCCGAGAGTGGGGTATCAAAGGCATATTTAGATTGGATATTAGCTTTACCTTGGAATAAATCAACTAAAGATAATATTGACATAAGTAAGGCTAGAGAAGTTTTTGATAAAGAACATTATGGGCTCGAAGAGGTTAAAGAAAGAATAATAGAATATTTAGCAGTTAAAAAAATTAGCAAGACACTTAAAGGACCTATACTTTGTTTGGTAGGGCCACCAGGAGTTGGAAAAACATCTATAGCAAAGTCTGTTGCAAATGCATTAAATAAAAATTTTGTTAGAATGTCACTTGGTGGAGTAAAAGATGAGGCTGAAATAAGGGGACATAGGAAAACTTACGTGGGAGCAATTCCAGGTAGAATCATATATGCCATGAAGCAAGCCGGATCAAAGAATCCATTATTCCTATTAGATGAAATTGATAAGATGAGTGGGGATATTAAGGGTGATCCTGCAGATGCTCTTTTAGAAGTATTGGATAGTGAGCAAAATGCAAGTTTTAGGGATCATTACCTAGAATTAGACTTTGATTTATCAAAAGTCCTATTTATAACTACTGCTAATAAATTGGACACTATTCCAAGGCCTCTACTCGATAGAATGGAAGTTATTGAGGTATCTGGATATACTTCAGAGGAAAAATTCCATATTGCAAAAAATCATCTTATTCCAAAGATGTTAAAAGAGCATAATATGGATGATGGTAAAATAGCATTTTCGGACAATTCAATAACTTGTATAATTGAAAACTATACAAGAGAATCAGGAGTTAGAAGCCTTGAAAGACAAATTGCTTCTGTAATTCGAAAAGCAATAACAGAAATGGTAGAAAAAGACAAGAATAGTGTTAATGTTACAGCGACGCATGTTAAGAGATATTTAGGTGCAGCTATATTTACTTATGATAAGGCCGAAACTGAAGATAAAGTCGGTGTAGTAACTGGACTAGCATGGACTGAAGTTGGTGGGGTCACATTGCCAGTTGAGGCAAGCGCCATGGAGGGAACCGGTAAGCTAGAGCTTACAGGCCAATTAGGAGATGTTATGAAAGAATCTGCTAAAGCTGGATATAGTTATGTTAGGGCTAATGCTTTTAAATATAATATAGATAAAGACTTTTATAAAAATATAGACATTCATATTCATGTTCCAGAGGGGTCAGTACCTAAGGATGGACCATCAGCGGGTGTAACTATGATAACTGCAATGGTGTCTGCATTAACTAATAGAAAAGTAAGACATAATATAGCAATGACTGGTGAAATTACGCTTACAGGAAGAGTTCTACCTATTGGAGGGCTTAAGGAAAAATCACTAGCTGCATATAGAGCGGGTATTGACACAATTATAATTCCTTGTGAGAATGAAAAAGATACAGAAAAAATACCAAAGAGTATTAAGGACAAACTAAAATTTATATTTGCAAGTAAAGTAGAAAATGTACTTGAACATGCGTTACTTGAAAATACAGTAAACGGAGAGATAAATAATGGAGATAAAAAAATCTGAATTTATAATATCAGCAGTAAAACCGGCTCAGTACCCAACAGATAATAGAGTAGAATATGCTTTTGTTGGAAGATCAAATGTAGGTAAGTCATCTTTGATAAATACTATTACAAATAGAAGAAAACTAGTTAAAGTTAGTGGAACACCTGGCAAGACTAGACTTATAAATTTCTTTCTAATAAATGATAGCTTTTATTTTGTTGATTTACCAGGTTACGGATATGCAAAAGTATCCAAAACTGAACAAGCTAAATGGGGAAAAATGATGGAGGACTATTTAGTTCGTAGACCTCAACTACAAAAGGTAGCATTACTAGTTGATTGTAGACGTAAACCAACTAAAGATGACCTTCTAATGTACGGATGGATAAAACATTTTGGATACGAAGTTGTAATAGTTGCAACCAAAAAAGATAAACTAAACAGAGCAGAACTTGTAAAAAACAATAAATTAATAAGAGAAACTTTAGAACTAGATTCAAGTGAGGAGATTATAAATATCTCATCACTTAAAAAAATAGGTGTAAAAGATCTTTTAGGAAATATGTTTAACGACAGTTCAGAAGGAGATCCATCTATATCTAATGGAAATCCAATATTATAGTAATAACAAAATTTTAGAAGAGATACAAATCTCATTCTGAAGTCGTTAATATTTCAGCTCCGTAGGAGATGATTTGATGACAGTTCAGAAGGAGATCCATCTATATCTAATGGAAATCCGATACTATAATAAGAATAAAATAGATCTACATTACGGTGTGTTAGCTAATAACAAGCGCACATCGTTATGGGGTCTATTTTTTTTTGCTTTGTAATTATATAAACATTTTGTATCAATTTATTTCTGTGAGAATAGTATATATTAGAAAACAAAAGAAAAAGATTTTAAATGTAAATCAAGAAAAGCAATTAAAAGGAGGGTATTTAGATGGATATGAATGACTTATTAAGTGGATTAGCTGATTCTCAAAAAAATGGTTCCAATAAAAGCTGCAATTGTAACAACGATGGCGGCGGATGTAACAATGGTGGTGGACTCGGTGGTGGTAGTGGTATTTGGATAATCGTTTTATTGCTTTTATTCTGCTCTCAAGGTCAAGGACAAGATAATGGTACTGTATGTGGATGTGAGCCAAAACACTGCAAGGAACTTTGTAGATGTGGTGGATCAAGTAACAATGGATTATTTGGATTAGGCGGACTCGGCTCTGGATGTGGCGGAGGAAGTGGTATTTGGATAATAGTTTTAATTCTTTTATTGGTATGTAGTGGCAATGGAAGAAATAACAAAGGATGTACAAACAATATTATTAACTTAGATAGCTGTGATGAAGATTAACTATGATAGTTAAGCATAAGTTAGAAATAGATATTAAGTAAACAATAGATGAATTATATGTTCTTAACTTTAGTCGAAATATGTAACACATTAAAATTTGGCCCAGAAAGGGGAGTTTTATATGTCTAAAAGAAGACGTTGTGAAAATAAATGTTGTGGAAGTAGTCCAGTGACTGCATGCGGTGGAAATTCAGTAGGAAATTTATGCACGAATCCGATTTGTGCGATAATATTATTAATTATACTTCAAAGAACATGTCTACTTGAAAACAAAAATGCGTTTTTACTAATATTGTTATTCCTAGGTTTTTGTTTCTGTAAAGGTGGATATGGCGGAAATGCAGTAAAAAGCTGCGGATGCTAATTTAAAAAAATAAGGGGGAGCTTAAATGCTCTCCCATTTATAAATGAGGTGATAAATATGTCAAAACATCATAAGCGTGATAGAAATAATATGGATAACAACATGAATAATAACAATAACAATAATAATAATAATAATAATGATGGCAATGGTAATAATGGCAACAGTAACAATGGCAATAATGGCAACAGTAATAACAACAACAATAACAATGGTAATAACAATAATCAAAATAACAATGCTAATAATAACCCATTAGCACAAATGCTTAATGGAAACGGTGCAAATCCTTTGATTGGATTAATATCTAGTTTTCTTTCTGGAAATGGTACTGGTAACGGCAGTGGTGGTAATATGGTTGAGAGTTTACTCTCTGGGTTAGGTGGTAACAATAATAACATGCTAGGTAATTTATTAGGTGGATTAGGTGGCCAGGACAATAACATGTTAGGCAATTTGCTTTCTAATTTAGGAGGACAAGACAATATTTTAGGTAATCTTATGGGAAGTTTAGGTGGTCAAAGTAATAACATGCAAGGAAACTCAAATAACAGTTCTAATTCAGGTAATGTAAAATCTGCACCAAATGTTGTAAAAAACAATAAAAACAAAAATAATAGTAATAAAGTTGATGTAAATAATGATAATAATGATACTGAAAGTAATGATGTAGTAAGTTCAAATGAAAATAAGCAAGATAATGTTTTTTCAAATATATTTTCAGGCATGGGTAATATAGATTTGAGTCAAATTTCAAATATGTTATCTGGAATAGATTTAAATAATTTAGATTTAAATAGTTCGGATTTTACTGATATGATGAATTCTATATCAAGTAATGATTCTTTTGCAAATGATGATTCTTTTGAAAATAACGATGTTGAATTTAAACATACAAGTCCTAAGGAGAATACACATAGTATTTTAGAAGAGTTAGAAGATGAAGATAAGGGGCAGCTTATATATATATTAGCTCATCTAGTAGATGAAGAAAAACTTGGAATGCTAAATAGAATTGTAGAGGAAAATTCCAACTTAAAACATTGAGAGTATATAAATTAATAAGAGTAACACATAAATTTTAAAGTTATGTGTTACTCTTTTGCTTGAAGTTTTTATAAATTATCGCTGTTGTCATCAAGTTGTTCATAACCGATCATGGTACATTTGCCATCAAGAATTCCACCCTCAGAGATCATTAATTTTTTCACAGAAATATCACCGCGGACCTTACCACAATTGCCTATGGTTAAGGTGCTTGTGCAAGAGACATTACCATTCATTATTCCGTTTATATATGCATTATTACAGGTGATATCGCCATTTATTTGTCCGGATTCACCTAGTACTAAATCATCTTCACAAATTAAGTCTCCATCAATAGAACCATCTATTTTAATTAGACCATTTGCATTCAAAGAACCAATTATTGAACATTGCTGGCCAATCAAAGTTTCAATTCTATTTACATCTTTCTCTTTATTACTAAACATATACGATTCCTCCAATTTATATTAGGTTATATTTTAAATTAATTATATATATACGGAATAATTTTGTAGTAAACAGCTTCATATAAAAATATATTAATTTATCATTTATAATGAATAAAACTAAGTAAAAAGGTTAATATTATAAATGTAATCGGAGTTTAAATCTCCATTTGCATAAAATAAAACATTTTATGCGTAACCCCCCCATCCCCCCTTGGGACCGTTAATACGGTCCCTTTTGTTTTGCGAATGATATTGATATTTTATACATAATGTAATAGCTTTGTGCTTTTATTTGATATCTATAGAGCTAATTTTAAAAGAAGAATCTTTATTGGTATTTGGGATAAGTTTTAAAATTAATTCTATACTATAGTTTTTTATTTCTTTTATATCATTATTATTAGTTCCTTTAAAATTTAATGTCCATAAAACTTCGCTAGTATTGCCATCTTTATCCCAATTATAATCTTTGAAAACACCATCTTGGAAGGTTAAATGCATTTTTTTATCTGACAAATCACTTAAGAGTGAAATATCATTACCATTTAGATCAGAAGCAAAAAGTTCTTTTGGTATATTTAATTCAGAAACTGGAAGGGTCGACATAAGGGTTATGAAACCTAATACATTGTTTTTACCCATATAATTATCAACATAGTTGTAATCAAAAGATTGTAAACTATCTTGAATAAAAAGGTAGCTAGTAAGGTCTAATTTTCCATCTTTAATGTTTCCTGATAACATTTTAGGGGTTTTATTATTTTTACTGTCTACGAAACCTAAAATATTATTTGTGCTGCTAAATATATCTTCATATTTTTCACCATTCCAAAGGAAAACATGCTGTACTGCTTTATTATTTACTGATGCTTGAGTAAATATTTCAGGTACGTAATTTCTTGATATGTCCATTAGTGTTAGTCTCATCGGCCACTGCGAATAATAATTACCAACGGTTTTAATTTTTTTAGAAGGTTCTAAATAGTAGCTACTGTCTCCAGAATTTATTTGAATTTGGTATTTATCAACCTCTGTTTTTATGTAGAGTATATCCTTAGTTCCATCACCGTTTAAATCAGCGTGCATCATTTTTACCTCATTTACGATATTAAATGTACTTATTGTACTTGTTTTGAAAAGAAAGAAATACGTAAGTAATATGGTAAAAATAATAATAGCCAAAACATAATAAATATATTTCTTTTTTAAAAATACTATCTGTAACTTCATTTATTCCACCACCCATTAAATTATATGTAACAACTGTATAATTAATTAATTTATATTTAATAAATTTTAAAAATTAATATTTAACGGCATTTCAGAAGGAAAGTTTCCTACTTCTATAAATAATATATAATAAATATAGTATAAAAGGTGATTTATAAAATAAAGGGAAGTATGAATTAAAATTCATACTTCCCTTTATTTTATAATTTATTTTTTGCAATCTTCACATAACCCATAAAAATAAAGTTTATCTGCTAAGACCTCGTAATTAGTATATTGTTTTACGTCTTCAAGTACATTTGGAAAACTTATACCTTCTATGTCATCAACTTTACCACAATTTACGCATTGTATGTGAGGATGCGGTAACATATTACAATCATATCTAAAATTACCTTCACCAACGTTAAGTTCTATTATTAATTCAACGCTTATAAGAGTTTTTAACGCTTTATAAACTGTAGCCAAACTCATAGTAGGATATGTTGGTTGTAGAGCTTTGTAAATTAATTCAGCTGAAGGATGTTCTTTTGTTGATTGCAAATATTTGTAAACAGCAATCCTTTGTGGGGTAAGTTTTAATTTTTTTTCTTTAAAAACTGTTGTAATGTTTTCCATATACACCATCCTATAACGTTATTGAGTATGCTATAAGATTTATTATATAATAAAAACTATTACTTGTCAAAACTATTATAAGAAAATTAATAATAAATTAAAATTTATTTCATTTTTAATTCATTTATAGAATTAGTTACATATATTAGTAGTAGAGAGAGGGTGAGTTAATACTTTGAAAAAAACATATGTACTAGATACCAATGTTATTTTATATTCACCTAGTGCTATATTGTCCTTTGGTGATAATGACGTAATAATACCTGAAGTAGTATTAGAAGAATTAGATAGTTTTAAAAAAGATAAAAGTGATTTAGGAGCTAATGCTAGATATACAGCAAGGCTTATCGATGAGCTCAGAAAACAGGGAAAATTAAATGAAGGTATTGATTTAGAAAATGGAGGAAGACTACGGGTTGAAATGAATCAATATGATACCGAAATTCCTGCATTTTGGAGTAAAGAAAAAGCTGATAACAGAATACTGCAAGTGTGTAAAGGTATTAAGGAACAAGGTGAAGATGTATGGCTCATAACTAAGGATATATTTTTGCGTATAAAGGCGGATGCTGTAGATATTAATGTAGAAGATTATTATGAAAAATTTGTTCCAGAGTATGATAATCAGTATACAGGAAGAATAGAGGTATTTGTGTCTCCAGAAAAACTTCAGGAGTTTTTTAGTAAAAAAAGCATAGAGGCTGACGTATTACTTGAATATAATGAGGAGTTAGAGGAGTATACTATTCCATTCTTGTATACAAACCAATTTTTAATAATTCATTCAATGGAAAATCCGAAACAAACTGCATTAGCAAGGTATGATGGAAAAAACGTAGTGCCACTTTATTATAAGGATAGTAAGCCATTAGGAGTCGTACCGAGGAATGTTGGGCAGAGATTTATGTTAGAGGCTTTAAGTATTGATTCAATAAAAGCACCGCTTGTAATCATTAAAGGACCAGCTGGAACTGCTAAAACATTATTTTCATTAGCAGTAGGGCTTCAAAAGATATTACAGGAAAGCAGTGAGCAGTACAGAAGAATTTTAATTTGCAGGCCAAATGTAACTATGGATGAAGAAATAGGTTTTTTACCTGGTACAGAGCAAGAAAAGATTTCACCATTTATGAGACCAGTATTTGATAATTTAGAGATACTTGTGGAATCTGATGAAAAAGAGCGTTATAAAAATGAAAAACAATTATCAGATAAAATAAAAGACTTGTTTGATAGGAGAATTATAACTACTGAGGCCGTTGCTTACCTTAGAGGTAGATCTATAGTTAAAAATTGGGTAATAATAGACGAGGCTCAAAACTTATCACCAAAACAAGTGAAAGCAATAATAACTAGAGCTGGTGAGGGCACTAAATTGATTCTTATAGGTGACCCAGAACAAATAGATCATCCTTTTCTAGACAAAAGATCAAATGGGCTTTGTTATGCATCGGAAAAAATGAAGGGTAGTGACTTATGCTATCAAGTAACTTTAAAATATGATGAATGTGAGAGATCTCCTCTAGCATTTGAAGGATCAAAAAAATTATAATAAGGGTAGATATAGAAGAGAGTATAATAATTTATACTCTCTTTTGTAAGTTAGAGTATAAATTTTTGTAATCCTCTTTTATAAGTGAGAGTATAAAGATTTATACTCTATTTTTAAAGGATAGTATAAATCTTTATAATCTCTTTTGTAAGTGAGAGTATAAAGATTTATACTCTATTTTTGTATTAAATTATCATATATTAGTTAAATTTACATAAATAACATAAAAATATTGTATTAAATTATATGATTATACTGTACAATGTGATAGTACATAATAAAGAAAAGGATGGGAAGTATGAGAAGAATAAAAAAACGTAGAAAAATAAAAAAGCGTACGAGCACACTTGTTTTATTATTTGTAATATTTGAATTGTTGTTCACAACAATTACTGGCCCATTTGTGCTTTATTATGGTCCTTTTAAAAATGTGAAGAGTACGGTGGTAGGTGCGGCAATGACAACTTATTCATTACAATGGCTTGCAACTACATTTTTATCTAAAGAGGCAATAGCAAAAATTATGAGTGATCAAACAGTGGATGCCTTAGTTCAAAATAATTTGGATGGTGTAAAGGTAGAAAATAAAGATGATAATAGTATAGAAAGATATGATGTAAAAGGAAATAAATTTAAAGGTTACATATTAATAATCAACGATCCAAACAGGTTAAAAGTAGGTTGCAGCAGTAAACTTGGAACGGAAGGTCAACTAACAAGTGATATCGCAAAAGATAACAATGCGATTGCGGCAATCAATGGTGGTGGATTTAAAGATGAGGATAATGGATCAAAATGGACAGGAACAGGAGCAAATCCAACTGGGGTTATAATGTCTAACGGAAAAATCATTTTTGACGATATAAAAAATTTAAGTAAAAAAACAGAAGTGGTAGCAATGACCAGCGCAGGAAGATTATTAGTTGGTCCTCACAGCTTTTCTGAGATGAAAACAGCTGGAGTAACTGATGCAGTATCTTTTGGACCAGCGCTTATAGTAAATGGACAAAAAACTATTACTAAAGGTGATGGTGGCTGGGGGATTGCACCTAGAACATGTGTAGCGCAAAGAAAAGATGGGGCTATAATATTTTTAGTGATTGACGGTAGACAGACAAACAGTTTAGGTGCTACTTTAAAGGAAGCACAAGATGTATTGTATGATTATGGTGCTGTTAATGCTTCTAACTTAGACGGAGGTTCTTCTTCTACATTATTTTATGATGATGAAGTTATAAATAGCCCATCAGATAGTTTAGGCGAAAGGTCAGTACCTTCAATTATGTATATAGAGAATAGGAAATAGTCTGAAAGCGAGGCTTATGAAACTTTAAAGTTAAAGGAGAAAGAAATATGAGTTGGACGAAAAGAATAAGCATATGGATAGTAGTGTCTTTATCTTTGCAATGTTTAGGTCTCTTTTACATTGATCATTATTTTTTATCTACTGATTCAAAAGCAGTTTCGAAAAAGGTTGTCGAGAATGCAAGTACAAAGCCAAAGAATATTGATATTACTATACCAACAAATGCTACAAAGATATTAGTATCCTATGATGCTAAATATTTATCTTATTATAATGAAGATAATAAATTAGTAATTGCTAATGGTAGGGACGGAAAGACTAGAGGCATTGAGTCAAATGATGGATACGAAATTTCATTTGCAGAGTGGCTACCAGATAGAAACAGAATGCTTTTAGTAGAGAAAAAAAGCGATGATTCTGGTAACTTAGTATTATATTCTTACGATGTATTAAAAGCTGAAAAAGTTAAGATAAAAGAACTAGAGTGGGGTGGCACTGACACTATAGTAGAAGATATACAGACATCGACTTTAACAGGTGTTACTTATGTAAAAGTTTCAAATGGTAATAACAAAACTAATATATTTAGAATTGATAGAATGGGTGAGATGACAAAAATTAATACAATACCTAATCTTGTGGGTAATATTGCATTAGTGCGTCATAAAGATAAATTAGTATATGAGGGTTCGGTTTACAACAAAGTATATGCTACTGGTAGCAGTGAAAGTATAAGTGTTAGTGGTGTTGATAAACTTACATTAATCGGTGCGGATGATGATGATAATATATATCTCGCAGAGTTAAAAGATGATTTAATAAGTAAAGTTTATTATGGTAAAACATCAGAAGATACCAGTACATGGAAATCTATTGAATTACAAACACCTTGTGCAAAAGAAAATTTATTTGTATCAGCTAATGGTAAAATATATCAAAATGATACAGTACAAGGTTCTATAAAAGATGTAAATTCTGGAACTCAAACTAGCTATAAAGGAAAATTAGTGCAATTATATACTAAGGGAGTAGTATCTCTTGTAGATAATAAAGTATCCTTTGTGCCTTTCAAGTAATAAATGTTTCAAACTATGCCTTTGGCATAGTTTTTTATTTAGTAAGAACTTTCAAAATGAAAGTTTTTACTAGGTATTAAGTGCAGCTCTGCAGGAGATGATTTAACTTCAAATAAATATTATTATATTTAATTGTATTATCAATATAAATAGCAATAAACTTTGATATAATGGATATATTATACATTGTAGACGAATAAAAAATATAAGTGAGGGGGAGTAAATTTGGATACACAAATAATATTATATAAAATTTTAACAATACCGGCAATTTTAATAGCATTTACATTCCATGAGTATGCACATGCTATTGTAGCAGATAGGCTAGGAGATAAAACTCCAAGATTTCAAGGAAGACTTACGCTAAATCCGCTTGTTCATATAGATCCAATGGGATTTATTTTGATTTTAATAATGAATTTTGGATGGGCAAAACCAGTTCAAACAAATCCGAGCTCCTATAAGAATTATTATAAAGATGATTTGAAAGTTTCATTTGCGGGCCCACTTGCAAATTTGATTATAGGATTTATGTTTGCAATTTTCACTGCTTTGTTCTGGAAATATTCGCCTAATAAGGGGAATGTATATGCTATTATTTTGCAGATATTTCAAATTACAGTGTCTATAAATTGCATGTTATTTTTTCTTAATTTAGTACCAATACCTGGATTCGATGGATATCATATAATTAGGGATTTATTTCCAAAGGCTTTCTATAATATATCAGATACACTTGCTAGGTATCAATTTTTGATATTTATTGTGTTGATATTACCTATATTACCTGGTAATCAATCAGGTTTTACTTATATTGTGCAAGTACCAGCGAATTGGGTATATAATATTTTTATGAACATCGCGTCAATGATTTAATAATAAGTGATGTTTTAATAAGAAAGTGTAGCTAAACAAAAGTATGTTAAAAATTTTATTATTATAAATGTAAGGAGAAAAATATATGCGCTTAAGAAAAAAATATTGGGCTAGGCCGGAACTAGAAGCCAGCCATATTGTAAGAACAGATCAATATGATCATAAAGGAAATTGGAGTGAAGAATTTAAAAACGAAAATGAAATACATCTAGAGCTTGGATGTGGTAAGGGGAGTTTTATTGCAGAAAAATCTAGGCAAAATTCTAATATTAATTTTGTAGGTATAGATTTAAAAGATGAGGTATTAGTGTTTGCACTTAGAAAAGTGATAGAGGTTCGAGATGTTAAGGCAGATCAAAATGTAAATGTACGTCTTATGCCTTTAAATATCATGTTTATTGATGATGTATTTGCAAAAGATGAGATAAGTAGAATTTATATAAATTTCTGTAACCCTTGGCCAAAAGAACGACATAATAAAAGAAGATTAACTCATACTAAATTCTTAACAAATTACAAGAAATTTTTAAAAGTTGGATCTGAAGTGTGGTTTAAAACAGATGATACAGAGTTGTTTGAGGACTCTGTAGAATATTTTAAGCAATGTGGTTTTGAAATATTATTTTTAACATACGATCTTCATAAGAGTGATTTTAAGGAAAATGTAATTACTGAATATGAAGCTAAATTCGCAAGTATAGGTAAAAAAGCTATGTTTTTAAGGGCAAGGTTAGTTAAAGAGAGCTAATAAGTTTAGCAATAATAATAAACTATATAAAAGATAAGTAAAGTTATTAACAAAGTTGTCCACATTAGGCCATAAAATTATGGATTAATGTGGACAACTTTGTTGGTTGATTTCCTGTATTAATAATGATATTATTGTGGTGTAAGTACTCATGTAAAATATTATGTAAAAGATCATGAAAAGTAAATAATAAAATATAGGTTTAATTAAAATTTAGGTTTAATTAAAATTTATTAATTAAAAGGGAATCAGGTTAAAATCCTGAACTATCTCGTAGCTGTAATAGATGAATTTAAGCACAAGATGTCACTCGTAAAAGGGGAAGGCGTGCTTAAATAATGATTCTTGAGTCAGAATACCTGCCTATATTTTGCACCAGAAACTCTACGAGTGATAGGGAGGTCTTTATAATAAAAATTTGTTTGTCAGTTTTATGTGATTAAACATAATTTTAAATGTTTCCTTTTAACGCTCCAGTTAAAAGGCTTTTTTTAGTGTGCCCGGCATGGGCGTTTACTCGTCGGTGAAAGTCCGATACGGGGGCCGATAGTGCTAACCGTTAGCTTAAGACAAGGGTGTCCACCGTGAGGTGGAATC
>NZ_JAHLDV010000057.1 GCF_018861865.1 Clostridium frigoris
ACAATGTTTGTATAATACCTTCTAGCATCATCAAGTAAGTCGCGGTCAAAGTTCATCTCGTCATTAAAAATCTTACCATCCAATGATCCGAAAGATCCAAAAGCATCTGCATTCCTCAGTTATATTTCTAACACAATACATACATATACCTCCTTTTAATTAATACGGCTCAAAACTCAGGTGTCTCATCCAATTCTTTTTTAACTCTAGAATATATCTACCCACCCTGTTTTACTTCATCAACCATACTTAGAAATCTTTCTTTTAAATGTATACTTAAACTATAATAGGTTAATTGTATACCTAAAAGGTATACAATATAACCTAGTTTGAAATATTATGTAATATTTATTATTAATTAAAAATTAATTAAAAATTAATAATATTAAAAGTAAGTTCATAATAAATGAACTTCCTTTTATCAAAAAATATAGGCTACTTATCCTTTTGTTAAGTAAATTTATAATATTAATATTTATTGTATTTTCATATGCATATCTCCAGTTTTTATAAGTCCTGATTTTTTCATTGCAATATAAATAGGCATTATTATAGCTGAAGGTAAAATTATACCAGTAAATATATAAATTAAAATTCCTTTTACACCTCTTGTTGCCAAAATATTAAGGGGTGCAATTAATGAATTAAGTCCAAGCCCTGCAAGTTCATATGTAGTAGTAAATTTAAATAAAACTGTTGCTATAGGTGCACATATAATTGCGGCAATAAATGGTGGTATTAACAGTCTCGGATTTTTTATAACATTAGGAAATTGTATTTTTGGCGTTACCAGTCCTTGTGCTATATTAGCTCCAGAATCATTTTCTTTAAAAGACATTATTGTAAAGCCCACAAACTGGATAGTGCATCCTATAAGTGCTGCTCCACTTGATACAGGGTCAAGTTTAAGTGCAATTGCAATTGCTACAGAAGATGCAGGTGTCATTAATAAAGTACTCCAACTAAGAAATACTAATGCTGATCCAATTAATGGAGATATGTTTATTGTATATGCAATTTGAGCGCTAAGCCAATTAAGTGCTGGCGTTACTACCGCTGCAAGACCAAGGCCTGCAACACCCCCAACTACAACTGCGCAAAATGGTATGGCCATCATATCTAGTTTTGTTTTTCCAGCTACTTTTTTTCCTACATATACAGCTATAATGGCTGCTATTACTGCACTGATGGGTTGTCCAGATACAAAAGTAAGTCAAAGAGTAGTAAAGTGGACTGCATTAGCTCCAACTGTAGCCGCAATCATAGCACTAAATATAACAAGTGTTTCCCTTAAGCTGATAGGCAACTCCAGCTCCAAGGGCAGGTGCAAGCATCGATTTTGCAATCGTTCCTATTCCAATAAATGCTTGCCAATGCATAAATTTTCCTAAAGTTTCACAAAGAAGTCCAATTCCAAGCATAACAAGTACTGCATTTGCAATGCCTGCTGCTACCTTATTAGCCATTTCTCTTACTGATTTCTTATTTTCTGCCACAATTACAGTGGTTTGGGAAGTTTCCACTTTAGTCATCTCCTTATAATTTTAAAACTATATTACAAACATAAAAATCATATTTATAAATTAGAACTAGACTTATATTGAAATTATTAGTTCTAAATATAAAATTAGGTAATTATGTTAGTGATTATGAATTATACAGAAAGAGAATGATTTTGTAAAGCCATTTAGCAGATAATTGAATTAATAATATTTTATTTAGTCAATTAGTTATAGATTCATAATACTTTCATAATATTTTGTGACGTTACACTTCAACCGTAACGTCCTTAAATGTTATTATTTATACATAAACAGAAGAGTAAATAGAATTCACAGTATTTATTAAGATTATTGATAATAATTTTTAATTAGCATATAATATTTATATACTAACTAACGAAGGGACGTTTTTAAATGAGGACAAAAGGAAATAAAATATCAATAATTGGAGCAGGTTTTGTAGGTTCTACTACAGCATTTGCTCTAATGACTAGTGGACTTGCATCTGAAATTGTAATTGTAGATATAAATAAGGAAAAAGCCGAAGGCGAGGCAATGGATTTATCACATGGTGCTTCCTTCGTAAAACCTATAGATATAACTTCGGGAGAATATTCTGATACAAAAGACTCTGATATAGTAATTATCACAGCAGGAATTAGTCTTAAACCAGGAGAAACAAGACTTAATTGTATTGCAAATAATTTTAAAGTATTCCAAAGTATAATCCCAGAGGTTGTAAAATACAGCCCTGATTCTATATTAGTGATAGTATCCAACCCTGTGGATATATTGACTTATATAGCTTATAAACTTTCAGGCTTTCCAAGTAATAGAGTAATTGGCTCAGGTACGGTTCTTGATACTTCAAGACTTAAGTACCTTCTTAGTCAACGTTTTGAAGTTGATGCTAGGAATATTCATACCTATATAATGGGTGAACATGGAGATTCAGAAATTGCTACTTGGAGTTTAACTAATATTGCAGGTATGAATGTTGATGAGTATTGTAGTCTTAGCTCTAAAAAATGCGATGAAGATATGAAGTCTACTATACATAATGACGTAAAAAGAGCAGGATATAGAGTCCTTGAAAAAAAAGGTGCAACCTATTATGCTGTCGCTCTAGCAGTAAAAAGGATAGTTGAAGCAATATTAAATAATGAAAACTCTATTCTTACAGTATCATCTCTACTAAAAGGAGAATACGGAATAGATGAAGTTTATATGGGAGTGCCAACAATTTTAGGTAGAGAAGGAGTAAAGAAAATATTACAAGTTAACCTCAATGAAGATGAAAAAAATCAGCTTATCGAATCTGCCAAGGTACTCACAGCAATTATAAAAGAGTCAAAAATATAAGCTTTAGTCATTTAAGTAAACAATACACCTAGAAGTTTATAGTAAGTCTTACGTAGATGAACAATCAGTTTCTACCCTAAAAGGACAAAAAGGTCTCTTAAAATAGAATTATTTTCTATTTTAAGAGACCTTTTACTTGCGATGTTAAACATTCAATTAATGACTAGCTTGCTTATCGCTCATGTCATCTGTTCTTTGTTTTCCTTTTGCTTTATACTATTCATATCTTTTTTACCCTCATCGAATGCAACTATTTCTTTAAGGGTATTTAAAATAAGGTTCGGTAGTAAACTGGTTTTTCCTTTTTTATCTAGCGCTACCATCGTAAAAAATGAAGATAATGCTTTTTTTCGGTCAGAACACTCTAAATCTTCTACTTCAACAGTTACTATCCTAAAATTAAAAAACAAAAACCTATAACCTATATACTGTTACCTTATCAGAAACTGTAAAATCAGCCTCGGTAATGTTACGAATGTCATCAACAGTTAGACCTTCAAACATTTCAGTAAGTACAAGCCCAGTAGGCGTCACTTCGAATACTGCTTTCTCAGTAACGATAATATCAACTACTCCCTTCCCCGTAATTGGAAGAATACATTTTTTTAATATCTTAGATCCACTCTTACTAGAATGCTTCAATGTAGCAATAACTTTGCGAGCCCCATTTACTAAATCCATTGCCCCACCCATACCTGGTGCAAATTTTCCTGGTGCAAGTGGCATAGCCCAGTTTGCAATATTTCCTTCTTGGTCTACTTCAAGTGCTTCGAGTACTGTGGCATCAACATGACCTCCACGAATAATACAAAATGATGTAGCCAAATCAAAAACTGCAGCTCCAGGTAATAAGCTAATTGGTTGACCACCAGAGTTTGCAACATCCGGATCTTCCTTGCCGAGTTTTGGCGTAGGACCAAACATTAAGCATCCATTTTCTGATTGTAATATTACCTCAACACCTTCCTCTAAATAATTGGCAACTGCTGTAGGCATTCCAAACCCTAAATTCACCACTTGATCATTACTTAGTTCCTTAGCTGCCCTGCGAGCAATTATTTCTCTTGCTTCCATACTTATTACCTCCTTTGATTTATAAATAATCAATTATTTTAATTGCTTAGAACCAACCCACAAATCAGTATATACTTGTTTATGCTCATCAAATGAATATCCTTGTACAACTGCCTGTACAAATACACTTGGTGTACCTACGCATTCAGGTTCAATACCACCAACATCAACTATTTCATTAACTTCTGCTACTGTATAGTCTGCACCCATTGCCATAATTGGATTGGTATTAATGGCTAAGCCACGATATTGAATATTTCCTAATCTATCACCTTTATAACCTTTAATAAATGCAAAATCAGCCTTCAGTGGCAATTCAATTAAATACATTTTGCCCTCTATTATAAGTTTTTGTTTACCTTCTTCAACTAATGTACCTACACCTGTAGGCGTAAGAACTCCACCTAATCCAGAACCAGCGGCCCTAATTTTTTCAACAAGACTACCCATTGGAAAGTATTCAATTTCAATATCTCCATTCTTAAATTGTTCTAGTGAAAGCTGGCATGTACCGGAATGAGCGGTAATTAATTTTTTGACTTGCTTGTTTTTGTAAAGCCTGGCAATATCAAAATCTTGACCTGGATAGGCATTAACTACTGATATTATGGTTAAATCCTTAACACCTTTTTCTACCAATTTATCAATTGCTTTAAGCGGTGCTCCACCCCCTAGAAATCCACCAAACATAATTGTCGCTCCATCGTGAACCTTTTCCATCACTTCATCTAAACTCATAATTTTATTCATGAAATTATCCCCTTTCACTAATAGCTTGTTATATACTCTTAAACCTCTCCAATACGTTTTACTTCATCAACCATACTTGGAAATATTAATATAAAATGTATAGTTTTATCGTATACCTAAAACGTTTACAATACAACCTTACTTAAAAAGATTACTTTATTGATTCTGTTCTAAAGTTATTATTTTACCAACTTGTATATTAGCAATTTTTCCACCTTTTGCTGTGTATAACTCGTTGTGATTTTCCTATGTAACTCCTTGTACTGGCTTTCCTTGTTTTTTACTCGTCCGAATAATCTCATATGTTAATACATAAAATTTTTCATTTCATTACATATACTTTAATATTTTTAATATATATGTAAAATGACTTTATATTTTCAATAAAAAATACATCAAGTTTTCTTATCTCATAGAAAAAACTGCAATTGCATGAAAAAATAAAATTTTAAGGTAATATGTAATGAAATTGTAATGATTTTGTAATCTCTTAGATTATAATAAGTAGTATTATAAGTGTATAGCTGAATAGAGGGATTTATGGGATAGTATTCAAAGCAAAATATTGTCATATAGTTGGTTTTTATGTAATTTAATTGTATTGTTATAAATCTTATAAATTTATCCAACTTTGTTTAACATTTAAAATTATTGGGGGGAAATTAAATTAAAAAACATATTTTAAAAGCAATATTATATCAGAAACAAAAAAATGTACAATGACATTTCACTATATATGGTCATAGTATATACAGTACAATTATAAATACTAGTTAATGGAGTGGTTAATATGAATAAAAAGAAGAAAATTAATAAAAGAACTTTAAAAATAAATTTAATATCTAGTTGTATTTTTATAATTTTAATAGGCACAATCATAATAAGTAAAAATTTTACTAAAGAAGAAGTTAACGCTGAACCAGTAATTGTACCAGCTACTGCTACCGTTACCACTTTATCAAAAAATCACACCGTAAATAAAGAAGGAGAAAAGTATATTTATGATGCTGCAAAAGTAAGTGCCATATTAAATTACAAAGCGAAAAATGACAATCATAAAATAGCTTTTCTTACCTTTGACGATGGTCCATCTACTACTGTAACCCCCCAAATATTAGATATTCTAAAAGAAAATAACGTTAAAGCAACATTCTTTTTGCTTGGAGAAAATATAGAAATAAATAAAAAAAGTAAAGAACTTGTAAAACGTGAGTTTAATGAAGGACATGCAATAGGCAATCATACTTATGCTCATAATAGAAATAATATGTTATTCCCTAACAACCAAGTTAATGTACCCATTTTCATGAAAGATGTGAAAAAAAACGATGATGTTTTAAAAAATGTTCTTGGTCAGGATTTTACCACAAGGATTTTAAGAGTGCCAGGAGGATATATGTCAAGATTATACTATAATGATTCTAATTTACCAGAATTTGATGCAAAGTTAAAAAAAGAAAATTTAATCAGTATAGATTGGAATGTTGAAATTAAAGATGCATCAGGTAAGCGCAATAAAGGTCCAGCAGAGTTATTTAGCATATTAAAAGAAGAGGTTGGAACAAAATCGAAAGTAATTATATTGATGCATGATACTTATGGTAAAGTGCAAACTGCTAATGTGTTGCCTCAAATTATACAATATTTAAAAGATCAAGGATATGAATTCAGAACAATAAAATAAGTAGTAACGCGTTTCGCGTTACTACTTATTTTACTTTTTTTTGCCACTCATCCACGTAACTACCCGTAGCCCACTGTGACATTACTGGCATTTCTCCTGCTTTAAGCTTCAAAGTTAGTGAATTTTCTCCTAGGTTATATCCTTTTATAGTAAATACCATTAATTTAGTATTAGTTAGAACAACAACAAAATCTCTATTAGGAGATGAATAAGCATCTACTGCACTTGGAACCTTTGTTTTTATTACGTTAAAAGATGGAAATAAATTATCATATGTAGTTAAAGATTTAGGTGTAGCATAAGGAATATCAAAATCTATAAATGAATGCTTACTCTTTATTTGCGACATTCTCCCTCTTAGTATCCATCGACCGCTTCTTCTTATTACACCCCAATTATTATCCACTTTTTCAAGCTTTTCATCTTGGGCATTTTTAGGTATGTTTAAAAATATCCCTGACAAATTAGATTTTGCAGTTTCTCTTCCAAGTATACTTGTAAGTTTTATGGATTCTCCCATTAGATTATCCATTGGAAATATTTTAAGCTTACTATTAGAGGACTTCTTTTCTAAATCATTATTATTTACATTCTGCACAATATCAGTAGAAACATAATTACCACCTACAAATTTAATAGCTATACTACCTTCTGTTTTTGTATACTTTATTTGTTTGGCATTTATGGGTTTAGTAGGATTAACTGAATTAATTGGATAAGACCAAAGTGTATCCTTAGTATCTTCATTTTCCATTTTCGTACTTACGCCTACCTTCCAAAATCCGTTTTGCCTGGGAAGTAGCAAATCTTTAGTCTGCTCAATAGAAAGAATTTTATCATCTACAGAACTAATCCATAAGGTTCTATATGAATATTTACTCAGCCCAATTTCTCCTTTAGGATTTTCATACCTCAGTCCAAGTAATAATCCTGACTTAGATCTTATTTCTTTTTCTGCCTTGCTGATTAAAACTTTTATGTTGTTATCTTTATTATAGGAATGAGTAACACAAGAATCTTTTACTTTATGGAAATATAACAAAATACCATCATAGTTTTTTATCAAGGTTGACTCATTAAGCTTTATGTACTCATCAAAAAAAATCTCATTAGAATTAATCGTAATAATTTGTACATTAGTATTTTGTATTCCTAAACTTTTAGCACTTATTTTTATACTATTCCAAAAATAACTTTTAGTATTAACGGACTTAACTTTATATTTAACATCCTTAGATATATTACCATTAAACTCAACATTACCTCCCTTAAAATAAGCAACCTTTTCGAGTAATTGTTTTGCTTTTTTATCATCTATTGTAGTTAGACCAGTAGAAACATATTTTTCTACTATCCAGCTTCCCTGTATAGGCGATACAGTAAGTTTCTTATGTAATCCTTGAGAGCTTAAAGTTAATCCTGCATATTGACTCCATATAAAAAGTATAATAGAAAATATAATAATAAATAAACATAATACTTTTTTCACTAGGAGTCACCTCTTATATATTTAAATTTTATTGTTTTTATGTCAAAGGTAAAAATATTTTAACATCTGTACCCATACCGTATTCGCTTGAAATCTCAAGTTTACCATTGTGCATTTCTATAATTTCCTTGCAAAGAGAAAGCCCAATTCCATTTTGTGACATACTTGTTCTACCTTTGAAAAATTTTTCTGTTACTTTAGGCAAATCCGACTGTGGAATTCCTATTCCATTATCCTTCACAATAATGCAAATATTATTACCGTCACTACATGCTTCGAGTGTTACTTTACCTCCTTCTTTTGTAAAATTAAAAGCATTATCTAAAATGTTACCAATAACTTGATTTAACCTTTTCTCATCCGCAAAAACTGGAACTAAATTCTCTTGTGTTTTACAAGTAAAATTAATATTATGACGTATTGACTTAGGCATAAATTGTTTTTCTATGTAGGCTATAACGCTTTGAATATTTATATATTCTTTTTTAAGTGGCACTTTTCCAGATATGAATTTAGAAAAATCTAACAATTCTTCCACCATTACTGTAAGCCTATCACTTTCCTTTTCTATGATGTTAAGTCCAACTAGAATTTCTTCCTTATCTTCTAAACTACCAGACCTAATAGTCGCAGCCCAACCTTTTATAGATGTCAGAGGAGTTCTAAGTTCATGGGAAACAGACGCAATAAATTCATTTTTCACCTTCTGACTTTTTTGAATTTCTTCTGCCATAAAATTAAATGTATCCGATAGTTCCCCAAATTCATCATTCCGTCTTTTTTCAAGTCTTTCATTAAAGTCTCCAGATGCAAATTTTTTAGCTAGAGTATTTACTTCATCTAATGGTCCCACAATAGTATTAGAGATAAATATACTAGAAACACCAGAAATAACAATTACAAGAGTTCCAACTCCTAAGAAAAGAATTATTATTTTATGAATAAGTGCATCTACCTCAGATAAGGAAGTAACGAAACGTAATACCCCCTCTATTTTATTAGATGATCTTAAGGGGTAAGAAACATACATAAAATTTTCATTTGTAGACTTATCTTTCTTAGTAAATGTTCCAAGTTCACCTTTCAATGCTTTTTTCACATCATCATCTTCGATATGTTTTTCATTAAAATTGCCAATTGAATCCATTAGCATCATTCCTGACTTATCAATAATTTGGACCTCTGCAGAGGTATTTTTCCAAAAAATATCGTCATTATTCTCCACATTTTCCTTTAAACTAGACGAGGAAAAATAATTATTATAAAAATCAACAGATCCCTTAATTTGTTTTGAAAGTAATGTTTCCATATTTTGATAGTAATATTTTTCTAAAGAAACAGTAAGAAAAACTTCTAAGGTAATTACAGTGAAAACAATCACTAATAGATAACTCCAAACAAGTCTAGCTTTTATACCCCTCAATATATCACCTCTTTTTCCATCTATATCCAACTCCCCAGACTGTTTCTATATACTCTGGCTTAGAAGGGGCATTTTCAATTTTTTCTCTAAGACGCCTTATATTAACATCTACAATTTTAGAGTCTCCAAAGTATTCATAATTCCATACTAAGTTTAATAAATCATCTCTGCTAAAAGCTTTTTCCTCATTTTCCATAAAGGTCTTCAAAATTAAGTATTCTTTAGGAGTTAAATCTAAAAGTTGTTTAGTTTTATATACCTTCATCGAAACAGTATCTATAGTAAAACACCCAGAAATTAATTTCTCAGGATTTTTATCTTCACTGCTATGATTTATTCGTCTAAGTAGAGAATTCGCTCTAGCAATAAGTTCTAAAGGATTAAATGGTTTTACCATATAATCATCAGCACCGTACTCAAGTCCCATGATTTTATCCATATCTTGTCCCCTAGCGGTAAGCATGATAATACCCAAATTCGGAAAATCATTTCTTAATAATTCACAAGTTTTAAATCCATCCATACCAGGAAGTGTTATATCTAAAATTATTAAATCTGGTTTCTCTTGATGGACCTTTTCTAAACCTTCTTCTCCGGATACAGCTTCAATTACTAAAAAGTTGTTTCTTTGAAAGTTAATTTTAATGAACCCTCTGATAGATTCTTCATCTTCTACAATGAGCACTTTTTTTTTCATAATTTCACCTCTTACTTACAATTAATATTTTAAAACATTCCGATTTCCATATTATCAGTTATGATTATATCATAATAGAGCTTCGAAATATTGCATGTAGTAATATTGTAATTGTTTTGTAATACTTTTTGTACTGGTAGATTTGAACGCAATCCATCATCTAATTTAAATCCTTATCTATTTCTATTGAGATTCACAAATAAGAGACTACACATTTTCTAAACATATAGCATATTATATATTTTATAGACCTATGAAAGGAATGATCTGTATGAATAAAATGTATCCATGCCCTTATTATGTTAATACACCAAGTCATAATTTAAACAACATGTATAATATTTATAGTATGTACCCACGCCCTTATTTCATTATCCCACAAATGTATGATTCAAATTTTCCCAAACAGTTTTCTAATCAGTATGCTCCATTTGCTAATGAAGTTGAGAATGATAGTTTACTTAAGTTGAATGATTATGGACCAGAACCGTTTGTAATTAATATTGAGAAAGCTACTGTACAAAATAACAATTTTCGTACAGCTTTATGGACAGGAACCCATTTACAACTTACCTTGATGAGCATCAATGTTGGTGAAGACATAGGTTTAGAAGTTCACCCAAACCTTGATCAATTTATACGTATTGAAGAAGGTCAAGGGCTTGTTAAAATGGGCGATAGAAAAGATATGTTATATTTTCAAGAAAAAGTCTATGATGACTTTGCATTCATTATACCTGCTGGAAAATGGCACAATCTAATAAATACAGGTAAAAAGCCACTTAAATTGTACTCTATTTATGCACCACCTCAGCACCCAAAGGGTACAGTTCATGAAACTAAAGCGATTGCAGAAGCTGCTGAAAACAACCACGATCGCCTATATTAAGTGTACTGTAAAAAAGCTATAAAAAATTATAATGAATTTATTAAGGAAAAGAAATAAGCAAAAAAATAACAAGGGAATTTATTGTCCCCTGTTATTTTTTCCAACTAAACCTCCCCCATTACCTGATGATGGACTTTGTGTTCCATGGATTGATGCTCGCCTATTATTTTTTTGCATAGAAGATTTTGCTTTTTTTTCTTCAATAACTTTTTTCATCATTTCCATGTTTTTATTTATATCATTTTTCATACTTTCACCCTCTTTTTTTATTTTTTGCATCTTTAAAACACTTTATTCCTACTCCTTCTAAACTAATATTCACAATAAATATTCTTAAGGTATGCTTATTATTTTACTGATTTATTATACCCCACAAATATTTTTTTGAATAGTACCAAAAAGATTCTATTCCCATATTAATTGCTTAAATTGTTTATACTTTTTTACATTATCAAAATCTTTTTCATTTTTTGCTTCATTTTTAATATTTGGATTAATAGCAATACCTAGCTTTAAATACTTTACAGTATTATTAATATCACCTTTTCTTCCATAAATACTGGCTATACCATAATAACTCCATTCAAATTTTTCAACCTCCAAATCTTTTTTGTACCATGTAATAGCCTTAGTATAATACCCGAATAGTTCATAAGCTAGTGCTTTATTAAATCTTGCGTATCCATAATTAGGTTTTAATTTTAAGGAATTATCAATCTGCTGCATACCAGTCTTAAAATTTCCATTATAAGCTAATGCAATTCCTTTTACAGCATATGCTTTATAAAATTTAGAATCTTCTTTTAAAACTTGATTTTCCGTTTCAATGGCTTTCACATATTTACCTGCAAAGAATTGGTCATACCCTATCTTCCATTTATTTTCTAAATCTGCATGTTTTTTAGTTGCATATTCTTGCAATTGTTGATTTTTGATTGCTCCACTTTTATAATCATTTACTACCGCTTTATTGCTTATTGAAGTAACATTATTATTTTTCATTTTAACATTAACTACTATCCCTGCCGCCACAGCAAACAAAATAGCAAAAGTTATTAAATTAATTTTAAATGATTTAACTTTCACTTTTCCCACCTTTCCCCATCATAAGTTGTTATTAATTTATAAACAAAAAAGCAAACGGCCTTGGCCCCATAAGTTTTAGGACTTTAGCCATTTAAGTAATTTTTATTTTGAATTTTATAGTTCTTACAATTCCTGATTTAAATTTGGCATAACTGATTTATTTTCTTGATTTGATTTAACTAATCTATTAGAAATTACAAAAGCAATTATAGCTGGTATAACCCATGCAAATCCTACACTAGCTAGAGGAACATATTTAAAAAATTCACTGCTATTTGCTGTTAAACCAATTATAGTATTTAAAACACTTACTATTAAAACTGTATAAGTAGTTATAGTAACTACTTTATTATTTTTTACTATATCACCAAGTAAAGTAGTAACTATTAAAACAATAACAATTGGATATATTATTGTCAAAACCGGATTTGCCAATTTAACTAAACTATCAACATCTTTTGTAGCCATTACTCCACTTACTAAAGCAATTCCAATAGCAATGCTTTCATAAGATAATTTACCATTAAAAAGCTTAGCAAAGAATTTTGATCCAGCTGAAAGGATTCCTATAGAAGTAGTTAAGCATGCAAGAGTAACACATAAACTAAGTATAACACTACCAATACTACCTAGGTCTAATCTAACAATTTCTGTAACCAAACTAGTTCTAGATATACTTTGTGAAAACAAGGTAGTTGTTTGGGTTCCAAGGTACATAAGTCCAGTATACACAAAAGATAAACCGATTAAAGACACTAAAGCTGATTTCAAAGTTATCCTCATTATATCTTTTGGACTTTTATAACCTTTTGCTCTAATAGACGAAATAATTATTGATGAAAATATAACACCAGTCATAGCGTCCATTGTCTGATATCCTTCTATTAATGCTTTTGAGAATGCACCTTCGTAAGATGTAGTTATAATTGGTCCAATAGGCTCTATTATTCCTTTAACTATAATTATAGCTAGCATTAATAAAAGCGCTGGTGTAAGTACTTTGCCTATCTTATCAATTATTGAAGAAGGTTTAAGCGCAAACGCAAGTACTATTGCAAAAACGCTATAATTGATATTTTTTGTCCAATTGATGGAAATAAAGGATGTATTCCCAGTTCGAAAGTTGTTGCAGCGGTTCTTGGAATTGCGAATAAAGGACCTATAATAAGAACTAAGGCTATAGAGACTATTATAGAGAACATTGGGCCTACTCTATCTGCCATTTTTTTAAAATCACCATTGATTTTAGCACAGGCAATTATAGCACATATAGGAATACCAACACCTGTAATAAGGAAGCCTAAAATTGAAGATAAAATTGAATCTCCAGCCGCCCTTCCTAATGCTGGTGGGAAAATTAGGTTTCCTGCACCGAAGAACATTGCAAATAATGCAGAACCTATAACTATTGAATGTTTTGTTGAATTTCTAATCTAAATAACCTCCGTCTTAATTAACATAAATAATTTCTTTTAAAAAATAATTCAGTTTTTATTTTATATATAAATGTAATTTTACTATTTAATGTTGCTTTAAATAATAATTACTTTATAATATATATTATACAACAAAAAGGACGGATGTGATATAGTGAATTTTCCATTTAATAAGATATTATCAAAAAAAAACCATAAGCCCAAACTTATGGCATTAGATTTTTTTAAATACATTGGACCTGGGTTACTAGTAACCGTAGGATTTATAGACCCCGGAAATTGGGCAGCAAACGTTTCTGCTGGTGCTAATTTTGGATATACTCTACTTTGGATGGTAACCCTTTCAACTATTATGCTTATTGTTCTTCAGCATAATGCTGCCCATCTTGGGATTGTTACAGGTAGTTGCATATCAGAAGCCTCTACTGCCGCATTAAAACCAAGACTAAACAAACTGGTGCTTGGTTCAGCTGTTCTAGCTGCAGTATCTACTGCCCTTGCAGAACTTTTAGGTGGTGCTATTGCTTTAAATATGTTATTTGGTATACCTATAAAGCTCGGAACGGTTTTAGTATTAGGTTTGATTTTATGGATGCTTTTTACAAATTCTTATAAAAAACTAGAAAGATGGATTATTGGTTTTGTTTCTATAATAGGAATATCTTTTATATTCGAATTAAGCCTTGTACATATCGAATGGGGAAAAGCTATGATAAGCTGGGTTAAACCTTCTTTTCCTAAGGGATCTATTCCAATAATAATGAGTGTTCTAGGCGCAGTTGTAATGCCCCATAATCTATTTCTTCATTCAGAAATAATACAAAGTCGTCAATGGAATTTAAAAGATGAGAGTGTAATAAAAAAACAACTCAAATATGAATTTTTGGATACTTTTTTTTCAATGATGGTAGGTTGGGCTATAAATAGTGCTATGATACTTATTGCCGCAGCTACTTTCTTTGCGCAAAAGGTTCAAGTTACAGAGCTTAATCAGGCTCAGCAAATGCTGACGCCATTACTTGGAAGCACAGCATCAGTAGTCTTTGCTTTAGCGCTACTCTTTGCCGGAATATCTTCGTCAGTTACTGCTGGTATGGCTGGTGGTAGTATTTTTGCAGGAATATTTGGGGAACCATATGATATTCATGATATTCATACAAAACTAGGTATAGGAATTACTTTAGTTGGTGCTACAATAGCTATATTTTTTATATCACAGCCCTTTAAAGGACTCATCTACTCACAAATGTTCTTAAGTATACAACTTCCTATAACTATATTCCTTCAGATATATCTAACTTCTTCTAAAAAAGTTATGGGCAAATATGCTAACACTAGATTTGATAAAATTACTCTTTGGATTATTGGGCTCATAGTAGCTGCTCTTAATATAATGTTATTATTAAGCTATATATTATAAATTCAAATAATAACAATCAAAAAAAGGCAACTATTAGTTGCCTTTAGTATTTTATTTAGTCATATAATCTCTAGTCAAAGGTAAATCATTATTTACACCTTTGGCAAATAATATTTGATGAACATTAATATTACCACAATTAAATGATGCAGCACAAGAATTCAAATATAATCTCCACATTCTTATAAATATCTCGTCCTTAGTCTTTTCTATTACAGGAAGGGCATTTTCAAAATTTTCAGCCCAATGTTCGAGAGTCTTTCCATAATGCCTTCTAAGACTTTCTACATCAATTAATTCAAGTTCTAGTTCTGCTATATCTGAAATAATAGTTTTAATTGCAGGTACGTGTCCACCTGGAAAAATGTATTTATCTATCCATGTATTATTACCACCTTCATTTACTGCTGTTATACAATGAATTAAAGAAAGTCCTTTATCTTTTAATAAGTCATTTACTATATGAAAATATTCAGATAAATTTTCAAGTCCTACATGTTCAAGCATCCCTATACTAACAATTCTATCAAAACTCATATTCTTTATTTCTCTGTAATCTTGAAGCTTAACTTCTACTAAATCTTCTAGTCCCTCAGCTTTTATTCTTTCATTAGCCTTTTGTAGTTGTTCCAAACTTAAAGTAACCCCAACAGCCTTTACCTTATATTGTTTAGCTGCCCTAATTATAAGTTCTCCCCATCCACATCCTATATCGAGTAAAGTTTGTCCTTCTTTTAAATCTAGTTTTGTTAAAATATGATTTATTTTATTGTTTTGAGCTTCGTCTAAAGTATCAGTATCATTTTTAAAATATCCACAAGAATAATTCATAGAATCATCAAGCCATAATTTGTAAAAATCATTTCCAATATCATAATGAAACTGTATGTTATCCTTACTTCTTTTTATACTACTTGTAAATTTTTTTATAAGTTTTTGATAGTTTTCACTTTTATTTAGAAAACTTTCTTTGTTATTGTATATGGACTCTATAACAAATTGTACATTACCCTTTATTTCTAATTTTTTTGTCATATATGCTTCTCCAAGCGTTATAGACGGGTCATTTAAAACATCGCCCTTTGGTACCTTCTCATTAAAAATAATTTGAAACTCACTTTCACCCTCACCAAATTTTTCTACAATCCCATCCCAAAACTTAATTTCAAATGGATTAGAAAATATGCCTTTGAATAAAGTTTTATAAAATAATTTATCACCAACCAAAATTTATCACTCCTTAATTAAACATTAAATTTAATTTACTTATTTGCTATTTTAAAAATTATTATATGTACTAATTATGCGTTTACACAAATTCACTATATCAATTTTAACAATATTAAAATATAATTAACCTTATTCACCCTTATTATAATTCATATAATTGTTATAATAATAATGCTTTTTATAGTAAAATCAAAAGATTACTTAACGTTATATATATATTATCATGCTTTTTCATTTAATAATCAATATCTAATTGTACAAACATTAAACGTTAATTTTGTCTATATGCACATCAATGATTTTATTTATAGTATCTATTTTTATATAAAAAGGAGATGTACTTAATGGAAATCTTAAGTAGCAAATTAGCTAAAAATATTGTTGAAAGGACTATGAGCGCTGTTAATTATAATATAATTATAACCAATACATTAGGCATTATTATTGCATCCGGAGATATGAACAGAGTTGGAGATATACATGAAGGAGCAATAATAGCACTTAAAAGAAATTCAGAATTTAGTGTTAGTGAGCATGGAAGTGAGGACTTAAATGGTGTTCATTCTGGAACTAACCTAGTTATCGAATTTCAAAATAGAGTAATTGGAGTAATCGGTATTACAGGAAAACCCAGCGATGTTTTAGGTTATGGTAAATTAATTAAAATGACAGCAGAAATGATGATTGAACAAGAACATGTATTAACAGAACTAGAAAGTAACAAGAGAATGAAGCAAGAGGTTATGCTAGCCCTTATATATAATAAACAAGATTCCCTTTCTTTATTAAAAAAACATATTAAGGGATTTGAAATTCCATACAATTACCCTATGTTTATATTTATAATTGAAGTGAATTTTAAAGATAATTCTGACAAAATTGATTTAAATATATTAAATATAATAGTAAGCCTATTAGAAGTGACATATATGGAATCACTAGTAACCATAATTAATTCACAAACCATTGTAGTCTTACATAAGTGTCTGCATGTTAATAATGAAATTGAAGATTATAATGAAAAAATAAAGGAAATCAATGAGAAGATATGTACTCAAATAGGGATTACTGTAAAGATATCAGTTGGAAAAACATATTACAATTTAAATGACATGTATAAATCTTATAGTATTGCTAAAGATACACTTTTATTTGGTGAAAAGATATACCCGAGCTTTAATATTTATATTTTTAATTCACTAAAGTCTGAGATGTTATTCTCTCAAAACAGTGAAAAATGGAAAATAGACGAATTAGAAGAAACTTATAAATTAATAGCTTTAAATGATAATGACGGAGTATTAAGAGAAACTTTAAAAGTTTTAATAGCAGAAAATGGAGAGCTTAACAATGTATCAAATAGGTTATTCATTCATAGAAACACCATTAGATATCGATTAAATAAAATTTATAAAATTACAAATAAAAATCCTAGAAACTACACTGACCTATTTTGGCTTTATAGTGCTATGCTTAATTCTTAATTAAACTTCGAAAAAAGGTATTGAAGCTACTATATCAAATGTAGAGACTTTTTTTAGTCTCTACATTTTAGTTTAAACTTTAATTTTTACATTTTATTTTCTATAGCCCAATCTATACCAGATATTATGTCTGAAGTATAACCACTACCTGTTGAGTCAAGTGCTTTTACAGCATATATTGACGCATCCGGAGCTACTCCTTTAACCCCGCCATTTAATCCTTGGGCAGCAATAATTCCTGTTACAACTGTACCATGTCCATTATCATCAGAATATGATGTTGTCTTTGAACCACTTATTACATTAGTACCACCAGCAACTTTTAAATCCACATGCTCAGCTGCTCATGAATCTATAATACCAATTTTCACTCCTTTACCTGTTAATCCTGATTGCCAGGAAGCAGATGCATTTATATCACTAATACCCCAGTCAGTATATGTAGTTGACGACATTTTAACAACCTTATCTTCTTCAACGTAAGCTACATTTGAATCTTTTTTTAAACTTGCAAGGCTTTGCGATGTCATGTCAGCTACTGCTGCATTAATATGTTTAAATTGATGTTTTAATTTTCCACTGTGCTTTGCTACAGTTTGGCTTTCATTAATACTATTTGTCTTAAATTTAACTATGTATCTTTTCGTACCACTCTGCACTGTTGTCGCCCCAAAAGCTGTACCACATGTTAATATAATAAATAATGTAGACACTAAGAATATTGTAAATAACTTTTTTGAGTTCACTCTATCCCACCCCTTTAATTTCTTTATAATCCATTTATTACTAATAATATCTTATAAATCTCTAAAGAATATGTGAATATTATGTAATAGTGGTTTATAACATAAAAAAATATGTTGGGAAGTTATTAAACAAAACAAAAGTCAGTAATTAACGTACTCATTACTGACTTTTGTCTTCTTATTATTTAAAGTTCACCAGTTAAAAACTGTGCTCTTCCAAAAGCAAAACTCCAATCTTCACCTTCATTAAAGACCATTGAAACCATAATATCTACCGGGTCAATATTGCATTCTTTTTTTAAAGAGATAGCTAATTTTTTATAAAGAGTCTCTTTCATTTCACTTGAACGCTGACGGGATGTAATAGTAATCACAATCACATTACTCGAACGTTCAAACCCGAGTCCAGTATCTTTAATAATCATTTCATAAGCGTGATGTTGATGAACAATTTGATAACGATCCCCTTCTGGAACCTTAAAAGCCTCGACTACCTCAATATGAGCAACATCTAATATTTTTATAATTTCTTTCTCAGTTCTTCCTTCTATCATATCAAACTGTATTAATGGCATTTAAAACCCTCCTATTATCTTTTTTCTTTTGTTGACATTAGCATAACATAAGTCATAAAGGATTTATCAAATCCAACAAACCATGAACAATCAAATAATAAACTTAAGTTTGGAACTATTTTACCAATTAAAATATATCCGCTAGTATCTTTAAAAATTTTTCATGTAATTATTAGTATTCCTATTTCTTATCAATTTCAAGCACTGTCTGTAAAGCTACATTTATGCCACTAAAGCATTCTTCAAGAGATGTAAATTCAGGTTCGCAGTGACTATGTCCATTCTTACTTGGAACAAATATCATAGTAGTAGGTATAATGCTTGCAACGTATTGTGCATCATGTCCTGCACCACTATACATTTTTTTGCTTGTATATCCGTATTCATCTGCGCTCTTTTGAACTAAACCCACTAACTCTTCATTAAATTCAATTGTATCACGGGCCCATGCTTCTTGATACTTAACTTCACACTTATCAAAAACCTTCGGCATATTCTTTATTATTTCAACAACTTGTTTAATAACTTCCGGATCTTGATGTCTTGCATCCAATGAAAAGTCAACCAAATCAGGAATAACCGTATGTACACATGGGTGGCAAATAATCTCACCAGTTGTATATACAAGTTTACTATCAAGTTTATCAAGCTCCGCATGTAAATATTTAAGAACTGACGCTGCAGCCAATAGAGCATCTTTTCTATATGGCATTGGTGTAGTTCCAGCATGATCCGCCTGTCCATATGTCCTAATTCTGTAATTAATCATTCCTACAACGCCTTCAACAACGCCAATTTGCTTCTTTTCAACCTCAAGCACAGGGCCCTGTTCAATATGTAGTTCTAGCATTGCCATATAATCTTTAGGATTAAGTCTGTTTGCAGCATCGCCTATATATCCACTTTCCACCAACGCCTCACCAAAAGTCTTTCCTTTGGGACTCTTAGACTCTAACATCTTATCTTTTTCAAACTTACCACAAACTACGCCTGAAGACATCATTGCAGGTGCATAAAGTGAACCTTCTTCATTGGTCCAAATCATTGCTGTAATCGGATGCCTATGAGGAATTTTTTCTATAGCTATTGTTTCAACAACTTCTAATGCTGTTATAACTCCCAGAATGCCATCGTAGTTACCACCATTTCTAACCGAATCACAATGTGATGCCATTACGATTCTTTGAAGATTAGCTTCTGTTCCCGGTAGAGTTGCATACATATTCGCCATGTCATCAGTAACTGTCACAACACCAACTGCCTCCATTCTCTTAACGAATTCTGCTCTTGCCTTAATTGCTTCTTCTGACAAAGAAAATCTTGTTATACCTCCGTGTCCAGCATCACCAAATGTTGCAAATGTTTCAATCTTGTTTTGTACTCTATCTTTATTACAAATTAACATGTTCCTAACCTCCATTTATACAATAATTAATTGATTTAGCTTAAAAATGAATTATATATTTATTTAATTAGTCATAATTGCTTATTCATTTTTAATTAATTGTTATTTATATTACTTTCTATTTATCATTAAGTCAAGCATTAATACTATAATACTAATATGATCCGTTTATGATAATGTCCTAGTATACCATTTTTGATTATGTCCCAAACAGACAAAAATATAGTGTAGAATTACCTCATAAGAATTTATAAATGAGGTGTTCGTA
>NZ_JAHLDV010000058.1 GCF_018861865.1 Clostridium frigoris
CAAGCTCTATGTTACAAGGATATTGTTTCTTACGGTTCTTAGTTCAATGAGAACTGGACCGCTTTTGCGGTTTACAATCGCCCACTTCTACAAGTGGTGCGTATGTTGAATTAAGAAAGTAATTGAATTACAAGTGGATTTACCTTCCTACTGTCATATTTACCTTTGAGTTTTGGCATAATAGCCTTCATAACTTTTCCCATGTCACCTTTACCCTTGAAACCATTTTCAGTAATAACTTCTATAATAATTGCTTTTGCTTCATCTTCAGTAAATTGTTTTGGCATATAAACCAAAAGCATTTCAATAGATATTTTTGATTCAGATATGATTTCTGTATTATTAGCTTGTTTTGCATAGTCAAGGGTTTCATGTAATTGTTTAATTGTTTTTTCAATAATACTTACGAGATCGATTTCTTCAATTTCCTTCTTTGAATCCATTTCTTTAGTTTTAACGTCCGCCATTAAAGTTCTTAAAGTAGTTAGTCTTATCTTATCCCTACTTTTCATATATTTAATAATATCGTCTTTTATTGTTTGTTTTAACATATGTATTTACCTCCTAATGATTTAGTATGATTACAAAATTATTATTATTTTGCGAAACCATACTGTATAAGTACATTATACTCTTATCATACAGGAAGGTCATATATATTTTACTTATCAAAGAATCTTTGGAAAATACCTTTTTTTCTGTGGAGAACTTCTTCGGCTAATGCTTTAGCTCTTTGTCTTTCAAGAGAATGGGTTAGTGTATCAAGCAATTGAATATCGTGTTCTTTAATGGTTTCGGGTAAGGATAATACGATCTTATTTTTCTCTTGTTCTTGTTTAAAAAGTACCTGTGTATTTTCCAATAATTTATTAATATCATAGAGTTGTCCATCTTTTACATTTAATTGCTGTTTAATAAATTCAATGTCATTTTTAAGGATTTCAATCATATCCTCTTTTAACAAAGTTACTACGTTAGATGCAACTACGGTAGCTGCAACTTCTGATTCGGCAGTTTGATTATATTTTAGACATTGTTTAATTGTTTCTAGTCCTTTTTCATCTACACAGGTTTTACCGTTGTGTGTTATTAAAAAAGGTTTCACTTCAGGTAGTTTCATTTTAGCATATGCAGTTACTTTACTTATATTTAAATGTTTAGCAATTTTGAATGCATCATAGATCATTGTATTCGCCTCCTACTTTTATATATAAATATTCTCCAAATATTTCCAAATACCTCTTTTTAAAAAAATAAACACATATAAATTTATATGTGTTTATTTTTATGAAACATGTAATTAATATAACTTTTTTACTTAGCATATTTACTTGTCTTTTTTAGAAAGGTAATCATTTAACTTTTTTTGTGCCTATCCTAATTACCTCATCTTTTAACTGATAACTATCATTTGAGATTAGTTCATGATTAATAACATTACCATTTTGAATTGTATCTTTATAGGTTCTTACTTTATATCCAATCAAAGGAAATTGTTCTTGAGAAATACTACCAACAGGAAGAGTAGCATCATCTATATACTGTGTAGGACCAGGTTGAACAGCATCATATATATCATTAACAAGATTATAAGATTTATTTGCTAAACTTGAATTAGAATAAACATTAAAAGTTAGTATCTTATTGCTAACAAAACTCTCAATAAAAACAGGATATTTTAAGGTATTAGTAAATTTATAGTCTAAAGTACCCCAATCTACTGTTGCATCCAAACCTAGTGGTATATAAGTTGAAGGGATGGAATGATGATTCCTCTCAGTAGATTTAATGTTTGACCTAAGTATTGCATTATATAATGCCGTAGATACTTGACATATTCCGCCACCATAATCAGAACTTACTTTGGTACCAATATCAACTGGTGCTGGCTGATAACCTTTGGCGGCTGTTCTTTTGCCAACGGTGCCATTGAAACTAAAACTTTCTCCAGGCATTATAATAGTACCGTTAATACTATTTGTTGCAAGGTTTATATTAGTGGATCTACCATATGCTGAAGTACTAAAATTAGAAGAAAAACTTGAAAGTCTTGTGTTAACAGTTTTAAGTTTTTCTTTTGTTACACTTGCTGATACAGTTTTAATCTCTGCATTTATCGAAATATCTGGAGAGTTTATGTCACCAGTTATTTTACTAAGAATTTCTTTTTTTAGTTTATCATCCATAAGTGTATAACCTTTTTTATCAGGTGTAATAACAAAATTGCCAGAACTCCTATAAATACTTGCATTTTTAGGGGTAATATTAATTTCTTTTTTCATATTAGAAATTAGGTCTGTTAGAGCTTTAGTATCATAGGTGAATTTCATATTAATTACTTTAACTTCAGGGTTCCTAATCAATTTATATCTTTTGTACAGTGACAAGTCTTTGCCATAGTTAAAAGCCTGCGTAACTGCTTCATCAACATTATATTTTGCACTCATTTTTGAGAAATTTAATGAATAAGTTTTCTGTGGTGTTTTAATATTTACATTTTTCTTTAATATAGTGGATTGGTATTTTTGAGATACTATATCTTTTGCCTGTGCGAGTGTTTTTCCGGATATATCTAAATCACCAATTTTTACATCTGGGTATACAAGACTTGTCCATTTTTTTGTACAATAGTTAAGATATGCATAAAATCCACTTGCTCCTAAAACGACTATTAACAGTAAAATTATTATTATTCTTACATTTTTTTTCATAAGTTTTATTATTCCTCCATATTTTGTTAAGTTTTTATTGTATAAACAGATAATATCAGTATATTATCTCCATTGTATACACTTTTATTTTTTTAAGGGCGACCTCACCATTATATGCAAGTTCTACATTAAAGTCTTTATCCTCATTTATCATGTATTAAATTATATCATAGTTATAGGTATGTAAATATCGTTTAATAATAAAACTTTTTAAATAAAATAAGCCTGAAAGATAATGTTAAAATGTAATTTACAAAATATTTTAAATGTACAAGAAAATGTTGTACTTTATCCTTTTGGTTATGGACTTAGCTATACTAAGTTTGAGTATACAAATCTTATAATTAGTAAGGATGAAATTAAACTGCATTCTTGAACCAGGGGTATTCCAGGTTTTTGTAGGCGGGAGTCAGCCAGATGATAGGAGTGCTGAACTTACAGGTACAGTTGTGAAAAAGTGTTTTTTGAAGTAAAAGGAGAAAAATTACAATTAGAATACTAACTATACATTTACTTTAGAGTATTTAAGAAATCCATTATCTATATTTAAAGTTATAAGTCCTGTTTCATTTAAATATTCAACATATGATCTTAACATTCGCTCGATAAGGGTATATTTATATTTATTGCTAATATTAATATTAAAATTTTTAATTACAGTCTTTAGAATATCTTGCATTGTCATAGCGCCATCTATGAGAGTATATATTGCTTTTGCTCTGTTTTTATAGAAATTTATATTGTCAGTTATAAGTCCTGTAATGTCTGTATATGCACCTTTATGGGCCACTATATATTTGCAGCATTTTAAGTCATAGAGTTTTGATTTACTCAATAAATCTTCTGTGAGTATATAGGCATAGGGCATTTTAGAGCCATTCATGACTTCATGACTTATAAGTGTATCTCCAATATAAGCTACATCATCGGGAGTGATTATGCATATATGTGCAGGACTATGCCCTGGCGTATGAAGAATTTTGAATGTAGTGCCACATACACATACTGAGTTTTGATTATCAAAAATCATAATATCTGTTTGACAAACCATATGTCCAAAATGCAATGCAATATCAGATAATGTTTGGTTACAGTAATAAAGCTTGAGATTTATTACTGAACTACAAACAAGAGCTTCGTAGGCTGGCATTGCGATTATACAATTGAATTTCTTTTTTAAAAAAGCATTGTTACCTATATGGTCAACGTGTGCATGAGTACATATTATAGCAACGACCTTAAAGTTGTTCTTTTCTAGTAGTTCATCAATTCCTTGTCTTTGACCTTTTGCCCATCCAGAATCCAACATAATTATTTCCTCATCATTAATCTTATAAAAGGGTATATATGTCATTCCAGTAGTGATACAAAATGTATTTCCCTTAATTTTTATTATATCCATATATTATCTTTAGTGATCTTGTGTGTTCTTAAAACACACAAAACCACTAAACATTCACTTCCTTTATTGTCTACTTAATTCTATTTTTTGATAATTCTACTAGCGTACAGCCCTCTATTGCATGTATTCCATTTATGCTGCAAAACTCTAGTATTTCAAGACTTTCAGCCCCTGGTTGAATTAGTACTCTCTCTATCTTTAACGCGTAGGCTTCCTTAATAATTTTAATACCTTTATAGGGATTAATACATAAATTTAAAACTTCTATCTTGTACGGTACATCACTTAGAGTGTTATAAACACCTTTATTTTCAATAGATGGATTTACACCTACAACGTTAAATCCATATGTTTTAAGTGAATTCAAAATTTTACAAGCATATTTTGATGGATTTAATACGTCACCAACAACAACCCAGTTGTTGTAATTTAAAAGTTCATTTGCCTTCATTTTATCATCTCCTAGTAAAATATAATATATATTTATTATTATTACCACAATTAATTAAAATTATTTTGAGTATTAAAACTGTAGAATAGATAATATTATGTTTATTAAAGTCATATATGAGAGCAATGTATAAAGTTTTGTCTTATATAACCGATATAACAATTATAAATATTTGGAGTGATTAGATGTAATGGGTAATATCACGAGTAGAAAGATTAAAACTATGTTAATAGGCAATAAATATGGAATTGTTGATAAATATGAAACTTTCAGCGGAATTATTTAGAAAACCTATCTTTTTATTATGTTTATACGATAATAGAATGGTGAAAATTAGTTATGGTATATTAAGGATGAAATTGATATCATATAAATAAAAATAAGCTTCAAATATTAAAAAGTTTTTACATAAAATTAGGAGGAAAACAAATGAAATTATTTAAAAACAGAAAACCTGTAATATTAGAAAGTAAGCCTACTGATTTTCCAGCTGAAACAAGACAAAAGGAAGTTCAGTTTCATAATGAGACTACAAGTTTTATTAAGGACATGAGTACGCTGTTATCGGAGACTGTAGAGCAGCACCATATTGTAGATAGTGATCATAATATTTTGGGTGAACTTGCAGATAAAGTGAAAGCACATATGAATGAAATTTCTAACTTAACAAAGAATGCTAATACATTAACAGATAGTTTACATTCAGAAGGTGATAAACTTATAGATATTACAGAAGATACAGTTAAGAAATCCCACGCGGGTAAGGTGGCTATTGAAGAGATGGTAACAATAATAAAGTCTTTAGAAAAAGAGAATAAGACTACTACTGATAGTATAAATGAATTGGCTAGAAAGTTTAGCCAAGTTAATGAAGTTGTTAAGTTAATAACCAGTATTGCAAGTCAAACGAATCTTTTGGCTTTAAATGCAGCAATTGAAGCAGCAAGAGCAGGAGAACAGGGAAAAGGTTTTGCAGTAGTTGCAGGTGAAATAAAAAAACTGGCTGAAATGACGAAAGAAAGTACTAAGGATATTTCAAACTTAATAGGAAGTATTGAGAATGAAACAAAAATAGTTCTAAATAATTCTGGTAAATCTAATGATGTTATTGCTAGAGGAGTTAAAGCTTCTGATAATGCTGTAGAAAAAATAGAGGGTAGTTTATATTCTGTAGCGAAAGTGGAACAGGAAGTAAGGGGCGTAATAGACATTTTAACAAATCAAAAGCAACATATTGAAAGCATGAGCAAAGAAATATTAGATGTTGATGAAATTTTAAAAACCACATCTGATGCTATAGTAAATCATATAGATCAGGCCAGTGTCGTAGAGAGGCAATTGGAGGAAACTAAAACACAATTAAGTTCATATAGTAAAAAACTAAGTTAGTAACAGATATTATGGGTAGCAAAATCATTATGGAAGTAAGTATGGCATTAATATTTAACACATATGAAATAGTGGCTTTAGGTGTAACCGTAATTATAGCAAACAAAGTTTGTAATGATTGTGAATCCAATTGGTTGGAAGGATTACAGTTAGTAAGTGTTTATATAATACTTGCTGCAACATTCTTTGTAGTTTAGAAATATTGCTTAGGAAATATTATTTAACGACCCAGGAGATAATTTAATTAAGAGCTCAAAAATGGGCTCTATTTTTATTGGAAATAAAAGGTATAGGTATATTTTTAGATTTATGTAGAACATTATATTAAGTATATAAAATATAGTTTGAGGAGGCAGAATGGATGTCAGTTAATGATAAAACTTATGAGATTGTAATTACAAAGGAGGGTCTTGACACTTATAGAGGCTCAAATATTAGTGCAAGTACTATGGGTGAATATTTAGGGATTAATAGTGTGATGACTGATTTTGAATGGGATGAAGATGTAAATAAAGGCATAATTCTTTATGCTAAAGTTATAGATGATATTAAGGCTGAGGATGCTTTATCTCAGCTAGAGGGTGTTGAGTTTATTGAGAAGGTAGAGGAAAGCGAGTTTTAACGATATTTCAGTGTTATTTTAATTAGTTATTTCTATGGAACTAGTAAACTTAGGTAGGAAAAAATGGGTACCAACAATAAATTATTTATTGTTGGTACCCATTTATTATTATTAATTATAACCATTTCTTCTTATTGAAATATATAATTTCACAAAAGGAAATGAAAAACATTATAAATAGAGTAATAAAATAGCTATACTTAGCATGTAATTCTGGCATGTTTTGAAAGTTCATTCCATAAATTCCAGTGATTATTGTAAGTGGCATCATAACAGTAGTAATTATTGTTAAAATTTTCATAACTTTATTCATAGAATTTGATAACTGCGAAGAATAAAGCTCAAGGCAAGATGTAACCATTTCATGGTCAGATTCAATTAAGTCATATATTCGAAGTGTATGGTCATATATGTCAGTGAAATATACTCTATACTTTTCAGTTATAATATCATCATGGCGAAGGAGAGTATTTAAAACTTCTCGTAGTGGAGAAACAACTCGTCTAAGTTTAATTACGTTTTTTTTAACTTTCATAATATTGTTAAGTGTAGCTTGAACGGGGTTGTTCATTGATTCTTCTTCTAAAAAATTAATTTTTTCTTCAACTTTATCAGTCACAACAAATAAGTGGTCTATAGCATCATCAAGAATATTGTATAAAACAAAATCACTTCCACTAGATACAATTTTGAGCCCATTATTCACATCATTAATAATTTTTTTTATGGATCTATTTTCACCATAATATATTGTTATAATATAATTCAAACTAATGTATATATAGATATTGCTATAAGAAAATGTATTGCTAACATTATTATCTGTTGTGGAAATGATTAAAAAGTGATAATCATTATAATCGTTTATTTTAGACCTCTTAGCTTTATGCATACAGTCTTCAATAGTCAGATGGTGGAAATTAAACTTATTTTTCAAAAATTTAAAATCGTTAGGAGTTGGGTTACTAATATTAAGCCAAAATATTTCATCTGTATTTGAATTTTCAGAAAATGCTTTTTCTATGTCATTAAATTCATGTACTTTATTATTAATATATGTAATCAACAAAATCTCTCCCTTTAATGAAGCGTCGTTTATAGAAATCTTAAATTCATTATACATTACTGTGGATATAATATATATTATATATGGTAAAATAACAAATAGATATAATATAGATTATGTTTTCACGAAGGAGCCTTAAAAATGATTGAAATTATTGCAGCGACAATAGAGGATGTAAAAAGAATTGAAAAAAGTGGTGCTGATAGGATAGAGCTTGTTAGTGCATTATCTGAAGGAGGCTTGACGCCCAGCTATTCTCTAATAAAAAGAGCAGTGCAAAGTGTTAATATACCAGTAAATGTGATGATAAGACCACATGGTAAATCATTTACATATACAGATGAAGAAATTGAACTTATGGTAGAAGATATCACAATTGCAAAAAAACTAAATGTAAATGGTGTAGTTTTTGGGGTAATAAACAAGAATAATGAAATATGTGTGCCTTCTTTAGAAAAACTGTTAAAAGCATGTGATGGCATTGATGTAACATTTCATAGGGCTATTGATGAGCTGGTAGATCCGGTTAAAGGTATAGAGGTTTTAACGAATTATAGCCAAATTAAAAATGTTCTTACATCGGGTGGAATGGGGGATATACTCAAAAATATTCCAATAATTAAAAAAATGGTAAAAAAATCAAAACATATTAATGTAATAGCTGGTGGCGGATTAAATCTTGAAAACATTAAAGAGATTATAGAGAAAACAAAGGCACCTGCGTATCATTTTGGGACCGCAATAAGAAATGATAAATCAGTATTTGGAGAAATAGATACTGATATTTTGAAATTATTAGTTAATACAATAAACAAACAGAAGTAGTAATAACTTCTGTTTGTTTTTAGGTTATGAATCTTTATTTATTTGCAAGCTTCATCGAATACTTTTCGAATAATATCTTTAGATGGCACGCCTTCATGTATCTTAACCTCGTTCACATAAAATGTAGGAACATAGTAATAATCGTATTGTTTAGCTATTTCAGGTTGACGTTCTTCATCGATTATTTTAACTTCAATGTTTGCATATTCTGGATTAGCATTTTTTAAGTCTTCTATAATAGAAAATGCTTGTTTACAGTAAGGACACCAGTCTGTTATAAACATTAATACAGGTTTCATTTATTAACACCACCTATTTTTATTTACACTAGATATTATTCTAAGTCTTGAAAATATTATACACCATATTCTAGCTACGTAAAATAATATTTTATATACTTATTCTTATTATTTTTGATATTAGTATTAAATTCCACTTATGATATAGGTTATTTTAGATAATAATAAATAGTAAGTTTCAAGTTATAAATTTTTAAGTTTAACTAACTTTATGGAGGAGATAATATGACGAGAAAAAGTTTAACTATGTTTACAATTTTTTTGCTTTTATCTTGTTTCTTTGAGATCCAAACAGCAATGGCTTATTCTACACTAAGTAGAAGTGATGAAAAAGTAATATATTTAACATTTGATGATGGACCAAGTGTTATGACAGATAAAGTTTTAGATATACTTAAACAAAATGATGTAAAAGCTACTTTTTTTCTTATAGGGAATCAAATAAAAGGTTATGAGGATATGGTAAAAAGAATCTATACGCAGGGAAATAGTATAGGTCTGCATACTTATACCCACACATATAATAAAATATACTCAAGTAGAAAAGGATTTATATCTGAAATGTTAAAATCTCAAAGTGAAATTAGTTCTATTATAGGAGTTAAGCCAACAATAATAAGATTTCCGTCTGGTAGTAGCAAACATTTAACTAAGGCTTTTTTAGAAGAACTTCACGGGTATAACTTTAAAGTGTATGATTGGAATGCTGTTATGTCAGATGGAGTTAATTGTAATACATCTCCTGATAAACTATATAGAGAAGCAACTAAGATTACAATTAAAGATCAACCCATAATACTGCTTATGCATTGTGATTATATGCATAAAAATACATGTAAGGCGTTGCCTGGGGTAATAAAATTTTATAAAGATAATGGATATGAATTTAAAACTATTAATGATAAAACAACTGAAATTTATTTTCCAATTAAAAATAATAAATAATAAATATATTAGAATAAACAGTTGAGGTGATATTAATCATATTAATTGGTTGTTTGTTTTAAAGGTAACAATAAAATAAAAGAATTTTATAAAAATACATGAAATTGTTTGACAATTGCGTGAACTTAGAATATTATATGTATTAAGATTAAATTTAAAATAAAATTTATAAAGCGATGATGGAGAAAAAAATTTCAAATCATAACTACAGAGAACCAATAATTGTTGAGAATTGGTGTTATAGTGGAAATAAATATATCACTCTAGAGCTTCCTAGTTCAAATAAAGTTACAATTAATATTGTAATCTTTAAAGTAAACATGGACGGATACCACCGTTACGAGGTTAGAGTTTAAAGGAATTCCCTGATTTTAAATTGAATTTCTTGGAGCTGATAATAAGGTGATTCATTTATTTGAATTATGAACTAGGGTGGTACCACGAAAGTTTTCGTCCCTATAAACATATATACATATGTGTTTATAGGGATGAAAACTTTTATTTTTAATGAAAAGTTTTCTTAGATAAGTATAGATGAAATGTAAAAAAATGTTGTTAACAATTTAAATTTACAGACATATAATAAAAAATAAAATAATATAATGAATAAAGCTATGAAGGAGACAAAGATATCATATTTAAAACCACAGAGAGCCAATGTTTGCTGAGAGTTGGTGTTGTAAGGATATGTAATAATCACTCCTGAGCTATAAAAATAATGAGGTGATTTACAAAAGTAAATTACGAACTAGGGTGGTACCACGAATCTTTCGTCCCTATAAACATAGCTAAGTGTGTTTATAGGGATGGGAGATTTTTTATTTGAGAGTAGAAGGGGGAGTTGTAATGTATAAAACTATAAGTGCAAAGGTGGAACATGGGATAGACGCATTAGTAAGAGTTACAAACACTTTAAGGAGAAAAGAATTTAAAATAAAAGGTCTTGTAATGACAGAAGTTGAAATTGATGGGTATTCAGATTTAAGGATAACAATAGAGGAATATTCTAATTTAGGGATAGAACAAGCAATGATGCAGCTTAGAAAAATTATAAATGTATATGAAATTGAAGAGGTTAAGGGTGAGCTCGCAACGCCGAAGGTGATGATTTAATTAAAAAATTAAAAAGAAGGTGATAATATGTTACTTAATGGAGCTCAAATTGTACTTAAGTGTTTAAAGGAGCAAGAGGCAAATATTTTATTTGGTTATCCAGGTGGAGCTGTGATTCCACTCTATGATGCACTCTATGATGAACTTGATTATTTCACTCACATTAGAACGGCTCATGAACAAGCGGCAGTTCATGCAGCAGATGGGTATGCAAGATCAACAGGAAAGGTTGGAGTTTGTTTTGTAACCTCAGGTCCTGGAGCAACGAATACTATAACTGGAATAGCAACGGCTTACATGGACTCTATTCCAATGGTTGTAATTACAGGACAGGTTGCACGAAGTTTGCTTGGACGTGATTCTTTTCAGGAAATAGATATAATGGGAATTACTTTGTCTATTACAAAGCATAGCTGCATTGTAAAGGATGAAAAAGAATTAGCAGATACTATAAGAAAAGCATTTGAAATAGCTAAAAGTGGAAGACCGGGACCAGTACTTATTGATATTCCAAAGGATATTTTTTTAAGTGAAACAGAATATACAAGGGTAGAAAAAAAAGATGAAATACAAAAGTCTACTATTAATATAAAAATGGAAAAAATACAAGAAGCAATTTTTATGATTGAGTCTTCAAGGAAACCTATAATTTATGCTGGTGGTGGAATTAAAACAGCTAATGCTTCAAATAATTTGTGTGAGTTTGCAAAACTTGGAGGTATTCCTGTGGCAAATACATTAATGGGACTTGGTACTATTCCAAGAGATAATAAATTGTCCCTTGGAATGGTAGGAATGCATGGCTTTCGCGAAACAAATTTAGCCGTGACAAATAGTGATTTAATTATAGCAATTGGTGCAAGATTTAGTGATCGAGTAATTGGGAAAGGAGACGAATTTGCACCATCTGCAAAAATAATTCATATTGATATTGATGAGACTGAGATAGATAAAAATAAGAGAGTAGACTTATCTTTAGTTGGAGATATGAATACAATACTAGAAAATTTAATTTCTTTTATGAAGCAAAAAAATAGGAAGTCGTGGCATGAGGAGATAGAAAACTTTAAGGTTTTAAATTATGCGAATACCGTACGGAACAACTTTACACATCTTGATGTGCTAAAATGCTTAAATGGTGCTCTTGAGGAAGATACAATTGTTACAACTGATGTAGGACAACATCAAATGTGGACTGCGCAAATGTGGAAATTCAAGTACCCTAGAACATTTGTAACCTCAGGAGGACTTGGAACCATGGGATTTGGACTGGGGGCTGCAATTGGAAGCCAAATGGGCAATTTAGACAAAAGGGTGCTTCTGGTAACCGGTGATGGAAGCTTTAGAATGAGCTGTAATGAACTTCAAACTATATCAAAGTATAAGCTTCCTATAGTTACAGTAATTATGAATAATCATACCCTAGGAATGGTAAGACAGTGGCAGAGAATGTTTAGCAATGGAAGATACAGTGAAACAGATATTGGTGATGAAGTAAATTATGTAAAGCTTGCAGAGGCTTATGGAATTGAAGCATATAGAGTTACAAGTACAGATGAATTAAATAATGTACTTAAAATAGTAACAAAGGAAAAAAGACCTATGCTTATAGATTGTGTAATAGATAAAGAAGAAGGGGTATATCCAATTGTACCACCAGGTAAATCAATTCAAGAATTAGTCTTAGAATAAAATAATCGTCAGTAATATTTTAAATATGAAATTTAATTTTTATTTTATAAATAAGCCACTTCTTTGATGAAGTGGTTTATTTTTAAATATTATTTAATACACCTAAGATTTTATAATATTTATTAGGTTACATGAAGTATAATAGTGATTAATGAAGTTGTATTTAATCAACTAAAATATAATATTTACGGGGGTCAACATGGATTTATCAAGCATTTTTTTAATATTTATATATGTATTTAATATAATGTGTGTTTTGAAACTGATTTTTATAAAACGAAGTGATACAAGAGTTATATTTGCATGGCTTTTAGTATTCTTTTTTTTACCTTATGTTGGTTTTATTTTTTATTTTTTAATTGGTAGTAAATATAAAATGCGTATCATGTCAAAAAAATATGGTATGGGTGAAATAGAAGAAAAATACAATAAAGTGCTAGATGAACATATTCATAATATTGATACAGGTAAAATACAGTTTAGAGAAGTAGAAACTGAAAAATACAGAGATTTGATTACCATGAACTCAAAAAATATAATGTGTTATTTTACTCAAAATAATGAAGTAGAGCTTTTATTAAATGCTAAGGAAACTTTTTCTATGGTTTTTGAAGATATTAAAAATGCTACAAAAAGTATTGAAGTAATGTATTATATTTTTAAAGCAAAAGATAAGATAGGTAAAGAATTTATATCTCTTTTAGAAGAAAAGGCAAGTCAGGGAGTAAAAGTAACTTTAATATATGATGGGATTGGGTCTTTACATACTCATATGAGTGATTTTAAGAAGCTCAAAGAAGTTGGTGGGCATGTGTACAGATTTTTACCATCTATCATAAAAAGTTTATTGCTTGTAAATTACAGATTACATAGAAAAATAGTTATTGTCGATGGTAAAATTGCTCATACTGGTGGAATTAATGTGGGTGACGAATATTTTGGTTTGAAAAAGATAAATAAACCTTGGAGGGATACAACGATACGTATGACTGGTTACAGTGTACTGTCATTTCAAACAAGGTTTTGGTCTGATTTGGTTTTTTTACAAAATCAAAGCTTTAGAAAGATAAATAGGGCTAAATTTAAGTTCGATGAAAGGTTGTTAAAAAGTTTTTATGACCCTATAGAAGAAGGTAATGTAGGAGTGCAAATAATCTCAAGCGGACCTAGTAGCCGAAATGACTCAATAAAAGATAGTTATGTTAAGATGATTACCACTGCAAAAAAATACTTATATATTCAGTCGCCGTATTTTATTCCAGATAAAACTATATTAGATGCGCTAAGGATGGCAGCTGCTGGTGGTGTTGATGTTAGAATAATGCTTCCTGGTATACCAGATAAAAAACCTATTTATGCTGTTTCCTTATTAAATGTGGCAAAACTTCTAAAGTATGGTGTAAAGGTGTATTTGCACTCAGGTTTTCTTCATGCAAAAACACTTGTTATAGATGATCATGTTTCAACAGTAGGAACTGCAAATATTGATATTAGAAGCTTTAGTCTTAATTATGAAATTAATGCATTTATTTATAACAATGAATTTGCTATTAAATGTCGTGATACATTTTTGAATGATATCGAAAATTGTACGATATTTGATATTGAAACTTATTCTAAGCGTGGTTTGTGGAAAAAGATTTATGAATCTGTTTGGCGTTTTATTACTCCTATTGCTTGAAATTTAACAACATTTTGGAAGCTTCAAGTCTGCCATCTTCTATAAGTGGCAGTTGTCTAGCCCAGTAAAATTGCTTTGGTGGCAGTCTAAATCTGCTTCCAAAGTTGTTAATTTTCAGCTCCGCAGGAGATGATTTAATTAACATTCTTTTAATCTGTTTGTAACAATGTTCACTTATAATGTAATTATAAGTGAATTTAAAATAGCAATATTTATTAAGAATATAATGGGAGGTATTTGTATGTTAATTAATTATGCACATAGGGGTGCTAGTGGTTATTTTCCTGAAAACACAATGGTTTCTTTTAGAAAAGCAATTGAACTAGGGGCTAATGGGATTGAAACTGATGTTCAGATGACTTCAGATGGGGTACTCGTACTTATTCATGATGAGAACGTATGCCGAACTACAAATGGTACGGGGCTTATAAAAGACTTTAGATATGTTGATCTAAGTAAATTGGATGCAGGTTCTTGGTTTAATGATAACTATAATAATGAAAGGATACCAACTGCAGAGCAGCTAATTATTTTGGCCAAAGAAAATAACATACTACTTAATTTAGAGATAAAAAATGGAGAAGTAACATATCCAGGAATTGAAGAAAAACTTATAGAGATGATTTATAAATATAATTATGAGGGCAAAGTAATATTATCTAGCTTTAATCATTACTCTATGGTACGCTGCAAAGAGATTTCTAAAGAAATAAAAACAGGACTTTTATACATGGCCGGACTTTACCAGCCAGAAATATATTGCAAACATACAGGGGCCGATGCTTTGCATCCATATTACAAATCAATTAATAAGGAAATCATTGATAATGCGAAAAAGGAAGGATTATTAGTAAATCCTTTTACTGTGAATGATGAAGAGTGTATGAGAAAGATGATTAAAGCTGGAGTTAATGGAATAATTACTAATTATCCAGATAAACTAAAGAAAGTTCTATTAAGCCCTAAAAAATAAATATTATTGTAGTAATATATAAGAACTCTGTTGTTTATTAAAACAATGGGGTTCGTTATTTTTTAGTCCCTATATTATAGAACTTGTTAATATTCACTTAACTTAAAGTTAACGATAACTACCTTTTTCCTTAACATATATTATCTACAATAGTAATTGTAATAAATTAATATATGAACTAGAGAGGAGAAATTAGTGAGTGAAATTATTTCAGCTAAGAAAAAGGAAATCAATCTAGATCCAAAAGAGACTAGAATAAGTGTAAAAAAAAAATTAGAACCATATGCATTTTTATTTCCAAGTTTATTGTTATTTGGAGTTTTCATTTATTATCCGTTTTTTAAAACCTTATATATGAGTTTTAGTTTAACAAACGCTCATGGAGAATTTCAGGAATTTATTGGAATTCAAAACTATATAGATATGTTTACTTCAGCAGATTTTATAAATAGCTTAGTTGTGACAATGGAATTTGTTGTTATTACAACTATTCCATCTGTAGTTATCGGCCTTGTTTTAGCACTACTTGCAAATAATAAAGTAAAAGGAATTGGTATATCAAAGGTAATGTTTGCTGTTCCAATAGCAGTATCATCAGCATCAGCATCAATTATTTGGGGGATAATTTTTCATCCAAGTATAGGAATGTTAAATAATATTCTAAAAACAAGTATTGGGTGGTTAATAGACCCACATTGGGCACTCTTATCTGTTACGTTTGTAACCATTTGGATGAATATAGGAGTAAACTTCATATTTATCTTCGCGGGTCTAAAGAATGTTCCAAAGGAAATACTTGAAAGTTCATCTATTGATGGAGCAAGATATTTTAGAAAGTTATTTAAAATTATTATTCCAATGATATCACCTACATTATTTTTCATGGTATTTATGGATATTATGAATGCATTTCAATCATTTGGGCAAGTAAATATATTAACCGGTGGTGGCCCTGGAGACTCCACAAATGTGTTGGTATTTTCTATTTATAGAGAAGCTTTTTTTAATGGGAGGTTTGATACCGCGTCTGCACAGTCAATTATATTATTTATACTTATGTTTGTTATAGCGATGTTTCAATTTAGTTATGAAAAGAAGGGAGTGCATTATTCTTAATGGAAAATAAAAAAAGTAATATAATTTTGCTTGCAATAAATATTCTTGTTGGATTACTTATTATTTCTCCAATTTTATATGCATTGTCAGTAACATTTATGACGACAGACCAAATTCATACTATGCCACCAAAGTTCTTACCTAATAGCTTTTTCCTAGGTAACTACAAAGATGTAATCGCAGCAGTGCCTATATTTAGATTTATGTTCAACAGTTTTTTAGTCGCAACAGTTGTAACTATTGGGCAAATAATTACTTCTTGTCTTAGCGCTTATGCTTTTGCATTTTACGAATTTAAAGGGAAAAAGATTTTATTCATAATTATGATTGCTACAATAATGGTACCTGGAGAGGCAATTATTATTTCCAATTATTTGACTATAAGTTCATTAAACTTATTAGATACATACACAGGTCTTATATTACCATATTTAACATCAGCCATGGGAATTTTTATGATGAGACAATATTTCTTAACGGTGCCTAAAGAACTTAGAGAAGCCTCAATCATAGATGGATGCACTGGACTTCAATTTTTAACTAAAATTCTTATGCCTATTTCAAAACCTATAATTGGATCACTAGGAATTTATATGTTCTTATTAACCTGGAATCAATATATGTGGCCTTTGCTTATAACAAGCAAACCAGAGATGAGGACAGTTCAAATAGGAATGACTATGCTTAAATCTGCAGAGGTACAATCATTTGGTATGATGCTTGCAGGAATTATAATAATCATAATTCCATCTATATTTATATTTATAATCGGTCAAAAACAATTAATTGATGGAATGACGTCAGGGTCAGTTAAAGGTTAATACATATTTTAAGGGGGATTTATTAATGAAAAAAAGATTGGTTTCAACTTTGCTTGCGGTTATGGTTTCGGCTTCAATGTTAAGTGGGTGTGGTAGCGCAACTAAACAAGCAAGTTCTAAAACAGTAACAGGCGCTAAAGCAGAACATGTTAATATAACATTTTGGCATGGAATGGGGGGTAACTTAGGAGTTTCACTTAATAAATTAGTAAAGGATTTTAATAATTCTCAAAAAGATATTACAGTTACCGCTCAATTTCAAGGTGATTATGATGCTGCACTTAATAAATTGAAAAGTTCCCAGTTAAGCAATTCGGGCCCAGATGTTATGCAGTGTTATGATATAGGAACTAGGTATATGATTGATAGTAAGGCTATAGTTCCAGTTCAGAATTTTATAGATAAGGAGAAATATGATACCTCTGTCCTAGAACCAAATTTGCTTGCATATTATACAGTAGATAAAAAATTAAATTCTATGCCATTTAATTCTTCAACACCAATACTTTATTATAATAAAACTGCTTTTAAAGCAGCAGGGCTTGACCCAAATACTCCACCTAAAACCTTAACAGAAGTTGAAACTATGGCAAAAAAACTTCTAAAAAAGGATGCCTCAGGTAAGGTAACTCAATATGGTTATGCAATGCCTATATATGCTTGGTTTTTTGAACAATTTATGATTAAGCAAGGCAAAAATTATGCAAACAATGGTAATGGAAGAGCCGAAGCTGCAACGACAGTTGAATATAATAAAAATGGTGGTGGACTAACTTTACTAAATGAATGGAAAAAGCTAGTTGACTCAGGTGATGTAGGAAATTTTGGACGTAAAACAGAGGATACTCAGAATGCTTTTATGGCTGGTAATACAGCAATGTATTTAGACTCAACGGCATCTCTAAGTTCAGTTTTAACTGGAGTAAACAAGAAGTTTGAAGTAGGAACAGGATTTTTACCTAAAGTTAATAGTATAGACAAAGGTGGTGTTTCTATAGGAGGGGCTTCACTTTGGATAATGGACAAGAAAGATGAAGCAAAACAGCAAGCATCGTGGGAATTTCTAAAGTTCATGGTATCAGCTAAAGAGCAAGCGTATTGGAATGCTAATACTGGATATTTTCCTGTTAATAAAAAGGCTTATGATCTTAAAGAGGTTAAGGATAATTTAGTCAAATACCCACAATTTCAAACAGCTATAGATCAATTACATGAATCTACTCCTGATTCAAAAGGAGCACTTCTTGGTGTATTCCCAGAAGCAAGAGCTGCAACTGAAACTAATATTGAATCTATGCTTGGAGGAAAACAAACACCACAAGAGGCCCTAGACAATGCATCAAAAACAGCAAATAGTGCTATTGAAAAATATAATAAAACTAATAAATAAATTAATCCATAATAAAGACAATCAGAACCATAATGGAAATAGTGACTTAAAATCACTGTTTTCTTTTTTTATTTGAACAGTCTTATTATTATAATTATTAGAAATTTTGGGAATACTAAATAATATATTATGGGATTATTGGAAGGAGCAGTTTTTTATGAATAAAAAAGTAATTATAGTAGGTGCTGGAATTGGAGGACTATCTACGGCTTTAAGGCTTCTAAGTAATGGATATGATGTTGAAATTTACGAAAAAAATAAAACTATAGGTGGAAGGGTAAATCTTATAGAAAATAAAAATTTTCGTTTTGATTTATCAGCTTCTATTTTAATGATGCCCGATCCTTATAAAGAAATATTCTCATATGTTAATAAAAATTATAGAGATTATCTAGAATTCATACAAATAGATCCTATTTATAGGCTTTTTTCTGCTGACGGAACTACTAATGATTTTAATAATAATATTCCTTGTTTGACAAAAACTTTAGAAGGTATTTCAAAAGAAGATTCTTTAGGATATTTTAAATTATTATCTGATGTTTATGAAAAATATTTAATTTCAAACAAATATTTTCTACAAAGATCTGAGGAAAGTTTTAAGGATCTATTTAATTTAGATACTTTATTAAAAGCACTAAAAATACATACCCTTTCTACGTCATATGATTATATTTCAAAATATATAAAAGATGAAAATCTTAGAAATTTTTTAGCCTTTCAGACTATGTACGTTGGTATATCCCCTTTTAATGGCCCAAACATCTATACTCTTATACCTGTTGTATCTCAGTTATATGGATTGTGGCATCTTAAAGGTGGTATGTATTCATTTGTTAATGCTTTATCAAAGTTAATACTTGAATTTGGTGGAACTATAAAGACAGAAGTAGCTGTTGAGGAAATTATATTTTTAAAGGGTAAAGCTATTGGTGTAAAAACATCTCAAGGTATAAAAAAAGCTGATATAGTTGTATGTAATGTTGATTTTCCGTATGCTATTAAAAACCTAGTAAAAGACGAGTATTATAAAGATAAATATACGGATAAAAAGCTATCTGAGATGAAATATTCATGTTCTACTTTTATTATATATTTAGGCCTTAGAAAAAAATATCCACAATTATCAGTTCATAATATATACCTTGGTAAAAACTTTAAAGAAAATATTGAGGCAGCATTTAAAGGTACTTTGCCTAAAAGTCCTTCTCTATATATTTATTGTCCAAGTAGAATAGATAGGAGCATGGTGAAAAATGAGGGTGATTGTTTAAATATTATGATTAGGGTGCCTAATCTCTTATTTAAAGAAGTAACTTGGGATAAAGATAATATTAATTTATTAACAGATATTATTCTAAGTGAAGTGAAAAGCATTAAAGGGCTTGAAGATATAGAAGAAAACATTGAATATATAAATTGTTTTACACCACTAGAGATGGAAAGTAAATTTAATGCTTATGCTGGAACAGCATTTGGTCTTAGTCCAAATTTAATGCAAACAAACTATTTTAGACCACATTTCAAATCAAATAAGGCTAATAATTTATTTTTTGTAGGAAGCTCTATGCATCCTGGCCCTGGTATATCTTTAGTATTAAATTCAAGTAAATTAGTAACTGAAGAAATTTTAAAGCAAATTCGAAAGTAATTGAGATATATGCAAAAATAACAGTTGATTATATGTAACTAATATTGATATAATCTACTAGAGTAGTCACGGAAACTAATATGTAAAACTTGAATTTGTATGAAGTAATATCGAACTATAATTTTTGTGTTAAGAGAGCAGTTAGTAATAAAAATAGGCATAGCAAACA